>NZ_JBFUMS010000004.1:0-404921 GCF_054049255.1 Roseateles sp. P5_E4 | reverse complement strand
AATCAGCTTGATTCGTCAGCAGCAAAGAAGCGAGATTCTAATCTGCTTTTTGCGTCGTCGTCAAGTATTTTCGAAAATTTCTTTCTCGATACTCATCGACTTGCTTTCCTTCACCACCTCCAAACTACTCGCTTTCGCGTTTTGTTCGTCAGCAGCAAAGAGGCGAGATTTTGATCTGCTTTCGCAGCATCGTCAAGTACTTTGCGAAAATTTCTTTTCAGAACTCTTCAGCACCCAACGAACTCTCCAGCTCGCCATCCAGACCTTTCAGCCCAGCTCCACCAACCACCTCACAACCATCCGCCGTTCCCGACAAGCGCTGCGTTGTGATCAGCGAAGCCCACGACTGTAGCATAGGTTTTTCGGATGCGGAAGCCGCGCCAGTTCTTTTACTGGATCAGCAGGCGGGAACGTATTCAATCGACGTTGGCTTGCAATGCTCGCCGTCAGAACGCCGTGAGTCCGGCCGACGACCGCGGACGACCGACGTCAAGGCAAGAGTCAGGCAGTCAGCGGGCGACCGTCACGCCTCTTCGTGGAAAGCTTCCTCGCGCTTGCTCTTGATGGACGGCAGCATGACGACGACGATCATCAGTGCCGCTGCAATCAGCAATCCGGCGGATAGTGGACGGGTCAGGAATGTGCTCCAGTCGCCCCGCGCCAGCAGCAACGCCCTGCGAAGGTTCTCTTCCATCATGGGCCCCAGAATGAAGCCCAACAGCAGCGGCGCCGGCTCGCAGCTCAGCTTGTAGAAGACGTAGCCCAGCAGCGCAAACGCCGCAGTCATATAGACGTCAAAGCTGTTGTTGTTCAGCGAGTAGGTGCCAATGCAGCAGAAGACGACGATGGCCGGAAAGAGAAACCGGTAGGGCACTGTCAGCAACTTGATCCAAATGCCTATCAGAGGCAGGTTGAGCACGATCAGCATCAGATTGCCGATCCACATCGATGCGATCAGCCCCCAGAACAGCTCTGGGTTGCTCGTCATAACCTGAGGCCCCGGCTGAATGCCCTTGATGGTCATGGCACCCACCATCAGCGCCATCACAGCATTTGGCGGGATGCCAAGCGTGAGCATCGGAATGAAAGAGGTCTGCGCACCGGCGTTGTTGGCGCTTTCTGGACCGGCGACGCCTTGGATAGCGCCTTTGCCGAAGGGCACACGAGGATTGCGGACGACTTTCTTCTCCAAGGTGTAGGACGCGAAAGAGGCCAGCAGCGCGCCGCCACCGGGCAACACTCCCAGCACAGCGCCGAGGGCCGTGCCCCGCAGCACCGAAGGCCAGGCCTCCTTGAAGTCTTCCTTCGTCGGCCACAGGCCTTTCACCTCCTTGGTGAAGACCTCGCGATGTTCTTCGGGCTGACCCAGATTGGCGATGATTTCCCCAAAGCCGAACACGCCCATGGCGATGACCACGAAGCCAATGCCGTCAGTCAATTCAGGAACATCGAAGGAGAAGCGCGCCGTGCCGGTGATGACGTCGGTGTTGATCTGCCCGAGCAGCAGGCCAAGCACGATCATTGCAATGGCCTTGATGAGCGATCCCGACGCGAGCACAACGGCGCCGACCAGGCCGAGCACCATCAGTGAGAAATACTCGGCCGAGCCGAACTTGAAGGCCAGCTCGGTCAGCGGCGGCGCGAAGGCCGCGATGATGATGGTGCCTACGCAGCCGGCGAAGAAGCTGCCCAGGCCGGCGGCTGCAAGCGCCGCACCGGCCCGACCGCGGCGGGCCATCTGATAGCCGTCGATGGCCGTCACGACGGAGCTGGACTCACCCGGCACATTGATCAGGATGGCTGTCGTCGAGCCACCGTATTGAGCGCCGTAATAGATGCCGGCCAGCATGATCAGGGCAGGCGTGGCGTCCAGCGTGTAGATGGACGGCAGCAGCATCGCGATGGTCGCGACGGGCCCCAGACCGGGCAGCACGCCGATCAGCGTCCCCAGCACCGTGCCGAAGAAGGCGTACATCAGGTTCTGCAGCGTCAGCGCCGTATGGAACCCAAGACCCAGATTGTTCAGCAGGTCCATGGTGCCCTCAGCCAACGATGTAGATGGGCCAGAGCGGGATGGTCAGCTTCAGGCCAAGAATGAACAGCGCCCAACTGCCGACCGTCAGCACGACGCTGCTGATCAGCACATCGCGCCAGTGGAACTCATTGCCAGCCAGGGCAGACAACGTGATGAGCAACGGCAGCGTGCAGGCCAGCCCCAGGCGAGGCAGCGCGACGCCGAAGACGGCGATGGCGGCGACGATGATGAGCAAAGGGCGCCAGGCAATGGCGCCGATGGGATCGCCGCCTTCTGATTCCAGCGTCAACGCCTTGAAAAGCACGAGGCCGCCCAGCAAGGCCAGCAGGATGCCCAGGCCGAAAGGGAAATAACCGGGGCCAGGTCGGGCCGAGGTGCCGAAGGAGTATTCCGTCGAGCCCCATGCGAACGCCACGCCCACCACCAGGAACATCAGCCCGGACCAGAAGTCCCGCTGGCTTTTGATCTTCATTGCTTGTCGCCTCCGGCGCGCCGCGGACGCGCGTTTTCTTGCCGGTGATTCTGGCAGTCGGGTCGACGCTGCCCGACTGTGGATTACACGTAAGACAAGAGAGACTAGCCTTCCCAGGACGGCGTGCTGCGCAACACCTCCTCCACCGTCGTCACCCCTTCCGCCACCTTCATCGCGCCGGCCAAGCGCAGTGGGCGCAGGCCCTCCTGCATGGCCTGACGACGCAGTGCGGCCAGGTCAGCGACCGAGGCCTTGACGCCTTCTGAAACGGTCAGCAGCTCGTAAAGGCCGGCACGGCCGCGGAAACCCGTATTGCGGCATTCCAGGCAGCCCACCGGCTTGTAGGGCTTGACGCCTCCACCCAGGCGCCAGTGCCGCACCAGCTCATTGAGGTTCTCCCGCGTGACCAGAGGGTCGGGCTGCTTGCAGTGCGGGCACAGGGTACGTACCAGTCGCTGGGCCAGCACACCAATGACGGTGGCGCTGATCAAATAGCTCGGCACGCCCAGATCCATCAGTCGCGTGATCGCCGATACCGAGTCGTTGGTATGCAAGGTGCTGAAGACGAGGTGACCCGTCAGCGCGGCCTGGATGGCCATCTCGGCCGTCTCCAGGTCGCGAATCTCGCCGACCATGATGATGTCCGGATCCTGGCGCATCAACGCACGCAGGCCTTCGGCAAAACCGAGATCCAGCACATTCTGCACCTGGGTCTGGTTGAAGGCCGGCTCGATCATCTCGATGGGGTCTTCGATGGTGCAGACATTGACCTCGTCGGTCGCCAGGCGCTTGAGCGTCGAGTACAGCGTCGTCGTCTTGCCGCTGCCGGTCGGGCCGGTCACCAGGATGATGCCGTGGGGCTGCTTGACCAGGCTCTCCCAGCGGTCGGAGTCGTGCTGGCCGAAGCCCAGGGACGACAGGTCCTTAACGGCGGTCTCAGGGTCGAAGATGCGCATGACCATCTTCTCGCCGAAGGCGGTCGGCAGCGTCGACAGCCGCATTTCGACTTCGTCGCCGGCTGGGTTGCGCGTCTTGATGCGGCCGTCCAGCGGGCGGCGCTTCTCGACGACGTCCATGCGGCCGAGCAGCTTGATGCGCGAGGTCATTGCGCCCATCACCGTCGGTGGCAGCTGGTAGACCGTATGCAGCACGCCGTCGATGCGGAAGCGGATGACACCCATCTCGCGGCGCGGTTCAAGGTGAATGTCCGATGCGCGCTGGTCGAAGGCGTATTGCCACAGCCAGTCGACGACCTGTACGACGCCCTGGTCATTGGCATCGAGCTGCTTGTTGGTCTTGCCGAGTTCGACAAGCTGCTCGAAGCTGGCCACCTGGCTCTGCTCGCCCGCCTTGGCTGCGGCGCGTACCGAACGTGCCAGCGTGAAGAACTCGGTCGTGTAGCGCGCGATCTCCAGCGGGTTGGCAATGACGAGCTTGATGGGCTTGCGCACATGCGACTCGATCTGCGCGACCCAGCTGATGTCGAAGGGCTCGGATGTCGCGATCGTCACGTCATTGAGGCCGAACTGCACCGGCAGGCAGCGCTTGGCTTCGGCATAGCCGATGGACATCACGTCGCCGACGCGGCCCACGTCCACCTTCAGCGGGTCGATGCGCAGATAAGGCAATTTGGCGCGCACTGCCAGCCATTCGGACAATGCGTCCACATCCAGTGGCTTGCCAGTCGACAGGCGCACCAGAGCGGCGTGGCCCAGGCGAACGAGGGGATGCAAGGCGCTATCGCCGGCCGCGAAGCGCTGCTCCGTGCGCTGGACCTGGCTTTCGTCGATGAGGCCATCCTCCTGCAGCCAATGCAGCAGCTGGCGCCATTCCAGGCGGCCTTCAGTCTTCGTGGGGGCAGCCAGTGGCTTGGACTTGGTCGACATCGAGGCTCGGCTTCTCAAAGGGCGTTGAGGATGCTCATCGGCAGCGGCCGCACCAGCCTAAGCCATTTGCGGGCCGGCAACTTGAAGCGTGATTCGATATTAGCTGCGCGCTGCTCCAGGATGTCACGATGTGGCACCTGCACGCCGCGCGCCGCGACGACGACGGTGTTGCCCTCCTTGGTGGGCGCCAGGCTCCAGACCTGGTCCGACCCGAAGGCCTTGGCGATGCGCAATGCGCTGCGCGCAAAGCTCGCGCTGCGGCCGAACAGATTGACCGTCATCAGCCCGCCGTCCGCCAGCACGCCACGGCAGGCGGCGTAAAAGGCCTCGTCGTCCAGCACGGGCGACGCAGCGTCATGGTCGTAGAGATCCACGCTCAACACATCCACCGTCTGCAGGTTGGCGCTGTCATTGACCCAGGCCGCGGCGTCGCCGTTGACGACGCTCAACCGGGCATCGTTGCCCGGCAGACGGAACCACTGCCGGCAGGCGGCGATGACCTCGGGGTTGATCTCCACCGCCGTCGTGCGCATCTTCAGCTGGCCATGGCAAAAGCGCGTCAGCGCCGCGGCGCCCAGGCCGAGTTGCACGGCATGGCCTTCGCCCAGTGCGGCCGGGTCCCGCCACAACATCCAGGCGCACATGCGCTGGATGTACTCCAGCTCCAGCTGATCCGGCTTGCGAATGCGCATCGCACCTTGCACCCAGATCGAGTCCAGGTGCAGAAAACGCACGCCGTCGAATTCGCTCAGCGTCGCCGGGCCCCAGGTCGTTGGCTTGGGCTTCATCGCCCGGCCGTCAGCAGTCTTGTCATAGGCGGGATCCTAGGCCACCAGATACGGCGCCAGCCCGGCCCGCCAGGCGGCGATCTTGTCTGCCAGGCTCAGGCCGGCATGCGCTGGGCTCGTCGACGGCAGTCGCAGCACGGGCAAGGCCACGTCGCCCAGGGCCAGCAGCGTCTGCCGGTGAGCGAGCGCGCCGTTGCAGGCAATCGCGCGCAGCTGCGGCAGCCGGGTGACGAGATCCATCAGATCGCTCGGCTCGGCGGCTTCGATGGCCGTGTCCAGGCTGCCCTCGCGCCGGCAGGCAGCCACGGCGTCCCACAGCGCCACACGGCCGCGGCGCAATGCCTGCAGGCGCTCGGCATAGGGCCGCGTCGCCAGATCCGGTTCGCCCAGCAGCGCCGCCATGACGGGCCAGAAGGCATTGCGCGGATGCGCGTAGTACTGCGCTGCCTGCAGCGAAGCAGCGCCGGGAAAGCTGCCGAGCACCAGCAGGCGGGCCTGGGCGTCAAACACCGGCGCGAGGCCGACAAGACGCTCGATTTCGGGGTTTGGAGGCCTGGCAAACACGGCCGGCAGCTGCGACGATGCGCGGGTTTTCACAGGGAGTGACTCGACATGATGAATACGGAAGCCATCTGGCTGTTTCTCAGCACCCAGGGCGTGGACTTCGGCTTGAAGATTCTCGCGGCCATCGCCGCCTGGGTCGTGGGCCGGTGGCTCATTTCAATCGCGCTGCGTGTGTTCTCGGCGGCGCTGGAGCGCGGCAAGCGCATCGACTCGACGCTGGCCACCTATCTGCGCTCCATCCTCAGCGTGCTGCTGAACCTGGTGCTGATCCTCGCGATTCTGGACATCTTCGGCGTCAAGACCACCTCCTTCGCCGCCTTGCTGGCCGGCGCGGGCCTGGCTATCGGCACCGCCTGGGGCGGGTTGCTGACCCACTTCGCGGCCGGTGTCTTCATGCAGGTGCTGCGCCCTTTTAAGGTGGGCGACTTCGTGCAGGCCGGTGGCGTGACCGGCACGGTGACCGAGATTGGCCTCTTTGGCACGACTATCAACACGCCGGACAACGTGCACACCCTGGTCGGCAACAACACCGTGTTCAGCAGCGCCATCCAGAACTACTCGGCGCAGGCGTTCCGCCGCGTCGACTGCCTGGCCAAGGTCGCCAACAGCGTGGACCCGCTGGACGCCATCGCGCGGCTGCGTCCGGCCATCGCGGCCATTCCCAATGTGCTGGCCAAGCCGGCGCCCGATATCGAGATCCTGCAGTTCACGCCCGAAGGCCCGCTGCTGTGCGTGCGGCCGTACTGCCACACGGACCATTACTGGCAGGTCTACTTCGACACCCACAAGGCCGTCGTCGCGACCTTTGGCGCCGCCGGCTACCCGGTGCCCGAAACGCCCCTCGCGCCGCGCAATCGCTGAACCTGGAGAAACCATGGCTGACCTGACCGCCCGCGTCGCCGGGCTGTGGCGCTACCCCGTCAAGTCGTGCGCCGGCGAAGCCGTCAATACCCTGCTGCTGGACGGCGACGGCTGGCCCGTGGGCGACCGCGGCTGGGGCATCGTCGACGCGGGCGGCGAGCTGACCTGGATGGGCGCGCACCCACGGCTCGCGCTGGTCCACGCCCGGTTGGTGGGCTCGGACCTTGAGTTACAGGCCTTGGGCCGATCGTTGACAGTGCCCGGCGAAGGCGGCGACGCGCTGGAAGTGCGCGGCTGGAACGGCGAACGCCAGGACTTCGACGTGCTGCAGGTCTGGGATGCTGGCGAAGACGCGGCCGCGCTGCTGAAGGCGACCACGGGCGAGCCGCTGCGGCTGGTGCGCTTGAGCATCGAGGCACAGCGCCGGCCCATCCTCAATGCACTGCATATCGTCGGCGAGGGTTCGCTGCAGTCCTGGCAGGACGCCATGGCCCAGCCGCTGAACGGGCCGGCACAGCGTGCGCGACCCAATCTGCTGCTCAGTGCCGAAGACGGCGGCGACCTGCCGCCTTTCATCGAGGACATCCTGATCGAGGCCCGCATCGGCGCACTGACGCTGCGCCGCACGACGGTCTGCGTGCGCTGCGTCGTGCCAACGGTGGACCCGGCGAGCGGCGAACCGCAGCCGGTCGCGCTGGACGCCTTGACCCGGCTCAGCGCCGAGCGCGCCCCGGGCGCACCGGTGCAGTTCGGTGTCTACGCGCGTGGCGACGGCGCGGGGACCCTGCGCATCGGCGACCGCGTGGACCTGTCGCTGAATTTCGGCGAGGCCTGATCAGCCCAGTCGCGGCAGCGCGGCGCGCGCGTTGGCGCTGGTGATTGCCGCCGTCTGCTCAAGCGTCCAGCCGCGCAGCTCGGCCAGGCTTTCGCCAATGCGCGGCAGCTCGGCCGACTCGTTGCGCGCCTGGCCAGGGCTGGCTTCACGCTGCTCGGCCGTCTTGTAGAGCCACTGCGGCGGGATGTCCGGCGCATCAGTCTCCATGACCAGCGCCGTATCCGGCACGCTGGCTGCAATGCGGCGGATCTGCAGGGACCGCTCGAAGGTCAGCGTGCCGCCGAAGCCGAGCTTGAAGCCCAGCTCGATGAAGGCTTGCGCCTGCTGCTCGCTGCCATTGAAGGCATGCGCAATGCCGCCCTGCGTGAAGCCGACACGGCGCAGGCCGGCCAGCAGCTTGTCGGCGCTGCGCCGCACATGCAGCAGCACCGGCAGGCCAGCGCGCTTGGCGAGCTTGAGCTGCTCGACGTAGAAATGCTGCTGGGTGTCGGGGTCGATGCCCTCGACGAAATAGTCCAGGCCGATCTCGCCGACGGCGACGAGGCGCGGATCGGCATGATGCGTCTCCACCGCTTCGGCGAGTTTTTCCAGATCGCCCGCGGCAGCCCCCATCACGCACAGCGGATGGATGCCCAGGGCGTAGCTGAAGTCGTGCTGGATGGCCAGCAGGCGCACCGTATCGAGGTTGTGCGCATCGACGGCGGGAATGACGATCTGCGTGACGCCGGCGGCCCTGGCACGCGCGACGACGGCGTCGCGGTCAGCGTTGAACTCGGCCGCGTCGAGGTGGCAGTGGGTGTCTATCCAAGACACGGTGAATCTCTATTCAAACTTGACGAGGCGAATGGTTTGCACGAACAAATCGAAGGCGAGTGAGATTGCCTCCTTTGCATCATCCTCAAGCATTCGATCGGGATGCAAGTCACCTTCGCGGTAGCGCCGGACAGGGCCTTTCGGATCGTCTGGCGGACGGAAGTGCCCTAGCGGGTTCCGGTGCTCTCGCACCATGTGGGCCCGCTTTATCTGCTCCGCACTCAAGATCCCACGCTCATGTGCCAAGTCAAACAACCGCTGCGTTGACTTCGGGACCTTGTCGTCGCTCAGGCCCAAATGGAGTAGCTCCTCGGTCAGTGTCTGTTCAATGAGCGCAAGGGCCGTCAAGACGACAGCGATGAAGTTGCCTTGTACGAAACAAACTCGCGCCTCCTCTCGAAGACGAAACTGCTCAAATCGCCCGATGAGTACAGGAGGTGCCGTGGGCAGCATTGAGAGCCAAACCAAGCGATCAGCGCGATCGTCTCTAGTGTTGCTGTCCGACTCCGCCAAAGCATCAATCAACTGAGAGCGAAGTTCTGGACTGATCATGCTGGCTCCCTGGGCGTTAACTCACCGGAACACCACCGTGCGGTTGCCGTTGAGCAACACCCGGTGCTCGGCATGCCACTGGATGGCCCGCGCCAGCGCCACGCATTCCATGTCGCGGCCGATGCCCACGAGCTGCTCGGGCGGCATGCTGTGGTCGATGCGGGCGACTTCCTGCTCGATGATCGGGCCCTCGTCGAGGTCGCTGGTCACGTAATGGGCCGTCGCACCGATCAGCTTGACACCACGCTCGTAGGCCTGGTGATAGGGCTTGGCGCCCTTGAAGCTGGGCAGGAAGCTGTGGTGGATGTTGATGGCCCGGCCGCTCAGGTCGCGGCACAGCTCGGGCGACAGGATCTGCATGTAGCGCGCCAGCACGACGAGGTCGATCTGGTTTTCGGCCACCACTTCGCGGATCTTGGCTTCCTGCGCCTGCTTCTGTGCGTCGGTGGCGCCCAGCAGCGGGAAGTGGTGGAAGGGAATGTTGTGCGAGGCCGCGAGCTGATAGAAGTCGCGGTGGTTGGAGACGATGGCCGGGATCTCGATGGGCAAGTGCCCGGTCTGCACGCGGAACAGCAGATCGTTCAGGCAATGGCCGAGCTTGGACACCAGCAGCAGCACACGGGTCTTGCGGGCGCGGGCCACCAGCTCCCAATCCATGTCGAACTGGGCGGCCAGCGGCGCAAACGCGGCCTGCAGTGCGGCCTCCTCGGCCTTGGCCTCGAACTCGATGCGCATGAAGAAGCGCGCATGGTCAGCGTCGCCATGCTGGTGGGAGGTCAGGATGTTGCCGCCTTCGTGCAGCAGCACACCGGTGACGGCATGCACGATGCCGGCGCGGTCAGGGCATGAAAGCTTGAGGATGAATCGCGGGGTCATGCGGTCGTTGCAGGGGCTTGGAACTGGCCCGCCACCAGCAGCAGCTGCCGATCGCAGCGCGCCGCCAGGTCGCGGTCATGGGTGACGAGAACGAAGGCGGTGCCGGACTCGCGGGCGCGCTCCAGCATCAGCTCGAAGACGACCGCGGCGGTGTCGCGGTCGAGGTTGCCGGTGGGCTCGTCGGCCAGCACGCAGGCCGGGCGGGTGACGAGGGCCCGGGCGATGGCCACGCGCTGGCGCTCGCCGCCCGACAGCTCGGACGGGCGGTGCTGCACGCGGTCCTTGAGGCCGACGCGGGCCAGCATCTCGGCGGCCGTTTCGCGCGCCTGAGCAGGCGTCTGGCGGCGGATGCGCAGCGGCATCGCGACATTGTCCAGCGCCGAGAACTCGGGCAGCAGGTGGTGGAACTGGTAGACGAAACCCAGCTGCTGGTTGCGCCAGCGGCCACGCTCGGCCTCATCCATGGACGCCAGCGACCGGCCCATCAGCGTGACGGCGCCCGAGGTCGGCACGTCCAGGCCGCCGAGCAGGTGCAAGAGCGTGCTCTTGCCCGAGCCTGAGGCGCCGACGATGGCCAGCGTCTCGCCGCGCGACACATGCAGGTCCACGCCCTTGAGCACGGTGACGTCCAGGCCGCCTTCGCTGAAGCGGCGGGTCAAGGCCGTGGCCTGAAGAATCTGATCACTCATAACGCAGCGCCTCCGCCGGCTGCACGCGGCTGGCGCGCCAGCTTGGGTAGAGCGTGGCGAGGAAGGACAGGGCCAGGGACACCAGCGCAATCGGCACGATGTCGCCTTGCTGCGGGTCGCTGGGCATCTGGCTGATGACGTAGATGCTGCCGGGCAGGAAGCTGACGTTGAGCAGGCGCTCGATGGTGGGCACGATGACGTCGATATTGCAGGCCACCAACAGCCCCAGGCCCACGCCAGACAGCGTGCCGATGACGCCGGCCACCGCGCCCTGCACGATGAACACGCCCATGATGGAGCGCGGGCTGGCGCCGAGCGTGCGCAGGATGGCGATGTCGCTCTGCTTGTCGGTCACTGTCATCACCAGCGTGGACACCAGATTGAAGGCGGCGACCGCGACGATCAGCGTCAGGATGATGCTCATCAGGCGCTTCTCGATCTGCACGGCGTCGAACCAGTTGGCGTTGGAACGCGTCCAGTCACGCACCAGGATGTCCGGGCCCATGGCGCCCTTGAGTTCGGCTGCCACGCGGCGAGCGTCGTGCACGTCGCGCAGCTTGAGCTGCACGCCGGTCGGGCCACCGGTGCGGTAGAGCTTGGCCGCGTCGTCGATGTGGATCAGAGCCAGGCCCGAGTCGTACTCGTAGTGGCCGGCGCTGAAGGTGCCGACCACATTGAAGCTCCTGTATCGCGGCGAGGCGCCCATCGGCGTGACCTGGGCGCCGGGCGCGACGACGGTGATTTTGTCGCCCACACCCACGCCCAGCTGGCGTGCCAGCTCCGCGCCCAGCACGATGTTCCAGGCGCCGGGCTGCAGTTGGGCGAAGACGCCGTCCTTGAGCTGTGCACCAAGGCCGGTGACCGTCGCTTCCTCGGCCGGCGAGATACCACGGATGATGGCGCCGCGCATGTCCTCGCCGCGCGCGATCAGGCTCTGGCTGGCGACAAACGGCGCCGCACCCATCACCTCGGGGTTCTGCCTGGCCTTGGCCGCCGTGGCCTGCCAGTCCGGCAGCGCCTGGCCTGTGTACTCCAGCAGCTCAATGTGGGCGATGACGTTGAGCATGCGGTCGCGCACTTCCTTCTGGAAGCCGTTCATCACCGACAGCACGATGATCAGCGCCGCCACGCCCAGCGCGATGCCCAGGATGGACACGCTCGAGATGAAGCTGATGAAGCGGTTGCGCCGCCCGCCGCGGCCGGCGCGCGTGTAGCGCCAGCCGACCTGGAGTTCAAACGGCAGGGTCATGAGGCTTTGCAAAGGCGTACGGCATGGGGCCGGGATGGTAACTGGCAGGCCGTGGCGAGAATGGCACCCGACCTCTTCTGGAATCGCGATGAAGCCCTTGTCTGTCCTGCTGCTAGCCTGTCTTCTGACATTCGCCCTGGCCGCCCCGGCCGCGGCCGCGCCCGATCTCGTCATCCTGGTGCGCCACGCCGAGCGCGCCACCGAGCCCACGGGGGACCCCGCGCTGACGCCGGCTGGCGAGCAGCGCGCCCAGGCCCTGGCCCAGGCGCTGGCCGGCCTGCACGTGAACAGCATCCTGACGACGCAGTTCCGCCGCACGCGCGACACCGCCGCACCGCTGGCCAAGGCGCTGGGCCTGCAGCCGCGCGTGGTGGACGCCAAGGGTGCCGCCCATGTGCAGGCGGTGGCCGACGCGGTGCGCGCCCAGACCGGCGTGGTGCTCGTCGTCGGCCACAGCAACACCGTCACGGCCGTGCTGGCAGCGCTGGGCGGCCCGAAGCTGGCGGACCTGTGCGAGACGAGCTTTCATCACGCCTTCTTGCTGCAGCCAGCAACCGAGCCGCCGCGCTGGGCGCAGTTCAGCTATGGCGCGCCAAGCGGAGCGCCCGAAGCGAACTGTCTCTAGTGCAGCATCTGCTCCACCTCGGCCGCCGGGTCGCCGGTGGCGGCGATCTTGGCGGCGAGCAGGTCCAAGTCCAGATGCAGGTGCTCGATCAGCTCGGGCACGGCCACCTTCAGCGCATGCACGGGCTCGTCATGGTGCTCGGCGGCATCCGCCAGCACCTCGGCCACATGCAGCACGGCCGCGATCAGCGAGAAGGGGCGGATCTCCAGCGGCGTGTTGGCGTCCTTGAAGGCCTCCACCATCGCCTGCGGGAAATGCCAGTGCGCAGCCAGCGACGCGGTCACGTCGGCATGGGTGCAGCCGAAGCGGTGCTCCTCCAGCGAGAAGCGGCTGCCGGGCTCGGCGGCATGGGTCTCGACGTCGGCCACCAGATGCGGCTCGTCCAAGGCCATCAGCAGCTGGCCGGTGCGCAGCATCAGCCCCGCGAGGTAGGCGGTGTCGGCCGTGGCCGCATCGGCGCCCAGCATGCGGGCCAGGATGCGCGCGTAGTTGGCCGTGGCGACCCCGTGGCGCCAGAAGGTGGCCCGGTCCAGACCCTGGACCTTGGGAAAGGCACCGCTCAGGCAGGCGGCCATGGTGAGGTTGCGCAGCGTCTCCAGGCCCAGCGCATGGGCGGCGTCAATGACGGTAGCGATCTGGTGCGCGGGGCTGTAGTGCGCCGTGTTCGCCAGGCGCAACACCTTGGCGGTCAGCGCTGCGTCCTTCTCGATCAGCGCGGCGATCTGCGAAATGCCGACGTTGTCGTCGTCGAAGCTCTTCAAGAGCCGCGAGGCCACCTCGGGCATGGTCGGCAGGGCGTTGTGCCTGACGAAGAAACGTTCGGCAGCTGCACTCATCTTTGACCTCCGGGGCGATGACAGTCGGGCCAGTCTAGGACGAAGGCCGCGGACTCGCCACGGACTTCACGTCAGGGCCTGTTAACACCACGGCAATGGGCCGCGAAGGCTAGCCGCCAGGGGCCAATCAAGGCGCAGCGCGCCGCCCGCACTCATGTGCGGGCCAGCGGTGCAACGCCGAGTGGCCCCTGGCGGCTAGCCTTCCCTTCGGGTTGCGGCCGGAAAGGCCGCGCGCGGCGTTGCAAAATCCTCGCCGGGCACCCAGCCCGGCTGCGATTTGCGCCTTGCTCGCGGCCTTTCTGGCCACAACGCGGCCCGTTGCCGTGGCGTTAACAGGCCCTAAACGATCAGCAATGCGCGGAAGTCATTCACATTCGTGAAGCTCGGCCCCGGGACGAGCAGGTCGCCCAGCGGCGCGAAGAAACTGGCGCTGTCATGCGCGTCCAGCAGGGCCTGCGGATTGAGCCCCAGGGCGCGGGCGCGGCCCAGGCTGCTGGGAGTCAGCAAGGCACCGGCATGGGGGCCAACACCGTCGATGCCGTCAGTGTCGGCGGCCAGCGCATGGACGCCGGGCTCGCACTGCAGGGCCAGCGCACAGCCGAGCAGGAACTCGGTGGCGCGGCCGCCTTTTCCAATTGCGGCCGCGGGCCGGCTCGGGTCGACGGTCACCGTCGTTTCGCCGCCGGACAGGATCACGCAGGGCCTGGCAAAGGGCTCGCCGCGGCGTGCGACGGCGCGAGCGAGCGCCGCATGCATGCCGCCGACCACGCGCGACTCGCCTTCGATCTCGTCGCTGAGGATGTGGGCGGCGATGCCCTGCTCGCGGGCAAAGGCGGCGGCCGCCTCCAGGCTCATTTGCGGCGTGGACAGCATGACGAGTTCATGGCCGGCTTGGGCGAAGTCACCGGGCTTGGGCGTCTCGAAGGTGCCCGACTCGAGTCCGGCGCGGGCGGCGGCGGGCAGTTCGATCTTGTAGCGCCGGCAGATGGCCAGCGCATCGGCGCAGGTGGTCGGGTCGGCCACCGTCGGGCCGGAGGCGATGACGGCCGGGTCGTCACCGGGCACGTCGCTGATCGCCAGCGTCAGCACCCGCGCCGGCGCGCAGGCCGCGGCCAGCCTCCCGCCCTTGACGGCCGACAGATGCTTGCGCACGCAGTTCATCTCGTCGATGGCCGCGCCGCTGTTCAGCAGGGCGCGGTTGATCGCCTGCTTGTCGGCCAGCGTCAGGCCGGGCGCGGGCAGGCTCATCAAGGCGGAGCCGCCGCCGGAGATCAGGCAGATGACCAGGTCGTCGGCAGTCAGGCCGAGGGTCAGGGCCAGCAGCTTCTCGCTGGCGGCCAGGCCGGCGGCGTCCGGCACTGGATGAGCCGCCTCGACGACCTGCAGCCGGCGCGGCTTGTAGTTCGGCGGTACATGGCCGTAGCGGGTGATGACGAGGCCCGACAGCTTGGCGTCGGCCGGCCAGGCGGCTTCCAGCGCCTGGGCCATGGAACCGCCCGCCTTGCCCGCGCCTAGCACCAGGGTGCGGCCCTTGGGCGGCGGCGGCAAATGCGCCGCCAACACCCGCCCGGGCAGCGCGCGCGCGACGGCCACGTCATAGAGCTGCCGCAGCAGCGCACGCGGGTCCAGGCTCATGCCAGGCTCATGGCTGCCGAGCCCAGCGGCCGATCAACGCGCGCTCTTCTTCCGTCAGGCCGGTCGCGTTGTTCAGCGGCATGGCGCGCTGCACGATGACCTGCTGGTAGATCTGGGCCTTGTGGGCGCTCAGGCCCTCGGCCGAATCCAGCCGCACGCCCTTCTGCGCCACCTCGCCGGTATGGCAGGCCAGGCAACGCTGGGCGGCGATCGCCTGAACCTGCTCGAGCGTGACCGGCGCGGCCGCGGCGGCCTGCGGCGCGGGCGCCATTCTGACGATGAGCCCACCGATGAGTAACGCTGCCAGGCCCAGCGAATCCCAGCCGTTCACGCCCTTGTGCCGCTTCACGAAGAAGATGCGGATCGACACGCCCGCGGCCATCAACACGCACAGCACCAGCCAGTTGTCCGGCCGCTGGTACAGCATGCCGTAGTGGTTGCTGAGCATGGCGATCAGCACCGGCAGGCCGAAATAGGTGTTGTGGACGCTGCGCTGCTTGCCGCGCTGGCCGTAGATGGGGTCGGGCTTCTGGCCGGCACGCATCTGCGCGATGACCTTCTTCTGGCCCGGGATGATCCAGTGCGCCACGTTGGCCGTCATCATGGTGGCCAGCGTCGCGCCAACGATCAGGAAGGCCGCGCGGCCGGCGAAGAGATGACAGGCCAGCCAGCTCTCCAGCGCGACAAAGGCGGCGACGACGGCCATCACGCGGCCGTCATGGCCGATCTGCCCATCCTTGGTGCGGCCGAGGGCCTGGCAGGCGATGTCATAGACCGCCGAGCCGACGACCAGGAAACCCAGCGCCGCCACCACGGCCTGCCAGGGCGCGCCCCAGGTATGGACGCGCGGGTCGATCAGCATCTGGCTGGCATTGCACAGGTAGAGCACGACGAACAGCGCAAAACCGCTCATCCACGTCCAGTAGCTCTCCCAATAGAACCAGTGCAAATCCTGCGGCAGGTTGGCCGGCGCCACCATGTACTTCTGCGGGTTGTAGAAGCCGCCGCCGTGCACGGCCCAGAGTTCGCCGTCCACGCCCTTGGCCTTGAGGTCATCGGCGGTCGGCCTGACGAGGTGGTTGTCCAGCCAGACGAAGTAGAAGGACGCGCCGATCCAGGCGATGACGGTGATGACGTGCAGCCAGCGCAGCAGCAGGCTGGCCCAGTCGAGGAGGTAGATATCCATGAGCGGTGGTGTTCTCGCACGGCCCCACCACGGCGGGTGCTGTGGGGCCCAGGGGTCGCGTCAGCGCAGGCTCAACGCCTCCGACACCGCTGCGACAGGGCGGAAGTGTATGCAGCAGCGGCGCCTTGGCGTCAGCCCTTCTTGAACCCGACGTAGGCCACGCCGATCACCGCACCGCGGCCGTCCTTGATCGGGCTGTAGCAGGCATCGAACCGTTTGCCCAGCACTTCCACTTCGCCGCTGAAGGACTGGCCCCGGCTGATCGTCTCGTAGGCCTTGGCTCGCGCCAGCGGCGTACCCACGCCGCGCGTGCCCTCGGGCGTGAGCACATTGGTGCTGATGCGCACGAACTCGTCGCCGGACTTCACGAACACCGTGGCCGTGGCACCGGTCTTTCGCTTGAGGTCGTCCACCAGCTCGTAGTCGTTGTTCAGCTTGCGCGCGCCGAAGTAAAGGCCGGGCACCTGCTTGCCGCCTGACGTTTCAGTGCCCCGGAGCTCGGGCGCACCGAGTTGTGCCAGGCGCGCCTGCATGTCGGCGATGAGGGCCTGGGGGTTGCCGGCCGCGTGCAGCCGGAAGAACGCAACGGCGCCGACGAGTTGCTGCGCCTGATCGCGCAGGCTTTCGGCGGCGGCGGCGCTCTGCTCCACCAGGGCGGCGTTCTGCTGCGTACTGCGATCCATCTGGCCGACGGATTCGCCCACGTCGTTCACGTGCCTGGCCTGCACGGCGCCAGCGGCGCTGATCTCGTTGACGATGCGGTCCACCTTCTGGATGGCGTCCACCACCTGCTGCATCGTCTCGCCCGCGCCGTCCACCTGCCGCGAACCCTGCTGCACCTGCTCGCCGCTGTCGGCAATGAGCTGCTTGATCTCCTTCGCGGCGTTGGCACTGCGTTGCGCGAGGCCACGCACTTCGCCGGCGACGACCGCAAAGCCTCGGCCCTGCTCACCCGCGCGAGCCGCCTCCACCGCGGCATTGAGCGCCAGGATGTTGGTCTGGAAGGCGATGCCGTCGATGACGCCGATGATCTCGGCGATGCGTGCCGAGCCGTGGCTGATGGCCTGCATGGTGTCCACCACCCCGCCCACCGCGGCACCGCCGCGCTCGGCCACGCCGCAAGCCGTCGTGGCCACGCTGCTGGCATCGCGTGCATGGTCCGCACCGAGCAGCACCTGCTGGCGCAGCGTCTCCATCGCGCCCGCCGTGCGCTGCAACTCCGCGGCCTGCAACTCGGTGCGGTGGGAGAGGTCGGTGTTGCCGGTGGCGATTTCGGCGCTGGCCATGGCCACGCTCTCGGCACCCTCGCGCACCTGAGCGACAACCGTGATGAGCCGCTGCTGCATCTGCGCCAGACCCGCCATCACGCTGGCCTGGTCGCCGGGTTTGACGGGCACGTGGTGGGTCAGGTCACCTTGGGCAACATACTGCAGTTGCTGCGCCACGACGCGCGGCTCGCCGCCCAGCTCGCGCAGCAGCGCACGCGACAGCACGACGGCCAGCGCCACGACGGACAGGAGGCTGGTGATCAGCAGGCTCCAGATGAGTGCCTGCCCCAGCGATTGCAGCGCCGCCACGCCGAGCGCCACCGTCAGCATGACCAGCCAGCCGAAGGCCAACCCAAGCTTGTGCGCGGTCGACAGTCCGGCCCGCTTCTCGTTCAACGCCATGTCAATTCTTCGTGCACGCGCCAACCGCAGCAGGCGCCGCCGCCGGCGTCGAAAGAACGGGTTGGGCCATCAAAATCTCCGTGTCGGGGCGCATGAGTGCAAACAGCAAAATTGATCCTGCAGCCCGGGAGTATTGGCTGCATCCGAAGGTGCCGAAAGCTCGACGCCGGCGTTGTAACACCGCGTGCCGCGATTTAGTTCACGGCAATGCAAGAACCTGTGCCAACGCCGCAATTGCGATGACCGCCGGCTGTTTGCCCGCCACGCCGGGCACCCCGATGGGGCATACGACGCGAGCCAGGTCGGCCTCCGTGAACCCGCGGGCCTCCAGGCGTTGACGAAAGCTCGCCCATTTGGTGCGGCTGCCGATCATGCCGATGAAGACCAGGTCGCCCCGCTCGCGCTGGCGCTTCAGGCAGGCGGCAATGATCTCGAAGTCCTCGGCATGGTTGTGGCTCATGACGAGGACGGCCGAACCAGGGGAGAGATCGTCGACAGCATCGGCCGCTGGATCGCAGACCTCCTGGCGCCAGCCGAGCTCGGGCGGTTGATCGGGAAACTGGTTATCGCGGCTGTCGATCCAGTGCAGCGCAAGCGGCAGGTCGCGGGCGATGTGGGCGATGGCCAGGCCGACATGGCCGGCGCCAAACAAGGCCAGGGGCCGCTGCGGTGGCTGGGGCACATGGGCGGCCAGGTCTTCGCCCGCTGCGACGCGCTCGAAGGCCAGCCAGACCACGCCGCCGCAACATTGGCCCAGGCTGGGGCCGAGGGGATAGCGCACCTCCGCCTCCAGTTCGTCGCCATCCAGCGCCCGGCGGGCGCGGGCAATGGCGTCGAACTCCAGGTGGCCTCCGCCCACGGTGCCGGTGATGCCATCCGGCGTCACCGCCATCCAGGCGCCCTCCTCGCGCGGTACGCTGCCGGTGGTGCGGGCGACCGTGACGAGGATCAGCGGTTCAGCTGCCACGGTAGGTCGAGTAAGCCCAAGGCGATGCCAGCAGCGGCACGTGGTAGTGGCTGTCTTCATCAGCAATGCCGAAGTCCAGCGGCACCTCGTCCAGGAATGCCGGCTCCGGCAAGGCCTGGCCACGTCCACGGAAATAGGCCGCAACTTCGAAAACCAGGCGGTAGCGCCCGGCGGTGAAGGTGGCGCCTTCCAGCAGGGGGCCGTCGGCGCGGCCGTCCCCATTCAGGTGCAGGCTGCGTAGCCATTTGGGGCCTTCGGCGTCAAAGCGGTACAGGCGCACGGCCATGCCGGCGGCGGGGCAGCCATTGGCGGTGTCGAGAACATGTGTTGTGAGCTTGCCCATGGAATCTCCGTCGATTGATGCAAAGTGTAGGGATGAGCACGCCCCATCAGCCCCGGTATCCCCGCGACCTCGTCGGCTACGGCGAGAACCCGCCCCACGCGCAATGGCCCGGCGGCGCCCGGGTGGCCGTGCAGTTCGTCCTCAACTACGAAGAGGGCGGCGAGAACTCCGTGCTGCATGGCGACGCCGGCAGCGAGCAGTTCCTGTCCGAGATGGCCAACCCGCCCAGCTTCCCGGCGCGGCACCTGAGCATGGAAAGCATCTACGAGTACGGCTCGCGCGTGGGCGTGTGGCGGCTGCTGAAGGAGTTCGAGCAGCGCGCGCTGCCGTTGACGATCTTCGGCGTGGGCATGGCGCTGGAGCGCTCGCCCGAAGTGACCCAGGCCTTCGTCGAGCTCAACCACGAGATCGCCTCCCACGGCTGGCGCTGGGTGCACTACCAGAACATCGACGAAGACACCGAGCGCGCCCACATGGCCCAGGCAATGGCGAGCCTCAAGCGCCTGACGCTGGGCCGTGACCCGCATGGCCTGGGCTGGTACACCGGCCGCGACAGCCCCAACACCCGCCGCCTGGTGGCCGATTTCGGCGGCTTCGACTACGACAGCGACTACTACGGCGACGACCTGCCCTTCTGGCTGCAGGTCAGGAAGACCAACGGTGAGCTGGCGCCGCACCTCGTCGTGCCCTACACGCTGGACTGCAACGACATGCGCTTCGCCCTGCCTCAGGGCTTCAGCCATGCCGAGCCCTTCTTCGAATACCTGCGTGACAGCTTCGATGTGCTCTATGCCGAGGGCGCCGACAGCCCGAAGATGATGAGCATCGGCATGCACTGCCGCCTGCTCGGCCGCCCGGGCCGCATGCGGGCCCTGCAGAAGTTCCTGGACCACATCGAGGCGCATGACCGCGTCTGGGTCTGCCGGCGGCTGGACATCGCGCGGCATTGGAAAACTACCCATCCGTTTGACGCCAAGACGGCCTTTGTCTGGGAATGATGGGCTCTCGAACCATGCCGGACAGTGGACTTTTGACAGCGGCTGCGATATTGCTCATCGGCGGTCTGTTGCTGACCGATGCGTCAAGCGCTGGCGAACTCCCTGCCGTGGCGGAGAGCAAGCCCACAGGCGCTCAGCAAGTGCCACACCTGGATGGTGAGGGCGTCCTGGTGCCGATCTGGAATCACCTGGCGGACCTGCTCCCGGCGATTCCACGACTCACTGCCCGTCAAATCCTGGCCTATCTCGGTGCGGAGTACATCGAGAGAACCCGAGAACAAGAGCCCAACTTGGGCGCCGATCGCTTTCTGTCGGGGCTCATATCGAACAATGCAGGCAAGGAAATTCACGTCGCAATCTTTGAATCCCCAAAGGGAATTCAATTGCACATCGACTGGGAGACGGCGCCTTTCAACGGCCTCGGTTGCGACCGCACGTTGCAACTCGACCAGTCGTTCGAGCAGGCCGGCTGGAAGTCGACTCATATGGACCTGGGGCATCACATTTACATGCGTTCGACCCTCTATGTACCGCCGATCGAGCCCGCGAACTCCAAAACCACGGTGACGCTGACTACAAGAAGTCCAGCTTGCATCACCAACATCCTTGTACGTTCAATTCACCCATGACGGCTAAAGACTTCGACGCAACGCACGTCCGCCACGGCATCACGCTGCTGAATGGCGCGACTTCTAGCGACTTCGTCGCGCTGCTGGACGGCACCTACGAACACTCGCCCTGGATCGCCGAGCGCGCCGCGGCGGCACGCCCGTTCAAGTCGCTGGCTGCGCTGAAGGTCGCGCTGGCCCGTGTCGTACGCGAAGCGACGGTGGATGAACAGCTCGGCCTGATCCGCGCCCATCCCGAGCTGGCCGGCAAGGCCGCCGTCGCCGGCAAGCTGACGGCCGAGTCGACGAACGAGCAGCAGAAAGCCGGGCTGACGGCCTGCACGCCCGAGGAGTTCGAGAAGCTCCAACTGCTCAATGCGAAGTACAACGAGCGGTTTGGCTTTCCCTTCATCCTGGCGGTGCGCGGGCCGCGTGGCACGGGCTTCGCGCGCGCCGAGATCATCGCGACCTTCGAGCGCCGGCTGCGCGCCCACCCCGACCTGGAGCGCGCCGAGTGCCTGCGCCAGATCCATCGCATCGCGGAGATCCGACTGAATGACAAATTTGGCGTTCGGCCCGAGCTGGGCGAGCAGCTGTGGGACTGGGCCGCCCAGTTGGCCGTTCACAGCGAGGCCGAGGACTTTCTGACCTGCACCTACGCCACGCCCACGCACACGGCCGTTGCCGAGCAGCTGATGGCCTGGATGCGCGATTGCGGCTTTGACGAGGTCAGCCGCGATGCGGTCGGCAATGTCGTGGGCGTCTACAACGGCACGGGCGCCGACAAGCGGTTGCTGACTGGCAGCCACTACGACACCGTGCGACGCGCCGGCCGCTTCGATGGGCGGCTGGGCATCTTTGTGCCCATGCTGGTCGTGCGCAAGCTGCATCGCGCCGGCAAGCGGCTGCCCTTTGGCCTCGAGGTTGTGGGCTTCTCCGAGGAAGAGGGTCAACGCTACCCAGCGGACTTTCTCGGCTCGAGCGCGCTGATCGGCGGGTTCGATGCAGCCTGGCTGGACCAGACCGACGCCGCCGGCATCACGCTGCGGGATGCGATGCAGGCGGCCGGCCTGCCGGGCACGCTCGACGCCATCGCCGGCTGCAGGCGCGATCCGTCGCGCTACCTCGGCTTTGTCGAAGTCCACATCGAGCAAGGCCCGGTGCTCGACAGCCTGGACCTGCCCCTGGGCATCGTCACCAGCATCAACGGCAGCCGCCGCTACACCGGCGAGATCATCGGCTTGGCCAGCCATGCCGGCACGACGCCCATGGGCCAGCGCCGCGACGCCGCGGCGGGCGTGGCCGAGTTGATCCTGTTCACGGAACAGCGGGCCGCAGCGGTGCCGGACGTCGTCGGCACGGTCGGCATGCTGGAAGTGCCTTCTGGCTCCATCAACGTCATCCCCGGTCGCTGCCGTTTCAGCCTCGACCTGCGCGCAACGACCGACACAGCCCGCGACGCACTCGACGCCGACGTGCGCGCCAAGCTCGACGAAATCTGCCTGCGCCGCGGCCTGAGCTTCACGCTGCAGCCGACGATGGCCGCCAATGCCGCACCGAGCGATGCCGCCTGGCAGTCGCGCTGGGAGGCCGCCGTCGCCGAACTCGGCCTGCCCATCCACCGCCTGCCCTCGGGCGCCGGCCACGACGCGATGAAGCTGCACGAGCTGCTGCCCCAGGCGATGCTGTTCGTGCGCGGCGGCAATGGCGGCATCAGCCACAACCCGCTGGAGTCGGTGACGGCGGATGACGCCGACCTGTCCATCCGGGCGTTTGAACGTTTGATCGACACCCTATGACTCAGAACCGCATTGATGCCTGGATCAGCGAGAACTTCGACGACGAAGTCGGCTTCCTCCAAGCCCTCGTCCGCATCCCTACCGACACCCCGCCCGGCAACAACGCGCCGCATGCCTATCGCACGGCCGAGCTGCTGGCGGAACTGGGCTTCGAGGTCGAGAAACACACCGTGCCCGCCGCCGAGGTGCATGCGGCCGGCATGCAGTCCGTCACCAACCTGATCGTGCGCCATCGCTTCAGCGAGGACGGCCCGACGATTGCGCTCAACGCCCACGGCGACGTGGTACCCCCGGGCGAAGGTTGGACGCACGAGCCCTATGGGGCCGAGATCGTCGACGGCAAGCTCTACGGCCGCGCATCGGCCGTCAGCAAGAGCGACTTCGCGACCTACACCTTCGCGCTGCTGGCTCTCAAGAACTCGGGCCTGCCGCTGAAGGGCGCCGTCGAGCTGCACTTCACTTACGACGAGGAATTCGGTGGCGAACTCGGCCCCGGCTGGCTGCTCAGGCACGGCCTGACCAAGCCCGACTACCTGATCGCCGCCGGCTTCAGCTACCAGGTCGTCACCGCCCACAACGGCTGCCTGCAGATGGAAGTGACCCTGCACGGCCTGGCCTCGCACGCGGCCTATCCGAGCACGGGAATCGACGCGCTGCAGGCCGCCAACAAGCTGCTGACGGCCCTCTACGCGCACAACGACGTGCTGAAGATGCGCCGCTCCGAGGTGGCTGGCATCACCCACCCCTACCTGAACGTCGGCCGCATCGAGGGCGGCAGCAACACCAATGTCGTGCCCGGCAAGGTCGTCATCAAGCTGGACCGCCGCATGATCCCGGAGGAAGACCCGGCCACCGTCGAGGCCGAGGTGCGCGCGCTGATCGAAGCCGCGGTCGCGCAGAGCCCCGGCGTCAAGCTCGACATCAAGCGCCTGCTGCTCGCCAACTCCATGAAGCCGCTGCCCGGCGCCGCGCCCCTCATCGCCGCGCTGCAGAAGCATGGCGAGGCGGTGTTCGGCGAGGCCATCCCGACCTCGGGCACGCCGCTGTACACCGACGTGCGCCTCTACACCGCCCACGGCATCCCGGCCGCCATCTACGGCGCCGGGCCGCGCACGGTGCTGGAGAGCAATGCCAAGCGGGCCGACGAGCATCTGGTGCTGGACGACCTGCGCAAGGCGACGATGGTCGTTGCTCGAAGCCTGGCCGAATTGCTGGCCTGAGGATGCGCCTAGGGAGGCCGGCCAGGCCCGCATTGCACGGAGCGGCCACAGCGCCGTCCCGGTCAGCCTAGTTGCGCTCCCGGTGCAGACTGCCAAAGCGGGTGGCTTGCTCAATACGAATCGATTGAGCGCAACCATTGCTCCGGTAGTCAAAGGTGATGCGGGTGCCTCGCGACCCACTTTGGGGGCCGACCAGGACCTGAGGAACCGGCCCACCGTGATAAGGCGGCGGCTGCCGCTCTTCTGCATACCCCTTGAACTGCGATGAAACGGCGTCGGCCGTCACGCAGGCGAATACCTGCAGGCCATCGAAAACGACGGTGGCTTCCTCCTCGTTCGTGCTCGCTGGCTCAGCGGAACACGGGCCTTTGGGCACCCACGAGTAGGTGACATGCAGGCTCCCTGCTTCCCAGGCAGACCGGGCGTACCTTTCTGCCTCAGGCGGCAACTCAATACCAGCAGCGGAAGGAAGGGTCGTCAGAACCTTGGCCCATGCCGGTGTCCATCTCGCCGACACCGTTTTGAGTATCGACGGCTCGCTGCAGATCAATCCTGGCGCATCCTGTATTTCCGCTCGAAAGTCCGGTTCGACGTCGAGGATCTTCGCGACCACGCGAGGCTCGAAAAGCCGGTCACTGTTCGCCAACGCACGGATACGCGTCAGTAAGGCAGGAACCCCATCGGCACCTTCGACGGCCGTCGTCGGCACAGGCCACCACAGACCCAGCGAGGCGAGGCACGCTGCCATCAATCGCCAAACAAACAGGCTGCGGCTTTCCAAGGGTGCTGTCATCTGATCGTTTCGGGGCTCAAGCCTCGCTCATGTCGACCGTACACCCGTGCTGACACGACTCACCTCCTAGAATCCCAGTATGCCCAAGCTGACGCACGCCCGCGCCCGCCGCCATTCTTGGTGGCTGGTGGCCGTGTTCCTGCTGGGTGTGCTGGCGCCGGGCATCAGCTCCGCGCTGGCGCATGCGCGGGGCGACTTTTCGGCCTGGCAGGACGTCTGCCGCGCGCCGGCGTCCAACGCCAATGCCGCCGAGCCCAAGAAGCCCATTGAGGCCGCGCTGGACCTGCTGGCCAAAGGCCATTGCCCGGCCTGCCATCTGGGCGCCGCCGACCTCATCGAGCCTCCCGCGACACCTGAGCTGCAGCTGCTTGACGACCTGGTGACCGAAGCTCCCGAGCGCTTCTGGACCGCACCGGTCACCGCGCACGCCTGGCGCCCCGCCAGCGCACGCGCCCCACCCGGACTGATCTGAGTCCCTCGCCGCCGCGGCCGTCATGGCCCGGCGTTTGGCCGTCCTCCGCTGCGGACGACGGCGCGACCCAGATCCGGCCTTTCCATGAAGAAATCCTCCCCCGCGCGCGCGGCTGCCGCCAGCGCCCTTCTGTCTGTCTGGACCGTGGCACAGGCATGCGACGACTGCGACGACGCCCCACTGCCCACCCAGGTGACCGCGACCGACGCCGACACGTCCACGCCGCGCAACAAGCTCGACCTCGTCCGCGTGCAGGGTGTTGCGCCCAGCTCCCTGCCCACCAACATCCCAACGACTCGGGAAACCGTCACGCGCGAGGACATCGCGCGCAGCATCAACGCGACCGATACCGAAGACGCGCTGAAGTACCTGCCCAGCCTGCTGGTGCGCAAGCGCTATGTCGGCGACTACAACCACGCCATTCTGTCCAGCCGCGCCTCGGGCACCGGCAACAGCGCACGCTCGGCCGTCTATGCCGACGGCATCCTGCTGTCCAACTACCTGGGCAACGGCGTCGGCGGCTTGAGCTTCCCGCCGCGCTGGGGCCTGGTGACCCCCGAGGAGATCGAGCGCGTCGACGTCATGTACGGGCCCTTCTCGGCCGCCTACCCCGGCAACTCGGCCGGCGCCGTCGTCGACTACGTGACGCGCATGCCGACCCAGTTCGAGGCCCATGCCAAGCTGGGCTATGTGTCCCAGCCCTTCGAGCTCTATGGCACCAAGGCCAACTACCGCGCCCGGCAGGCCAGCGCCTCGGTAGGCGACCGCGCCGGCGACCTCAGCTGGTGGCTCAACGTGAACCGCACCGACAGCGACGGCCAGCCGCTGACCTTCGCCAACCGCCTGGCCAGCACGGGCACCGTGGTCACCAACGGCACCCCGGTGACGGGCGCCGTGCTGGTGCCCAACAGCAATGGCCAGCCCTGGTATCTGCTGGGCTCGGCCACGCAATACAGCACCCGGCAGGACCACGTGAAGATCAAGCTGGCTTATGAGCTCAGCCCCACGCTGCGCGCCAGCTATGTGATGGGCGTCTGGCACAACGATTCAGACGGCAATTCAGAGAGCTGGCTGCGCGACGCGAACGGCAAGCCCGTCTATTCGGGGCCTGTCGTCATCGATGGCAAGCAGCTCACCGCGCCGACTGGTGGCGACTTCCCGTTGACGCGCGAGAAGCTGCTGCACGTCATGCACGGCCTGTCGGTCAAGAGCCGCAGCGGCGGTGAATGGGACTGGGAAGCCGCGGCCAGCCTTTACGACTACCGCAAGGACGACAAGCGCCAGAACACCGCCGGCAACCCACAGCCGGGCGCTCGGACGGGCGGCGCGGGCACGCTGGCCGACGGCAGCGGCACCGGCTGGAACACCCTCGCCCTCAAGGGCATCTGGCGCCCCGCGGGCACCGATCACGTCGTCGACCTCGGCCTGCAGCAGGACAGCTACCGGCTCAGCTACCTGACGTCCAACATCGCCGGCAACTACCTCGCTGACGGCCCCGGCGCGCTGGCCGCCAATGTCCATGGCAAAACCCGCCTGCAGGCCGCCTATGCACAGGACGCCTGGCTGCTGGCGCCCGACTGGAAGGCCGTGCTGGGCCTGCGCGCTGAAGCCTGGCAGGCCCACGACGGACGCACGGACTTCTCGGCCACGGCCGGCCAGGCCTATGCCGCGCGCAGCGAGAGCTTCCTGTCACCCAAGGCGGCCCTGTCCTGGCAGGCCACGGCCGACACCGTGCTCAAGGCCTCCGTCGGCCGGGCCGTTCGCATGCCCACCGTGGCCGAGCTGTATGGCGCCACGTCGACGACGAACTCGGCGTACATCAACGACCCCAACCTCAAGCCCGAGAAGTCCTGGACGGCCGAGCTGAGCGCTGAAGCCACCTGGGGACCGCTGCAGTCGCGCCTCACGCTGTTCGCCGAGACGACCCGCGATTCGCTGTACTCGCAGGCCCTCTTCGACCCGGCGGCCAACAGGAACGTCAGCCGCGTGCAGAACATCGACAAGATAGGCACGACCGGCCTGGAGGCCACGCTCGCCGCCAACGACTGGCTGCTCAAGGGCCTGGACCTGTCGGCCAGCGCGACCTACACCGACTCCAGGATCAAGGCCAACAGCGGCTTTGTCGCAACGCCGGGCGACACCCTGGGGCGTTGGCAGCCCAACATCCCGCGCTGGCGCGCCACCGCCCTGGCAGCCTGGCGCTTCGACGAGCACTGGAGCGCCAGCCTCGCGGCCCGCTACAGCGGCCGCCAGTACCGCACACTCAACAATGCCGACGTGAACGGCTTTGCCTATATGGGCGTCAGCAAATATGCGACGGCCGATCTGCGCGTGCTGTGGAAGATTGACCGCCAGTGGAGCGCCGCCGTCGGCATCGACAACCTGAACGACTATCAATACTGGAACTTCCACCCCTACCCGCAGCGCAGCTACTCGGCCGAGCTGAAATTCGATCTATGAAGACATACCTCACCGCCACTCTGCTTGCCGTCGCCGGCACCGCCCAGGCCCACATCACGCTGGAGCAGCCCGAGGCCCCGGCCGGCAGCAGCTACCGCGCCGTCTTCAAGGTCGGGCACGGCTGCGAGGGCGGCGCGGCGACGAAGGAAATCGTCGTCACCCTGCCTGAGGGCTTGCGCGGCGCCAAGCCCATGCCCAAAGCCGGCTGGACGCTGACCACCAAGCAGCGGCCGCTGAAAGTCCCCTACGACAGCCACGGCAAGGCCGTCACCGACGAACTGGCCGAGGCACGCTGGGTGGCCAATGGCGAGGCCAACTATGTGCAGGACGCCTGGTACGACGAGTTCGTGCTGCGCGTGTCCCTGCCAGCCGAGCCGGGCGAACTGGCCTTTGCCGTGCGCCAGGTCTGCACCCAGGGCGAGTGGAACTGGGCCGAGCTGCCGAGCGCCGCCAACCCCAAGCCGCGCGCACCGTCCGTCAGGTTGAAGGTGCTGCCCGCCCGTACCGAGGCTCACAGTCACTGAGCCGAAAAAGCCGGGTCGATCCCGGCTGATCGCGGCTTTGTCGCAGGCCGCTGCGCCGATGATTCAGCCCGTCACCAGTGCATGGCCCCCGGCAACGTTGCGGCCCCTGGCGAGGCGGCACGCGAGCCGCCCGCGACCATGAAAGCATGAGATTCGGGCCCGACTGCGTCACCTCCCGGTGTCGCCCTGCCAGGCCACCTGCGCTGTGATCCACGCCGCAGCCCCACGTCCCTCCGGGGTGCGTCCCGGGCGGCGTGAAGCGCTCTTTCGCCCCGAACGGCCTTGGCCGCTCGGGGCTTTACTTTGCCTGCATGCAAACGCCACTCGGCGTGCGCGGCGGCCTTCTGGGAACTGACCGGTAGCATCCCCACCTGTTGCAGCAGCAGGAGTCCTTCATGACAGTGCTCGCTCGATTCTGCGCGGCACTGTGGTTTGCGGCGGCGGTGCAGGCTGCGGCAGCCGTCGAGGTCGTGCGCATCCCGCGCCCCGAGGTTCGGGAAGACCGTCGGTCGGTCTACGCCGATCAATTGCTGGCGCTGGCGTTGGCGCGCTGCGGCACCGAGTACCGGATCGAGCATGCGGGTGTCACCATGAACCAGGAGCGCCAGGTCCTTGAGCTGGAGGCGGGGCGCATGATCGACGTGGCGCCCATTCCCGCCTCGCCCGAGCGCGAAGCCCGCCTGCTGGCGATCCGCATCCCCGTCAATCGCGGCATGCTCGGTTGGCGGGTTGGCCTCATCCGGCGCGGAGATCAGGCACGCTTTGGGTCGCTCAACTCACTGCAGCAGCTTCAGCAACTGCGGGTAGGCCAAGGCCAGAGCTGGCCGGACACCGAGATCCTGCGTGCCAACGGCATTCCGGTCGTGGCCGGCTCGGCCTACCTGGCGCTCTTCAACATGCTGCAGGGGGAACGATTCGACTACTTTCCCCGTGGGTTGACCGAGGTCTGGGATGAACTGGAGGAGCGCTCGGACCGCTTCGAGGTGGAGTCGCACGTGGTGCTGCACTACCCCTATGACGCCTACTTCATGGTGAACCGCAAGGCCACGAAGCTCGCCGCCGACATCGAGCGCGGACTGAACCAGGCGATGGCCGATGGCAGCTTTGACAAGCTCTTTGAGCGCTACTTCGGCGAACGGTTACGCCGTGCGCGCCTGCATGAGCGCGTGGTGATCGATCTCACCAATCCGCTGCTCACGCCCGGCACCGCCACGCCTGCCGAACGTCCGGAGCTCTGGTACGACTTCCGGCGCTGGCCGGCGAAGGCGAAGTAGGCAACGACGACCTCACGCCGACAAGGCAATTTGCCTTTGAGACGCAAGTAGGCCGCCCACGCGCCCAGCCCGGGTGCGCTGCCTCAGCGCATCGCGACGATGCCGCCCTCGGCCGACGGCGCCAGCAGGAACAAGCCAGCCTCGCCGCGTTCGCCGCTGCGCACCTGCACGTCCACCAGGCAGGCTTGGCCGACGTCGGTGGCACGCAGCAGGCGCGTCTTGCGCTGCTGCGACGAACGGCCCAGACGCTCGATGAGTTCGCGGTAGACCGCCACGCGGCCCGGCTCGCCGGCAGCGCCCAAGCTGCCCTCCATCGTGAACTGGGCCGTCAGGCCCCAGGCGTCGCTGGCATTCCAGCGCGAATCGAAGTCATCCAGCCGGCGTTGCAGTGTCGCCTTGTCGTCACAAGGCGACGCGGCGGCATGAGCCTCGGCGGGCAGGACCAGCACACCGGCGGCCACCAAGCCCAGAGCGGTGACGATGGCCCAGCTCAGGCTGAGTGGGGCAGAAGAGGAATCAAAACGCTTCATGAGGATCTCCTGGAAAAGGATCAACGGGACAGAGACACGCTCGATGCGCCCGGGGCAGCTCGGCGCGCGCCGCCGGTGCGGCAGTGCTGAGCAGAAGGACGAGGTCGAGGCGTTGCATGGATCGCACTTTGCCGAGCAGGCCGGGCCCTGCCATCGCCCCGAAGAGCCATGCGACGAGCCACGACCGATGGCCCGTCGGGCATGGCCCATCAGCGCGATGGCAACCGCGACGCCGGCCGGAACACTGCGGCGCATCCGGCCCCATCACGCCGGCTCAAACGGAGCCTTCACCATGACCACCCTCCCCCCGCGCCTGGACCTCTACGCCCATATCCACAAGGCTTTGCGCCTGTTCATGAGCGACACACTGCAGCAGCTGAGCCGCCTCGATGTCGACGACCCGCTCGAGCTGGCCACCAGCCTGGGCCAGCTCGACGCGTTGCTGGATGCCGCCCGGCACCATCTCGACAAGGAGAACGAGTTCGTCCACCCCGCCATCGAAGCCCGCCGCGCGGGGGCCAGCGCGGCCATCGAGGTCGAGCACGAGGAGCACCTGGACGCCATCGCCGGCCTGCGCGCCGAGTCCGCCGCGCTGCGCGCCATGCCGTCAGCGAGCGCCGCCCAGCGCCTGTACCGCCGCTTCGCGGCCTTCGTGGCCCACAACCTCGAGCACATGGGCGTGGAAGAGAGCCGCCACAACCTGGCGCTGTGGGCCGCCTACAGCGACGCCGAGCTGCTCGACATCCACCACCGCATCCTGGCCAGCATCGGCCCGCGCGAGATGAGCGAGACGCTGCGCTGGATGATTCCGGCATTGACGCCGGCCGAGCGCGCCCTTGTCATCGGCAGCCTGCCACCGCCGGTTCAGGCGCCGGTGCTGGCCTCGGCGCGCGCGCTGCTCAACGACACGGCCTGGGCCAAGCTGTGCCGGGCGCTGGGTCAGGCCAGCGTGCCGGGCCTGGTGGCCATCTGACGCTGGTTCCACCACGCGGCCGCCTCGCCGCGTGAGTTCAGGCCCAGCTTGTCGAGGATGTTGGCCACATGCCGCTTGACGGTGTGGGGGCTCAGGTCCAGCGCGCGGGCGATGTGCTTGTTGCTGGCGCCGGCGGCGATCTGGGCGATGACTTCGGCTTCGCGCTGCGAGAGCCGGTCGTCCCCGGAAACGGCGGCGGCTTCGACCACCACCCGCGTGGCCGGGCGCACGGCGTCGGCCCAGCCGCGCAGCCGGGCGAGGTCGACCGGGTCGAGCAGGTCGCCCCAGTCTTCACCCGCCATCTGCAGCAGCTTCGGCACAGCCCACAGCAGGCCGCCGGGCTCGCGCCGGGCCAGCGCCGGGGCCAGGGCCTGTGCCGCACCGCCACGGTCGCCGCCCTCCAGCAGCACGGCGGCCAGACGCAGGCGCGCCTCGGCCAGCTGGCCGAGCAGGTCGCCGCCTTCGCCGTCCGCCAGCAGACCGCGCCAGGCGGCGATGGCTTCGTCGCGCCGGCCCTGCAGCGCGGCGAGCTGGGCCTGCAGGCCCAGCAGCGGCCGTGGCCGGTGCGGCATGACGAGGTCGGGCAGGTCCGCACCGATGCGCACCAGACACTCCAGGCTCTCGGCCAGCGCCTCAAGGTTGCCGATGGCGGCCGCCATGCGCGACATGGCAAAGGTCGCATGCCAAGCGCCCCAGGCACCATAGCCCGGCACATGCTCGGCCAGGCGCAGCCGCATCAGGGCCAGGGCCTCGTCATGGCGGCCGGCGATCAGGTCGAACATCGCATGCAGGGCCTGGCCCTGGTTGCGCGCGATGACGATGCGACCCAACCAGGCTGCATCGGCTTCAGCATGAGCCAGCATCTGCCGGGATTCGGCCAGGCGGCCCTGCCAGAACAGGTTCCAGGCCTGGGACGTGTGCGCGTTGACGCCGAAGGGCAGCGACCGGTTGCCCAGCACCTGCATCGCGCCACGGTACCAGCGGTCGGCCACCGGCGACATGCCGACGCAGCTGATCTGGCGCGGCGACGGCGAGCAGATGTACCAGCTCTCCAGCGTGGTCGTGTTCAGCAGCTCGGTGACAAGGGCGTCGAACAGCGGCGCAACGGCATCGAAGCGGCAGCTTTCCATCGCATGCCAGGTGCGGCCCAGCAGCGTCACGCGGCGCAGCTCGCCGCTCAGCGCAAACGGGTCGAGGTCGCGCAGCAGGGCTTCAGCCTCCTGGAGGCGGCCCTGCGCGATCAGCAGGATGCTGCGATGGCCGCGCGCGGCGAGCAGACCGGCCTGGTCGCCGCGCGCGTCGAACAGCGCCTCGGCGCGGCTCTGATGCCATTCGGCCTGCTGGGCCTCCCACAGCACCCACAGCGCCAGCGCCTTGACGCGGTGCAGTTCCGGGCTGGACTCGGCAAAGGCAGGGTCGAAGCGCCGGGTCAGGTCCAGCAGGCCCTGGGCGCCGAGCTGGTTCATCAGCAAGGCGCCGTCTGCCAGCAGCAGCTCGGCTGCACGCTCGGGGCGGCCCGCGGCCAGCAACAGGCTCTGCCGGCGCACCGCGTCCGTCTCCAGCATCGCGGCGCGCTCCAGCTGCTGGCGGTAGACCTCGGGCTGCTCCTGGCGCAGGCGCTGTTGCAGCATGTCACGCAAGAGCTGGTGCAGGCGCAGCGTGTGGGGCGCCAGGTCGACGACGGTCACGAAGAGCGAGAGGCGCTCCATATCGGCCAGCCAGCCGGCTGCGTGGGCGTCCTCGCCCAGCGCCTGGCAGCGCGCGGCGTCAAGTTCGTGCAGCACGCTGGTGCGCAGCAGGAAGCCGCGCAGGCCCGGTTCCAGCCGGTCCAGTACCTCGGCGGCCAGGTAGTCGAAGGTGGCGCGGTCGATGGCTGCGGGCAGGCGCTGTTGTCCCGCGCCCAAAGCCAGGCGCAGGCCGGCGGGCCAGCCCTGGCAGCGCTCGTAGAGCCCCGCCGCAGCGGTTTCGTCCAGGCCCGCGGCCTGGGCCAGTTGCTCGACCTCGCCGCGCGCCAGCGCCAGCTCGACGGGGCCGAGGTCAGCCAGCTCGCCGGCGGCCCGCAGCCGTGCCAGGCGCAGCGCGGGCTCGTGGCGGGCGGCCAGTACCAGGCGCCAGCGCTCGCCCATGCGGGCCAGCCAGCGGTCCAGGAACTGCAACGCAGCCGGGTCGACGAGATGGTGGGCGTCGTCCAGCACGATCAGGCCATGCTCGACCTCGCAGGCCTCCAGCGCATTCAGCATCGCATCGGCCACGGTGACGATCTCGGTGCCGCCGCGCAGCGCCGCGTCTCGCAGGCCCTCGGGCGCCGTGCGCCAGGGCGGGTCATAAGGCTCGAAGGCGGCGAACAGGCAGTCCAGCAGGCGGCCGAGGTCGTCGCCTTCGTCCAGGGCCACCCAGGCAATGGCCGTGTCGGCGCCCGCATCGGCCAGGGCCTGGGTCAGCAACGACGTCTTGCCATAGCCGGCAGGCGCGCAGATCAACAGCACGCGGTGAGCATCCAGCGCGCGCTGCACGTCGGCCAGCAGGGCCGGGCGTGGCAGCAGCAGGCCGGCACGCGGGCGCGGCGCACGGGTCTTGGTGTGGGCGAGAGCCATGGGCGCGGATGCTAGTTCACAGACCCCGGGCTTGAGGGGGTGAGATGGCTCCATCGGCTAACGATTGCCTAACGGTCGCTCTCCAGACTGGCGCACAACCTGATCGGAGACCCCACCATGAAGCTTGCCCGACTGCTGCTGCCCCTGACCCTTGCCGCCAGCCTTGGCGCCCATGCCCAGCAGGGCGTGAGCCTTGCAACCGGATTCACCGACTTCACCAGCTGGTCGCTGTACGGCAGCGCGACGGCGTCCAACACGACGCCGGGCAACGGCTTCACCTACAGCGACCTGATGCTGACGGCACCAGGTGTCGGCGGCCAGGGCGGCGCCGGCTTCGCGCCGAATGCCCTCACGCTGGACTTCAACCAGGCCTTCGCTTTCGACTTCCACTTCTTCATCCCCGTCAGCCAGGGCCTGCGCGGCGATGGCCTCACCTTCACGCTGAGCGACACGGCCGGCGTCGGCGGCGCAGGCTCGGGCCTCGGCTATGACGGTCTGAGTCCGGCCAGCGTGGCCTTTGCCATCGACACCTTTCATTTCAACGGCGAACCGGTGTCGCCCAGCCTGCAGATCCTGTCCGGCGGCTCAGTGGCGCCGCTGGCTGCTACCGAAACCGGCCTGGGCGACACCATCCGCGACCCTGACTTCCAGTGGTATGCCTCGGTGCAGTACACCCCCTCGGGGCTGAACGACAACGCCGGCATGCTGACCGGCACCATCGAGCACTTGAACCTCGGCATCTACACGGTCAGCGCCCAGGTCAGCTTCGACCAGCTCGGCCTCGTCGGCACGCCGGTGTTCTACGGCTTCACGGCCGCCAATGGCCTGGCCACCGATGGCCATTTCGTGACCAGCGCCGTGCCGGTGCCCGAGCCGGGCAGTTGGACCCTGATCCTGGCCGGCCTGGCCTGCCTGGCCATGCTGGCCCGGCGCCGCCGCGCGCGTTGACGTGATCCAAGTCGCTGCCCTCGGCCCGCGGCCCGCCTGCGGGACGCCCCTTGACTGTCACGCCTCGGCCGCGACGTTGAAGACGCCAGCCTCGGACAAGCGAAACCCGCAACGGCTGTAGAACTCCCGCAGGTCAGGCTCGAAGTCGACGTGCACCCAAGTGACCCCGCGCCCCCTGGCTTGCTCCAGCGCGGCAAGAACCAACGCCTTTCCGATGCCCCGCCGCCGGCAACTGGGATGAACCGTGGTGTCCAGGACAAACGCATGCGTCTTGCCGTCCCAGGCGACGTTGACGTAGCCGACAAGTTCGGCCCCCCGGTACGCGCAGACGTAAGCCATGCTGGAGCGCAAGACGGCCTGAAACGTCGTGGGGCGATGGTTTGCCCAAGACGCAGAAAACAACTCGTTCAGTTCCAGGTCACCCAGCGGTGGCGAGAGCTTGTATTCGATGGCTGGCGCTGAATTCATGGGAGCCGGCGGCTGGAACCCGTTGTCAGGCGTCATCCCACTCAGCGACGAACGCAGTAGCGGATGTGGGTGGCTTCCGGGGTGTCGATCACCCGGACAATCTCCAACTCCACGCGCGAAGGCAACATCTCGAACAACCGGCGGCCACCACCGAGCAGGACCGGGATCTGGTGGATCTGCAACTCGTCCAGCACACCAGCCTCGAGCGCCCGTTGCGCCGTGTACGCACCAAGCATCAGCACGATGCGATCCCCGGCGGCGGCCTTTGCCTGCGCCATTGCGCGCTCGATGCCGTCGGGCACGTAGGTCACCAACGGATAGTTCGCTACCGAAGGGCCCGGCGGCCGGTGGCTGGGCACGATGATCGGGACACCGTGGTTGTCACCGCCCCAGTGATCGACCTGCTCCACAGTGCGCCGCCCCGCCAGAATCGCGCCAGGTGAGTTCCACTCATCCCACAGTTGTCCGACCGCCCCAGATGGACGGGAGAAGTCCCCATACCACTCGTGCAACCGGTCGAATTCGTCGCCGCCGGGGTTGCCCACTTCGTCGTTCGGGCCAGCGATGTATCCGTCGAGTGACATAGACATGAAGAGCACCGATGTGGACATTTGGGGTCTCCTGTTCTTTCGAAGAATGGTCAGACGTACGCGATGCCGCTTGAGTGACGCCTGACGTTGAAGCTGAGCCGATAGCAGCGGCCTGCGGACGCGAGTCGGCTCGAGAGGCTGGTTCGGCCTCACGCTCGCCGCGAGTGACGCGCTACGTACTGCTGAAGCACACCGTCCATACGAGACTGCCACCCCTCGCCGGTTGACTTGAAATACGCCACGACTTCCGGGCTATAGCGGACGGACACCAGCAGCTTCTTGTTCTCAGACTTAGGCCGACCACGTACAGCCTTCATCGGAACCATGGCTTGCAACTGCTTCGGAGTCAGGGGGTGCGCGTCCGGATCGGCCTTTGCGGCTGCCGTAATCGCTTTGCCTTCCGCCACCGTCGGCATGACGATGGCCGGGCGCTTAGAAACTTTGGACATAGTGCTTCACCTCGCATCGGTTGGCTTTGCGCAAGCTGATGATCCTTCGCGTCTCGCCACGACCTACAAATGCCACGTAATACAGGATCCCGGTATCCGGCGCTAACGCGATCATGCGCAACCCGCCGTACTCGTACCGTTAATCAACCCACACCAGTGATGCATCCCAATCGAGTCCGGCTGCCAATGCCAGCAATAGCCCGTGCTTCTCCAGATTGCTCGCGTCTTTGGCAGGGTCGAACTCAACTTGCACGCTTTAATGTAGCTACATTAAATTTGGCCGCCAATCGCGGGGCATGGCGGCATTGGTGAGGCCGAACGTGAAAGTGAGCGGACGCCGAAGGCGGTCCGCTCCAATGGCAGGTTATGGATCACTGCGGAAGTAGCTGGCCGGCTCAGGATATTCATGTGGCTAGGCACGTAGCTTGATGAGGCCAATCGCGGCAGCCAAGAGTGCGAGCCCCAGAGCGACAACCGCAAGGCCTGCGATGACAGCCTCCTTCCCGCGAAGCCAACCATGTGTTTCGCGATCGTCTTCGCTGACGATTGGAATCTTCCTCGCCACGATAAACCGGCAACCGATGTAGATCGCGAGGAATCCACACAAGGTCAAGAAGGCGTTCTCAATGGTCATCTGAGCCAAAACGTGTGCGCTCAGCGGGCGGCGAAGCCGCCCGCTGCAGCAAAAGGTTAGCAGTACCGCGCATCATGTTGATTTGAGACTGCACGACTGTACTTAGACTCGAACTCGGCTCGGCTTGCGGCTGACTCCCATAGGTCTGCAACGTACGCGAACTCCTTTTCGAACGGCTCTTCAAACGCGGGAACATCTGTGGCGTACTCGCAGTTGCGGCTGAGCAGATGCCCGGCGCGCTCGCCCGCAAATACCCCAGGGCGGGCGCGAGCTGGGGCTGGTTCTGGGTCTTCCCGCAAGACCATCACGCCACCGACCCGCGCACCGGCGTGTTCCGCCGGCACCACCTCTATCACGAGACCTTCCAGCGCGCCTTCAAGCGCGCCGTCCAGGCCGCAGGCGTCGCCAAGCCCGCCACACCCCACACGCTGCGCCATTGTTTTAGCTACGACATGACTTGGGTACAAGTCAGTCTTCACTGAACCTTCGGTTTGCCACCCACCTGCTGCAAGCCGGCAGCGACATCCGCACCGTGCAGGAACTCCTCGGCCACTCCGACGTGGCCACCACGATGATCTACACCCATGTGCTCAAGCTCGGCGGCGGTGCCGTGCGCTCGCCACTGGATGCACTGGCCATGGCTCGACAGGAGGCTTCATGAACCTGGACACCGAACGGATCGACGACGCCGTGCTGGCCTTGTTGCTACTGGGCCTGCATGACGGCCATCGGGCGTGGAAGTCCTTCGACTGGGATGCGATGGGCCGGCTGCACGAGAAGGGGTTGATCAGCGACCCGGTCGGCAAGGCGACGTCCGTGGCTCTCACCGATGAAGGCCTGCAGAGGGCGGAGGCCCTGCTGCAGTCGCTATTTGGCAAGGCGGGCTAAGCGGCTGAGGCCGCACTGCCGGAGCGGCGCAGGCCGATTCATCACCCCGCCAGCAACTGCTCCAACCGCTGCTCGCGCAGACCATAAAAGCGCTTGATCTCGGCAATCTGCGCCAGCAGCTCGGGCCGGCGCGCAGCCAATGCCTCGGCGGCCAGGCCCTGCGCCTTCACGGCCAGGATCATCTTGTTCTTGCTGGTGTGCTCCAGCGCGATGAACTCGAAGACCTGGGTGCGGTAACCCTGGCTCTCCAGCAGCAGGGCGCGCAGCGAGTCGGTCACCATCTCGGCCTCTTGGCCGAGGTGGATGCCGTGCTGCAGCATGGGCCGCAGCACGGCTGGCAGCGTCATCTGCGGGCGCAGCTCCTTGTGGCAGCAGGGCGAGCTCATGATGACTTTGGCGCCCGACTGCAGGGCAACGTGCAGGGCATGGTCGGTGGCGATGTCGCAGGCGTGCAGGGCAATCATCACGTCCAGCGGTTGCACGGCCTGCGTTCTCACGTCGCCCTGGTCGAAACGCAGGCCGGTCAGGCCCTCGTTGTCGATGATGGCACCGCACAACTTGACCATGTCGTCACGCAGCTCGATGCCCGTGACGCGGGGGCTGAGGCCGTGGGACTGCAGCCAGTCATGCACGGCGAAGGTCAGGTAGCCCTTGCCAGAACCGAAGTCGGCCACCCGCACGGGGCCTTGCAGTTCGGCCTCGTCGACGGCCGAGGACAGGATCTCGACGAAGCGGTTGATCTGCTTCCACTTGCGCGCCATCGCCGGCACCAGCGCCGGCTCGCCCTTGACAAGGTGGGTCAGCCCCAGCGCCGACCACACGGGATTGAGCATGTCCAGCGGGCGCTGCTTGGCCTTGTCGTGGGCAGCGGGAGCAACCGCTTCAGACCCATCGACGCGCGTCACCCGCAGCGTTTCGCGGCCCTTGCGGCTGACGGCGAACTGCACCTCTTCGGTCGCCGTGTGCAGATGGGCATTGCGAAAGCGCGCGCCCAGCAGCGTGGCGATCTCGGCCAGGCCCGCTTCGGGGGCGTGGTTCTTGGTGACGTCCTTGGTGCGGTGGCGCCAGAGAAAGCTCAAGGCCGGCTCACCGCGCAGTTCGACCAGGCGCACGGTGAGGCGCTCGACGTCCTCGTCATCACCCACGGGGCCGGACAGCAGCAACTTGCCAAACTGCCCGCCGGCCAGGGCCAGGCGGATGAGGTGCAAAAAGCGCTCGTGGGCCGGCGCGGTGGCGGCCGGCGGCGGCGTGATGAGGGACGTGAACAAGGGCGCGGCCATAGCCGCGCATTGTCAGTGAGCCCGTCGGCGCTGGCTCCACAGGCCGATGAAGCCCATGCCCGCCATCAGCAGTGCCAGGCTCTGCGGCTCCGGCACGGCGGCCGTGACCTGCAACGGCTCCCAGCTCATGGACACCAGGCCCAGGCGCTCGTCGGCGACGACGCCCGGGATCGTGTAGCTGGGCCAGCCCTTGCTGTCGAAGCTGAAGAAGCGCACGCCCTCCTCGTTCTGGCTGAAGGCGGCCATGTGCGAGAGCGTGCCGCTGGAGAGTTCGAACTCCAGGCCGGCGCGTTCGCTGAAGCCGAGGTTGAAGGCCTGCACGGCGCGGTTGCCGGACCAGTTCAGCTCAAACTCGGTCAGCTCATAGGCATAGAGCCAGCCATTGCCGTCGAGGTCGCTGCCGGCGAAATGGCCGCTCAGCGTGGCACCATCGGCGTAGCCGGTCTGGTTGAAGCTGTAGCTCTGGGCCTGGGCCGGTTCAACGAAGGTGGCGGCCAGGCTGATCAGGGTGGCGAAGCCAAAAAGGCGGGGTGAAGACATGACGGAACTCCATCGGGGGTTGAGGAGTCGTCATGCTGCCGACCGGGTCGCACGGCCGCTTCGCCCAGGAGAGCCATGCCCAGTGCCGTCGGTATTGGCCCGTTTGGGGCCGGCGCGCTCAGGCGTGCGTGATGTGCGCCCGCATCTCCGCCGTATCCAGGTGCGGCAGCGTGTTGAACGTGACGAGGTGGTGGCGCTTCGGGTTGAAGGCAAACTCGGTGACAGCCGAGTTGCGGATGCGCAGGTTGAGTTCCACAAAAGTCTCGGGCGGCGTGGACAGCACCTGGGCCACGGCCGTGGCGATAGGCCCACCGCTGGAGACGATGAGCACCTGTTTGCCCACACCCAAAGCCAGCACGCGTGCCAGCGCATCGGCCACGCCGGCGGCGAAATCCGCGTGCGCCGGCATGCCCACCGGTGCCGTCTCGCCGCTCATCCAGGCCAGCAGGCCCTGGCGAAGCAGCCGGAAGTGGTGCTTGACGGCCTCGGGGGTCGTCGGGGCATCGATGGGGCCGGGGTGGATGGCGCGCACGACGGCCTCGCTGTCGTACTCGTTCAGCCCCGGCAGTGCGACGGCGGGCAGATCCTCACCGTAGCCCTCGACGATGCCCGCCAGCGACTGCTTGTGCCGCCGCAGCGTGCCGGTGAACACGGCATCGAAGCGCTGGCCGCGTTCGCGCCAGTAAGCGCCGAGATGGCGGCATTGCTCATGGCCCTTGGCGCTGAGCTGGTCATAGTCGGCCGCACCAAAGCTGGCCTGACCGTGGCGGACGAGATAAAGGCTTCCCATGAACGTGATCATGAACGGCAAGGGCAGCGCCCGCTGTCGCGACAATGACGCCATGACACTTCGAATCGCCACGCGCGACGACACTGCCGAGATCTGGCGCGTGCGCTATGCCGTCACCGAGAACAAGCTGACCCCGGGCCGCATCTCGGATGCCGAACTGCATGTCTATCTGGAAGATTTCGGCCGTGGCTGGGTTGTCGAACTGGAGCCCGGGCGCATTGCGGGCTTTGCCATCGGCGACGCCCGCGACGGCCACATCTGGGCGATGTTCGTGGACCCGGCGTTGCATGGGCAGGGCTACGGCCGCCAGTTGCACGACGTGATGGTGAACTGGCTGTTCGCCCAGGGCCACGGGCGCCTGGACCTGGGCACCCAGCCCGATTCACGCGCCGAGGCCTTCTACCGTCGAGCCGGCTGGACGCCGACCGACGAAGGCCTGGACGTCTACGGCGACAAACGCTTTGAACTTCGCATCGAGAACTGGAACCCCCATGCTTGAAACCCATGTCGTCGAGACCGGCCCCAATCCCGGCACGACGCTGATCGTGCTGCACGGCCTGGGGGCCGACGGCCATGACTTCGTGCCCATCTGCGGCGAGCTTGATTTGAAGAGCCTGGGCGCCGTGCGCTTCGTGTTCCCGCACGCGCCCGAACGGCCCGTCACGATCAACGGCGGGTATGTGATGCGGGCCTGGTACGACATCCTCGGCGCCGACCTCGTCAAGCGCGAGGACGAGGCCGGCTTGCGCGAATCGGTGCGCCAGATCACCGAGCTGATTGACCACGAACGCACACGCGGCGTGGCGGCGGCGCGCATCGTCCTCGTCGGCTTCTCGCAGGGCTGCGCGATGGCGCTGATGACCGCCCTGCGCTACCCCGAGCGTCTCGGCGGCGCCGTCGGGCTGTCGGGTTATCTGCCATTGGCCGCGACGACGGCCGCCGAGCGCTCACCCGCCAATGCCGACCTGTCCATCTTTATGGCCCATGGCACGCAAGACCCGGTCGTCGTGCCCGCCCGCGGCACGGCCAGCCGTGACGCGTTGCGCGCCCTGGGTCATGAGGTCGAATGGCATGAATACCCGATGCCGCACTCGGTCTGCATGGAGGAGATTGAAGATCTGAACGCCTGGCTGCTGAAGCAACTGGGCTGAAGTGAAGCCCCTCGTCCAAGGAGTACCTTGGCCGGGACCGCGCTGCAGCCGGCGGCCGCAGCGCTTCGGCAGGCACGACGAGTCCACAGGACTTGCCGTGTCCGGCCTCAGCCCCCGGGGGGACGGCGATGCTTGCGGCATCAAGCCTCAAGCACATCGCCCAAGGCGGGCCGGCTAGGGAGCGGCCCGGCGCTCGGCCCGCGAATACCCAATAAAGAGCTGGGATGAGCGCTCATTTCGCTGAGCTGCATCGCCTGCGGCTCGGCGAAGATCAAGTAGTCATGGAGCGCCTGGCCGAACAGATCGTTGACTGGCACAACCGCCACCCGCTTGCGCGGCGCATCGCCGTGGGCGACGTGCACACCGTGGGCGTGGTGGCCCTGCCCTTTGTGCGCGCCTCTGCCGAGGCGGGCGGCCTGGTCGAGCCCGTGCTGACCGATGTGGTCAGCGCCTTCGACGCACTGCATGGCTCGCCACCCCTGTCACGCTGGGCGGCATGGAAGCAGCGCCTGACGCATCTGCCACGCCTGATCGCCCGGCGCCCGCGCACGCAATGGCGCGCCTTCAGCGAGAAATTCCTGCCCGGCCTGAGCCCGGCCCAGGTCGAGCGCTTTGCGCTGGCCCATGGCTTTGCCGAGCCGCCGGCCACCCCCGACAGCCGGCCCTGGCGCGTCATCGTCATCGACGAGACCCTCGCCAGCGCCCACGGCGGCTGGCCTTTCGAGCTCTATGTGATGACGGCGGGCGTCGATGTGGGCAGCGCCCGCACCCGCGTGCTGGCCGGCCGCGGCATCCCTTCGGAAATCATTGGCCGCCGGCTGTGGGACCCGATCCGCCTGGGCGCAGCGGGTGCCGTGCTGGCGGTCCTGATCGCCGTGGGTGCCTGGATGCTGTGGCCCCAACGCGCGGCCGAGCCGGCCGCTGCGCCGCCCCCGACGGCAGCGTCGGCGGCATCAGCGCCGGCCCTGCCTGTCTCCGCCTCAGCCGCTTCTGCGCCCGCCTCCGCTCCAGAGTCGGCCGTTGCGGCCGCTTCGGCCGCGCAAGCGCCCGCCAGCGAGGCTGCAAGCGACGCGCCACCGCCCGATATTCGCCCCCGCCTCGTGGAGCGCACCGACGGCATCAAGCGCCCGCCGATCCTGCGCTCGGACAAGCCCGCCGAGGCGCCTGCGGAAAAGCCGGGCGAAAAGACGGTCGACAAGCCCGAGCCTGCCGCCAGCAAGCCCGAGCCCGTCGACCCACGCCTGGCTCGCCTGGCCCAGTCATCGGACAAGGTCGTCGTCGCCCTCGTCGGCCCGCCGGGCAGCAAGGCCGAGGCCGAGGCGCTGCTGGGGAAGATGAAGGCGGGCCTGGTCGGCGTGCACGGCAACCCCGACGCGCTGCAGGCCGATGTCATCCAGACGCCCGAGGGCTGGCGCGCAACGGTCTGGCCTTTCCCGAGCCGGGAGCAGGCCCAGCTGATCAACGCGACGCTGGTGGCTCGCGGCCTCAAGACCAAGGCCGTGAACTTCTAGGACCGGCGTATGACGAAGGCGCGCTTGTCGCCGCTGTCAAAGCCACAGCGCTCGTAGAAGGCCCACACGGCGGGGTCCTTGCGGCTGGTTGTCAACACGACCTTGTAGGCACCTGCGCCCCAGGCTTGATCAATCGCATGCCGGACGACGGCCTGGCCATGCCCCTGGCCGCGATGGTCCGCATGGGTGACGACGTTCTCGATGACGCCATAGCTGCTGCCGCCGCGCGTCAGGTTGGGGATGACGGCGAGGTTGCAGCTGGCGATGAGCGTCTCACCGTCAAAAAGCCCGAAATGGCGCAGCCACGGATGTGCGAACACGGCGTGTACCGCCTCTTGCGAAGGCGGCGCATCGCCGGCGTTCAGATGCTGATAGAGATCAAGCAGAGCGTCGACATCGCCGACGCCCAGGTCACGGATCACCACAGCACTGCTCATCGCCCTGCGGGCCGAGCGCTGGGCCGCTCCCGAGCCGGCCCGCGCTGGCGATGTGCTTGCGGCTCGACGCCGCAAGCATCGCCGTCACCTCGGGGGACCGGCTGGACTCGCCCGCGTTCAGCGGCGCGAGGCCGGACGAGGGGTCTCATTATTTGACTTCCAACTTCATCGTGTTGGCAATGAAAGCCAGGATGTCGCTGCGCTCCTCGATGATCTTGGATGTCGGCTTGCCCGCGCCGTGGCCGGCGTTGACCTCGATGCGGATCAGCTTCGGAGCCGCACCCGTGTCGGCGGCCTGCAGCGTGGCGGCGTACTTGAAGCTATGGGCCGGCACGACGCGGTCGTCATGGTCGCCGGTCGTGATCAGCACGGCCGGGTACTTGGCGCCGCTCTTGATGGTGTGCACCGGCGAGTAGGCGCGCAGCGCGTTGAACATCTCCGGGCTGTCGGCGCTGGTGCCGTAGTCGGTAGCCCAGGCCCAGCCGATGGTGAAGTTCTGGTAGCGCAGCATGTCCATCACGCCGACCTGCGGCACGGCGACCGCGAACAGGTCGGGGCGCTGGTTGGTGACCGCGCCGACCAGCAGGCCGCCGTTGCTGCCACCGTTGATGGCCAGCGTCGCGGGGCTGGCGACCTTGTGGCTGATCAACCATTCGCCGGCGGCGATGAAGTCGTCGAAGACGTTCTGCTTCTTCAGCTTGGTGCCGGCCTCGTGCCAGGCCGAGCCGTATTCGCCACCGCCGCGGATGGAGGCAATGACGTAGACGCCGCCCATCCTCATCCAGGTCGCGGCCGTCACGCCATAGCCCGGGGTGATGGAGATGTCGAAGCCGCCATAGCCGTAGAGCAGGGTCGGGTTGCTGCCGTCGAACTTCAGGCCCTTCCTCGCGGCGATGAAGATGGGGAAGCGGGTGCCGTCCTTGCTGGTGACGAATTCGCGGCGGGTCTCGAACTCATCGGGGTTGAAGGCCGTCTTGGGACGCTTGAACAGGCTGATCTTGCCGGTCTTGACGTCGTAGCGATGGATCTCGGCCGGGGTGGTCAGGCTGGTGTAGCTGAAGAAGGTTTCCTTGTCGCTCCAGCGCCCGCCGAAGCCGCCAGCCGTGCCGATGCCGGGCAGCTTGACCTCGCTGAGCTGCTTGCCGTCGGCGCCATGCACGCGCACGAGGGTCGCAGCGTCATGCAGATAGCTCAACAGGAAACGGCCGCCGACGGCAGAGGCTGCCGTCATCGCATCCGGGCCCTCGGGCACCAGCGTCTTCCAATTGGCCTGCGCCGGGTTCTTCAGGTCGACAGCGACGAGCTTGCCGCGCGGGGCGCCCTTGTCGGTCTTGACGATCAGCTTGCCGTTGACGGCGGCGACAGGGGTGTACTGGGCGTCGAAGTCCAGCGTGATGGGCTGGGGCTTGCCGCCGGCAAAAGCCCCCTTGGGCAGGGGCAGCACCATCAGGCCGTTCTTGCTGCCGGCGCTCTTCCAGACGCTGATGACCAGCAGTTGGCCGTCGTCCGACACCTCGGTGCCAAAACCCCACTCCTTGTCGTCGCGGTTCTCGGCGACGAGCAGGTCCTCGCTCTGGGCCGTGCCGAGGCGGTGGTAATAGAGCTTCTGGAAGTAGTTGGCGCCCTTGAGCTTGTCGCCTTCCTTGGGCGCGTCATAGCGGGCGTAGAAGAAGCCCTTGCCATCGGCCGTCCAGGCGGCGCCGCTGAACTTGACCCATTCGATGGTGTCAGCGAGGTCCTGGCCGGTGGCGAGGTCACGCACCTTCCAGGTCTGCCAGTCGGAGCCGGCACCGGCGATGCCATAGGCCAGCAGCTTGCCGTCGCGCGAGGGCACGACGCCGCTCAGTGCCACGGTGCCGTCCTTGGACAGCAGGTTGGGGTCCAGCGCCACGACCGGCGTGTCGGCCAGGGACTTGGCCGTGTAGAGGACGTTCTGCTGCTGCAGGCCGTCGTTGCGGGTCCAGAAATAGCGGCCGCCTTCGCTGAAGGGGATGCCGAAGCGCTCGAAGTTGTAGAGCTCGGTGTAGATGCGGCGCGCCGGCAGGCGCTGCGGCATGGCGGCCAGGAACTTGTCGGTGACCTCGTTCTGCTGGACGACCCAGGCCTTGGTCTCGGCGCTGTTGTCGTCCTCCAGCCAGCGGTAGGGGTCGGCGACAGCCGTGTCGTGATAGGCGTCGACCTGGTCGACCTTGCGCGTGGCGGGATAGCTGAGGCCCTGGGCCTGGGCGCTGGTGGCGAGAACGGCTGCGAGGGTGATGGCAGACAAGGTGAGCTTCATCGAGCGGTGTCCGGGATGTGTTCCGTGAAGCCGCGGATTGTCAGCGCCGCCCGCAGGCGGCGCCGATCGTCATGCGATGAAGCCCTGACAGCAATAACCCTCAGCTTCGATAGTCCGCGTTGATGCTGACGTAGTCGTGGCTGAGGTCGCAGGTCCAGACGGTGGCGCTGGCCGAACCGCGGTTCAGGCCGACGCGGATGGTGATCTCGGACTGCTTCATGACGCGCTGGCCGTCTTCCTCGCGATAGGTCGTCAGGCGCCCGCCCTGGCGCACCACGGCAACGTCATCCAGGTCCAGGTCGATCAGGCCCTGGTCCAGGTCGCCAATGCCGGCATAGCCGACGGCCGCCAGGATGCGGCCGAGGTTCGGGTCGCTGGCAAAGAAGGCCGTCTTGACCAGCGGCGAGTGGGCGATGGCATAGGCCGCCAGCCTGCACTCGGCCTCGTCACGGCCGCCTTCGACGGTGATGGCAATGAACTTGGTCGCGCCCTCGCCGTCGCGCACGATGGCCTGCGCGAGTTCCTGGGCCAGCGCGATCAGCGCCTCGCGCAACGTCTTGGCCTCGGCGCTGTCCAGCGACGTGATCTCGGCATGCGCCGCGCGGCGCGACGCAATCAGCATGAAGCAGTCGTTGGTGGAGGTGTCGCCGTCGATGGTGATGCGGTTGAAGGAGGCGTCGGCCGCTTCTTTCACCAGCGGCTGCAGCAGGGCCGGGGCGACGTTGGCGTCGGTGGCGACGAAGCCCAGCATGGTGGCCATGTTCGGCCGGATCATGCCGGCGCCCTTGGAGATGCCGGTCAGGGTGACGGGCACGCCGCCGATCTCGATGCGGCGTGAAGCGGCTTTAGGCAGGGTGTCCGTCGTCATGATGCCGGCGGCAGCCTCGGCCCAGTTGTCGGCCTTCAGCGCGGCCAGGGCGGCGGGCAGGCCGGCGGTGATGCGGTCCACCGGCAGGGTCTCCATGATGACGCCGGTCGAGAAAGGCAGGATCTGCTCTGGCTGGCAGCCGATCAAGCCGGCCAGGGCCTGGCAGGTCTGGCGCGCACGGGCCAGGCCGTCGGCACCGGTGCCGGCGTTGGCATTGCCGGTGTTGATCAGCAATGCGCGGATGGCCGAGCCGCCGGCCAGATGCTCGCGGCAAAGCTGCACGGGAGCGGCGCAGAAGCGGTTGGTCGTGAAGACGCCGGCGACCGCGGCGCCCTCTTCCAGCGCGATGACGCTGAGGTCACGCCGGTTGGCCTTGCGCACGCCGGCCATGGTCACGCCAAGGCGCACGCCCGGCACGGGCAACAGGGAGGCGGGATCGGGGGCGGTGAGATTGACGGGCATGGCGCGCTCGGTTGGTGTCAGGGAAAGCGCGAGGATTCTAAGAAGTGAAAAAGGCTCCCGAGGGAGCCTTTGCAAGGAGCTGAAAGTGGATCAGCGCGGCAGACGGCGGCGGGCCAGCAGACCGATGACGCCCAGGCCGCCCAGGAAGAGGGCATAGGTCTCGGGCTCGGGGACCGCGTTGACGGCGCTTGCGACGACGAGGTCCTGGTAGCTGGCGTTGCTGAGCTTGGTCAGGCTGTACAGCGCCGGACCCTCGTAGCTCTGAGCGGCGGCCAGGTAGTTGGTGGCCAGGGCCTGCACCGAATTGTTGATGCCATTTTGCTGGCCGGTGGCACCTTCCGTCTTCAGGAAAAAGCTGCCACTACCCTGGGCAACGCTGAGCGTGCCGCTGCTCTCGCGCATGATTTCCCAGACTGCGAGCTGGAAGGCGGCTTGCTGGTTGCCGGAGTGGACCGAAGCAAACTTGCTGGAGTACAGCGCCTGCAGCAGTGTGTCCTGGCTGCCACTGAAGCTGCCGACCGTGTAGGTCTTGAAGTTGGGCGTCACGCCGTCGCTCTTGAAGCTCAGCGCGAAGGACTGGGTCGGCTCGATGCAGTAGGCCAGGAAACTGCCGGTGGCGGCATCCGTGAAGTTCAGTCCACCGGTGACGTAGTTGGTCGTCAGCGAGGTGGTGAGCGCCGGATCGCCGGCATCACGGTCGACGAAGCGGATGCTGACGGTGTCGGCGGCGAATGCCGAAGCGCTCATCAGCAGGGCGGCGGCGAGAGTCAGAGGCTTGAACATGGTTGGACTGCTTTCGTGATTGGGGCGGCTGGACGCGGCTCAGCGAGCGCGGCGACGGGACAGGCTCATTCCGGCCAGGGCCACGGCCACCAGGGCCAGGGCGGTGGGCTCGGGCAACTCGGTGGTCGACGTGCTGCCTTCCAGCGTGGCGGTGTAGCCCTCGAAGCCCTTGGCGCTGAAGCCGGCGCCAAGGACGTGCAGCTGCCAGGCGCCCGCCGACAGCCATTGCTGGCCCAGAGTCCAGGTCTCGATGCCGAAGATGTCGTTGTCCACGTCGATGCCGGCGCCGACCGGCGTCAGCGCGACGGACGTGCCACCCTGGGTGAGGTAGGCCGAGGTGATGTCGACGCTGGCCTGGTCTTCGGCCGAGAACGTGATGACGCTGCCGCCCATCAGCGTCACACCGTTCAAGGTGAAACCGAAGATGTCGTTGAACTGCGCGGCACCTGCGCCGTTGGACATGATGGCGTCGTTGGAAAAGCTGAACGACACCGGCGTCACCGCTGCGGTCGCATTGCATGCAGCGGCAACAAGACTGAGGGCGGCGAGCGCTTTAGACAACGTTTTCATCACGTACTTTCAGGTTCTCTATTCGGGTCTACCCGGAGTTTCGCCGGGGAATGACTGCACTCTAGGGGGGTGAGAGCGGTCCGAGCACCCCTCATGCGCGTGGCGCAGGCGGCGGGATGTGCCCAAACGCACGCTTTTCCCCCCACATGGGTGGGCTGCGCGGGGTGAGCCACCAATGAAAACGGGCCGGCAAAGCCGGCCCGTGGCGGGATGCGACCAGGAAAACTCAGGCCAGCTTGCCGTGGCAGAGCTTGAACTTCTTGCCACTGCCGCAGGGGCAGGGGTCGTTGCGGCCCACGTGGCCGTATTCGGCCAGCAGCGTGGCGGGGTCGACGTCCTGGCTGATGGAGCCGTCCTCGTTGGGGTGCTGGTAGGTCACGTTGGACACCGCTTCGGCACGGCGCTCCATGGCCTCGGCGGCCTGGCTGGCCTCTTCCTGGCTCTGGATGCGCACATTCATCAGCGTGCGGGTGACTTCCATCTTCACGAGGTCCAACAGCTGGGAGAACAGCTCGAAGGCTTCGCGCTTGTATTCCTGCTTGGGGTTCTTCTGGGCATAGCCGCGCAGGTGGATGCCCTGGCGCAGATAGTCCAGCGCGGCCAGGTGCTCGCGCCAGCGCTGGTCGATGCTCTGCAGCAGCACCATGCGCATGAAGGGGTTGAACTGATCGATGCCGACGCGCTCGAGCTTGTCCTGGAAGAGCTCGTCGCCGGCCTTGGTGACGGTTTCCAGAATGTCGTCGTCGGTGATCGAGTCGCTCTTCTTGACGAGTTCGGTCAGTGACAGGCCAATCTGCCATTCGCCCTGCAACACCTGCTCCAGACCGGGCAGGTCCCACTGCTCTTCCACGCTCTCGGCCGGCACGAAGGTGCGCACGACATCGCTCAGCGTGGACTCGCGCAGCGAAGCGATCTGGGCGATGAGGCTATCGGCCTCGAGAATGTCGTTGCGCTGCTGGTAGATGACCTTGCGCTGGTCGTTCGAGACGTCGTCGTACTCGAGCAACTGCTTGCGGATATCGAAGTTGCGCGCCTCGACCTTGCGTTGGGCGCCTTCAATGCTGCGCGTGACGATGCCGGCCTCGATGGCCTCGCCTTCGGGCATCTTGAGCCGGTCCATGATGGCGCGCACGCGCTCACCGGCAAAGATGCGCATCAGCTGGTCGTCCAGCGACAGGTAGAAGCGCGAAGAACCCGGGTCGCCCTGGCGGCCGGCACGGCCGCGCAGCTGGTTGTCGATGCGGCGGCTCTCGTGGCGCTCGGTCGCGATGATGCGCAGGCCACCCTCGGCCCGCACCTTGTCATGCAGGCCCTGCCACTCGTCCTTGAGCTGCTGGATGCGGCGCGCCTTCTCGTCGGCGGGGACCGCCTCGTCGGCCTCGAGGAACTTGACCTGGTTCTCGACGTTGCCGCCCAGCACGATGTCGGTGCCGCGGCCGGCCATGTTGGTGGCGATGGTGATGACGCCCGGGCGACCGGCCTGGGCGACGATCTGCGCTTCCTTCTCGTGCTGCTTGGCGTTCAGCACGTTGTGCGGCAGCTTGGCCTGGTCCAGCAGCTTGGAGATCAGCTCGGAGTTCTCGATGGACGTCGTGCCCACCAGCACCGGCTGGCCGCGCGTGTGGCAGGCGCGGATGTCCTCGATGACGGCGTTGTACTTTTCCTTGTCGGTCTTGTAGACCAGGTCCAGCTCGTCCTTGCGGATGGTCGGGCGGTTCGGCGGGATGACGACGGTCTCGAGGCCGTAGATCTCCTGGAACTCATAGGCCTCGGTGTCGGCCGTGCCCGTCATGCCCGACAGCTTGCCGTACATGCGGAAGTAGTTCTGGAAGGTGATCGAGGCCAGCGTCTGGTTCTCCGCCTGGATCTCCACGCCTTCCTTGGCCTCGACAGCCTGATGCAGGCCGTCGCTCCAGCGTCGCCCGCTCATCAGGCGGCCGGTGAACTCGTCGACGATGGTGACCTCGCCGTTCTGCACGACGTAATGCTGGTCGCGGTGATAGACGTGGTGGGCCCGCAGCGCTGCATTCAGGTGATGCATCAGCGTGATGTTGGCCGCGTCGTACAGGCTCGCGCCTTCCGGGATCAGGCCGGCCTCGGTCAGCAGCGCCTCCGCAACCTCGTGGCCGTCTTCGGTCAGGTGGATCTGGTGCGACTTCTCGTCCACCGTGAAGTCGCCCGGCTCGATGACGCCTTCACCGGTGCGCGGGTCGAGCTCGCCGATCTGCTTCTTCAGCTTGGGCACGACGGCGTTGATGCGCTTGTAGACGTCGGTGTGGTCGTCCGCCTGGCCCGAGATGATCAGCGGTGTGCGCGCCTCGTCGATGAGGATCGAGTCCACCTCGTCGACGATGGCGTAGGACAGGCCGCGCTGCACGCGATCGGCCGTCTCGTAGACCATGTTGTCGCGCAGGTAGTCGAAGCCGTACTCGTTGTTGGTGCCGTAGGTGACGTCGGCGGCGTAGGCGGTCTGCTTCTGCTCGCGCGGCATCTGCGGCAGGTTGATGCCGACCGACAGCCCGAGGAAGGTGTAGAGCTTGCCCATCCACTCCGCGTCGCGGCGCGCCAGGTAGTCGTTCACCGTGACGACGTGGACACCCTTGCCCGTCAGCGCGTTCAGGTAGACCGGCAGCGTGGCCATCAGCGTCTTGCCTTCGCCGGTGCGCATTTCGGCGATCTTGCCGTCGTTGAGCACCATGCCGCCGATCAGCTGCACGTCGAAGTGGCGCATCTTCAGCGAGCGCTTGCTGCCTTCGCGGCAGACGGCGAAAGCTTCGGGCAGGATGTCGTCGACCGTCTCGCCGGCAGCGATGCGCTGCTTGAATTCAGCCGTCTGGGCGCGCAATTCGTCGTCGCTCAAGCCCTCGTACTTCGGCTCCAGCGCGTTGATCTGCTGCACGGTGCGGCGGTACTGCTTGAGCAAACGCTCATTGCGGCTACCGAAAATCGAGGTGAGAAGCTTGGGCAACATGCTGCGAGGAATGAGGAGCTGCGCGGCACCGGGCGGGCTGTCCAACCGGTGGGAGGCGCGAATCTGAGGGCACGGCGAGGCATTGCAAGACGGACTTGCCCGGCCGCGCAAAACGGCGCAGTTTAGCAGTGGGCTTTTGGCCAGGATCGCCGCCTCACTACACTGCGGCTATGGCCAACCCGCCCCGCTACCTTGCTCCCAAGAGCGTGCGCGTCAGCGTCCCGTCGCCGACACCGGTGGCCGACGCGTTGCGTGCTCACGAGGGCCTGAGTCAGCTCAATGCGCGCCTGGAGGCGTCACGGCGGCGGCTGCGCATCATCGGGCCCGCGTTGCCGGGCAATCTGCTGGCCAGCCTGCAACCCGGGCCGCTGGACGAAGAAGGCTGGAGCCTGCTGGCCGCCAACGCGGCCGTCGCCGCCAAGCTGCGCCATCTGCTGCCCCGGCTGGAAGCCCTGCTGGCCCAGGCCGGGCTGCCTGGACATATCCGCGTGAAGCTGATCCAGAAATAGGCGCACATGAAAAAACCCACTGTCGCGAGACAGTGGGTTTGCATTGGTGCGGCTATCCGACCCAAACCCAGCGCCTAACGCATTGACGCATAAGGCGCAGCACCCGTCACGCCACCGAAGATACCGTCACAAATACCGTCAGCGCGGTCATGCTGCCTCGCGCCCCGCGGCCAGCTCACTTCGAATCGAAACTCACAGACGGCGTAGGTGACAGCGCCCAGACGAACTCGATGACCATCGTGTCGGCCACGGGGTTGCTGTCCTTGAAGGAAGGGGTGTATGAGCAGCGCGGCAGCACGGCGCGGGCGGCTTCATCCAGCTCGGGCGTGCCGCTAGATACAAGCACCTCGCTGGACAGCACCCTCGCCTGGGCGCTCATGTTCACCCGAATCTGGCCGGTGCCCGAACGGCCCGCAGCCAGGCTCTCGGGCGGGTAGGCAGGCTTGGGGCAAGAGCCCGTGCGCAGCACGCCCTTGCCCGTGTAGTTGCCAGGCGGCTTCATGGGCTCCACCGCCACGACTTTGGTCTTCCCCGAGCTGAGGGTGACGCCCTTGAAGAAGGTCTCTGCGTCCTCTTGCGCCTGCGCATCCCGACTAAACGCTGAACGCGAATAGCCCGCCATGAAGCCCATGGGGACGCTCCCCTCCAGCCGGCAGGCAAGAATGATGACGCTCATGGGCAGATTCAGCGTTTCGCCGGATTGGGGCACCACAAGAGCTTGTGTCGTCTCCGCCACGGCTGTGACGCAGGGGTAGCCGCGCGACTGGCTGCCCTTGTACGTCACCTCATGCACAGCCAGGAGCTTGGGCAGGGCAGCCGCAATGCTCTGCTTCAGCTCGGCCTCAATGCCCGCCAAGTCGCCGGATGATTTCAGAGCCATGAGCGCGACGTAGGCGGTGGACTGCTTTTTGGCCACCTGGTCGATGCGCTGGAAGGCGATGACTTGCTCACTGCGCCGGACGACCTGCCAGCCCTCGCCGCTCGGCTTGGTCACATCCAAAGGCGGGATGGTGACGGTCTCGACACCTTCGGCGCGGGCGCCTCCGAGACACCCGAGCAGCAGCAGCGCCGCGGCGCCAATTCTTGAATGCATGACCAAAATCAGGTTGTTGTTGTCTACAGGCGCGCCTCCAGGCCGCCCCTCACGGCCTGGAACTCACCCTCTCCCTCTCGCCAGGTTCATGCCGAAGATTTCAGCAGCGCGTCGTCCGCTCACATGGCAGCGATGGCGTCGCTCTCCTCCCCCGGCACCAGCGCTGCGCGTCAGCACAACCCGGCGGTGCAATTATCGTCGCCCAGGAAGACATCGAAGATGTTGAGCTTGCCGGTCACCGCGGCATCGAAAGCCGCTGAAAGTTTCCGCGAAAGTTTCCATTCGTTTCCAGCAAAAGAGGTCTCTCCAGCCCCCTGTCGCCGGTCCAGGTTGTCAGGCAGGTTTACAAGAGGTTGACAGCACGCCCGCGCTAGCGGCTGCGGCGCCACCAGGCGCCTCCCCTGTTCCTGTTCCTGTTCCAGTGGTGTGACTCCGGTGTGACTCCACCCGGAGTCACACCGGACACGCTCTTCGCCCGGCTGCTGGCCTTGCGCTCGCGGTCGGCCTTGCGAGAGTCGCGCATGCGCTCGACGCTCCCGGACACCGCGGGGTGATACCGCCGGTCGCCAGTGCCCTGCAGCGGGTCGACCCTGCCTAGCGGGGCTTGCCCGTATACGCCCGCTTGCCTGCCAGCGCCTTGTTCTGATGGACGAACCTCGCCACTCGCAGGGTGCCCGTTGTCGGGTCGTCCCCAGACTCGTCGTCCGTCGACGACGTCGACTGGCTGCGCTGCGGAGAAGGCGAGGACGGCTTTGTGGGTTGCGCCGGCCTTGGCTTGCTCATGATTGTTTCCTTTTGCCCCGCTGGTTTGGGGGCTACCACACCCTGTATGGCGCCGCGGCGGCTGTCGCGGAACGGATGACCCGGTGGCCCTCGCCAAACAGCCCACCGATGGCGTTGCTGACGGCGTTGATGGCCTCCTCGGCCTGCTGGTCGGTGTCGCCTAGTCGCGGGGTCTCGCTATCGGCGAGGCCTCGGCCGGAGCCCCATCGCTTGAGGATGGCCTGGCCTGCGGCTCGGGCTTCGACCGACGGGACTCCTCCAGCTCGAACTGCATCACGTCCCACGACGGGCACGCCGGCATCGGCCGGAGCCGGTGTGGGGGCTGCTGGGGTTGCGGCTGCTGTTGGTTGCTGCGCTTCATGCATCGTGCCCCCTCGTGACGGCGATTGTCCCTGCCATTTCCGGCCTCACTGCCAGACTGCACCGCGGCATCGCTCGATGCAGCAACACGCATAGGGGGGCCTTGGCGGCCAGGGACTCGCGCATTGGACGTCCTACCTGGACGATGCGGGCAAGGCGCCCGCCGCGCCATCTTGGCACCGAGCGCTACTTGTGACGCCAGACCTTCACCGCTGATATGACAAGGATGGCGGCCAGCGCGGGCAGCAGGACAGCGCTCGGAACCACGCCGAGCAGTTGGCCGCCGACGGCCGCACCCGCGACAGAGCCCAGCGCCATAGCGAGCACGAAGCGCCGGTTGCGCCGCAGCACCTCGAAGGCGCTGTCCCGGCTGAAGCGGATGAAGCCGACGACCATCGTCGGCAGGCTGATGGCCACGGAGAGGCTGCCCGCGAGCTTGATATCAGCGCCAAACAGCAGGATGAGGGTCGGGATGAGCAGTTCGCCACCGGCCACCCCCATCACGGCAGCGACGACGCCAATGACGAAGCCGGCCAGCAGCCCCACCACCACCTGCGCTGGGCCATGCAGCCGGGCACCGTCAGCGTGGACGCCGTGCGCGAACAGCAGCACGGCTGCGATGGCCAGCAGCATGATGCTGATGACCTGGTAGAGCCGTCGGTTGCTGAGCTTTGTGGCCCATCCTGCGCCCAGCCACGCACCCACCAGACTGCCGCCAAGCAGGTTGATGATGCTGGGCCAGTTGGCAGCCAGCTCGTGCGCGGGCACCGTGCCCATGCGGAAGACCAGGGCGCTGCTGACGACTATCAAGCTCATGGCCTTGTTCAGGATGACGGCGTGGAGCGCGATGAACCCGAACAGGCCGATGAGGAGCGGCAGGCGGAACTCCGCACCGCCCAGGCCGATGAGCCCGCCCAGGACGCCGACGGCTGCGCCGGCCAGCGAGGCGCCCAGGATGCGTTTCGGGGTCTCCGCCATGATGGTCGTCATGGCGAGATTGTGAAGCGGGCGACGGCCACCCCGCTGCGCAGCAGGCCGCCTTGCGCTAGCAGCTTGCATGCACTGCGCTAGCCCCATGGCCGCTTGCGGGAGCGGCCCAAGCCTGCCTACCGACGTGGACAGCGCAGGACTGGCTTGAGAAGATTGCCCGCATTCAATTTCAAAGACGCCGGAGGCGCCATGACCCAACTGGCCAATGCTGACATGTTCGCGAAGATGGATGCCTTCGAGTCGTCACCACAGGGATGGGAATTTCTCTATGCAAGCCCGGTAGGCCACGGCCCCGTCATCAATGTCGACCTGCGCGGCGAGCGCGGCTGCTGGCTCGAAGTCAAAGAGCTGACTGAAAAGCTAGGCCTCAAAGACCCCCAAGACCTGCTTAGGCTGGCGCTGTACCAGTTGCTGGAACAGCAGGTAGCCGGCCCGGAGGCAAGAGCCCGCCTCGTGGGGCGGACGGCGGCCAAGGAGCACATGGTGCGTGAGGTTTGCGCCCGGGCCGCATCTCGGCGCCTCAGTCGCTAGCTCCTGGGGCCGCCGACCGGAGCCCTTGCGCGCAAGTTGCCACGCAGGTTTCCAAACAGGTTTCCAGTTGGTTTCCAAGCTGGACTGCTATTGCAGTAGACCCGACCTGAACCGCATCCTGTGTTGCAGTTGCATGCAGATGGACCGCTATTGCAGTTGCAGCTTCGCTAGCGAGGGCGCCGTGCATCCTCGCTGGTTCGCCTGCCCGTGCCGGTCATGATGGCGGTGAAGCTTCTTGCAGGCTCGGCCGGCACGTCTACTCCCATGCGGGCCAGGAACGGCGCCGGGTTGGCTTCTATGCACGCCTGGAACACCGGCCAGAAGGGGCACTCCCGCGCCGGGCTCTGGCTCATCCTGGCCATGACCAGGCGGACCCCTTCCACCTTGCGCGCGCCGCTGAGCCGCGCGGGCTGCCGCAACCCGTATGTGGCAGCAGGCCCGCTGAACAAAGCCGCCCTGAGCTTCATGACGCGCTTCTTGTCGAGAAGGCGAGACCCGACCCACCTCCCGCCCTCGATGGGTAGCAGCAGGCAGTGGACGTGCGGCGCGCCCTGGTCGCGATGGACGACGGCACTGATGACGAGGCCAGCGGTCTGCCTGGCCAGCAGGGCCACGCATTCGCGCAGGTAGTCGCCGTGCCGCGCCAAGCCCGGCGGCGCGCTGAACACCACCTCGACCAGCCACGATGCGTCCTTGCGCTGGGGCGGCACCAGGCCATGCAAGGCGAGCGCGTCAGCCATGGCCCGCTGGGCATCATCGACGCACAACGCGCCCTGCAGGACTTCGTTGGCGCTCGTCAATGCGGGGTTGCAACCTGCCGGGCAGGGGTGGCCCGGAATCAGGTGCCGCAGGTTGTGCTTGAAGGCGGGCAGCACCCGCTCCGGATGCACGCCGCGCACGCCAACGTACACGCCGCCGCCCGGCATCTCTCCGCCGTGCGCGAAGGCATGCCCGTCACCCATGGTCGTCCAAGGTGTAGGCCACCGTCCCGCGCGGGTTGCCCTCCTCATCGACGCGCCAGACCGGCTCGCTGTGTATGAGACGCCCCTGCCTGCGCAGCTTGTTGACGATGGCGGCAGGGTGATAGATACCAAGATGCAGACGCGCCTCGAACGGGGTCACGCCCGCGGGCCGCACGCGCATGCCCTCAAGGAGGCGCTGCTGGCAGGCATCGACGCTGAAGCCCGGATGCTCGTCGCGGATGCGGCAGAAGACGGCCAGGTGCTCAGAGGCCAGGTGCGGGTGCGGGCGACGGGAGGCCTGGCGGGCCGCGACAGCGCGGCCGTCGGCACGAGCGAAGACAGGGGTGCGGGTCATTGCGCATCTCCCAGCGCGGCCGCGGCGACGCACTCGTCCACCCACGCCTGCACGTCAGCAAAGAGCCAGGCGGTCACGTTGGGACCCAACTTCATGGGCTTCGGGAACGTGCCGTTTCGCACCTTGCGCCAGATGGTGTTGGCGCTGAAGGGCAGCATGCCTTTTTGGGGCGGGTTGCGCCGGCCGCAGAGGTCGGACAGGCGAAGGAACACGGGGTTGCTCATCAGTACATCGCCCATAGGGGCGCGTCTATGCAGCCCGGCGCTGACCTAGTCAGGCGGCGGGTGCGTTGCAGAGGGAGGGGGATTGAGCAGAGCCGCCCCGGGCGGGGCGACGGCCGGATAGCCTCGTCGCATGCGACGAAGACGGCCGGCACCTCGTTGATGGGCAAGGGTGCCCTACGGCACGCCGTTAGAGCGGCGAAGGCCCTGGGCCGGATGGCCCTGACTTTTCCTTGCGTTGACCCGGTGCTGTTCTGCATCGGTTGCGTATTCTTCGCATACGCCGCGCCGTGTCACGTTGCGCATATATGCGCCATGCCGTGCCATGTCGTATCGATGCGACACGCCGGGCGTGGCGCAGCCCAAGGTCGATCAGGCCGCTCGGGCCATGGGGATGACGTTGCCGCCGGGCAGCAGCGACTCCCCCGCCTCCAGCGCCTGCACCACGGCGCCCCAGTCGGCCATCAAGCGACGGCGCTCCTCCAGGTGCTCGCCGCGCGCGTAGGCGGCCACGACCCTGTTGCGCTCGGCGTGGTCCAACTGGCGCTCCAGGGCGTCGCGCGACCAGCCGCGCTCGCCCAGGATGCTGCGGGCGGAAGCCCGCAAGCCATGCAAGGTCTGCCTGTCCTTGTAGCCCATGCGCCAGAGCATGCGACCGATGGTGTTCTCGCTCATGTGGTCGGCCTTGCCCGTGACGTTGGGGAAGAGGAGAGCCGCATGGCCGCTCAACGCCCGCAGTTCGGCCAGGGTGGCCAGCGTCGCATCCGACAGGGGGACGATGTGGGCCTGGCTCAGGCCCTTGCCCATCTTCATCCTGCCGGCGGGCACGCGCCACTCGCGCGCGTCAAGGTCGAACTCGACCCACTGCGCCAAACGCAGCTCCTGCGACCGCACGAAGGTCAGCAGCGCCAAGCGGGCCGCCAAGAGCGTTAGCCGGTCGGCACTCTGGTAGGCCTTCAGGTCGCGCAGGAAGGCTCCAAACTCGCGTGGCGTGGTCAGGGCAGGCCTATGGGTGACGTCGGGGTTGGCGAGCGCGCCGCGCAGGTCGGCAGCCGGGTTGCGCTCGCCGTGCCCTTCCTGGATGCCGAAGCGGAAGACCTGGCCGCAGACCTCGCGCATGCGCGTCGCCGTGTAGGCCTGCGGGATGCCGCGCAGCACGCGCAGCAGCTCAGGCGGCTCGATGCTCTTTAGCGGCCGATGGCCAAGCGCGGGGAAGACGTGCGCCTCCATCTGCGCCAAGACCTTGGCGGCCGTCGCGTCCGCCCACTCCGCCGACTTCACCTTGTGCCAGGCCAGGGCCACGGCCTTGAAGGTGTTGGCGGCCTCAGCGCGGGCGCGGTGCCTGTCAGCCGTGCGCTTGCCCATGGGGTCCAGGCCTTGACGCAGGTGCTGGCGCGCGGTCTCGTGGGCCTGGCGGGCCTCGGCGAGGCTGACCTCGGGGTAGACGCCCAGGGCCAGGGTCAGGCGCTTGCCGGCAAACCTGTAGTCGAAGCGCCAGTAGCGCGCGCCACCGGGCTGCACCAGCAGGTAGAGCCCCGCGCCATCGGCGAGCTTGAAGGCCTTCTCGGCGGGCTTGGTTTGCTTAACGGCTTGGGCGGTCAGGCCCTTGGCGAGGGTCGGCATGACGGTATCGCTTCCCTGGCGGCATCGAAGTACCGCCTCTTGTACCGGCAGAAGTGACGGTATTCACTGACGCGGGATGATACGAGGCGATACACGGGCCGCAAGAAAAAAGCCCCCAAGTGGTTGATTCACCTGGGGGCCTTGATGCTGCTTGAGTCGGGGTGACTCAATGAAATGGTGCCGGCTATCGGATTCGAACTGATGACCTACCGCTTACAAGGCGGTTGCTCTACCAACTGAGCTAAGCCGGCGAAAAACAGGCGAGATTCTAGTCGCTCACTTCACCCGTTTGAGTGAAGGCCGCGGGCCACCGCTGGGCGCGTCGGGTGGCGGGGGCGTGTCATCGCCCTCGTCGTCGCTGGCTTCGCTGGCCAGACGCAGGCCGCTGCGGCGCGGCTCCGGCGGCGCCGGGCTGGGCAGCGGTGCACCTTCGGCCAGCGCCTCGGGCGCCGGAAAGGCCATGCCCTGGCCGTTCTCGCGGGCGTAGATCGCGACAACATGATCCACCGGCACGACGATCTCTCGCGCGACGCCGCCGAAGCGCGCCTTGAACTGGATGAACTCGTTGCCGAGATCCAGTCCGCTGGTGGCATCGAAGCCGACGTTCAGCACGATCTCGTTGTTGGACACGTACTCCATCGGCACCTGCACCGAACGATCGACGTGGACCGCGATATAGGGCGTGAAGCCGTTGTCCGTGCACCAGTCGTGCAGCGCGCGGATCAGGTACGGGCGGGTGGACGTGCCATTGCCCGCCCCGCCTTCAACTCCTTGCGATTTATCCATGTACGACAGTCAACCCGGTCAGGGTGCAATACGGTCTGTAGACCCCGCGGCCGCTATGGAACCGGTTTTGCCGGGCCACTGACGGCGCCCCCTCGAGGGGGAAGCGCACAGCGCTTCGGGGTGGGCAATCAACGGCGCATGACCTTTTCCGAGGGCGTCAGCGCCTCGATGTAGGCCGGGCGGCTGAAGATGCGCTCGGCGTACTTGAGCAGCGGCAGCGCGTTCTTGGACATGTCGATGCCGTAGTAGTCCAGGCGCCACAGCAGCGGCGCGATGGCCACGTCGAGCATCGAGAAGTCGTCGCCCAGCATGTACTTGTTCTTCAGGAAGATCGGCGCGAGCTGGGTCAGGCGGTCGCGGATCTGCGAGCGAGCCTTCTCGAGCTGCTTGTCGGTCGCCTTGGTCGTCGTGCCGCGGCCCTCGAGGATGTTCACGTGGGCGAACAACTCCTTTTCGAAGTTCAGCAGGAACAGTCGAACGCGGGCGCGGGCCACCGGGTCGCCGGGCATCAGCTGCGGATGCGGGAAGCGCTCGTCGATGTACTCGTTGATGATGTGCGACTCGTACAGGATGAGGTCGCGCTCGACGAGGATGGGCACCTCGTTGTACGGGTTCATCAAAGCGATGTCTTCGGGCTTCGCGAACAGGTCAACGTCACGGATTTCGAAGTCCATGCCTTTCTCGAACAGCACGAAGCGGCAGCGGTGCGAGTAGGGGTCGGTGGTACCGGAGTAAAGGACCATCATGGCTTGGGCTCCCGAGGGGTCAGTCAATCAAAAACGCGCGACGGCTGGGGCCGCGCTGAAAAAGCAAACGCAGTGGGTGGCTACAAGCGCGCCCCACTGCGTGTTTCGACACCGCCCGAGAGCGGTGCCGGGATGGACGGGCTTACTTCACGTCCTTCCAGTACGAGGCGTTCAGTCGCCAGGCAAACACGGTCAGGATGGACAGGAAGATCAGCACGATCACGCCGAGCTGAAAGCGCTGGCCCTGCGCGGGCTCGCCCATCCACTGCAAATAGGCAACCAGGTCGGCCACGGCTTCGTCGTACTGGCGCTCGGACAGCGTGCCGGGCGTCAGTTGCTGGTAGCCGGCGAAGACGTGGGTCTTCTTGTCGTGGTCGTGCGGGTCGGCCACTTCCTCGAACTTGGCGGCGCGCTGGCCCTGCAGCTCCCACATCACATGCGGCATCGCGACGCTGGGGAAGGCCATGTTGTTCCAACCGGTGGCCTTGGTGTCGTCGCGGTAGAAGCTCCGCATGTAGGTGTAGAGATAGTCCGCACCCGAGCCCTTGGCACCATCGGCACGCGAGCGGGCGATGACGCTGAGGTCGGGCGGGTTGGCGCCGAACCAGGCCTTGGCGTCCTTCGGGTCGATGCTGACCTTCATGGTCTCACCGACCTTCTCGGCCGCGAACAGCAGGTTGTTCTTGATGTCGGCCTCGGACAGGCCAATGTCGCGCATGCGGTTGTAGCGCATGTAGGCGGCCGAGTGGCAGTTCAGGCAGTAGTTGACGAACAGCTTGGCACCGCTTTGCAGCGCCGCCATGTCCGACATCTTTTCCTTGGGGAACTTGTCCCACTCGATGCCGCCGGTGTTGGCCTGGGCGGCACCCACGAAGCCCAGGGTGGCCAGCAGGAGAGCGATCAGCTTTTTCATTGGTGTTGTTGCTCCGCGGCTCAGTGGGCGTGGAAGGTCACACGGTCCGGCACTGCCTTGGGCGTGCCGAGGCGGCTCCACCAGGGCATCAGCAGGAAGAAGCCGAAGTAGAACAAGGTGCCCACCTGGGCGACCAAGGTGCCCACGTCGCTCGGCGGCTGGATGCCGAGGTAGCCCAGCCACAGGAAGAAGACGACGAAGACGGCATACACATACTTGTGCCAGTCGGGGCGGTAGCGGATCGATTTGACCGGGCTGTGATCCAGCCAGGGCAGGAAGAACAGGATGATGACCGCGCCACCCATGACGACCACGCCCCAGAACTTGGCGTCGAAGACCTTGAGCAGGAAGATCAGCACGGCGGCCGCCACCAGCAGGGCCACCTTGGCGGCACCGCCGAACTTGCCCTTCAGGAAGCTCACGACGGCCGCGACGGCGACGACGCCGCACAGCACGTTGACCATGGTGTCGGTCGTCGCGCGCAGCATCGAGTAGAACGGCGTGAAGTACCAGACCGGGGCGATGTGAGCCGGCGTCTTCAGCGGGTCGGCCGGGATGAAGTTGTTGTACTCCAGGAAGTAGCCGCCCAGTTCCGGCGCGAAGAACAGGATGGCGGTGAATGCCATCAGGAAGATGCAGACGCCGTAGATGTCGTGCACCGTGTAGAACGGATGGAAGGCGATGCCGTCCAGCGGGATGCCGGTCTTCGGGTCCTTGTGCTTCTTGATCTCGACGCCGTCGGGGTTGTTGGAACCGACATCGTGCAGGGCCAGCAGGTGGGCAACCACCAGGCCCAGCAGCACCAGCGGCACGGCGATGACGTGGAAGCTGAAGAAGCGGTTCAGGGTCGCGTCGCCAACCACGTAGTCGCCGCGGATCATCAGCGCCAGGTCCGGGCCGACGAAGGGCACGGCAGYGAACAGGTTCACGATGACCTGGGCGCCCCAGTAGCTCATCTGGCCCCATGGCAGCAGATAGCCCATGAAGGCTTCGGCCATCAGGCACAGGAAGATCGCGCAGCCGAAGATCCAGACCAGCTCGCGCGGCTTGCGGTAGCTGCCGTAGATCAGGCCGCGGAACATGTGCAGGTAGACAACGACAAAGAAGGCCGAGGCGCCCGTGCTGTGCATGTAGCGGATCAGCCAGCCCCAGGGCACATCGCGCATGATGTACTCGACCGACGCGAAGGCCAGGCCCGCGTCGGGCTTGTAGTGCATCACCAGGAAGATGCCGGTGACGATCTGGATCACGAGGACCAGCAGCGCCAGCGAGCCGAAGATGTACCACCAGTTGAAGTTCTTCGGCGCGTAGTACTCCGACATGTGGACCTTGTAGGCGTCGAACGCGGTCGGGAACCGGTTCTCCAGCCAGGTCATGGTCTTCACGCCTGCCGAGGCGCCTGCGGGTGCTTCTTTGAATTCAGCCATGTCTCGTCCCGTGCTCCGTTAGGCCTTCTTGTCTTCACCGATGACCAGCCGGGTGTCCGACAGATACATGTATGGCGGCACTTCGAGGTTGTCGGGCGCGGGCTTGTTCTTGAACACGCGGCCGGCCATGTCGAAGGTAGAACCGTGGCAGGGGCACAGGAAACCGCCCGCCCAGTCATCCGGCAGCGAGGGCTGGGCGCCGGTTGCGAACTTGTCGCTCGGCGAGCAGCCCAGGTGCGAGCAGATGCCGACGACGACGAGGTACTCGGGCTTGATCGAGCGGTTCTCGTTCTTGGCGTAGTCGGGGATGGGGAAGGCCTTGCGGTCTGAGTTCGGGTCGGCCAGCTGGCCGTCGTTCTTCTTCAGGGCCTCGAGCTGTTCCGGCGTGCGGCGCACGATCCAGACCGGCTTGCCACGCCATTCGACGGTCAGCTTCTCACCGGGCTTGATGCCGGAGATGTCGACCTCGACGGGGGCACCAGCGGCCTTGGCGCGCTCGCTCGGCGCAAAAGTGCTGACGAAGGGCACGGCAGTCGCAACGCCACCAACGGCGCCGGCGCAACCGGTTGCAATCAACCAGGTGCGCTTGCCTTGGTCCACTTGCTGGTCACTCATGAGGGTCCTCTAAAGAGACTTCTGATCAGGGGCAGCCCAGGATTCTAACGGACGCTTACCCGAGGCTCGGCCAAGCGACGACCGACCGCAGGTTTACCCGCCTTCTGGCTCGCCGGACTTGGCGCCAACATCCGTCCGAGTCATCTCACAGACATCGCCATCCAGGAGCCCCGCATGAGTTTCTTCTCCGAGTTCAAGGAGTTCGCCGTCAAAGGCAATGTCGTCGACCTGGCGGTCGGCGTGATCATCGGCGGCGCCTTCGGCAAGATCGTCGACTCCCTGGTCGGCGACGTCATCATGCCGGTCGTCAGCAAGATCTTCGGCGGCTTGGATTTCAGCAATTACTTCATCCCGCTGGCCGGCCAGACGGCCACGACGCTGGCCGAAGCCAAGAAAACCGGCGCCGTGCTGGCCTATGGCAGCTTCCTGACCGTTTCGCTGAATTTCATCATCCTGGCTTTCGTCATCTTCCTGATGATTCAGCAGATCAACCGCCTCAAGCGCGAACCCGAAGCCGCGGCCGCGCCGGCCGAGCCGCCGGCCACGCCGGAAGACATTCAACTGCTGCGGGAGATTCGCGATTCGCTGAAGCGCTAAGCTCTCGCGCCGCCCGTCGCCCGGTAAGCAATGGTTACCGGGCTTTTTTGTGCCAGGAATTTGGCAACTGGTTGAAAACCCGCACCTGTTGCAGGCGCGATACTTTCGACGCAGCTCGTGCCACTAGTTGATGAACGCGCCAGAGATACGCCTGAACCCGCACCTCGAAGCCTCGCTGACCCGCATTCGTCTGGCGGGTGAGCAGGCGGCTGAGCGCTGCGCGGAAGGTCTCGGACTGTCGGCGCTGTCCTCGGGGCAGGTCAAGCGTCGCGACGCCCTGCTCGCGGCTCAATTCGTGTTCCGCCAGCAACAAGGCGTGTTCTCGCAGCGTTTTGTGCAGAGCTTGCGCAAACAGGTGTCGGCCGAACAATCCGATACCAAGCCGCCGCAGGCGGCGCCCACGGCCAAAAAGGCCTGGGGCGAGCTTTCGCTGATGGACGACGACCAGGTCAACAACCTGGTAGCCGCGGACCGCATCGGCCTGGCCATCGGCCACCACTGTGAGTGGGAGTTGCGCGAGGTCGAGTCCTATGTCGCCGGCATCCAGGTCGGTGAACGCAACCCCTTGCGGCCCGAGCTCATCGGCCAGGGCCTGCTTGATGCCATCCAGGCCATCACCGACGACCCTGTCACCCGCCAGACGCTGACTGACGAATTGACTCGCGCGCTGGCCCAGGAGATGCGCGCCTGCTATGCCGATATTGCCGAGTTGCTGCGCTCGCGCGGCCTGCGGCCCCAGGACTTGCGCGTGCGCGCATCGCCGGATGGCACCGCCTCGCGCCTCGGCGGCCTGGGTGCAGCCACCCAGCCTGGCGATCTCGATTCGGGCCTTGGCGGCATGTCCTCGCGCGGTGGCTACGGTGGCTCAGGGCATGGCGGCCTGGGTGGCCAGGGAAGCCCTGGCGGCGGCCGCAACAGCGGCTTCGGCGGAGCCGGCGGCAGCTTTGGCAGCCGCGGCGGCGGCGGAGGCAGCGGCGGCATTGGCCGGGTCGACCCCCAGATGATGGACCTGCTGCGCCGCCTGGCGCAGACGCCCGGCGCCTACGAGCCGGCCTATGACAGCCACGGCAACTCCAGCCGCATGGGCCTTGACACCCTCAGCGGTGAGCCCAGCGCCTGGGGGCAGATGCCGCTGCCGCCCAACCTGATCAACCAGCATCGCGACGAACTGCGTCAGATGGCCACGGGCCGGCTGGACCACATGGTCATCGACGTCGTCGCCGGCCTGTTCGACCAGATCCTGTCCGACCCCAAGGTGCCGCCGCAGATGGCGCGCCTGCTGGCCCGCCTGCAGTTGCCCGTGCTGCGCGTGGCCCTGGGCGACGAAACCTTCTTCTCCTCGCGCCGCCACCCGGTGCGCGTGTTCGTCAATCGCATGGCGTCCCTCGCCTGTGCCTTTGAAGACTTCAGCGACGACCCCGGCCGCTCCTTCCTGGCCCATGTGCGCGACCTCGTGCAGGACGTCGCCCAGGGCGATTTCGACCGCATGGACGTCTACACGTCCAAGCTGGACGCCCTGGAAGCCTTCATCACCGAGCAGACCCGCAGCACGTTGAAGGCTGCCGGCGACGCCGCCGCCGTCGTCGAACGCCGCGAGACCGACCTGCGCCTGCAGCAGCGCTACGCCCTGCAACTGCAGCAGCAGCTCGCCCGTGTGCCAATGCAGGACTTCCTGCGCACCTTCCTGGCTCAAGTCTGGTCCCAGGCCATCGTGCTGGCTTCGCGCGAGGGCGCGCCGGAGCGGGCCCTGCGCCTGCGCACGCTCGGCCGCACCCTGGTCATGAGCGTGCAGCCCAAGGGCGGCACGGCCGCGCGCGCCGATTTCCTGCGCGAGCTGCCCAATCTGATGCGCACCCTCAACGAGGGCATGGACCTGATCCGCTGGCCAGACGGCCCGCGCAAGGACTTCTTCGGCGTGCTGCTGCCCGCGCATGCCGAATCGCTGAAGGGCCAGGCCGCCAGCGCCCTGGACACCAACCTGCTGATCAAGCAGCTCGACCAGATCTTCGGCGTCGCGCCACCGGCCGAGGCCGACCTCGCCAAGCCCATGGCCGGCGAAACCGCGCCCGGCGACCTCGACGCCAGCCAGCGCCTGACGCCGGCCGAGGCCAAGAGCCTGGGCCTCGTCGAGGAAGCCAGCGTCGACTGGAACGGCGAGCTGGACCTCGACCTGTCAGGCAACGACGCGGCGGCCGCGGCCGAACCGCTGCAGGCTGTGGACATCTCCATCGACGGCCTGCCCGCCGCCGAGGGCGCACCCGAGGCCAGCAGCGGCGCCCTGCTGGTGGACAACATGCAGCTCGGCTTCGCCTACCAGATGCACACCGGCAACGAATGGCAGAAGGTGCGCCTGGCCCATGTCAGCGCCGGGCGCAGCTTCTTCATCTTCACGCACGGCAACCGCCACCAGGAGACGGTGACGATGACGGCCCGCATGCTGAGGAAGCTCTGCGAGGCCGACCGCATGCGCGCCTATGAACACGGCCTGCTGCTGGAGCGCGCGACGGCTCGTGCCCGGGCGCAACTGGCGGCGCTCGGCGGCCGCTAGCCGCCGATCAGCCGTCGCGCCATCGCCAGTGCCGCGCCCAGGCTGGCCGGGTCGGCCAGGCCTCGCCCCGCGATGTCGAAAGCCGTGCCGTGGTCGGGGCTGGTGCGCACGAAGGGCAGGCCCAGCGTCACGTTGACGCCCTGCTCCACCCCGAGGTATTTGACCGGGATCAAGCCATGGTCGTGCACCATCGCCACGACGACGTCGAACTCGCCGCGCCGGGCCCGCATGAAGATGGTGTCGGGCGCATAAGGGCCGCTGGCGTCCATGCCGGCCGCACGCGCGTCGGCAATGGCGGGCGCGATATGCAGGATCTCTTCATCACCGAACAAGCCGCCTTCGCCGGCATGCGGGTTCAGCCCAGCCACGGCAATGCGGGGCGCGGCGATGCCCATGCGCTGCAGTGCGGCCTGCGTGATGCGCAGCGTCTCTGCCACCGCCTCGCGGGTCACACGCGAGATGGCTTCGCGCAGCGAGCAGTGGATGGTGACGAGCACCGTGCGCAGCTCCTCGTTGGCCAGCATCATGCGCACCGGAACGCCCCCCGCCAGGGCCTGCAGCATTTCCGTATGGCCCGGGTAGGGCGAGCCGGCCGCATGCAGGGCTTCCTTGTGAATGGGCGCCGTGATGAGGGCGCGCGCATGGCCCGCCTGAATCAGGCCAACAGCAGCCTCGATGCACAGGGCTGCGGCCGCGCCGGCACGGGCATCGACCTGGCCCAAGGGGGCATCGATCAAGCCTGCGGGCAGGCCAGCGGGCTGCCAGACCGGCAGGCAGCGCAGCGGTACGCGGCCTAACTCATCGGCCCCATGCAATTCGGCGACCGCCAGGCCACCGCCGGCAGCAGCGACCGCGCGCCTCATGACGGCAACGTCGCCGACCACCAGGGCATCCCGCGGCATCTCGTGCCGCCACAACTTGGCGATGATCTCGGGGCCGATGCCACAGGCATCACCCATGCTGAGGACCAGGGGCTGGCCTAGGGAGTTTTCCGGGGTCATGCCGCATTCTTTCATCACCCCGGCAGCGCGCTGGCAGACTGCCCACCGGCTCATCACGCCGTGGAGACTTTCTTGCGCAAGACCCTTGTTGCCGCCCTGATCGCCGGTCTGCATCTGACCGCCCCCGCCGCCACCCAGCCGGCACCCAAGGCCAATGCAGCCGCTACCGACGCTGTCGCCAAAGCCCATCAGGCCCTGCTGGCCCTGTTCGACGAAGCCTGGGAATCCGAGGCCCATGCGGCGCCGGAATGGGCCACGCTGCGCGGTGACCTGCGCTTCAATGACAAGCTGAGCGACCGTTCCGCGGCCGGCCTGGCCGCCCGCGACGCTTTTGCCCGCGACATGCTGGCCCGCGCCCGTGCGGTGGACGCGGCCCAGCTCAGCGACACCGACCGTGTCTCGCTGGCCCTTTTCATCAACCGCTACCAGCAGGAGGTGGCCATGCAAGGCTTCGCCGGCTGGCGCACCTTGACGCTGGGCACCCTGTACGGCGCGCAATCGGCCCTGGCCGGCTTTGCGCGCAATGTGCCGGTCAACAACGAGACCCAGGTCAAGCAGTGGCTGACGCGCCTGGCCGCCTACCCGGCGCGGGTCGACCAGGAAATCGCCATCCTGCGCCAGGGTCTGACCCTGGGTTGGGTCACCTCCAAGCCGGTGCTGGCGCGTGCCATTGCCCAGGTGGAAGGGCAACTGACCGAGGACGTCACCAAGAGCCCGGTCTACGAACCCTTCACGCGCATGACGGTGGACGCCAGCGTCAAGGTCAACTACCAGGCCCAGGGCCAGGCGGCCATGCGCGAGATCTTCTACCCGGCCCAGCGCAGGCTGCTCGCCGTCATGAAGGACGAGCTGCTGCCGAAGGCGCCGGACAGCGGCTCGCTGTCGACCTATCCCGGCGGCGACAAGGTCTACGAGGCGTTGATCCAGCGCCATGTGACGTTGCCGCTGGCGGCGGGCGACATCCACACCACCGGCCTGCGCGAGGCCGCGCGCATCCGCGCCGAGATGGAGAAGGTCAAGGCCGAGGCCGGTTTCGACGGTGACCTCGCCGCCTTCAAGAAATTCCTCTACAGCGACCCCAAGTTCTTCAACCAGACGGCCGACGAGCTGCTGGACGGCTACCGCGCCATCGCCAAACGCATCGACCCCGAGCTGCCCAAGCTCTTCGCCCAGCTGCCGCGCTCGCCCTATGGCATCCGCGGCATGCCGCCCTACACCGGCGAAGGCGCGGCCGACAACTACAACGGCCCGTCGCTGGACGGCACGACGCCCGGCTGGTTCAACGCCAACGCAATCTCCTTCAAGCGCCGGCCGAAATGGGCGATGGAGACGCTGGTCGCCCACGAGACCGTGCCTGGTCACCATCTGCAGATCTCGCGCCAGGTCGAGCTGGGCGAGCTGCCCAACTTCCGCCGCCAGTCGCAGTACTCGGTCTTCAGCGAGGGCTGGGCGCTGTATGCCGAGACGCTGGGCCCGCAGATCGGCCTGTTCCGCGACCCCTACGCGCGCTTTGGCCACTTGCAGGCGCAGATGTTCCGCGCCGCGCGCCTGGTCGTTGATACCGGTCTGCATGCCCTGGGCTGGAACCGCGACAAGGCCATCGCCTACATGATCGAGCAGACCGGCCACGACGCCACCTTCATGACGGCCGAGGTCGACCGCTACCTGTCCCAGCCCGGCCAGGCGCTGAGCTACATGATGGGCGAGCTGAAGATCAAGGAGCTGCGCGCCCGCTCGGAAGTCGCGCTGGGCGCCAAGTTCGACCAGCGCCGCTTCCACATGGCCGTCATCGACCAGGGCGCCATGCCGCTGCCGCTGCTGGAGCAGCGCATCAACGCCTGGATCTTGAGCGAAAAGGCACGGCCATGAGCTACGCAATCGGCATTCCCGGCCAGCCCTGGGGCCCGGGCGAGGTCGCCGCCTGGCGCGGGCGCCTCGTCAAGCAGCGCAGCTTTGCGGCTGACGTGCTCGCCACCATCGAGCCTCTGAAGCAGGATTTCGACGTCAGCGAATACGGCGCCGTGGTCTGTGACGGCGAACGCTTCCCGCTGCTGGCCATCCGCAGCCGCGGCTGGCGCCAGGACCTGCCCGTCCTCGTCGTGACCGGCGGCGTGCATGGCTACGAGACCAGCGGCGTGCATGGTGCGCTGCAGTTCGTCCGCGAGCATGGGCAGGAAGCTGCCGGCCAGGCCAACCTGCTGGTGGTGCCCTGCGTCAGCCCCTGGGCCTATGAGCGCATCCAGCGCTGGAACTTCGATGCAATCGACCCCAACCGCAACTTCCGCGAGGGCAGCCCCGTGCCGGAGTCCACGGCCCTGGTGGCCCTGCTCGCGCCGCTGCGCGGCCGCGTGCTGATGCACATCGACCTGCACGAGACCACCGACACGGACGAATCAGAGTTCCGCCCTGCCCTGGCGGCGCGCGATGGCGAGGTGTTCGAGCCCGGGCTGATTCCCGATGGTTTTTACCTCGTCGACGACGCCGAACACCCGCAACCGGAGTTCCAGAAGGCCGTCATCGCCGCGGTGGCCCAGGTCACCCACATCGCCGAGCCCGATGTCAACGGCCAGATCATCGGCTGCCCGCTGCAGTCGCCCGGCGTCATCAGCTTCGCAGTGCGCAGCCGCAACCTGTGCGCCGCCATCACCGGCGCCCGCTTCAGCACGACGACCGAGGTCTACCCGGACAGCGCGCGCGCCACGCCCGAGCAATGCAATGCGGCGCAGGTCGCGGCCACCCGGGCCGCGATCGGCTACGCGCTGGCGGCCGAGATCTGAACCTCAGGCGGCGTCATTCGCAGACCAGCAGGCCTCTGGCACCCACCCCATGCGTGGACTGCAGCAAAGAGGTGGCATTTACCAGCCGCCCCATCCGGCGTCGCACGACGCCCTCGGCATCACGCTCGAGCTTGACGCAGAGGTCGGGGTCCAGTCCCATCGCGATGCGCTCCTCGAAGGTGGGCCTGGGTGAATTGCTGCGCGGGTCGGTCGTGGCCGGGTTGGCCAGGGCGCCGCGCAGGATTTCGGGGCTGGGCCTCAGGTTCAGCGCGCCGGGTGCAGACGCCGCCGCACCGGGCGACAGGGCCGCACCCGTCGCCGCGACCACGGGCGCGCCTTCGCCGTCCGGTGCGCCCGGCAGGGTTGGCGTGGGTCTTGGGCTGATGCCCGGTGATGGGGCGGTGGGCTGCCGCGCCTGCACGCGCGCCGCACGCTGGTGCAACTGCGGCGGCGGGGGCAGCAGGCGCAGCACCACTGAACGCCGCGCTTCTTCGCCTGCCGCTGGCCACCGCCGCGCCTGCCAGATGAGCAGCAGCAACGCCGCATGCCCCAACAGCACGGCCCAGACCGCCATCTGCCGACGCCGGGACGAAGCCAGGCGCCAGCGGCCTGGCCGCGTGACGGCCTCCGCGGCCTTCACGCGCCGGCCAGATGAAGGCCAAGCATCCCAAGGACACGAGTGGGCGAGAGGGCAACGCAATAGCAGCAGGAAGGCATGCCGGATGCTAGGAGCCGCGGCCCCGCGCCGGGTTACGCCAGGGTTAGGTCAGGCCGGGTTGTCCACGTCGATGAACTGCCAGGTGAGGCCCAGATCCTGCGCGACCTGGGCACCGACGCCCTGCACGCCATAGCGCTCGGTGGCATGGTGGCCGGCCGCGATGAAGGCAACGCCGGTCTCGCGGGCATAGTGGGCTTGGGGCTCGGAGATCTCGCCGGTGATGAAGACATCGGCGCCCGCCGCGATGGCCGACTCGAAATAGCCCTGGGCGCCGCCGGTGCACCAGGCGACGCGGCGCAGCGGGCGGCCGTCGCCCGGCACGGCGGTCACGTTGCGGCCCAGCGCATCGCGAAGCCTCACCGTCAGCGCGGCAAGGTCGGTGGGCTCGATGGCCGCGCTGAAACCGAGATCCTGCTCGCCGAAGCGGCTGTCCGCAGCCCAGCCGAATTGCGCACCAAGCTGCGCGTTGTTGCCCAATGTCGGGTGAGCGTCCAGCGGCAGGTGATAGGCAAAGAGGTTGATGTCTTGCTGGATCAACCGCGCCAGGCGCTGCTTCATCCAGCCCGTCACGCGGCCATCCTGTCCACGCCAGAACAGGCCGTGATGGACCAGGATGGCACCCGCCCCGACGGCAATGGCCGCGTCGATCAGGGCCAGGCTGGCCGTGACGCCGCAGACGAGATGACCCACCTCGGCGCGCCCCTCGACCTGCAGACCGTTCGGCCCATAATCCTTGAAGCGCGTGGGCTCCAGCAGCTGGTTCAGGCGGAGTTCCAGCGCGGCGCGATCGGTCATGGCTTGATGGGGATGTAGGTGTTGAAACGGCTCTGGCTGATTTTCGCGCAGGCGGTCACCGTCGCCCTGGCCGCCCTCTTCGTCGTCTCGACGCTGAAGCCGCAATGGCTGCACGAGGCACGGCTACCCCATGCCACCGTCGCCCAGACCGCACGCCAGATCGCCTTGCCCTCCTCGCCTGCCGCCTCCGTCGTGCGGGCCGGTTTCTCGCAGGCCGCTCGCGTCGCAGCGCCGGCCGTCGTCAGCATCACGGCCAGCAAGGCGCCGTCGCGCGCGGGCCGGGCGCATGAACAGCTGTTCGGCTTCCCGTTCGGGCTGCGCCAGCCCCGCGGCAGTCCCCAGCTTGGCCTGGGCTCGGGCGTCATCATCTCGGCTGACGGCGTGCTGCTGACCAACAACCATGTCGTCGAGGGCGCCTCCGACATCGAGGTCATGCTCAGCGACGGCCGCCAGGCCCAGGCCAAGCTCATCGGCACCGATCCCGAGACCGATGTGGCCGTGCTGAAGATCAGCCTGCCCGATCTGCCGGTCATCGCGATGGGCGATGCGGCCAGCCTGGCGGTCGGTGACGTCGTGCTGGCCATCGGCAACCCGTTCAACGTCGGCCAGACGGTCACGTCGGGCATCGTGTCGGCGCTGGGCCGCAACCAGCTCGGCATCAACACCTTCGAGAACTTCATCCAGACCGACGCGGCCATCAACCCGGGTAATTCGGGCGGCGCGCTGGTGGACGCCGATGGCCGGCTGGTGGGCATCAACACGGCCATCTTCTCGCGCAGCGGCGGGTCCCTGGGCATTGGCTTCGCCATCCCGGTCGACGTGGCCCGCCAGGTGGCGGCCTCGCTGCTGCAGGACGGCGTCGTCGCGCGCGGCTGGATCGGCGTGCAGACGCGCGAGCTGACGCCCGAACTGGCCGAGGCACTGAAGCTGGGCGATGCCAAGGGCGTGCTGATCGGCGGCGTCGTCAACGACGCGCCGGCGGCCAAGGCTGGCATCAAGCCGGGCGACGTGCTGACCCGCATCGGCGAGCATGCCGTCACGACGCCAGCCGAACTGCTGGCCAGCGTGGCGGCCCTCAAGCCCAGCAGTCAGGTCGAGGTGGGCGTGCAGCGCGCCGGCAAGGCCATGCACTTCCAGCTCGCCGTGGCCCAGCGGCCCAAGCCGCAGCGCGATCAGGACGACTGATCGGGGGTGGTCTGCTCCGCCTCGTCGGGCGCCTTGGTATGGCGCACGAAGTAGGTGGACGCAAACAGGCCCACCTCGTAGAGCAGGCACATCGGGATCGCCAGTGCGAGCTGCGAAACGATGTCGGGCGGCGTGATGACGGCCGCAACGATGAAGGCCACGACGATGAAGTAGCCGCGCCATTCGCGCAGCTTCTCCACCGACACGATGCCCATGCGCACCAGCACGACAACGACGATGGGCACCTCGAAGGCCGCACCAAAGGCGATGAACATGTTCATCACGAAGCCGAGATAGGCCTCGATGTCCGGCGCCGCCGTGATGCTCTTGGGCGCGAAGCTCTGGATGAAGGCGAAGACCTTCTTGAAGACGAAGAAGTAGCAGAAGGCCACGCCGCCGAAGAACAGCAGCGTGCTCGACACGACCAGCGGCATCACCAGGCGCTTCTCGTGCGAGTACAGGCCCGGCGCGACGAAGGCCCAGGCCTGGTAGAGCACGATGGGCAAAGCCAGCATGAAGGCGGCCAGCATGGTGATCTTGATCGGCACGAAGAAGGGCGCGATGACGTTGGTCGCGATCATCTTGGTGCCTTCGGGCAGGTTGGCCACGAGCGGCGCCGCCAGCCAGTCGTAAAGCTGGCTCGGCCCGGGGTAGAGGCACAGCACGCCGAAGCAGACCGCGATGGCGATGACGGCGCGCAGCAGCCGGTCGCGCAGCTCCATCAGGTGGGTGACGAAGGGCTGTTCGGTACCGGCCAGTTCGTCGTGGTCGGGGTTCTGGAAGGAGCTCATCGGTTCAGGCCTGGTGGGCGGAATCGCGCCACGCGGGCAGCTCCCGATTGGGTATGACGCTTCACACCGGCCTTCTGCTTGAACCACATCGGCGTCGACCCGCGCTTGAGGCGCCAGTTCTTTTTAGGGTGGCGGTACTCGGGCGGCGGTGGCGCGATCGTCGTGCCGGCTTCGTAGGACGAATCGCTGGTCACGTCCTGCCAGGTCTGGTTCATCGCCTGCGTTGCGGTGTCCACCTCCTGGCGCACGCTCTGCTCGACGTCCTGGACCGCCGTCTGGAACTGGGTCTTCATTTTCTGAAGCTCCTCCAGTTCGATGGAGCGGTTGACCTCGGCCTTCACGTCCGCCACATAGCGCTGTGCCTTGCCCAGCAAGGTGCCCACCGTGCGGGCCACGCGCGGCAGCTTCTCGGGGCCGATGACGATCAAGGCCACCGCGCCGATCAGCGCGATCTTGTCGAAGCCGAAGTCAAGCACTTAGGACTTGGTCTTCGCGTCGACGTCGACCGTGTTCGGGTCATTGACCTTGCGGGCGGTGACCTGTTGGGGCGCTGCGGCTTGATCTTCGGAGGTCGTGCCGTCCTTCACCCCGTCCTTGAACCCCTTGACGGCTGCGCCGAGGTCGGAACCGACATTGCGCAGCTTCTTGGTGCCGAAGATGGCGATGACTACGACGAGGACGATCAGCCAGTGCCAAATACTGAATGAACCCATGATGTTGACTCCTTGTGGACTGGCTCAAATTCTAGGTGAGGGATGACCCTAGCATCCTGGGTCATTTCGAGGCCGATCACGTTCCGGTGCGATCGTGCTCAGCCCTTAGGTTTGGTCACAACTCAGCCTTTCAACCACGGCCGAGGCCCGCCCATCACATGCAGATGCAGGTGCAACACCTCCTGACCGCCGTCCGGACCCGTGTTGATGACGTGGCGGAAGCCGTTGGTAACACCCAGTTCCTTCATCAAACGCGGGCCCAGGGCCGTCATCTTGCCCAGCAGCGCAGCCTCGGCCTCGGTCACGTCCGCCATGGAGGCGATGTGGCGCTTGGGGATGATGAGAACGTGGACGGGTGCCCAGGGATGGATGTCATGGAAGGCCAGAACGTCCTCGTCCTCATAGGCCTTCTTGCTCGGGATCTGGCCGGCGACGATCTTGCAGAACAGGCAGTTGGGATCGTGAGTCATCTTTTACTCGCTTCAGACCGGCATGGGTTTGCCGTCGTTCCAGTTCAAGAAGCCCTTGACGAGGCGATAGAGGAACCAGATGCCGTCAACGGCCAGGATCACGAAGCCCACGCCCAGCAGCAAGGTGGCAAAGCCCAGGATGCCCCATACCAGGCTCCACCAGAAGGTACGGATCTGCCAGGTGAAATGGCTGGCGTAGACGGTGCCCGCAGTGTCCTCGCGCTTGATGTAGTTGATGATGATGGCCACGATGCCGGTGAAGCCGGTGAAGGCACTCAGGGCATAGAGGACATAGACCACCATCGTCAGCTGCTTGAGGCTGGCCAGCTTCTCGGCAGGCGCGCCGACATCCAGCGCCACGGGGCTCGGATCGTTGTTCATGGGGCTTCTTTCGGCAGCTTGTTGCGGGACGCAAATTCTTCCAGGCCAGACAAGCCCTCGCGACGCGCAAGTTCCCGGAGCACGTCCTCGGGCTTCAGCCCGAAGTGGGCCAACGCCACCATGCTGTGAAACCACAGGTCGGCCACCTCGTAGACGACCTTCTGGGCGTCGCCATCCTTGGCGGCCATGACGGTCTCGGTGGCCTCCTCGCCGACCTTCTTCAGGATGGCGTCCAGGCCCTTGTCGAAGAGCTTGGCGACGTAGCTGGTGCCGGGGTCAGCACCCTTGCGGGACTCGATGACCGCGCCGACGCGGCGGAGGATGTCGTCACTCATAGATCTTGCTCGGATCCTTCAGAACGGGTTCGGTGGCACTCCAGACGCCGTTCTCCAGCTTCTGGAAAAAGCAGCTGTGGCGGCCGGTGTGACAGGCAATGCCGGGCTCATGGCCAAGTTGGGTGATGGTCAGCAGCACGACGTCGTTGTCGCAGTCCATGCGGATGGCATGCACCTGCTGGAAGTGCCCGCTCTCCTCGCCCTTGTGCCACAGCTTGCTGCGCGAGCGGCTCCAGTACACGGCCTGGCCGCGCTCGGCCGTCAGGGCCAGGGCCTCGCGGTTCATCCAGGCGAACATCAGCACGTCGCCCGTGCCCTGCTCCTGGGCGATGACGGGCACCAGACCCTTGTCGTCCCATTTGATTTCGTCCAACCAGTTCATGGCCCGCCCGGCCGCCCGAAGGGCAATGGCGCCCCCTCGGGGGGCAGAGAACGAAGTGAGCGTGGGGGCTGCGTTTCCATGGTTTCAGTCTAGGTGAGTCGGACCGACGTGCCGGCGCTCTTCAGCGAACCACTCCAGCACCGGGATCGTCCCAGGCAGCACCGGCCGGACCTGCGCCGGCAGGCCGGACCAGGCCATCTGCTGGCCTTCCAGCATCTGGAAATCGCCCTGCCAGTCGTACACCTTGCAGAAGTTCAGCCGCACGCGGGCGTGCGGGTAGTCCATGACCAGCATCTTCCACGGATGGGCTGCGCCGATCTGCACACCCAGTTCCTCGCGCAGCTCACGCGCCAGCGCCTGCTCGATGCTTTCGCCCGGCTCGACCTTGCCGCCCGGGAATTCCCAGTAGCCGGCGTAGACCTTGCCCTCGGGGCGCGAGGTCAGCAAGAACTGGCCGTCAGGCGCGACGAGAACGCCAACCGCCACTTCGGTGATGGGACGTTCAGTCATTCGGCACGCCCTGCCATGTCGCGCGCGAACTGGTAAGCCACACGGCCCGAGCGCGAGCCGCGCTCCAGCGCCCAGATCAGCGCCGGCTGGCGTGCCCCTTCAATGGCGGCGTCGTCCACGCCAAAGTGGCGCAACCACTGCGCCACGATGGCCAGGTATTCGTTCTGGCTGAAGGGGTAGAAACTGATCCACAGCCCGAAGCGCTCGGACAGCGAAATCTTCTCCTCCACGGCCTCGCCGGGATGGATTTCGCCATGCTCGCCGTGGGTGCCCGCAAGGTTGTCGGCCATCTTCTCGGGCAGCAGGTGGCGGCGGTTGCTGGTGGCGTAGATCAGCACGTTGTCGGTGGCGGCAGCAACGGAGCCGTCGAGCACGCTCTTCAGCGCCTTGTAGCTGGCCTCGCCTTCGTCGAAGCTCAAGTCATCGCAGAAAACCACGAAGCGCTCCGGGCGGGCCGCAACCTGTTCGACCAGGTCCGGCAGGTCCACCAAGTCGGCCTTGTCGACTTCGATGAGGCGCAGGCCCTGGCTCGAAAACTCGTTGAGCACGGCCTTGATCAGCGAACTCTTGCCCGTGCCCTTGGCGCCCGTCAGGAGCACGTTGTTGGCCGGCTTGCCGGCGACGAACTGGGCGGTGTTGCGCAGCAGCCGCTCCTTCTGCGGCTCGACTTCCTGCAGGTCTGACAGGCGGATGCGGCTGACGGCGCGCACCGGCTCAAGCACCAGGGCGCCATGGCGCCGGCGGGCGCGAAAGGCGGTGGAAGCAGCCCAGTCGGGCGGCGTGGCGGCGTGGGGCAGAACGGCTTCGAGCCGGGTCAGCAGGCCCTCGGCGCGGGTGAGGAAGGAATCCAGAGCGGCAGACATCGCCGCAGTTTAGGCGGCCAGGCTCAGGCGATCGCCCTGAGCGAGGCTTCGAGCTGCTCCGTCGGCAGCCGCTTGAAGCCCGAGCGCGCATAGCGCTGCAGCCGGCCGATGATGAAGCTGACCCAGACCGAGGCCTGTGCATTGGCCTGCACGGTCGGCGTCAGTGAACCCTGCGCCTCGGCTGCGGCGCGCAGTACCTGGCGCAGCGAGGATTCGATGCGGTCGAAGAACTGGTTCATGCGGGCCACCAGCCGCTCGTTCTCGTAGACCAGGGCGTCGCCCACCATCACCCGAGCCATGCCGGGATTCTTTTCGCCGAACTGCAGGATGACGCTGGCGATGCGCGCGGCCTTGCCAGGCGGCGGCAGGGGATGCGGCGAGTCGGCGATCTGGTTGACCAGGCCGAAGACGCTGCTCTCGATGAAATCGATCAGCGCCTCGAACATCTGCGCCTTGCTTGCGAAATGGCGGTACAGGGCCGCCTCGCTGACGTCGAGCTTGGCTGCCAGCGCCGCCGTCGTGATGCGGTCGGCGCCCGGCTGCTCCAGCATGCCGGCCAGCACCTGCAGGATCTGCGTGCGGCGCTCGCCGGGCTTGGGGCGCTTCTTGGGGTTGGCAGCGGGGCTGTCGGCGGCGGGCTGGTCGGCGTCCATGCCGGCGATGTTAGGGCCTGTTACAGCCCTAGTCGCGCAGCCAGCCCAGGCGGCGAGCTTCGTAGATCGCTTCCACTTTGGAGCGCACGTGCAGCTTGCGGTAGACCCGCTTGACGTAGGTCATCACCGTGTGCGGCGAGACCTGCATGAACTGCGCGATCTCATCGAAGGTGAAACCCTTGGCCGCCAGGTGCAGCACGCGCGATTCCTGCTCGGACAGGGCGACCACTTCCTCGTCGGCCATCGTCGCGGCCATGGCCTCCGGCGAGGGGCCGGTCGAGTTCTGCGACCCGGGGGCCAGACGCACCAGCAGGCGGCGGGCGATGACGGGGCTGATGGGGCTGCCGCCGGCGCGCAGAGAGCGCAGCTGGCCGGGCAGGTCCAGCGCCAGGCTGTCTTTCAGCAGATAGCCGGTGGCGCCAGCCTCGATGCTGGCGACCACATGCTGCTCATCGCCGAAGACGGAAATGACCATGACCTCGCACTGCGGCCGGGTCTGGGCCGCATGGCGGATCAGCTCGATGCCGCTGCCGCCAGGCAAGTCCAGGTCAACGAGCAGGACGTCGGGCTGCAACTGATCGAACATGCGCCGGCCCTGGGGCAGGTCGGGCGCGATGCCCAGCAGCTCGATGTCGGGCACGCTGCCCAGAGCGTGAGTGAAAGCCTCGCGGAAGCGGGCTTGGTCTTCGACGATCAGGACCGAGAACGGGGACATGGACTCTGTGGACTTTCCAAACGCGCGGAAGCCGCATTGTCAGGTGAGGATACCCCCTCATCCATGAGCGTCTTCCTTCAGAACAGGGGGTAGCGTAACAAGGCTGCCAGGGAACGCACCCGCTGGGTCACGTAGGCCGGGCGGTGCTGCAGGCGCCGGCCATCGGCCGCCTTGCGCAGCCAGCGCTGCATCCAGACGGTGCGCAGCCCCAGGCTGCGGGCCGATTTCTGGTGGATCAGCGTGTCTTCAACGAGGATGCAGCGTTCCGGCTTCAGCTTCAGGCGTGCCAGCACGATACGGAACATGCGCGTATCGGGCTTGGGGCGGGAGTGGCCGAAGATGATCATGTCCTCGACGCAGATCAGGCGCTCGAAGACGCCGGACAGCCCGATGGCCGCCAGCACGCGCTCGGCATAGCTGCGCGGCGCATTGGTCATCAGCAGCTTGCGCCCCGGCAGGCGGCGCAGCGCGGCCAGGTCATGGCCGTGGCCATGCAGATGGGCCTCCAGCCCGGGCAGGCGATGGGTCTCGCTGAGGAAATGCGCCGGCTTCACGCCATGGTGGCGCTGCAGCCCCGTCAGCGTTGCGCCATAGCGCTGCCAGTAGCGGTTGCGCAGAGCGGCGGCCTGCTCTTCCGTCAGGCCGAGGTAGGTGACCATATAGGCCGCCATCGACGCATTCAGCTCGGTGAACGCCCGATGCGAAGCGTTGTGCAGGGTGTCGTCGAGGTCGAACAGCCAGACCGGGTCGCGAGATTTCGTCACCCACCGATCATCGCAAGTCCTCGCCTTCGGCTCAGACGCGGAACGCGCATTCCGTCTCATCGAGACGAAATCATCGCAAGTCCTCCCCTTCGGCTCAGACGCGGCACGAGCATTTCGTCTCATCGAGACGAAATCATCGTGCCGTAGGCCTGATCGGTCAGTATCTCCAGCAGCATGGCGTGCGGCACACGGCCGTCGATGATGTGCACGGCATTGACACCGCTCTTGGCCGCGTCAATGGCGCCGGCGATCTTGGGGATCATGCCGCCACTGATGGTGCCGTCGGCCACCAGCTCGTCGATGCGGCGCGGCGTCAGCTCGGTCAGCAGCTCGCCGTTCTTGTCCAGCACGCCGCGGATGTTGGTCAGCATCAGCAGCTTCTCGGCCTGCAGCACCGTGGCCAGCTTGGCGGCGACGACGTCGGCGTTGATGTTGTAGCTCTCGTTGTGCTCGCCAAAGCCGATGGGGCTGACGACGGGGATGAACTGGTCGTCCTGCAGGGCCTTCACGACGCTGGGGTCGATGGCGACGATGTCGCCGACCTGGCCGACGTCGTGCTCCTTGGCCGGATCGTCCTTGTCCATCATCTTGAGCTTCTTCGCGCGGATCATGCCGCCGTCGCGGCCCGTGAGGCCCACGGCCTTGCCGCCGGCGGCATTGATGAGGCCGACGATGTCCTGCTGCACCTGGCCGGCCAGCACCCACTCGACGACCTCCATGGTTTCCTCGTCGGTGACGCGCATGCCCTGCACGAACTCGCCTTTCTTGCCCAGGCGGCTCAAGGCGCCTTCGATCTGCGGCCCGCCGCCGTGCACGACGATGGGGTTCAGGCCCACGAGCTTGAGCAGCACCACGTCCTCGGCGAAGTCCTGCTGCAGGCCCGGGTCGGTCATCGCATTGCCGCCGTATTTGATGACGATGGTCTTGCCGTGGAACTTGCGGATGTAAGGCAGGGCCTGCGAAAGGATCTCGGCCTTCTCGCGCGGGGCGATGTGGGAGACGTCGGTGGTATGGGGGGTGGTCATGCAGCGGACTCCGGAAAGCAGCAGGCGGATTCTAGGGACGCCGCCATGGCGGTCGCTCCCATGACCCGCCAGCCTGAGGATGCATCCGGCGCATGCCCGCGGGTCACTTGCCGGCGAAAAACACCTGCCGCACGAAGGCCTTCACATCCGCTCGCGATTGCCGGAAGGCCGATTCGTTGCGCCCGACATGCACGCCCCGGATGACGCAGCTGTCGAAGAACTCCCCAAGCCTCGCCGCGTCGATGGTCGCGCCGGTGCGCTCGGCCGTGATCTTCCACGCCTCGATGTCCCAGCGCAGCACGCCGCAGGGCGCTGCCGACGTGGCCCCCTCCAGCAGGAAGGGCTGGTACATGGCGTCCCAGGAATGCGGCGCCCCGGCGTAGTTGATGGTGCGAGCCGGCGTGCCCGCCTCGGCGTAGCGCTCGGCCAACTGCTCGCAGGGCCGCGCCGTGGCGTAGTCGTCTTCAGCGCCGACGAGGTTGAGCAGCGGCGCCTTCGTCACTCGCGGCGACCAGTAGACCTGGTTGCATCCCGCGTACACCGGGATGTGCAGGGCGAAGCTCAGGTCACTCTTCACCACGGCACGGCGCAGCGGTTCGATGGCGGTCTGGAAGGCCACGCTTCCGCCGCGCGAGAAGCCCATGATGCCGATACGGGAAGCATCGATGCGTGGATGACCGGCGAGCAGCATCAGCGCCTGGAAGGCGTCCATCAGGTCGGCCGAGTAGGGAACAAGCGTCTGGTTCTCCGCCGTGCGCTTGACGCCGCGCGCCTCAAAGACGTGGACGACGAAGGTAGCGACGCCGATGTCGTTCAAGGCGTCGACCCATTGCGACATGCTGCTCTCCACGCCGGCGCTGCCATGCATCAGCACCATGGCCGGGACCTTGTCGCCGGCGCCCCTGGGCAGGCTCAGTTCGCCCCAGACGCGCTGCGCCGCCCAGTTCTGGCGGCGCTCGCGGGCGAGGTCGAACATGGTCTTGGGCGTGAAGCTGTCGAAGTCGATGCGCCCCTGCGTATCGGGTTTCAGGTCCTGGGCCGGCGTCGCGAACGGCAACGCCAGCAACAGCATGGCCAGCAGGCTGGCCGCAACGCGTATCAAAGCGGCATTCATCATGGCACCCATTCTGCGGGGGCCTGCTGCGCGCCGCTGACAATGCCGCCATGCAAGCCAGCGCCTATCTCAAGCTCTCGGTCGCAGTCGCCCTCGTGACCATTGCGCTGAAGACCGCCGCGTGGTGGTGGACGGGCTCGGTCAGCCTGGCGGCCGACGCGTTGGAGTCCCTCGTCAACCTGGCCGGCGCCGTGTTCGCCCTGGCCATGGTGACGCTGGCCGCCCAGCCACCGGATGAAGGCCACCCCTATGGTCACCACAAGGCCGAATACTTCTCCAGCGGGTTCGAGGGCATCCTCATCATCGCGGCCGGCCTGGGCATCCTGTGGGGCGCTGCAGACCGCTGGCAACACCCCCAGGCTCTGGAAGCCATCGGCGTCGGCGTCACGCTGGCCGTCGTCAGCTCGGCGTTGAACGGTGCCATGGCCTGGGCCATGCTGCGCAAGGCACGCGAGGTGCGCTCGGTGGCACTGGAGGGCGATGCGCGCCACCTGATCACCGACGTCTGGACCTCGGCCGGTGTCGTGGCCGGGCTGCTGGGTGTCATGGCCACCGGCTGGCAATGGCTGGACCCGTTGCTGGCCATCATCGTGGCGCTGAACATCCTGCGCGAAGGCGTGCATCTGATGCGCGAGTCCACCGGTGGCCTGATGGACCAGGCCCTGGACGCCGAATCCATGACTCAGGTGATGGCGGTGCTGGACGGCTTTATCCATCCGCACGCCATCCGCTTCGACCACATCGCCAGCCGCGTGGCCGGCCAGCGTCGCTTCATCGACCTGCACATGCACATGCCGGCCAGCTGGACTCTGGGCCGCGCCGCGGCGCTGCGCGTGGACGTCGAGCAGGCGCTGATGAGTGCCGTGCCCGGGCTGCGCGCCAGCATCCAGCTGCTGCCCATGGACGTCGAGGCGCACAACATGGATGAGGAGGACCTGGTGTGATCGCGGTATTGCAAAGGGTGCGCGAGGCACGCGTGGAGGTGGGCGGTGCTGTTGTCGGCGCCATCGGCCCGGGCTTGCTGATGCTGGTCTGCGCCGAACCCACCGACAGCGAGGCGACCGCCGAGAAGCTGATCACCAAGGTGCTGAAGCTGCGCGTCTTCAGCGACGACGCCGGCAAGATGAACCGCAGCCTGCAGGACGTGGCCGGCGGCCTGCTCATCGTCAGCCAGTTCACGCTGGCGGCCGACACGAGTGCCGGCAACCGGCCGAGCTTCACGGGCGCTGCTCCGGCGGAGCCGGGACGCCGGCTCTACGAGCACGCGCTGGCGTTTGCACGAAGCCAGCACCCTGTCGTCGCCAATGGCGAGTTCGGTGCCGACATGCAGGTCCACCTCATCAACGACGGCCCCGTCACCATCCCGATACGGATGGTTTAGGGATCCTTGAAGACGAGTTTGCACTGGCGCTTGTAGGCCCACCAGGCCGAGACCGTCGCCGTCATCAACGCCGTGAGCGCCGCCCAGGTCAGCACGGACCGGTAGGACGCCTCCTGTCCGCCATGCTGCAGGGCTTCGATGCCGCCCAGCACGGCGCATGCCAGCACGAACACCTGCAGGAAGCGCAAGAGCCAGAACTTCGCAAGGATCTTCACCACGAGGATCTCCTACCCGATCTCTATCGTCAGCCGCGACAGGCTGCCCGGCACAGGCCGCGCCAGCGCCAGCCCAGCCATGCGGTAGGCGTTCGCGCGCCGCATGGCCGGCAGCTCGGCGCCCGCCTCGTCCCGCACCCGCTCCACACCATATCCGCGCAAGCCGACGCGGTAGGTCAGCTCGAAGCGCAAGTCCGCCAGCACCAGCTGCACGGTGAGCCCGTCCAGCAACGGCGGCATGACAGGATCGACGACGAGGGCGCCCTGCTCCAGCCGCAGGCCGAGCAGCGAGTTGATGACCAGACCCAGCGCGATGCCCGGGCCGCTGGAATAGATGCGCCAGCCGCCGTCCAGCGCCACCTCGCCGGCCAGCGCTCGGCCGTAATGGGCCTGGGCCTCGTAGCGGTCGGGGAAGGCGGCATCGGAGCTGGAGTAGTAGCAATTGGCCTGGCGCCGGCTCGCGCTGGGCACGCGGTCGGTCAGTGCAATCGGGTGGGCCAGCGCGAGCGCCTGCAGGAAGGCTTCGGCGTGACCGAGATGGGCCAGCATCTGGGCATAGCGCAGATGGGCATGCATGTACATGATGCCGATCTCGCGGCCGAAGAAGGTGCTGGTCTCGGCGCGCTGGAACAGCTGCGACGGGCCGCCGCGATAGGGTAGCGGCGCGTCGAACAGGCGGGCACCATCGGGGCCCTTCAGATGCTGCTCGATCAGCGCGGCCTGGATGGCGGCCTGCTCGGGGGTGAAGAGCTCGTCGATGACGGCATGCATCATCGGCAGCAGGCTGTAGCGCAGGCCGGTGCGGGTGTCGCGCGGGTGGATCCACAGCTCACGCTCGCCCTGCTCGGGAAAGAGGGCGTAGCCGGCGACGACATCGTCCTGCACCAGCAGGCGCTGGAACTCGGCGCGCACGCCCATGGCCTCGGCGGTCAGCGCGGCGGCGTCATGGGCTCGGCCGATCTGCGTGAAGGCCGTCGCCAGCGTGTGCAGCATCTGGTGGTGCAGCGTCACGGTCCAGGCGCTGCACAGGCGCTCGCGCAGCGCCGGGTCAGCCGGCTGCAGCGAGTCGTTCCAGTCGCCATGCCAGTAGGCGGCCAGCCCCGTGCCGGGCACGACGCGCTGGCGGATCAGCGCCAGCGCCTGCTCGACATGCGCCGCCAACGTGGCCCGCTCGCCGCCGTGGAAGGCCATCACTTCATCGAGGATGCCCGCATCGCCGGAGGCGATCAGGTACTGCGCCAAGCCCAGCAGCGGCCAGAAGACGATGTCGCCATGCGAGTCGCCGGCACGGATCTTGGCCTCGCGCTCGAAGAACATGAACCACTGCGGCCAATCGCCATCCGGGTTCTGGTTGCTGAACACACGCAGCAGCAGATCCCGCACCGGTGCGGTCTGGCCCAGGGCCAGCAGCATTTCCAGCGGCCCCTGGCAGACATCGCGCGTGCCCCAACCGCCACCCGAATACTGCTCCAGGCCACGCGGCGACAGGTAGTGCACCAGGGCGTTGTGGGCATACCAGGGCAGGATGTCGCTCAACTGCGCCAGGGCCGGGTGCTGCCAATGCGGCAGCGTCAGCGGCTGGGCGGGTGGTGGCACGGTGTCGAGCAGCTCGCCGCGCAGCGTCAGCGAAAACGCCGACGCCGGCGAGAAGTCGAGGCAGACCAGCGGCTCGCCGCGGCTGACACCGTCGTCGAACAGCCGGCCGTCGTCGCCCACGATGGCCAGGCCCGGCGCGTCGATGACGAGGCCGCCACCGGGAAAGCGTTCCGCCAGCTCGCTGCCTTCGGGCGGCGTGATGCGCAGCCGGCTGCCACTGTGCTCCCACACGGGCTTGAATGGCGCGGCGCCATCGTCACCGCCCACGGCCAGATTGAGGCTGGCGCGCAGGCGCAGCGCCCGGCCCTTGAGCATGCGCACGCTCAGCGCCATCGCATCCGGCGTGGCGCCGGCCGACGCGACGACCTCGATGACGCTGGTATCAAAGGCATAGAGCCAGCGGCAACGCTGCGGCTGGATCTCGAAAGCCGACGGCAGGCCGAGCAGCAGCCAGTCGCTCACCTGTGGCTGCACGAACAACCGCAGGCCGGCCGTGCAGAACAGGCCGAGCAGGCTGCGCTGCGTGGACAGCAGGCGGTTGATGCTGACATGGCCCTGGGTCAGCATGGAATGGAAGACACCGCCCATCCAGCAGGTGGAAGTCAGCGCGCCTTCGTCAGGCACGAGATGGTCGCCGCTGCGCAGGATGTGGCCGTGGGGCCGCCGCACCAGCAGTTCCTTGGCGCGCAACACGACGTGGGTCGCCTCGCCGGTGAAGAAACTCAAGCGCTGGTTGCCCTGCCATTCCTCATGGCGACGCTCGCCGGGGATGTAGGCGGCCAGGTCCTCGTCGCTGAAGTCCCGGCTGGCCAGCATCGATGCGCTGGCGAACAGGCTGGGCGCCGGCAAGAGGCCCGGCGCGTCCAGCATGTTGGATGGCTGGGCCTCGGGCAGCGCCAGCAGCGTGGGCAGCCGGGCCAGGTCGGCGTCGCTGCTGGCCCCGGGATGATGGGCTTGCAGCGCCAGGAAAAAGCCCGCCGCCGCGCGCTCACCGGGCGCGAGCGGCAGTGCCTCGTCCTGCAACCCGACCAGGGCGTGCTCGTGCTGCAGGCGCTGACCCGGCAGGCCGCTCAACAGCCCGGGCGGCAAGGCGCCCTCACGCGCGGCATGGCCCCAGACCTGGCTGGCATCGGTCGCAAAACTCTCCGCGCGGCGCAACGAGCCGGCCAGCAGCCAGGGGTGCTTGCCGCCCTGCGCCTGGTTCTGGCGTGCGGCCAGCAGCACGCCGTGGCCGGGGTGCTGCAGCGGCTGCAGGTCGATGTAGTGGCTGACATAGAACTCGTTGGTGCGCGCGGCGCCATAGTCGGCCAGGCCCACGTCCTGCACCAGCACGGGTGCGATCTCGCAGGCGGTGTCGCTAACGTTCGCGGCCTGCAGATGCCAGAACAGCACGAGCTCATCTGCGGCCAGGCGCAGTTGCAGGCGCAGGGCCAGGCCGTCCCACTCACCGCGCATCTCGAAGGCACCTTCGTCGGTGTGCGCGCTCAGCGGCGAGAGCGGCCCCAGCAGCGCTGCGATGCGCCAATTGCCGCCCGCATCGCGCCGGCGCAGCCAGACATTGGCCGGCCCGCCTTCCAGCTCGTTGCCGGGGAAGAGGTTGAGCATCAGCGCCGGCCCGAACATCAGGCGGCGCAGCGCGCCATGGGACAGCAGCTCGGCCTCGAGGCCGACTTTGTTGCCAAGGGAGTGAACGGTCATGTTTGTCGCTGCGCCAACAGCCAGGGCAGCAGTCCAGGATCTTGATAGGCCGGCGTCCAGGAGTCGTGGCCGACACCGGGGTAGATGGTCAGTGATGCAGTGCCACCGGCCGCGCGCAGCGCCTCGACACAGGCGATGTGCGGCGCCAACGGCACGACTTGGTCCTGCTCGCCGTGATAGCCGCGCACCGGCACGCCGCGCATGGCGGACACCTTGGCCGGATCGCCAAAGCCGCAGACAGGTGCGATGGCCGCGAGGTCGCGCGGGAAGGCCGTGGCCCAGTGCCACACGCCGAAGCCGCCGAGGGACAGGCCGGTACCGACGCAGCGCTGCGGATCGATATTGAGCCTGGCCTTGAGGGCGCCGAGCAGCTTGTGCAATCGCTCGGGGTCCCAACGCAGGTTGTCCTCGAGCTGCGGGCTGACAACGATGCACGGATAGTCGGCGCCGACGGCGACCAGCTTGGGCGGGCCGTGGACCTTGACCTTCTCCAGGTCGGTGCCACGCTCGCCCGAGCCGTGCAGAAAGACAACCAGCGGCCAGGCTTCGGTGCGTTGGCTGTATTCGCGCGGCAGCCAGATCCAGAAGCGCTGGCCTTCGAGCTCCCAGGCGCGCTGCTCGCCGGCGGCCAGGCCGGCAGGCGTGGGCGGCAAAGCCGCGCAGGCGCTGAGCAGAGCCGGCGTCGTCAACAGCAACTGGCGGCGGTTCATCGTCATGGTGTGGGCTCCAGCTGGATGGTGGTGGCGTTGGCGGGCAGGGGCAGCTCGCGATCCTGCCAGCTCAGGCCCTGAGTCTCGACGTTAGCGCTCGGCAACCGCTCCGTACCCGGCCAGGCCAGGCGCAATTCACCAGGCAGTCGTTCGGGCCGGCGGTCGATATGCAGCGTCCAGCCGCCATCGGCGCGTTTGAGCAAGCGGTAGTCCAGCCGCCCCCAGGCCGTGGACAGGCCGGCCACGCCGATGTCACCGGCCGCACGCCAGGCTGGCGACAAACCCGCGCCGAGCACGAGGCTGCCAGTGGCTTCGCGCTCGTAGGCCAGCAGGTCCAGGGCCGCGCGCAGGTAGTCGGACGAGATCCAGGCATGCGGCATGTCGCCCAGGAAGCGGGCCTCGCGCGCATCGGGCCGCACCACCTCGGCCCACTGGTTCCAGCCCATCGGGCGCTGGTGCGTGAAGAACCAGGCCAGCAGCCGGTGCGCTTCATCCACCCGACCCAGGCGCACCAGGGCGCTGACATTGCGCAGCTCGTAGGGCGTGTAGTCGGCCCAGGCCTTGCGGCCCGTGATGCGGGCCTCGGCTTCCGACACATAGCGGTCAAAGGTGCCGCGCAGCAGTTCGGGCGGCAGCTTGTCCGCCTGGGCCGGGTTGAGGGCCATGGTGGTCGACGTCGCATCGAAGTCGCCGCGATCGGCGGCGCCGGCGATGTGGTTCAGCTGGTAGTGCCGGGCGGTCGCAGTGATGGAGGCGCCCAGTTCGGCCTCGAACTCGTCACGCGACACCGCCCAGCGCACGGCCTGCGCGGTGTCACCCAGGGCCTGGGCAATCTGCACCGCGTCCTTGTAGCCGCGCAAGGCCCAGAAGTCGTCCCAATAGGAATAGGCCGGCTTGTCGCTGTAGCCCTCGTGGCTGATGGACGGCGGCATGAGTCCTTTGAAGCGCGCGTCGGCACCCGGCTTGCGTTCACTCTGGCGCAGGGCCTCCATCCACGCCACGACGCGCTGCACCTTGGGCCAGTGGTGCTCCAGCAGCGCGCGATCCTGGGTGTGACGCCAGAGCTCGGCGACGGCAAACAGGTATTGGCCGTGGCTGTCGTTCTCGACGACGGGGTCGGCGCCGCGCTGGTCGACGCAGCAGGGCACCTTGCCCGACTCGAAGATATAGCCGCCATACCAGTCGACGAACTCGCGCGCGGCCTGGGCCTCACCCATGCGCACGAGGCCGGCCACCATCATGGCGCCATCGCGCACCCACGAGCGGGCATAGGAGCGCGTGCCGGGGCGCAGCGCGGGGCCGTCGCGGGACACGAGGATCTGCGCCAGCGCGCTGCGCATGGTGTCGGCGATGGGCTGGGCTTGGGGCGGCAGGTTCAGTTCCAGCACGCCGAGGCGGTCGCGCCATTGCGCCGCCGCGACGGCCAGGCGGGTGTCGAGGGCGCCCGCATCACCGCCCGTCACCCAGCCCAGGCTGCGTGCCTCGCCCGATGCGAGTTCGATGTCGAAGCGCATCAGCGCGGAGGGCAGTTGCTCGGCGTCCGCCAGTTGCGTGAGGGGCGGCGCCTGCAGCAGCGTGGCGAAGCCAGGGCCGGCGCTCCACGATGCGGCGCGCACTTCGGCTGGCGTCTCGCGTGGCTGGAGGGCCAGGCCGGCAGCAGTCAACTTGCCATCGGCCCAGGCCACGGTGGGCAAAGGACTGATGCCTCCTTGTGTCGACAGGAATTGCTGCGGCGGGTTGACCTGCCAGGGGCGCAACGTCAGCAGCAGCGAGTAGCGCTGCGGTTTGCTGGTGGGGTTGCGTAGCGTGTAGCGGGCCAGCAGCTGCGGCGCCTTGGCCGGACCGTCGGCACCGGCTTCGACGCGCAACTCGACGTCTGCATGCTGCCACCGAACGACCGGCAAGGCGTGCTCGATGAGGCTGTGCCCCGTGCGCACCTGAGCCCAAGTGACGAGACGACCATCAGCCAGGCGCACGGTCGGCTCGATGCTGGGGCCGCCGCGGGTCAGCTCGATGGCGCCGTCCTCGCTGACCAGGCCGGAGCGCTGGGCACCGCCATCCACGCCGACGACGGTCCAGTAATTCTGTTCGCCGAGGAAGGCCCGCGGCAGCTCGCCGCGCGGCAGGGACTTGGCCAGCTCAGCGACGGCGGCGTTGCGGTCCGGCCATTGCGCGGCGTCACGCAACTCGACCTCAGGCGGCTTTTTTCCTTCGTAACGCAGGCGAATCCAGCGCCATTCCTGCTCGCCGAGGAAGACGGCGCGGCCGGGTTGGGTGGACAGCGTCTTCCAGCGCCGGTTGTCGTCGGAGACCTCGACGCGCATGGCCGCGCCACTGTCGAACCACAGGCCGTTGAACTCCCGCAAGGACTGGAAGTCCAGCGTCATCTCGCTGGCGCCCAGCCTGCGACGCGGCGCAGGCCAGGCCTTGGGCGCGGGCTCGCGCGGCTCCAGGCCCAGGGCGCCGACGCACAGGGCGCCTGCCCCGCCGCCTTGCTGGCCGGCGACGACGACAAATTCGATGAACTGGCTGCGCTTGAGCACGCGGTCCTCGGTCGGCCCCCAGGCGAAGGCGACGTGGCGGCGCTTGAAGCGCGTCTCGGTCAACGTTTCTGGCAATGCGAGCGCGGGGCGATTGATCCACCAGACGTTGTCGCCGCTGGCGTCGACGAACTTGATCTGCACGTCGTTGCCGATGGTCTTGCCCTTGAGCTGGGTGGTCAGCGCGAAGTCGGCCGGCCAGTCCAGCGGCAGTTCGCGGCGCAGCACGGCATAGCCGGAGACGCCGGCAAAGTCGTAGTCGAGGCAGAGGGAGTCGTCGCGAGAGTCTTGTCGAAGGGTAGCCTTGACCTGGTCGGAGGCGGTGGCTTTCCAGCGGGTGGCGTCCTTCATGTCATCGAGGATGGCGGCGTGAGACGCAAGGCACGCGAGCAGGGTGCAAGTCAGCAAGACGTAGAGAAACCTTCTCATGGCTTGGCGGCTGCAGGTTGAGAGGTAAGGCCCATGCCGGGAGTTCGCCCCGGCGGGCGACCTACTTTCTTGTGCGAACAAGAAAGTAGGCAAAGAAGTCGCCCCCGAACCGCCCGCCCCTTTGCTTCGCAGCGGGGTGCCCTGCGGTACTCAGCCCTTGAGGCCCCGCGCAAAACTCCCTTCGCTACGCTGCGGTCAAACAGTTGCGCGGAGTCAGTTCTTGAGGCGCGCTGCGCGCGCGGCCTCAAGGTCTTGCGTTCCTCGGCGGGCTCAAAGGGGGGGAGAAAACCACCTCGGTGCGAACGGCTTTCGGGTTTGGCTGTTGGCTGTTCGGCTGCTTCGAGAACTCCCCTTCTAAACCGCCGAGAAGCGCAGGAGCCCGGGGCGCGAGCGCAGCGAGCCTCAAGCTCTGACTTCGCGCCCCTTTGTTTGAACGCAGCGTAGCGAAGTGAGTTGGGCGCGGCCCCGGGTTCAGAGCATCGCAGGGAACCCCGCAGGGGCGGTTTCGCAGGGGCGACTTTTTGCCTTCTTTTTGGTCGCTCAAAAAGAAGGTCGCCCGCCGGGGCGAACTCCCGGCTGGGCATAGGCACAAAGCCACTGCAACGGGCCGTCATTTCACACTCCCCATCAACAGCCCCTGCATGTAATACCTCTGCAGCGCCACAAACAACCCCAGCACCGGCAGCACGGTGATCACCGCCCCCGCCATCATCAGCTCGCTGTCGTTCACATGCTCCCGCGACAACGCAGCCAATGCGACTGGCAGCGTGTGCATCTCGCCATCCGTCAACACGATCAACGGCCACATGAAGTCGTTCCAACTTCCTAAAAAGGCAAACACCGCCAGCGTCACCAACACCGGCTTCAACGTCGGCAGCACGATGTTCCAGAAGATGCGCCCCTCCCCTGCCCCATCCAACCGAGCCGCCTCCAGCAATTCATCCGGCACCCCTCGCGCGTACTGCCGCACAAGGAAGATGCCAAAGATCCCCGCCATGCTGGGAATCAGCACGCCCATCCATGTGTTCACCAGGCCCATGCCCTTGAGCATCAGGAACAGCGGCAGCATCGCCACCTGCCCCGGGATGACAAGCGCCGCGATCAGCAGCCCGAACACCCGCTCGCGGTGGCGAAAGCGCAGCTTGGCGAACGAGTAGCCCGCCAGCGTATTGAAGCTCACCGACATCAACGTGCTCACCACGGCCAGCCCCAGGCTGTTGACGAAGGCTCGCTTCAAGCCACCGTCGCCGAGCAACTGGCGGTAGTGCACCAGCGTCGGGTCGTGCGGGACCAGCGGCGGCGGCAGGCTGGAGGCGCTGCCGGCCGGCATCAGCGACACACACACCATCCACACCAGCGGGAAGGCCGCCAGTGCCGCAAAGGCCCACAGCAGGCCATTGACCAGAAGGGTCCTGGGCTTCATGCGCCCTCCCCCGTCAGCCGCCGCTGCACGGCGATCAGGCCCTTGCTGACCACCACGATGACGACGAAGAGCACGAAGGCCACCGCCGAGGCCAGGCCCAGGTTCCACCACTTGAAGCCTTCTTCGTACATCAGGTAGAGCACGCTGACCGTGCTCTGCAGCGGGCCGCCCTGGGTCATCACATAGGGCTCGGCAAAAAGCTGGAAGTACCCGGCCGTCGTCAGGATGGTGACCATCAGCAGGGTCGGCGCGATGCTGGCCAGCGTGATGTAGCGGAACTGCGCCCAGCTGCGCGCGCCGTCCAGCCGCGCGGCCTCGTACAGGTCATGCGGCACGGCCTGCAGCGCCGCGATGAAGATGATCATGTTGCCGCCGAAGTTCTTCCAGGCGGCGAACAGGATGATGGTGGGCATGGACCAGTGCGGGTCGCCCAGCCAGTCGACGGGGTCCAGGCCCAGGGACTGCAGCGTGTAGTTCACCAGACCGTATTTGACGTGGAAGAGATAGCGCCAGATGACGGCGACGGCCACCAGCGTGGTCACCACGGGGGCGAACAAGGCGGTGCGCAGCAGCGGCTTGAAACGCACCAGCTTCGACTGCAGCAGCACGGCCGCGGCCAGCGACACGCCGATCGACAGCGGCACGCCGAGCACGACGAAGTAGAGGGTATTGCCCAGCGCCTTCCAGAACAGCGGCAGGCTCAACACGTGCACATAGTTGTCCCAGCCTTGCCAGCGCAGGTTGCGCAGGTCGGCCAGCGCATAGATGTCGAAATCGGTGAGGCTCAACGCAAGGCCGGCGAAGACGGGCACGCCAAAGAACAGCGCGATGACGATCAGCGCCGGGGCGGCGAAGGCCCAGGCGGCGAGGGATTCGCGACCACTGTGCTTCATGCGGCGGTCTTTCGGTCCAGCATCCAGCGGCGCTTTTCCAGGATGCCGTCGACGAGGGCATCCAGCGAACGCACCGTCGTGTCGAGGTCGGTCACGCCGTGCACCGCGCGCGTGGCCGCGAGCTGCATCTCCTTCTCGATGCGCTCCCATTCCGGCACGGCCGGCGCCGCGCGCACGCGCTCGAGCTGGCGGCGGAAGGCGGCGGCGTGGCGGTCCTCGGCCAGCGTGGCGCCGTTCAAAGGCAGGGCCCAGGCACCGCGCCGCGCCGGCAGGTCACCCGTCAGGCGGTAGAACTCGAGCTGCACGTCGGGCCGGCTCAGGTAGCTGATCAGCGCCCAGACTTCGGGCTTGTGGCGCGAGCGCTTGAACATGGCGAGGCTGGCACCACCGGCGATGGAGACGCCGGGGCCGTCCGGGCCAGGCAGCTCGGCGGTGATCCAGGCATTGGCCAGTTCGGCCGGCAGGCGGCGCTTGAACTCGCCGATGTCCCAGGGCCCCGACATGTAGAAGGCGAAGTTGCCGCGGCCGAACTCCTGCCAGAGGTTGCCGATCTGCACCTCGCTGACGCCGGGCGCCTCGCCGCGCTGGAAGCGCTCCAGGTAGAAGGACAAAGCCTTGCGAAAGCCCGGGCCTGAGAAGTTGCCGTAGCGGCCGCCGTCGCGCAGCACCTCGCCCGGCTGCTGCAGGGCCAAGGCAAGCAGCGGCGCGGATTCGTTGGTCGGCAGCAGGATGGGTTTGTCCATGCCCTGCTCGCGCAGCCGCGCCAGCGCGGCGCGCCAGTCATCCCAACTCACAGGCATGGCCTTGATGCCGGCCTTGGCCAGCAGATCCTGGCGCACAAACATCAGCCGCGTGTCGACATACCAGGGCAGGCCCACGCGCTGGCCACCGGCCAGGTTGGTGGCCCAGACGCCTTCGAAATAGTCCGTCGCCTGCAGTGCCGGCGTGCGCGCCAGCCAAGGCTCCAGCGGCTCCAGCGCGCCCAGGGCCTGCATCTCGGGCAGCCAGGTGTTGCCGACCTGGGCCAGATCGGGCGTGGCGTCGCCAGCGAATGCCGTCAGCAGCTTCTCGTGCGCGGCCGTCCAGGGGAGTTGCTCGACCTTGACGCGCACGCCGGGGTGTTCGCGCTCGAAGCCGGGCATCAGCTCAGCCACGACCTCGCTCTCGCGGCCCATGGCCCAGAAGCGCAGTGTCGTCGTGCCGTCGTGACGCGCGCAGCCAGTCAGGGCCGCGGCGGCGGAAGCGCTGAGCAGGTCACGGCGGCGCATGTCAGCCGAGCCAGCCTCCGGTGAAGCCAGCCCGCTTCAAGCCCTTGATGAGGTACGCATTCCTGCGCATCGCCTGCCACACCAGCTCGCCGCGATGGTTGCCCATCATCGCGAGCAGCGGGCCCTGGTCGATGCCCAGCATGTCGGTGTCCACCCATCCCTTGCCGGGCTCGATGCGGCCATGCGTGAGGCGCACATCGGGGAAGTTGAAGCTGGGGTTGAAGGCATCCCAGAAGCCGTAGCGGCCCCAGGTGTGCGGGTAGCGCTCCTTGATGGCCATCAGCGCCGGGATGACGATCTCGGGCGCGAAGGCGATGGAGCCGCCAGCCGCATAGGGCGCCAGCGTGCCGTCGTCATGCAGGCCCATGCCGCGGCCGGCATAGCTGATGAAGCGGCGCTTCACTGTCTTGCCGGCGGTGGTGGTGTACTGCAGCGAGATGTCGGCCGGGCCGTCGCTGGCGCTGACGCCCCAGACCTCGCCGCCGTAGCCCTGCCAGCCGAGCGGGTTGTCCTTGGCGTAGGCCTGCTGCACATAGGTCGCGCGGCGCGAGTTCTCGAAATAGTCCAAGCCCTTGTCACGCATGTAGGCGTCGCGGATGCCGCGGAAGTCCACCCAGCAGTGCGTGAACTGGTGGCCGAACAGCGGCGGGAAGCGCAACAAGGTCTGGCCATAGCTCTCGCCCCAGCTCTGCTGGTCGTAGGTGCTGGTCCAGGCGTCCCAGGCCTCGGGCTTGACCGGATGGGTCGGCGAACCGAGTGCCAGCAGATAGACCAGCATCGCCTCGTTGTAGCCCTTCCAGTCGCTGCGGATGAAACCCTTCTCCGGCGACCAGCCGTGGCTGATGGACGGCGGGCGCACCTGGGCCCAGGTCCAGTCGACGCGGCCATAGAGCTCGTCCGCCAGTGCGCGGATGGCGGCCTCGTCGGCATGCTCGCCGTCAAAGAAGCTCTGGGCATGCAGGGCGCCCATCAGCAGCAGAGCCGTATCGACGGTGGAGAGCTCGCAGCGGTCGAAGCGCAGGCCCTCCTTCATGTCGAGGAAGTGATAGAAAAAGCCCTTGTGGCCCGCCACGCCGGTCTTGCCCGGGCCCTGCGGCAGGTCGGCGAAGAAGCGCAGCGTCGTCAGCGTGCGCTGGGCAGCCTGCGCTCGCGTGATGTAGCCACGCGCCACGCCGACGGGATAGGCGCTCAGCGCAAAACCGACGGCCGCGATGCTGGCGAATGACGGTGTGGGCCAGCGGTCGGGTGCGAGGCCGGTGCGGGCGTCGGTCGTCTCCCAGAAGAAGTCGAAGGTGCGCCGCTCGAGGTCGGCGAGAAAGGTGTCGGCGGCTTGCGCCGGCGCCTCGGCCCAGCTGGGCAGGTTGGCGGCCAGGGCGAGGCCGGCGCCGTGGGCCAGGACGGCGCGTCGGGTCAGCAAACTCATGATGGGGGTGATTGTGGGAGCCGGCCGCGCGTTCGGCGCGGCCGGCTTCCGGTCTTCAGGATCAGAACGAGTAGCTCACGCCCAGCTTGAACTGCCGCATCGAGCCGCGCACGCCGGTGCGGGTGTCGAAGTGGTCGTTGTCGCCACCGAGGGCGTTCTTCGGCGGCGTGGACGGGCCGCCGACCCAGTCGTCGTAGTAGCCCCAGTTGGCGGTGTTGAACAGGTTGAGCACATCGGCACGGATCTGCAGGTCGCCGCCATAGACCTTGAAGCTCTTGGAAAGCGCCAGGTCGAGTTGCTTGTAGGTGTCGGAGCCGCGCGCCACGGCGCTGCAGCCGGTGGGGCCGCTGAACCCGGTATGGCAATCGACCACCCGACGCGGCTGGCCGTCACCCACGGTCAACTTGCCAGAAAGCTGCATGCCCCAGGGCAGGCTGTCGATCAGGCCGCCAACGACCAGGCGGTTCTTCTCTGCATCCTTGGTCGGGTGGAACCCGTGATTGGCCTTGCCGTAGGTCCAGTCGAAGATGTCATCCGACCATTCGTTGTTGGTGGTCTTCGCGTCGGTGTGGGTGTAGGCCACCGTCATGCTCCAGCCGCTGGCCTGGGTGTAGGGCTTCTCCAATGACAGGAAGATGCTGGTCGCCTTGTTCTCGCCGGAAAAGTCACCCAGCACGATGGTGCCGTAGTTGCGCGGGGCGCCGCCCCACAGCGGGTCCACGTTGTTGGAGTTGCCGAAGCCGCCGTTGGGATCACGGTTGCCGTTGGACCAGAAGAACTGGTTCTTCGCGTGGATGTTCGACACCGCGACGTCCAGATTCCATTCACCCACGGCCTGGCGCACGCCCAGGCTCATCTGGTCGGCAAAGGGCATCTTGAACTTGTTGCGGATCAGCCAGATCTCGCCGTTGGGCGCCGCGTTCTTCTGCAGCTCGTCCAGCGCGTTGTTGGCCATGCGGCGGTCGTAGCTACGGCCCCAGCCGCCGTAGACCACCGTGGCCTTGTTGCTGAACACGTCGTAGGACGCGCCCAGGCGCGGTGCCAGGGCCTTCTTGAACGGCTTGCGCGAATCACCGGTGGAGATGTAGTCGGCGATGTTGATGCCGCCTTTGGCCAAGGTCTGGGCGTAGGTCTGCCCCGGCGGCGCGGTGATGCCATCGACGGTCCGGCCATCCAGCGCGTTCAGCGCGGCGATGCGGTCGGCTGGCGTCACATAGCTGTTGTTCAGCATGTTGTCTTCATAGTCCCAGCGCGCACCGAGGTTCAATTCCAGCTGCTTGCTGACCTTCCAGTCGTCCTGCAGATAGATGCCGTACTGGTTGTTCTTGAAGTTCGCCGACGCGGTGGGAATGGGCAGGCGGATGTTGCACTGGTCGCTGGACAGCCCGCTGCTGCTGACGTTGGTGCCGGTGCAACTGAGACCGTTGAAGTAGGGCTGGCCGGTCGTCGTGTTCAGCACGGTGTCGATCGCCGCCACACGGAAGGCGGTGCCGCTGAGGTCGTACTTCATGGCCTTGAACTGGACGCCGCCCTTGACCACATGGCCGGCCAGGCCCGTGTAGCTGAGGTCATCCTTCAGGTAGACGCCGCTCTGGCGCCGGTCCTGCGCGTTGGGCGAGCCGCCGGTGAAGAAGACGTCCTGGACGTTGTTGATCGCGTTGGTGGGCGAGTACTTGTAGCGCACCAGCGGGTCGGTGGAGTCCGACTGCGGGTTCCACTTCGAGCTTTCCCACCCCACGCGCGCTTCATTCAGCCAGCTGTCCCCGGCGTACTCGTGGGCCAGGTCGACGCGGTACTCGTTGTTGTTGTTGTTGATGGCCGTGCTCGGCGCGAAGCGGTCACCGTCGACCGAGTAGCTGGTTTCCTTGCGCAGCGTGGTGGACAGGTCCAGCCGCTGGCGGTCATCGATCTCGGCCGACAGCTTGCCGAACAGCAGATGCTCCTTGAACTGGCCCTTGAACGAGCCCTGCTGCGCAGCGATGGCGGGGACGATGCCGGGGCTGTTCGGGTATTTGTCCAGGTTCATCGCAGTCAACTGGCGCGGCTTGTCGATGGACTTGCCGTCGTAGGCGACGAAGTAGTGCAGCGTGTCGGGCTTGATGGCGCCACCGATGCTGAAGCCGCCTTCGATCTGCTTGTACGAGGGAGGATCAATGTGATTTGCCTTGTCCCTCTCCTGGATGGGGCTCAGCGACGTCCAGTTGCTCCCGGTGCGGTTGACGTAGACGCTGCCATGGGTCTCGTTGCCGCCGGACTTGGTGACGGCGGAAATGGCGACGCTGGAGACCTGGTCGAACTCGGCCTTGTAGTTCTGCGTCAGCACGCGGTACTCGGCGATGGCCGTCTGCGGGAATGGGTTGCCCTGGCTGGTGTCCTGGCCGTTCAGGCCGCCGCGCAGGATGTTGTTCTTGTGGCCGACGCCGTCGATGAAAACGTTTACAGCGTCAATGTTTTGCGAGCCACCGCGCAGACGCGTATTGCCGCTGGCGTCGGTGTCGAAGCGCACGCCGGGAGCGAAGTCCGCTGCCGACAGGAAGTTGCGCGTGGCCTGCGGGATGGCCTCGATCATCTTGTTGGACACCGTGGTGCCGACCTGGGAATCGATGACGCCCTGGCGCTGCGCGCTGCCCTGGATCACGACGGTGCCGAGCTTGGCGTCCGTGCTGCCGAGGTCCAGCGTCGCGTTCTGGCCGACGGACAGCGTAACCACACTGCCGGTGGCAGCACCGGCCACCCGGACCTCGTAGTTGCCGGGGTTCAGGCCGACGAGTACATAGCTGCCGTCGGGCAGGGTCTTGGTCCGGTAGGTATTGCCGTTGGCCTTGTTGACGGCGACGACATCAGTGCCTGCCGGCGCCGTGGCGCCAGCCGCTGTGATGGTGCCGCGCACGGTGGCGCTGGCGCTCTGCGCCTGCGCGGGCAGGGCCGCCATCAGCAGCCCGCCGATCAGGCCGGCGGCGCAGAGATGGCGGGTGAGAAGTCTGGGTTTGGTGCGGGGGGTCGGGGTGCTCATGATGTCCTTGTCTCCTGTGTTGTGCTGTGGTTTGGACGGGATCAGGTCTTGGCGCTGCCGCACGAACGCCGCACAACGAGTTGCACCGGCATCACGGTGGCGCCGGCGTCGGTGGCGTTGCGCTCCAGGGTGTCGGCCAGCGCATCGAGTGCCTGGCCGCCCAGCGCGGCAATGGGCACGTGCATGGTCGTCAGCGCCGGGCTGACGTAGCGGGCGATGGGGATGTCGTCGAAGCCGGCAAGCGCGATGTCTTCGGGCAGGCGCACACCGCCGGCCTGCAGCGCACCCAGCAGGCCGATGGCCATGATGTCGTTGGCGGCGAAGACGGCATCGGGCCGCTGGCCCGCCGGCAGGGCCAGCAGCTCGGCCGCGGCGCGCTGGCCGCCTGCTTCGGAGAAGTCGCCCTCCAGCAGCCATGCCTCGGCCCCCACGGCCAAGCCGGCACGGTAGCCGCGCTCGCGTTCGCGCGCCTCGAAGTTGGCCTGCGGGCCGCCGAGAAAAGCGATGCGTCGCCGGCCGCTGCGCACCAGGTGCTCGGTCATCGCGCGCGCACCGCCGAAGTTGTCGACGGCGAAGACCCGCTGGCTCGCGCCGCGCACGCCGGAGTTCAGCAGCACGGCCGGCAGGGCAGGCGGCAGGTTCTGCGACAGGAAATCGTCGTCGGCGTGCGGCGACATGACGATGAGGCCGTCAACGCGGCCGTTCATCGCGCGCAGCGCGGCCGCGGCCTCGTTGGCATCGTCGTGGGAGCTCGACAGCAGCAGATGCAGGCCGCGCGCCCGGGCGGCCTGGTCGATGCCGCGGATCAGCTCAGAGAAGAACTCGCCATGCAGATCGGGCAGCAGGGCGCCGATGGTGTCGGTGCGTCGCGTGATGAGGCTGCGCGCCGCCCCCGACGGCGAATAGCGCAATTCGCGGGCGACCTCGACGATGCGCTGGCGCGTGTGCGGCAGCACGTTCTCGGCGCCGTTGAGCGCGCGCGAAACGGTGGCGACCGACACACCGGCAACGCGGGCGACGTCCTTGATCGTGGCGGGGGTGACCGTCATCTTGTTGTCAGAGGTTGGCGCCGTGGGAAGCGATGACTTCAGCATAGAAGCGCGCGCTGGCCTTGGGGGTGCGCTGCTGTGTCTGAAAGTCCACATGCACGAGGCCGAAGCGCTTGGCAAAGCCGAGCGCCCATTCGAGGTTGTCGAACAGCGACCAGGCGCAGTAGCCGCGCACGTCGGCGCCCCTTTGAATAGCGTCCCGCACGGCGGCGATGTGGGTGCGCAGATAGTGCACGCGCAGCGGATCGTCAACGCGGCCGTCAATGGCCACCGGCGGGTCGTAGAACGCGGCGCCGTTCTCGGTCACATACAGCGGCAGGCCGCCGTAGCGCTCGTGCATCCACACGAGGGTGTCGGCCAAGCTCTGTGGGTGCAGCTCCCAGCCGGTCTCGGTGTAGATGCCGCCGGGCTGGCGCTGCGGCACCGCCGGCACCGGCCAGGCCTTGGGATCAAAGCGCACGACGGCGCGGGTGTAGTAGTTCAGGCCGAGGAAGTCGACGGGGACTTTGAGTGCCTCGACCTCGGCGGCCGGCCAGTCGGGCCAGGCTTCACCAAAGACCTCGCGCAACTCGGCCGGGTAGCTGCCAAGCAGGGCCGGGTCGAGGTATTGCCGGTTCATGTAGGCGTCGGCGAGCCCGGCGGCGTGGCGGTCATACTCGCTGGCGTCGGCCGGCAGATGCTTGGGCTCGATGTTGACGACCAGGCCGATCCTGTTCTTTCCGGTCGCGCGGTAGGCCTGCACGCCCTTGGCGTGTGACTGCATCAGCCGGTGGGCGACGATGGCCGCCTCGAAGGCGCTCTTGTGACCGGGCGCCAGCGCGCCATGCATGAAGCCGCCGTCGGCGACAACCCAGGGTTCGTTCAGCGTGACCCACATCGGCACGCGGTCGTCCAGCGCCTTGAAGCAGACCTGCGCGTAATCGGCAAACCAGTCGGGCATGTCGGGGTTGAGCCAGCCGCCACGGTCGTCCAGCGCCGCGGGCAGGTCCCAGTGGTGCAGCGTCACCATCGGCTGGATGCCAGCGGCCAGCAGTTCGTCGACAAGGCGCTCGTAGAAACCCAGTCCGGCCGCGTTCACGGCGCCACGGCCTTCGGGCAGCACGCGATTCCAGGCAATGCTGAAGCGATAGGCCGTGAGGCCGAGCTCGCGCATCAGCGCGACGTCGTCCTTCATGCGGCGGTAGTGGTCGCAGGCAATGTCGCCGGTATCGCCGCCGAGCACGCGGCCCGGCGTGCGCACGAAGCGATGCCAGTTGCTGACGCCGGCCCCATCGGCCAGCGGCGAGCCTTCGATCTGATAGGCGGAAGTCGCACAGCCCCAAAGGAAGCCAGGCGGGAACGGTTGTCTCATCCGTGTGCCAACTCCGCTTGCGCGGGTCGGTCGTTGTGTCGTCATGTAAACGTTTACATGCATTCTTTCCGTGATTACTTGACGAGTCAACAGCGTGTTTACCCCGGACCGTCGTGACCGCACCTCAGACTCTGCCGCGCGCCCGCCACCAGAAGCCGAGCCAGGGATGGAACAAGCACAGATCAACGCCACGCTGGCCCAAGCCAGGGCCCATGCCGATGCAGGCAATGCCGAGGCCGCGCTGGACGCAGCGCGCCGCGCCCACCACGCCGCGCTTGAACGGGGAAGCGTGGCCGCCCAGGCGGAAGCCACGCACTGCATTGCCAGCGTCGAGCTGCGCCTGCTAGGTCATTTCGCTGCGGCGCTGGAGTCCGCGCGCCAGGCGGCATTCCAGTTTCAGCAGGCCGAGATGCCCGAGGGCGAATGCCGCGCGCTGGCCACCCAGGCCATGGCCGCCGCACGCCTGGGCTACTACGAAACCTCGGTCGATTGCGCCCTGCTGGCGGTCAAGCTGTGTGCCGGCACGTCGGGCGACGGAGCCAGCGTCGAGCAGGTCGTGGCCCACCACGCACTGGGTGTCGCCATGTTCATCGGCCGCTCCTACGCCGAGGCCAGCGAGGCTTCACAGCGCGCCATCGAGTTGGCCTACCAGTGCGATCCCCCGGTTGACACCTATGTGCTGCATGCCGACCTGGGGTCCACCGAGGTCATGCGCACGCTCAGCGCACGCAGCGCCACCACGGCAGGCACGACCAGCCTGGAACTGCTGCGCGAACACCTGCGCCGTTGCGACGAACTGCTGCACGATGCAGCGCCATTGGCCAGCATCGGCATTGGCAGCCGCAGCAGCAGCGCCCTCACCCATGCCTTCAACAAGGCCATGCTGCTGATCTGGCAGGCCGACCTTGTGGGTGCCGCGGCGCAGGTGCGCCGGCTGCGCGAGGCGGTGGAATCTTCCCGCCGGCCCTGGCTGCAAGCCCTCGTGCTTTGGGCCGGGTCCGAACTGGCCTTGGCCGAAGATGACCTGCCGTTGGCCCGCAATCACGCCGAGCAGATGATTCGCATCGCCCTGGCGCAGAACCATGAAGGGCTGGTCAGCATTGGCCTGGGCCAGTTGGCTTATCTGGCGTCCACCGCGGGCGACCACGCCGCAGCCGCGCAGGCCCTGCGCGAGCTGGCCGAGCGCGAGCAGTTGGCCCGGTCTGCCAGCCTGCGCGGCCGCGTCGCCGACGTGGAGCGGCAACTGGAACTGCGCAGCCGGACCCGGCAGTTGCACGCCTCCGAGGCCGGGCGCGCGCACTTCCAGCAACTGGCGCTCGAGGATGGCCTGACCGGCCTGCCGAACCGGCGCCATTTCGAACTCCAGCTGCAAGGCCTGCTGGAGGAGGTGCGCACCCAGGGCAGCACGGCCTGCCTCGTCATGATCGACGTCGACAAGTTCAAGCAGATCAACGACGGCCATTCGCACAACGCGGGCGACGCGGTGCTGCGGGCCATCGCGGCGCAGATCCGAAGATGCGTGCGCGACAAGGACTTTCCCGCGCGGCTGGCCGGCGACGAGTTCGTCATCATCCTGCGCGATACCGGCGCGCAGGCAGCCCAAGCGCTGACCGAGCGGATCGCCGACGCGGTGTCCCGCCATGCATGGGGCGGCATCGCTGCCGGCCTGTCGGTCTCGGTGAGCCTGGGGCTCGCCGAAGTCCTGCCGACCGACACCTTGCGCACCGTGCTCAGCCGCAGTGACCAGGGCATGTACGCGAACAAGCGCGAAAAGGCCCGCCCCCACTGACGGCCAAGCGGCGTGCACGCCCGCACACAAGGCTGAGCGCCGCCCCGGCCGACGTTCGAAACAACGCTTGCTTGCTGGCTTGCGGGCCGAGCGCCGGGCCGCTCCCAAGCAGGCCCGCCTTTGGCGATGTGCTTGCTGGTCAATCCGGCAAGCATCGCCGTCCCCCAGGGGGACCGGCTGGACTCGCCTGCGTTCAGCATGGCGAGACCAGACGAGGGGCTCCATTTCAGTCGGCGTAGACCCCTGCCGCCTTGATGACCGGGGTGAGTTTGTTGATCTCGGCCTCGACAAACTTCTTGTGCTCTGCCGGCGCAAGGCGCGCGTCACTGATGATGACCGCACCCAGGGCCTCCTGGCGCTTGTGGAAGTCGGCGTCCTTCAGGGCTGCGCGCAGCGCCGTGTTGACCTTGTCGATGACGGCCTTGGGCGTGCCCTTGGGTGCATACATGCCGTGCCAGACGGCCAGGTTGAAGCCCTTCAGCCCTGATTCGTCGGCCGTCGGCAGCTTGGCCAGCGGGCCGCTGGGCAGGCGCTTGGCCGACATCACCGCATAGGCCTTGACCTTGCCGGCCTCGATCTGTCCGGTGGTGTTGGTGGTCTGGTCGCACATGATGTCGACCTGGCCGCCGAGCAGGTCGTTCATGGCCGGCGCGGTGCCCTTGTAGGGCACGGTCGTCATGTCGATCTTGATGGCCGACTGATACAGCAGGCCGCACAGATGGGAGGCCGAGCCGACCCCGGCGTGGGCGAGGTTGATGTTGCCCTTGTTGGACTCCAGCCACTTGGCCAGTTCGGCATAGTTGGCCGCCGGCAGATTGGGGCGGCCGATCAGCGTCATCGGCACCTCGTTGACCATGCCCAGGTATTCGAAGTCTTCCAGCGTCTTGTAGGGCAGCGTGCGGTACAGGGCCGTCGCGCTGGCGATGCCGATGTGGTGCAGCAGCAGCGTGTAGCCGTCCGGCGCGGCCTTGGCCACCTTGTTGGCGCCCAGCGTGCCGCCGACACCGCCGACGTTCTCGACAATGACGGTGGCGCCCAGGGGCTTGCGCAACGCCTCGGCGAGGTCGCGAGCGACCTTGTCGGTCGGCCCGCCGGCTGCAAACGGCACGATCACGGTGACCGGCTTGTCGGGATAGTCGGCGGCAGCGGTGCCGGCGGCCAGCAGGGCCGCCAGGGCAATCAGGGTCGTGCGCATGGGCTTGTCTCCAGGATGTGTGCGCACGATCTTAGGCAGAGTACCGCCCCCGACGTCTCCGGGATGGCCCCAAGCCAGCGCCATCAGGGGTAGCTCAGCGCCAGCGCATAGCCCTGGGTGCCGCTGCTGCCTGAGTAGGCCCCCACGCGGATGTAGACCGCCAGCGCCGAGCTGCCGGTGTTCTTGTAGCTCAGGGACTCGGTGCAGGTGGCGCTCTCCGACGAGGTCAGCGTCGTGCCGCTGGCGTTGTGCAAGTAGATGTCGTAGTCATAGGCCGCCGGGCAGCTCATGTCGACACGCAGCGTCTTGCCTGCGGCCAGCGTAACCTTGAAGTAGTCCTTGTCGCTCGTGGTGGCCATGGTGCCGCTGATCGTCGTCTGGTTGGTGACGACGTTGGCGGTGGCGATGGTGCCGTTGGACTCGGTCTCGTTCAGCGTCGCGCTGGCGTTGTTGATGCTGAAGTTGACGGCCGACGAGGCGCCCGAGTTGCCGGCGGCGTCGTAGGCGCGGGCAACCAGGCTGTGGCTGCCGTTGGCCAGCGTCGTCGAGTCCAGCGACAGCGAATAGGGCGCGCTGCTGTCGCTGCCCTTCACCGTGCCATCAACGACGAAGTCCACGCGCGCCACGCCGATGTTGTCGCTCGCCGTGGCCGACAGCGTGACGGTGCCGGACGTGCCGCTCTCGCTGGCCGTCGCGGTCGGCGGCGTGGTGTCCACCGGCCCGTTGGACTGCGTGACCCAGACGGGCGCTGTCCACAGCATCTTGCCGTCGTTCTGCGTGATCTTGGCGTAGTAGAAGTGCTCGCCGATGGCCGGCGTCGTGCTGACCGTACCGCTGCTGGCCAGCAGCGTGACGGTGCCATTGCGCTTGGGCACGCCCTCGTAGATCTGCACGCTGGTGGCCGTCTTGCCGCTGTTGCTGGCATAGCCGACGCTCAAGGAGAGCGTGCCGCTGTTGGCAAAGCGCTCACCCATGACGTGGCCATTGGCGGTCAGCGCGATCTGCGCCGTCTTGTCCATCGTCGCGAAGACGCGGCGGGCCTTGATGGCATCGATGAAACTGGCCTTGCTGAGCGCCGTGCCATTCGGGATCAGCACGCCGGTGCGGTTGGTGTACGACTTGCCCCAGTTGGCGCAGTGGTTGTCCTGGTTGCTGGCGGGCGCCACGTGAAAGCCCCGTTCCAGCATCTTGTTGAAGGCGTCTTCAAAGTTGCTGAGGCCCGTCTCGGTCTCGGTCGTGTTGGACGAGAACGCCGAGCTGTTCAGGATCTCGCTCAGCACCATGACCTCGTCGCCATCGGCGCTGTAGCCCAGCGCCGTGCCACCGACAAGGAACTGGCCGGTCGTGTCGGGATGGTTGAACTGGCCGACAAGGCCGAGCTGGCGCATCGTCGCGTACAAGGCCGCGTAGTCGCTCTTGGCCGTGAAGCGGTCGCCGAAGAGCTGGTTGCTGCTGTTGTATTCCCAGGCGAACAACTCGGTGCTGTTGAAGATGTTCATGTGGCCGCCATTGCTGATGACGCCCCACTCCATGCCGTAGATCGCGAGGTAGTTCGATGTCGTCGCGGCGGTGGCGGCGGACAGGCCGGCCTGGTAGCGGCTCTTGGCGGTGGCAGCGCTGCCGCTGGCGTTGGTGCTCGAGGAGCCGTCGAAGTAGTGGTTGTGCTCGGACGACATCAGGATGTCCAGGCCCGCCGTCTTGCCATAGGCGAAGGCGTCTGCCGGGCCGAAGGCGCCGGTCTGCGCGGGCTGCGAAGACGAGCAGCTGCCCAGCGCCCCGCCGCCGTCGGAGTCATTCGTCTGGCTGTGCAGATTGGCGTAGTAGACCGTGTAGGGCAGGCTGTTGATGGCCGGTGCCGATTGCGCCTTGACGAGGCCGCGGCCGGCGGCCGTGGGCATGGCCGCATAGGGCGGCAGGTCGACGCTGGCCGGCTGGCCGAGGGCAACCGGCCATTGCTGCTCGGCATGGTCCAGCGGCGCGGCAGCGGCCAGCAGGCGCTCGGCGCGGCCGGTGGTCGCACCCTGGCTCAGCGCGGTGGCGGCGTCGAGGCTGGCGGCCTCAAGCTTGAGCTGGTAGAGGCCATCGGCCAGTGCCGTGCCGCCGGTGCCGCGACCGACCCAGCGCACGCTGGCCATCACCGGCGCGCCGGCATAGCGCGATTCGCCGCTCCAGCGCTGCAGCACGCGGCCCTGCTCGTCGACCAGGCTGAGCGCCCACGCAAAGACCTGGCCGTCGGCAATGCCGGGGTGGTCCATCTGCACGCTGAAGACGCGCTCGCCGCTGGCGGCGGTGACCGCGAAGGGCGCGGACAGCGTGGCCGAGAACTCGTGGTGGTCGGGGTCCTTGGCGCGCGGACGCGCGGCGGCGGCTTTGGCCAGCTCGCTTTCGGCCTGGGAAGCTTGGGAAGAGACTTGGGGGTCGTTGCTGCCACCACCGCAGGCTGCGAGCAGCAGCACGAGCAGGGTGGGCAGAAGATGGCGGGCAAGGGTCATGTCGCGTCCTCGGCTGGTGCCAGCGGTGGCCGGCAAAGCGGCGGACTGTGGTGGCCCCGCCAAGCTGAGTCCATGCGGGCCTTCCTGTCACCGATTCAGGCTCAGGTCAGGCCCGAGACCGTCAAACGCGCGTCACACGGGGCGGCGATCCTCGATGACCAGGCCATCGTTGGGCAGGCTGCCCGGGGCCAGCAGCTCGACCTCACCGCGCAGCTTGGTGATGTCGCGCAGCGCCATCTGCAACTGCTCGACAAGGCCCTCGGCCGGCGCGGCCTCGAGTTGCAGGCACATGCGGTCGTTGGCCAGCTCCCCGTCGACAACGAGGCGGGCCCGGCCGCGCTGGCCACAGCGCGCCAGCACCTCGGCCACCTGGCCGGCATGCACGAACATGCCACGCACCTTGGCCGACTGGTCGGCCCGGCCCAGCCAGCCGCGCAGGCGCTGGTTGGTGCGGCCACAAGGACTGGCACCGGCCAGCACGGCAGAGAGGTCGCCGGTCGCGAAGCGGATCAGCGGGTAGCCGGCGCTCAGCGTCGTCACGATGACTTCGCCGACCTCGCCGTCCGGCACAGGCTCAGCAGAGCCGGGGCGCACGATCTCGACGATGACGCCCTCGTCCACGACCAGGCCTTCACGCGCCGTGGTCTGGTAGGCGATGAGGCCGAGGTCGGCCGTCGCATAGCACTGGTAGGCGTCGACGCCGCGTGCGGCAAACCATGCAACGAGCGCCGGCGGGCAGGCCTCACCGCTGACCAGAGCACACTGCAGATAAGGCAGCACGTGCCCGCCCTCGGCCGCCTTCTCGAGCAGGATGCGCAGCAGGCTGGGCGTGCCGGCATAAGCCTCGGGCTGCAGGTCCAGGAGGGCCTGCAATTGCAGCTCGGTGTTGCCAACGCCGCCCGGAAAGCTGGCCGCGCCCAGGGCCCGCAGGCCGGCTTCCATCATGGCGCCTGCTGGTGTCAGGTGGTAGCTGAAGCCCACATGGGCGAGCTGCCCCGCGCGGATGCCGGCTGCATGCAGGGCGCGGGCAGCGCGCCAGGGGTCGGCGCCGTCGGCATCGGGCTCGGGTTCGTAGAGCGGCCCGGGCGACTGGAAGATGCGCCGCGGCATGCCGGCCGCAAACCCGCCGAGGCGCAGCGCGCGGCGCGCGGCCTGGGCGGCGGCGAGGCTGTTCTTGCGTGTCAGCGGCAGCGTGGCCAGCGCAGCGCGCGAGGTGATGCTCGTGGCATCGATGCCAGCCAGCAAATCGGTGTAGGCCGGACTGCTGGATTGGGCATGCGCGATCTGCTCCGGCAGCGCAGCCATCAGCGCGGCCTCACGCGCGGCCGGGTCGCGCGTCTCCAGCGCGTCGAAGAACTCCGAGCTCATTGGTGCACCCTTCGGCCTACGGCCTGTCCCGCCAAGCGGGAGCGAGCTTGCTTGGGGCGGCCCGGCGCGGCGCTCACTCCTCGTCCTTCCAACGCGTGAGCCGGCGCTTGATCTCGTCCTGCAACTTGCGCAGCTCGGTCGCCGACTTCAACGTGAAGGTGTCCCACTCGGGCGTGCGCGCCGGGCGCTTGGTGAGCTGGACCTTGACGGTCGCACCCTCCACCGTCAGCTTGAGCACGACGTCGGCGCCCAGCATCCAGCCCTCGCCGCGTTCGGCCAGCACGCGCTGGTCGCGCGCGAAGCGCTTCATCGTCAGCAGCGCCGAGTCCGCATCAAAAGGTGGCGGCGCCATCTCCCAGTTGTCGTCACTCATGCCAGCCACCTCTTCCTTCGCTTGTAGCTCTTCACGTCCTTGAAACTGCGTCGCCCTTCCCCGCCCACGCCGAGATAGAACTCCTTGACGTCCTCGTTCTCGCGCAATGCGCTGGCAGCGCCGTCCATGACGACGCGGCCGTTCTCCAGGATGTAGCCGTAGTCGGCATAACGCAGCGCCATGCTGGTGTTCTGCTCGGCCAGCAGGAAGGTCGTCCTCTCCTTGGTGTTGAGGTCGCGCACGATCTCGAACACCTCCTCGACGATCTGCGGCGCCAGGCCCATGGACGGCTCGTCCAGCAACACCATCTTGGGGTTGGCCATCAGCGCGCGGCCGATGGCGCACATCTGCTGCTCGCCGCCCGACGTGTAGGCCGCCTGGCTGGTGCGGCGCGTCTTCAGGCGCGGGAAGTAGGTGTAGACCTTGTCCAGCGTCGCCGCCACGGCCCCACGCCCGTCCTTGCGCGTGTAGGCGCCGGTCATCAGGTTCTCCTCGATGGTCAGGTGGGCGAAGCAGTGCCGGCCCTCCATGACCTGCACCACCCCGCGCTCCACCATGGCCGAGGTGGACAGCTTCTCGATGCGCTCGCCGCGCAGCTCGATGCTGCCCTTAGTGACCTCGCCGCGCTCGCCTTCCAGCAGGTTGGACACCGCGCGCAGCGTGGTGGTCTTGCCGGCGCCATTGCCCCCCAGCAAGGCCACCACCTGGCCCTCGGCTACCTGCAGGGACACGCCCTTGAGCACGAGGATGACGTGGTTGTAGATGACTTCGATGCCGTTGACGTTCAGGAGGGGGGCTGTCATCGCAACTCTTTCCTCAGCATGGATGCTCTCGCGGGTGGCGCCCCTCCCCGTGGGGGAGGGGACAGGGGTGGGGCCTCAGCACCCCGCCCTCACGGAGGGCGGGGAAGGGGTGGGAGCGGGGCATTGCCAGCTCGAAGAGCTGAGCCGCCGCGCGGCTCAGCTCTGGCACTCAGCAGGCGTCCGCCGAGTAAGCTTCTTCTCTCCCGCGTACTTGTCCGCCGCCGCCTTCACCATCGGCTTGATGATCTGTGCGTCCGCCTCGTACCAATCGCTGCTGAAGCTCCACTTCGCGCCGTCCCAGGTGTGGATGCGCGCCCAGGTCGAACCCTGGTGGTCATAGCAGCTGGTGCTGATCGGGCGGATCACGCCGTTCAGGCCCAGCGAGGCCAGCTTCTTGTCGTCCAGCGCCAGGTTCTCCAGGCCCCAGCGCACTTGCTCGCCGGTCATGACCTTGCCCTTGCCGAAACGCTCCTGCGCACGCCGCACGGCCTCCACGCCGAGCGCCTGGATGACCAGGCCGCGCGTGTAGAGCACCGAGCCGACCTCGTCCTTCGGGCCCGTGCCCTGTCCCTTCTCATGCACGAGCTTGAGGATGTCCTGGATGACCTTCGGGGTCTGGCCGGAGGTGTTCAGGTTCAACGCGTTGTAGCCCTTGGCGCCCTCGCCCACGTCCTTCACATCGGGCTCGGCGCCCGACCACCAGACGCCATACATCTTGTCGCGCGGGTAGCCGGTGGCCTGGGCCTCTTTCAGCGCGGTGGAGTTCATGACGCCCCAGCCCCACAGCAGCGTGTAGTCGGGCTTTTGCTGGCGCACCTGCAGCCAGGCGCTCTTCTGCTCCACGCCGGGCGCGGTGACCGGGATCTTCACCAGCTCGAAACCATGCATCTTGCTGCGCTCTTCCAGCAGCGGGATGGGCTCCTTGCCGAAAGGGCTGTCGTGATAGACCAGGGCGATCTTCTTGCCCTTGAGCTTGTCCAGGCCGCCTTCCTTCTTGGCGATGTGCTGGATGAGGATGTCGGCCGCCGTCCAGTAGCTGCCCATCAGCGGGAAGTTCCACGCGAATACGCCGCCATCGGCCGAAGCGGACAGGCCGTAGCCCAGCGTGATCAGCGGGATCTTGTCGTTGGGCACCTTGTCGGTCAGCGCAAAGGTGATGCCGGTGGCCTGCGGGTCGAACAGCGTCGCGCCCTTGCCCTTCAAGCGCTCATAGCACTCCACGCCCTTGTCGGTGGCATAGCCGGTCTCGCACTCCTCGAACGTGAGCTTCACGCCGTTGACGCCGCCATCGCGGGCGTTGATGAGCTTGATGTAGTCCTGCTTGCCATTGGCCCAGGGCGTGCCATTGGGTGAGTAAGGGCCCGTGCGATACACCAGCAACGGGAAGAACTGCTCCTTGGCTTGCGCCATAGCCGCGGGGGCCGCGAAGAGTTGCAGGGCGGCCAGGGCCGCGCAGGTGATGAGAGTCTTCATGGGGCTGTCTCCTTGTCGTTGTGGGTATCAATGCGGGAAGGGCCAGAGTCTGAGCTTTTCCTTGGCGGTCGCCCAGAGTCGCGCGAGGCCGTGTGGTTCCTTGATCAGGAAGAACACGATGAGGGCGCCGAAGATCATCAGCGCGAGGTGCGAGGCGGTGGCGGTGTCGATCGGCAGGCCGGTCCAGTAGGGCAGCTTGTCCAGGATCAGCGGCAGCACGACGATGAAGGCCGCGCCGAAGAAGGCGCCCGAGATCGAACCCAGGCCGCCGATGATGACCATGAAGAGCAGGTCGAAGCTGCGGTTGATGCCGAAGGCGGCCGGCTCCCACGAACCCAGGTGCACGAAGCCCCACAGCGCACCGGCCACGCCGATGATGAAGCTGCTGACGGCAAAGGCGCTGAGCTTGGCCTGCATGGGGCGGATGCCGATGACGGCGGCCGCCACATCCATGTCGCGCATGGCCATCCACGACCGGCCGATGTGGCCGCGCACGAGGTTCTTGGTTGCCAGCGAGAAGACGACGACGAAGGCCAGGCACAGCAAGTAGCGCGATGCCGGCGACTCGACGCTGAAGCCGAAGAGGCTCAGCCCCGCCACACTGACCGACCCTGAGGAAGAACCGTTGGTGACCCAGGGCAGGCGCAGGCAGGCCCAGTCGACAAAGAACTGCGCCGCCAAGGTCGCTACTGCGAGGTAGAGCCCCTTGATACGCAGCGACGGCAAGCCAAAGGCCACGCCCAGCACCGTGGCACCCAGCCCGCCGACCAGCAGCGACACGATCAGCGGCATGCCCTCGAAACGCGCCTGGCAGTTGTAGGCCACATAGGCGCCCACGGCCATGAAGGCGCCCGAGCCCAGCGAGATCTGGCCGCAGTAGCCGACCAGCACGTTAAGGCCGAGCGCGGCGAGGGACAGGATCAGGAAGGGGATGAAGATGGCGCGCAGCAGGTATTCGCTGGAGACCATAGGGATGACGACGAAGGCAGCGATGAGCATCAGCGCCATCGCGATGCGATCCTGCCGGATGGGCAGGATCTGGCTGTCCGCCGAGTAAGAGGTTTTGAACTGGCCGTTCTCGCGGTAAAGCATCGTCAGACCCGATCAATGATCTTCTCGCCGAACAGCCCCTGGGGCCGAACCAGCAAGACAACGAGCACCAGCACATAGCCAAACCAGTACTCGATGCCGCCCCCAAGCATGGGCCCGAGATAGGCCTCCGACAGCTTCTCCCCCACCCCGATCAGCAGCCCGCCCACGATGGCACCCGGCACGCTGGTCAGTCCGCCCAGGATTACGACCGGCAGCGCCTTCAGCGCCACCAGCGACAGCGAGAACTGCACCCCCAGCTTGCTGCCCCAGATCATCCCGGCCACCAGCGCGACAAAGCCCGCCACGCTCCAGACGATGACCCAGATGCGCGACAGCGGGATGCCGATGCTCTGCGCGGCCTGGTGGTCGTCGGCCACGGCGCGCAGCGCGCGGCCGGTGGCGGTCTTCTGGAAGAACAGCGACAGCCCCGCGACCAATGCTGCCGCGATCAGCGCGGCATAGAGGTCTTCCTTGCTGACGAGGATGCCGCCGGGGAAGACGTCCTCGAACAGGAACATCGGGTCCTTGGGCAGGCCGATGTCGATCTTGTAGATGTCGTTGCCGAACAGCGTCTGGCCCAGGCCTTCAAGCAGGTAGGCGATGCCGAGCGTGGCCATCAACAGCGTCACGCCTTCCTGGTTGACGAGCTTGGACAGCGCCAGCCTCTCCACCAGCCAGGCGACAACGACCATCACCGCAAGCGCGCCCACGAAGGCCAGCAGGTTGACGACGACCTTGCCGTCCAGGCCTGTGTATTTCTGAATCCACTCGGCAAAGCGCGCCATCGCCAGCGCTGCAAACAACACCATCGCGCCCTGGGCGAAGTTGAAGACGCCACTGGCCTTGAAGATCAGCACGAAGCCGAGGGCGATCAGCGAATACAGCATGCCGGCCATCAGGCCGCCGATCAGGGTTTCGAGGAATGGGCCCATCAGTGGCTTGCTCCGAGGTAGGCCTTGATGACGTCTTCGTTCTTGCGCACGTCATCCGGCGCGCCATCGCCGATCTTCTTGCCGTAGTCCAGCACGACGACGCGGTCCGAGATGTCCATCACCACGCCCATGTCGTGCTCGATCAGCACGATGGTGGTGCCGAACTCGTTGTTCACGTCCAGGATGAAGCGGCACATGTCCTGCTTCTCCTCCACGTTCATGCCGGCCATGGGCTCGTCCAGCAAGAGCAGGCTGGGCTCCATCGCCAGCGCGCGGCCGAGGTCGACGCGTTTCTGCAGGCCGTAGGGCAGGCGACCAACCGGCGTCTTGCGGTAGGCCTGGATCTCGAGGAAGTCGATGATGCGCTCCACCGCCTCGCGCTGTTCGCTTTCCTCGCGCCGCGCGGGGCCGAGGTGCAGGGCCTGCCAGAACAGGCCGCGCTTCATGCGCAGGTTGCGGCCGGTCATGATGTTGTCCAGCACGCTCATGCCCTTGAAGAGCGCGAGGTTCTGAAAGGTGCGCGCCACGCCCATCTCGGCCACCTGGCGCGGGCTCATGCCCTTGAAGGTACGGCCGCGCAGCGTGATGCTGCCCTGCTGTGGCTGATACACGCCGTTGATGCAGTTCAGCATCGAGCTCTTGCCCGCGCCATTGGGGCCGATGATGGCGCGCACCTCGTGCTCGCGCACATCGAAGCTGATATCGGTCAGCGCCTTCACGCCACCAAAGGCCAGCGAGATGTTCTTCACCTCCAGCACGATCTCGCCGATCTTCTTCATGCGGCGCTCCGAACCGGCGGGAAGGTGCGTGCCTCGACGATACGCAGGTCGGCCGCCACCATCGACGTGCGGCCATCCTCGAACTTCACCTGCGTCTCGATGTACTGCGACACCTTGCCGTCGTAGAGCGCGTCGATGAGCACGCCGTACTTCTCGGCGATGGCACCGCGGCGGACCTTGCGTGTGCGCGTCAGCTCGCCATCGTCGGCATCCAGCTCCTTGTGCAACACGAGGAAGCGGCTGATCTGGCTGCCGGCCAGCAGCTCGTCCTGCGCCAGGTCGGCATTGACCTTCTCCACGCAATCCAGGATCAACTCGTAGACCTCCTGCCGCTGGGCCAGGTCCGTGTAGCCGGCGTAAGGCAGATTGCGCCGCTCGGCCCAGTTGCCGACGGCCTCGAAGTCGATGTTGATGAAGGCGCAGACCTTGTCGCGCTTGTCGCCGAAGCAGACCGCCTCCTTGATGTGCGGGAAGAACTTCAGCTTGTTCTCGACGTATTTGGGCGCAAACATCGCGCCGTCGAAGGTGCCGCCCATCAGACGGCCGACATCCTTGGCGCGGTCGATGATCTTCAGGTGGCCGCCAGGCGTCAGGAAGCCGGCGTCGCCGGTGTGGAACCAGCCGTCTGGCGTCAGCGCTTCGGCCGTCGCGGCGTCGTTCTTGTAGTAGCCCTTGAGCAGGCCGGGCGAGCGCACCAGCAGCTCGCCGCTGTCGGTCAGCTTGATCTCCACGCCGTCGATGGGCACGCCCACCGTGTCGGCTCGGGCCTCGTGGTCGGGCTGCAGGCAGACGAAAACGGCCGTCTCCGTCGAGCCATAGAGCTGCTTCAGATTGATGCCGATGGCCCGGTAGAAGCTGAACAGGTCGGGCCCGATGGCCTCGCCTGCCGTGTAGGCCACCCGCACGCGCGAGAAGCCCAACGTGTTGCGCAGCGGGCCATAGATCAGCGCATCACCCACGGCGTAGGCCATCCGGTCCAGCAGGCCCACCGGCTGCTTGTCCATCAGGCGCGGGCCAACACGCCGGGCCAGGCTCATGCAGCGCTCGAACAGCCAGCGCTTGATCGCCGACGCATCCTCCATGCGGATCATCACCGTCGTCAGCAGGCCTTCGAAGACCCGCGGCGGCGCGAAGTAGTAGGTCGGGCCGACCTCCTTCAGATCGATGCTGACGGTGGAGGCCGACTCCGGGCAGTTGACGACATAGCCCACGGCCAGCCACTGCGCATAGCTGAAGATGTTCTGGCCCACCCAGGCCGGCGGCAGATAGGCCAGCACCTCTTCATGGTCGGTCAGCTTGTCGAAGCGCTGGCCGGCCTGGGCACGGTCGATCAGCGTCGCATGGGTGTGCATGACGCCCTTGGGGTTGCCCGTCGTGCCGGAGGTGAAGAACAGCGCCGCGACGTCACCGGGCAGGCAGGCCGCCACCTCGGCGGCGAAGAACTCGGGTCGCTCGGCCGCATAGGCGCGGCCCCGCGTAGCCAGCTCGTCCAGCGAAGCGAGACCCGGCTCGTCGTAGTTGCGCAGGCCGCGTGGGTCGTCGAACCAGATGCGCTTCAACTGGGGGCATTGCTCGCGCAGCTCCAGCAGCTTGTCGACCTGCTCCTGGTCCTCGACGATGGCAAACGCGATCTCCGCGTTGTTCAGCGGGAAGACGAATTCGGCGGCGACGGCGTCTTGATAAAGCGGCACTGGGATGGCGCCCAGGCATTGCGCGGCCAGCATGCTGGCGTACAGGCGCGGCCGGTTTTCGCCGACGACCACGAGATGCTCACCACGACGCAGGCCGGCGGCCGACAGCCCCAGAGCCAGCTCCTGCACCAATGCCGCCAGCCGCGCCCACGACAGCGTCTGCCACACGCCGTAAGCCTTCTCGCGCAACGCGGGCGCGTCTGGCCGCTGGGCGGCGTGGTCGAGCAAGAGCCGGGGGAAGGTCGTCAAGCCTGTCTCCAATGCGCGGGCTGGAGCCTGCGTCTGTGAGCCCCATTCTGGTCAGTACTTTGACGCCCATCTGTCCGTACGACGACAATTTACGGGTCTTCACGGCCCAGACTTTCCCGCCCCCATGGCCAACACGCCGCTGCCGCTCAGACAACGCACACGCCGGCCAGCGCCGGCTGAGCTGGATGCCATCCCCTGGCTGAAGCTGCTCGACGGCCCGTTGCGCGAGCGCGCTCTCACGACGCTGGAGGTCGGCGATGCCGAGCCCGGCGAGCGGCTGTGCCGCATCGGCCGACCAGCCACCTTGTGGTTTGGCGTCGTCGAGGGCCTGCTGAAGATGAACAACGACGACTCGCTGGGCGCAGCCGTCACCTTCACCGGCATCCCGCCGGGCGGCTGGTTTGGCGAGGGCACCCTGCTCAAGCGCGAGGTCTACCGCTACAACATCCAGGCCCTGCGGCCCAGCGTCGTGGCCGGCCTGCCCATCGAGAGCTTCCATGCGCTGCTCGACGGCAGCATCGCCTTCAACCGCTTCGTGCTGGACCAGCTGAACGAACGCCTGGGCCAGTTCATCGCTGCGCGAGAGACCGACCGCATCCACGACCCCGACGTGCGCGTCGCCCGCAACCTCGCCGCCCTCTTCCACCCGACCCTCTACCCAGGCGTGGGCAACTGGCTGCGCATCACGCAGCAGGAGCTGGGCTATCTGGTGGGGTTGTCGCGCCAGCGGGTGAACCAGGCGCTGCACCGCTTGAGCGATGCCAACCTGATCCGCATCGAATATGGCGGCCTGCGGGTGCTGGACCTCGTCGGCCTGAGGCGGTTTGCGGGTTGAGTTTCAGGCTCAGGCCGCGAAGGCGATGGCTTCAGGTTCGACCTTGGGCAGGGCAGCCCAACGGTCGGCACCCAGCTCATAGAGCAGCGCAGCGGCGCTGCCGGGGCCATCGGCCAATGTGCCTTTCATGCGCAGGCCCAGACACTCCAGCGTCTTGCGCGTTGGCGCATTGCTGGGCAAAACGGCAGCGACGACGGTACTTTCGTGGTGCTGTTCGAAAGCCTGGCTCATCGCATGCTGGGCCATTTCCGATGCCAGGCCGCGGCCCCAGGCCTGGGGCGTGATGCGGTAGTAAAGGTAGAGGCCGGCGTGGCCGGCAACGCTGCGGTGCATCAGGCCGCCAAAGCCGATCAGCGTCTCAGGTTGTTCGCGCTCGGCGATGGCCCAGTGGCCGAAACCCCGCGTCTGCCAGTGAGCAAGCCAGGCCTGCAACTGGGTTTCGGTGGCCGCGCGGCCGTGCGGCGTCGCGGCGGCACAGAAACGGTTCACCGCCGGGTCGGCATGCAGCGCCGTCAGGGTATCCAGATCGCTTTCCCGCGGTGGCCTCAACACGAGGCGTCGGGTCACCATGGCCGCTGGCACGGCCGCAACAGAGGCGCAGAACTCACTCGGAACCATGTACGACGCAAACTCGGTGGAAACCCTAGGAGGGTAGCCGCGAGCCGGCCGAGGCGAAAGCCCGGGGGCACGGGACCTGTCGCAAAACCGTCACAAAGCCACGTAAAGAGCGCAGAAGCAGGGCCGACTCGGCGGACCAGCAAGGCCGCCGGCGCCCAGACCGGCCCGGACTCAAGGACCGGGCCTGGCGCTGAACTACAGCGCCGCGACGGTCAACCCGTCAGCAGCGCGTTGACGCGCTTCACATAGGCCGCCGGGTCTTCCAGGTGACCGCCTTCGGCCAGCACGGCCTGGTCGAACAGCACCTGGGCGAGGTCGTCGAAGTGATCGCTGCCATCCAGCTTCTTCACCAGTGCGTGCTCGGCGTTGATCTCCAGCGTTGGCTTGCTCTCAGGCGCGGTCTGGCCGGCCTGCTTCAACAGGCGCGCCAGATGGCCGCTCATGTCGCCCTCTTCCACGACGATGCAGGCGGGCGAGTCGACCAGGCGGGTTGTCACGCGCACGTCCTTGGCACGGTCCTTCAGCGCTTCTTTCAGCTTGTCCAGCAGCGGCTTCAGGCTCTCTGCCGTCTCGTCGGCCTTCTTCTTCTCGTCCTCGTCCAGCAGCTTGCCCAGGTCCACGGCGCCCTTGGCGACGGACTGCAGCGTCTTGCCTTCGAATTCGTAGAGGTGGCTGAGCATCCACTCGTCGACGCGGTCCACCAGCAGGAGCACCTCGATGCCCTTCTTGCGGAAGATTTCCAGCTGCGGGCTGTGCTTGGCAGCAGCGAGCGAATCGGCGGTGATGTAGTAGATGACGTCCTGGCCGTCCTTCAGGCGCGACACATAGTCGGCCAGGCTGACGTTCGCGTCGGCATGCGTCGAGGCAAAGCGGAACAGCTTGGCCAGGCGTTCCTGGTTCTGGTGGTCTTCGCCGATGCCTTCCTTGAGCACCTGGCCGAAGTCCTTCCAGAAGGCGGCGTACTTGTCCTTGTCGGCCTGCTCTTCGCTGTTGGCCAGGCTTTCCAGCATGCCCAGCACGCGCTTGGTGGAGCCTTCGCGAATGGCCTTCACGTCGCGGCTTTCCTGCAGCAGCTCACGGCTCACGTTCAGCGGCAGGTCGGCCGAGTCGATGACGCCCTTGACGAAGCGCAGGTAGACCGGCATCAGCGCCTCGGCGTCGTCCATGATGAAGACGCGCTTCACGTACAGCTTCACACCGCCGCGTTTGTCGCGGTTCCACAGGTCGAAGGGTGCCTTCTGCGGGATGTAAAGCAGCTGGGTGTACTCGCTGCGACCTTCGACGCGGTTGTGCGTGTAGGCCAGCGGCGCGTCGCTGTCGTGGCTGATCTGCTTGTAGAACTCTTCGTATTGTTCTTGCGTGACCTCGCTCTTGCTGCGGCTCCACAGGGCGGAAGCCTTGTTGACCGGCTCCCATTCGTCGAGCACGACCTGCTTGGCGTTGTCCGCGTCCCACTCTTCCTTCTTCATCAGGATGGGGAGCGAAATGTGGTCGCTGTACTTGCTGATGGTCGACTTGACGCGCCAGGTCTTCAGGAACTCTTCCTCGCCGTCGCGCAGATGCAGGATGACGTCGGTGCCGCGGCCAGCCTTGGTGATGGTCTCCAGCTCGTACTCGCCGGTGCCTTCGCTGCTCCAGCGCACGGCCTGGTCCACCGGCAGACCGGCGCGGCGGGTCTCGACGGTGATGCGGTCGGCGACGATGAAGCCGGAATAGAAGCCCACGCCGAACTGGCCAATGAGCTGGGCGTCCTTCTTCTGGTCGCCTTCCAGCTTGGCCATGAACTCGCGCGTGCCGCTCTTGGCGATGGTGCCCAGGTGGGAGGCGGCCTCATCGGCGCTCATGCCGATGCCGTTGTCACTGATGGTCAGCGTCTTGGCTGCCTCGTCGAAGCTGACGCGCACTTCCAGGTTGGGGTTGTCTTCAAACAGCGCCGCGTTGTCCAGCGCCTCGAAGCGCAGCTTGTCGCAGGCGTCGCTGGCGTTGCTCACCAGCTCGCGCAGGAAGATCTCCTTGTTGGAGTACAGCGAGTGCGTGACGAGGTGCAGGATCTGCTTGACTTCGGCCTGGAAGGCGTGGGTTTGCTTGGTCATGGTGAGGTGTCCATCAAAACAAAACGCGGCCTCAGGTCGGGCCGCGCGGCAGGAGTTCAAGTGGGGGCGTCAGTAGGAAACTGCAAGCCGTGGCACGTCGACTTTGATCAGCGCCTTGGACAGCGAACCGGCCGCCGCGCGGGCGTAGTCCAGCGCCCAGGCGGCATCGGCAAACGCAGCCGGCCCTGCGGCCAGCGCGACGCCCACCAGCTTGTCGGCCAGCAGCACCTTGCCCGAGCCTCGCAGGGGCTCGCACTCCAGGCGGACGAAGTTCTCGTCCAGCCAGCGGCGGGCGGCCTCGAAGCCCAGCACCTCGGTGCCGTCGAGCTGGATGTCGACCCGCGCGCCGGTGGCGAAGATGACGGTGATCCGGGCTTGCATGGCCCGGATTGTGTCAGTGGACCGACGATCCGGGTCGAGGACGACTGCTGGAGGACCCGCGCTCAGTCACGCGGCCGGGGCAGGGCTTGGCGCCGCCCCAGGACAGTCAGCGATGCAAGGCCGAGCATCAAGCTCAGCCAGGCTGCGGGCTCCGGCACGGGAGACTGCGGGTCGTTGGCGCCCAGGGTCAGGTCGTCCCACACCACCTTGCCCGGCTGCCCGGTAAACACCACCGACTTCGCCACGCCCGAGAAGGAGTACCCGCCCGGCCCGAAGGGGCACCGGCTGGCGTTGTAGGCCGCGCAACCTGGCGAGCCCGGCAGCAGCACCAGCGGCGGCGCCAACAGTGCACCGTTGCCGCCCAGGCCGCTGTAGGCAGAAATAGTTGCCACCGAGCCAGGCGCCACCGCGTAGCTGAAGCCGATCGCGAAGCTGAAGCCGCTGGGAAAGTCGAAATACGTTGAGGTGCCACTGCCGATGCCCATACCGCCCTGCGACGAGGTCACCGACAGGCCGCCGCGCGAGGCATTCGAGCAGCTTCCGCCCAGCGCATTCAGGCAAACCGCCACCGCGTTGCTCGCGAAGGTCGCGCCCAGATTGGCGCCCGTCGTGCCCTGGCTGCTGGTGCCGCCGCTGTAAAAGCTCAGGATGTCGGCGTAGCTGGTGCTTGGATAAGTGGCGTTCACGCCTTCGAACCCAATGACCACCACCGCCTGCGCGGGGGCGGCGAGCAGGGCAGAGAAAGCGGCCGCAAGCAGTAGATGTCGCATGGTGCTGATCCTCAGGATGCCCAAAGGCTCAGGCTACTCCCGGGCGCGCCGGGCCGCGCCCCCGACCCCTTGATTTACCCCTTGATTCGGGGGCCCGCACTCAAGCGCCAGTGCGATCAGGCCCGTGTCGCGCGAACCGCCTCGGACAGCACGTCCAGCACGGCCAGGGAGTCGTCCCAGCCCAGGCAGGCATCGGTGATGCTCTTGCCGTATTCGAGTGCGGCCGGGTCGTCCTTGCCGGGCGTGAACTTCTGGGCGCCGTCATGCAGGTGGCTTTCCACCATGACGCCGAAGATGCTCTTGCCGCCCTCACGCATCTGGCCGGCAATGTCGCGCGCCACGTCCAGCTGGCGCTGGTGCTGCTTGCTGGAGTTGGCGTGCGAACAGTCCACCATCAGGCGCTGCGGCAGCTTGGACTTGGCCAGGTCAGCGCAGGCCTCGGCGACACTCTTGGCGTCGTAGTTGGGCGCCTTGCCGCCGCGCAGGATGACGTGGCAGTCGGCGTTGCCGCGCGTCTCGACGATGGCGACCTGGCCGTTCTTGTGCACCGACAGGAAATGGTGGCCGCGCGCCGCCGCCTGGATGGCGTCGGTGGCGATCTTGATGTTGCCGTCGGTGCCGTTCTTGAAGCCAATGGGCGCCGACAGGCCCGAAGCCAGCTCGCGGTGCACCTGGCTTTCGGTCGTGCGCGCACCGATGGCGCCCCAGGCGATCAAGTCGCCGATGTACTGCGGCGAGATGACGTCAAGGAACTCGCTGCCGGCCGGCACGCCCAGGCGGTTGATCTCCAGCAGCAGCTGGCGGGCGATGCGCAGGCCTTCGTCGATGCGGTAGCTCTCGTCCAGGTAGGGGTCGTTGATCAGGCCCTTCCAGCCGACGGTGGTGCGTGGCTTCTCGAAGTAGACGCGCATGACGATCTCCAGCGTGCCGGCGTACTTCTCGCGCTGCTCCTTGAGCTTGCGGGCGTACTCGATGGCGGCCGTCGGGTCGTGGATGGAGCAGGGGCCGATGACGACGAGCAGCCGGTCGTCCTCGCCGCTCATGATCCTGCGGATGCGCTGGCGGGTCTGGCCGATCAGGTTCTCCATCGCCGTGCCGCGGATGGGGAAGAAGCGGATCAGATGTTCCGGCGGCGGCAGCGGCGTGACGTCGACGATGCGCTCGTCGTCGGTGGCACTGGTCTTGTCGTCCTGGGAGTACCAGCGCTGGGCTTCGGGTTCGACGGAGGAGACTTTGGCGTTCATCGGATCAGCCTTTCAGAAAACAAAAAACCGCCGGGCTTTGCGGGCCCGGCGGTTTGTAGGGAGTCTGGGTTCAGCGCGCGCGCTCAGGACTCTCCACCGCCGGGGCGGGGAAAAAACCAAAAGCTAAAGTAAGCAGCGCGGGACATGGGAGCGGAATCTAGCACGCTGGCCGGCGCAGTCGTTCGTGAAGCGCCAAGCCAGGCTTTCAAGCCGTGCCACCCACCGTCAATCCCTCGATCCGCAACGTCGGCTGCCCGACCCCCACCGGCACGCTCTGCCCTTCCTTGCCGCAGACGCCCACACCGGTGTCCAGCGCCATGTCATTGCCGATCATGCTGACGCGGGTCAGCGCGTCCGGGCCGTTGCCAATGATGGTGGCACCCTTGACCGGGTACTGGATCTTGCCGTTCTCGACCCAGTAGGCCTCGCTGGCCGAGAACACGAACTTGCCGCTGGTGATGTCGACCTGGCCGCCGCCGAAGTTGGTGGCGTACAGGCCCTTCTTGATCGACGCGACGATCTCCTTGGGATCGTCCTTGCCGCCCAGCATGTAGGTGTTGGTCATGCGCGGCATCGGCACATGGGCATAGCTCTCGCGGCGGCCGTTGCCGGTCGGGGCGACCTTCATCAGCCGCGCATTCATCGCGTCCTGGATATAGCCCTTCAGGATGCCGTCCTCGATCAGCACATTGCGCTGGCTGGCACAGCCCTCGTCGTCGACGTTGAGCGAGCCGCGGCGGTCGGGGATGGTGCCGTCGTCCAGCACCGTCACGCCCTTGGAAGCCACGCGCTGGCCGATGCGGCCGGCAAAGGCGCTCGAGCCCTTGCGGTTGAAGTCGCCCTCCAGGCCGTGGCCAACAGCTTCATGCAGCAGCACACCGGGCCAGCCCGGGCCGACCACGACGACCATCTCGCCGGCCGGCGCCGGGCGGCTTTCCAGATTCGTCAGCGCGGCGTGCACCGCCTGCTCGACATAGCTGGCAATCATCTCGTCAGTGAAATAGGCCAGGCCGAAGCGCCCACCGCCGCCGCCCGAGCCGACCTCGCGGCGGCCATTGCTCTCGGCGATGACGGTGATGGACAGGCGCACCAGCGGCCGCACGTCCGCTGCCAGCGTGCCGTCGGCACGCGCGATCAGCACCACCTCGTGCTCAGCGGCCAGGCCGGCCATGACCTGAGCGACGCGCGGGTCCTTGGCGCGGGCCATCTTCTCGGCTCGCTCCAGCAGTGCGACCTTGGCGGCACTGTCGAGGCTGGCAATGGGGTCGGACACGCCGTACAGCTCGCGGCTGCCGGCCACGCGGCTCTGGCCCGGCACCTTGACCTTCTTGCTCTGCCCAGCCGCGGCGATGGTGCGCACGGTGCGCGCGGCATCCAGCAGCGAATCGAGCGAGATGTCGTCCGAGTAGGCGAATGCCGTCTTCTCGCCGGCCACGGCGCGCACGCCGACGCCCTGGTCGATGCTGAAGGACCCGCTCTTGACGATGCCCTCCTCCAGGCTCCAGCCCTCGGCGCGCGTGGTCTGGAAATAGAGGTCGGCGTCATCGACGCGATGCTCGGTGATCAGGCGCAACGCCTGCGAGAGCGAGGCCTCGGTGAGGCCGAAGGGCTCCAGCAGTTGCGAGCGGGCGGTGGCCAGGCGGGCCAGGGTGGGTTCGACGGCGATCATGGCTTGATTCTAGGAAGTCGGGCGTCAGGCATTGGAAGACATGGACATCCTTCTTTACCGGCAGGGTGTCAGCCGCGCGGAAAAAGGCGTCGTTGTGGACAGGCCTTGCAACCCGACGTCCCCAAGGAGTCCCCGATGAAGACCTTTCACAAAGCCCTGATCGCCCTGCTGACCCTCTCCGGTGCCAGCGCCTTCGCACAGACGCCCGGCACCAACACGCCTCGCATCGACCAGCGCGAGGCGAACCAGCAGGCCCGGATCGCGCAAGGCGCCGCCAGCGGCAGCCTGACGGCCCACGAGACCCAGCGCCTGGAGAAGGAACAGGCTCGCGTCGACCACGCCGAGGCGAAGGCCAAGGCCGACGGCACCGTCACCGCCAAAGAGCGCCGCCGCCTGACCGCCATGCAAGACGGCGCCAGCCGCGACATCCACCGCAAGAAGCACAACGCCCGGGAGCAGTGACGCAACGCAGCCGCGTGTCGAGCCAGATGACCCATGCATTACGCCTGCTAACAAATCCATCCCTGGCGGTGGCCTGCTAGGGATGGCCGGCGAGGCGAGGCCCCGCACAGCATGCGGCGTATCCGTCCTTCACGGATTTGGAGCGCCGCATGAAGCTTTTCCCGCTCGCCACGCTGGCCCTGGCCGCTGCTGCCGGTCCTGCCTTCGCCGCCACCCTGGTCGGCTCGGGCTATGAGCAGCCCGTCTTCCTGACCGCCCCCAGCGGCGATTCGCGGCTCTTCATCGTTGAGAAGACCGGGCGCATCAAGGTGCAGGACAGCGGTGGCACTGTTTCGACCTGGCTCAACCTGTCGGGGCAGATCGACACCGGCGGCGAGCGTGGCCTGCTGGGCCTGGCCTTCGACCCCGGCTTCGCGAACAACGGCCGCTTCTATGTCGACTACATCGACAAGACGACACTGAGCACCGTCGTCGCGAGCTACACCGTCAACGGCGCAGGTGCCGTGGACCTGGCCAGCGCCAAGACGGTCATCACGGTGGCCCAGCCGGCCGGGCGCAGCAACCACAAGGCCGGCTGGATCGGCTTCAATGCCGCGGACCCGGGCAACCTCTACATTGCCACCGGTGACGGCGGCAGTGGCAACGACCCCGACAACAACGCCCAGAACCTGTCCAGCAACCTGGGCAAGCTGCTGCGCATCACGCCAAACCCCGCGGGCGGCTACACGGTGCCAACGGACAATCCCTTTGTCGGCGTGGCCGGCAATGACGAGATCTGGGCCTATGGCCTGCGCAACCCCTATCGCAACAGCTTCGACCGCCAGACGGGCGACCTGTGGATTGGCGACGTGGGCCAGGGCGCGCGGGAAGAAGTGGATTTCGCTTCCGCTGCCTCGGGCCTCGGCCGCGGCGCCAACTACGGCTGGCGTGTGCGCGAGGGCACGATCGCTACGCCCGGGATCAGCGACCCCACGCCGCCCAACCTGACCGAGCCTATCTACGACTACGGCCGCGCCAACGGCGATGCCACCGTCATTGGCGGCTATGTCTACCGCGGCGGCGCGGATGCCAGCCTCGACGGCAAATACGTGTTCGGCGACTACATCTCCGGCCGCATCTGGACCCTGAACGGCGGTACCGCCACGCCACTGGCCTCGCCCTTCGGCGGCTCGACGCTGACCAGCTTCGGCGAAGGAGGCAATGGCGCCCTCTATGCCGTCGGCATTGACGGCAATGTCTATCTGCTCGCTGCCGCGGTGCCCGAGCCCGCGCCCGCGCTGTTGCTGGCCCTGGGCCTGGCGGCCGGCAGCCTCTTCACTCGTCGCCGCCGCGCTTGAGGGCCAGACCGGCGTCGTAGAGGCGGTTGCGCGGCGCGCCGCTGATCTGCGCGGCCAGGGCGACGGCCTGCTTGAGCGGCAATTCGGCGACGAGCAGGGCCAGCACGCGCAGGGCCTCAGTGGGCAGTTCATCGTCCGCCGCGGCCTGCGGCGCCAAGGCGTGCAGCACGAGGACGAACTCGCCACGCTGGCGCTGGGCGTCGGCCGCGAGCCAAGCCGGCAGCGTCGCAGCCTCGGCGGTGTGAATGCTCTCGAACTGCTTGGTCAGCTCGCGGCAGACCGTCACGCGGCGCGTCGGCGCCAGTTCGGCCAGCAGTGCAATCACCTCGACGATACGGTGCGGCGCCTCGAACACGACCTGGCTCTGGCCTTCCACAGCCAGCACCGCCTGCAGCGCCGTGCGGCGTTCGCCGGCCTTGGTCGGCAGGAAGCCGGCAAACGCAAAACCCCGGGCCGCCGTGTCGCCAGCCACGCTGAGGGCCGTCACCGCGCTGCTCGGCCCGGGCAGCGGCAGTACGCGGTAGCCGGCTGCGACCACCTCCTGCACGAGCACGGCGCCGGGGTCCGAGATGGCCGGCGTGCCGGCGTCCGACGCATAGGCCACGCGCTCACCGGCAGCCAATCGCGCCAGCACCGTGGCGCTGGCCTCACGCTCGTTGTGCTGGTGCAGCGCGATCAGCGGCTTGTGCAGGCCCAGATGACGCAGCAGGCCGCCGCCCTGGCGCGTGTCCTCGCAGGCCAGGGCATCGGCCAGGCTTAAGGCATGGATGGCGCGCAAGGAGATATCAGCCAGATTGCCGATCGGCGTCGCGACGAGATAGAGCGTGGCGGCCGGATACTGCTGGCCGCCGGCTGCGGCTTGTGCGGCCTGACGAAGCACAGAGGCATCAATGTTCAAGTGGGGCTCTCGTTCAAAACCTGACCGGGCCGAGATCGGCCTGGCGGGCGAGGACGCGGCGCTCGCGCATCTGCAGCGCGCCGGCCTGCGCCTGGTGGAGCGGAATTATCGAGTCGGCGGCGGCCCCAACCGCCGTGCCGGCGAAGTTGACCTGATCCTGCAGGACCGCGACGGCACACTGGTCTTCGTCGAGGTGCGGGCAAGGGCGAGCGATTCGCATGGCGGCGCGGCCGCCAGCGTGACGGCCAGGAAGCAGCAGCGCCTGATCTACGCGGCCCAGCACTATCTGCTGCGCCACGCCAGCCCACCGCCCTGCCGTTTCGACGTCGTCGCCATCGACGGTGCCGAACTCAACTGGTTACAGGGAGCTTTCGACGCTGCCTGACTATGATCCGCGCCGCATGATTGAACAACGCATCCAGCAGCAATTCTTCGAGAGCGCCGACCTGCTCTACCAAGCCGCCGAGCAACTGGCGCGGCCCCTGGCGATGGCCGCGCAGATGGTGGTGGACGCCGTCACTGGCGGCAGCCGCATCCTGTGTGCCGGCCAGGGCCTGGCCAGCATGGACGCCGACTATCTGGCCGCCCGCCTGGCCGGCCGCTTCGAGCAGGAGAGGCCTGGCCTGGCCGCCTGGAGCTTGTCCGCCCAGGCCCGTGACGCCGCGGGCGTGGACCTGGCGCGCCTCCTGCAGGCCCATGGCCACCCGGGTGACGTCCTCGTCATGATCGAGCCCCTGCGCGAGCAGCGCGACGCCTGGCAGTCAGCCGTGGCCGTGGCCCATGCGCAGGAGATGAGCATCATCGCGTTGACCGCCCAGCCGCCGGGCGCCGCCGACGAATGGCGCGGCCTGCTGCAGGACACCGATATCCAGATCCGCGTCAGCCACGGCCGCGAGCCACGCGTTGTGGAAGCCCAGCGCGTGCTGCTGCATGCGCTGGTCGACGCTGTCGACCTGCAACTGCTCGGCAGCGACGAATAACCTCCTTGACGGAACCCCGATGAAAAAACTCAGCCTCACCCTGACCGCCGCCATCCTCGCCAGCACGCTTGCCACCGGGTGCGCGCCACTGCTGATCGGCGGCGCGATGGTGGGTGGCGTCAGCGTCGCCACCGACCGCCGCACCTCGGCCACCCAGCTCGAGGACGAGACCATCGAGATCAAGGCCGGCGCCCGCATCCGCGAGCAGCTGGGCGACAAGGTGCACATCAACGTCAACAGCTACAACCGCGTCGCGCTGATCACCGGCGAGGCCCGCAACGAAGCCGACCAAGCTCAGGTGGAGCGCATCGTCGCCGGCGTCGAGAACGTCACCAAGGTGCTGAACGAGACTGCGGTCACGATGCACAGCGCACTGAGCGGTCGCTCCAACGACGTCGTCATCCAGGGCAAGGTCAAGGCCTCGTTCATCGACGCGCGCGACCTGCTGAGCAATGCCTTCTACGTTGTCGTCGAGCGCGGCCAGGTCTTCCTGATGGGCCGCGTGACCGAACGCGAGGCCAATCGCGCCACCGAGATCGCGCGCCAGGTCGGCGGCGTCAAGAAAGTGATCCGGGCGTTCGAGATCATCAGCGAAGACGAACTCGCTCGCCTCACACCGAAAAAGCAGTAGCTCTGAGCACAGCCCCAGAGGCACGGAGACGCAGAGGAATTCGCTGCGGCTTTCTCCGTGCCTCTGTGACTCTGTGGCTTTGTTGGGTCAGAGACGCTTGATCAAGCTGGACGTGTCCCAGCGATTCCCGCCCATGGACTGGACGTCCGCATAGAACTGGTCCACCAGCGCCGTCACCGGCAGGCGTGAGCCATTGCGGCGCGCCTCGTCGAGCACGAGGCCCAAATCCTTGCGCATCCAGTCGACCGCGAAGCCGAAGTCGAACTTGCCTTCGACCATGGTCTTGCCGCGGTTGTCCATCTGCCAGCTCTGGGCGGCGCCCTTGCCGATGACCTCGAGCACCTGGGCCATGTCCAGGCCGGCGTTCTGGCCAAAGCGCACGGCCTCGGACAGGCCCTGCACGACACCGGCGATGCAGATCTGGTTGACCATCTTGGCAAGCTGCCCCGAGCCCGGGCCGCCGAGCAGGGTCACGGCCTTGGCGAAGGCCAGGGCGATGGGTTTCATCATGTCAAAAGGGGCCGCATCGCCGCCGCACATGATGGTCAGCGCACCGTTGACTGCACCGGCCTGGCCACCGGAGACCGGCGCATCAACGAAGGCGACGCCTCGCTTGGCTGCCTCGTCGTGCAGCTCGCGAGCCACGGCCGCCGAGGCTGTGGTGTGGTCCACGAAGACGGCTCCCGAGGTCATGCCGGCGAGTGCGCCCTCCTCTCCGAGCGCCACCGAGCGCAGGTCATCGTCGTTGCCAACACAGCAAAACACGAACTCCGCGCCCCGGGCGGCCTCAGCTGGCGTGGCGGCAAAGGCACCTCCATATTCCTTGACCCAGGCCTCGGCCTTGGACCGCGTGCGGTTGTAGACGGTGACCTGGTGGCCAGCGCGCGCCAGATGTCCGGCCATCGGATGGCCCATGACGCCCAGGCCCAGGAAGGCGACGCGGCGGGCGGGAATGGGGTCGTAGCTGCGGGTGGTCATGAGCAATGGGTCAAAGGATGGTCAGGTGTTCGGTACCGCTGGACAGGTCGCCGCTGCGGGCGCGCTCGCTGTTGAGCTTGATCTGCAGGCGCAGGTCGTTGACCGAATCAGCATTGCGCAGCGCGTCTTCGTAGGTGACCTTGCCGGCCTCGTAGAGGTCGAAGAGGGACTGGTCGAAGGTCTGCATACCCTGCTCGCGGGAGCGCTTCATCAGCTCCTTGATCTCGGTGATCTCGCCCTTGAAGATCAGGTCTGAGATCAGCGGCGAATTCAGCAGTATCTCGACCGCGGCGACACGGCCCTTGCCTTCGCGGCGCGGCAGCAGGCGCTGGCTGATCAGCGCGCGCAGGTTCAGCGACAGGTCCATCAGCAGCTGCTGGCGGCGGTCCTCGGGGAAGAAGTTGATGATGCGGTCCAGCGCCTGGTTGGCGCTGTTGGCGTGCAGCGTCGCCATGCACAGGTGGCCGGTCTCGGCAAAGGCCACCGCGTGCTCCATGGTCTCGCGGTCACGCAGCTCGCCCATCAGGATGACGTCGGGCGCCTGGCGCAGCGAGTTCTTCAGCGCGGCCTCCCAGCTGTCGGTGTCCAGGCCCAGCTCGCGCTGCGAAACGATGCAGTTCTTGTGCGGATGCACGAACTCGATCGGGTCCTCGATGGTGACGATGTGGCCATAGGTCGTCTCGTTGCGCTCGTCGATCATCGCGGCCAGCGACGTGCTCTTGCCCGAGCCGGTGGCGCCGACGACGATGACCAGGCCGCGCTTGTGCTGCACCACCTCGCGCAGGATGACCGGCAGGTCCAGCGACTGGATGGTGGGCAGCGTCGACGGAATCGTCCGCAGCACCAGGCCGACCTGGCCCTGCTGCAGGAAGGCGTTCACGCGAAAGCGCCCGACGCCATGCGGCGAGATCGCGAAGTTGCACTCCTTGGTGCGCTCGAACTCGGCCGCCTGCTTGTCGTTCATGATGGCCCGCGCCAGCTGCAGCGTGTGCTGGCCGGTCAAGGGCTGAGGCGAGACCTTGGTCAGCTTGCCGTCCACCTTGATGGCCGGCGGGAACTCTGCCGTCAGGAAGAGGTCGGAGCCCTTGCGCGACAGCATCAGCCGCAGCAGATCGTTGATGAACTTGGAGGCCTGATCGCGTTCCATGAATGGCTTTCTATGTGTGCGGCGTTTTGCCGTCACTCACGTGGCGAGCCACATGAGTGACGTCAAATTCCCCGGGACTAGCCCGGGAAATTTTCCGGAAACTTCGCTTTCGAGCGAGCTTCGGCGGGCGAAATGATGTTGCGGCGGACGAGGTCGGTCAGGTTCTGGTCCAGCGTCTGCATGCCCTGCGAGTTGCCCGTCTGGATGGACGAGTACATCTGCGCCACCTTGTTCTCGCGGATCAGGTTGCGGATGGCCGAGGTGCCCAGCATGATCTCGTGCGACGCGACGCGGCCGGTGCCGTCCTTCAGCTTGCACAGGCTCTGCGAGATGACGGCCACCAGCGATTCGGACACCATCGCCCGCACCATCTCCTTCTCGGCCGCGGGGAAGACGTCGACGATGCGGTCCACCGTCTTGGCGGCCGACGAGGTGTGCAGCGTGCCGAACACCAGGTGGCCCGTTTCCGCGGCGGTCAGCGCCAGCCGGATGGTTTCCAGGTCGCGCATTTCGCCCACCAGCACGCAGTCCGGGTCTTCGCGCAGCGCCGAGCGCAGCGCGTTCGCGAACGAGTGCGTGTGCGGGCCGACCTCGCGCTGGTTGATCAGGCTCTTCTTGGATTCGTGCACGAACTCGATCGGATCCTCGATGGTGAGGATGTGGCCGTACTCGTTCTCGTTGAGGTGGTTGACCATGGCGGCCAGCGTCGTGCTCTTGCCCGAGCCGGTCGGGCCGGTCACCAGCACCATGCCGCGCGGCTTGAGCGCCAGTTCGGCGAAGACCTTGGGCGCGTTGAGCTGCTCCAGGCTGAGGATCTTGCTTGGAATGGTCCGGAATACGGCGCCCGCGCCACGGTTCTGGTTGAAGGCGTTGACGCGAAAGCGCGCCAGGCCCTGGATCTCGAAGGAAAAGTCGACTTCCAGCGTCTCCTCGTACATCTTGCGCTGGGAGTCGTTCATGATGTCGTAGACCATGTCGTGGACCGCGCGGTGGTCCAGGGCCTCGACATTGATGCGGCGCACGTCGCCATGCACCCGGATCATCGGCGGCAGGCCGGCCGAAAGGTGCAGGTCCGACGCCTTGTTCTTGACCGAAAATGCCAGCAGCTGAGTGATGTCCATGATGATCTGTGGAGTGCTCGGACCATTATGGCGATCTCCGACTCCCTCCAAGCCACCAAAAATCGCATCGCTGCGGCATGTGCCTCGGCCGGCCGCCCATCCCAGGCGGTCCGTCTGCTCGTCGTCAGCAAGACCTTCCCGGCCTACGCCGTGCGCGAGGCCTTTGAGGCTGGCGCCCGCGCCTTCGGGGAGAACTATGTGCAGGAAGGCCTGGCCAAGGTCGGCGAGCTGAGCGATCTGCGCGGCCAGATCGAATGGCATCTGATCGGCCCGCTGCAGTCCAACAAGACCAAGCCCGTGGCCGAACAGTTCGATTGGGTGCACAGCGTAGACCGGCTCAAGATCGCCCAGCGGTTGTCCGAGCAACGGCCGGCCGAGCTGGCGCCGCTCAATGTCTGCCTGCAAGTCAACATCAGCGGCGAGGCCAGCAAGAGCGGCCTGCTGCCCGATGACGTGGCGGCGCTGGCTCGCGAGGTCGCAACCTTGCCCCGGCTGCAGCTGCGTGGCCTGATGGCGGTGCCCGAACCCGGCCCCGAAGCGCTGGCGCAGCATCGGGCCATGGCCGCGCTGTTCGAGACGTTGAAGCAGGCCGGCTTGGCCCTGGACACGCTGTCGCTGGGCATGAGCGCAGACCTTGAGGACGCCATCGCGGCCGGCTCGACGATGGTGCGCGTCGGCAGCGCCATTTTCGGAGCGCGGGGGTGAAGGCCGCCTGGCTGCTGACCCTGACCGCGCTCGCGGCCCAGGCCCAGCCCGTCCCTGACACGCTCGCGCAGCGAGCGTTGGCCTGCACCGGCTGCCATGGCAAGGAGGGGCGCGCCGCACCCGACGGCTACTACCCCCGTCTGGCCGGCAAGCCGGCCGGCTATCTCTACAACCAGTTGCTGAACTTCCGCGACGGCCGGCGCGACTACGGTTTGATGAGCGAACTCATCGCGCCACTGTCCGACGCCTATTTGGAGGAGCTGGCCGGTCATTTCGCATCGCTGGACCTGCCCTATGCGCCGCCGCAGAAGTCTGGCCTTCCGGCTACCGAGCTGGCCCGCGCCGAGGCGCTGGTGAGCCGCGGCGACGCCGCCCGCCGCTTGCCGGCCTGCACCGCCTGCCATGGCGAGCGCCTGACGGGGACTCAGCCCGCCATACCCGGTCTGCTCGGTCTGTCACGCGACTATCTGAACGGCCAGCTCGGCGCCTGGCGCAGCGGACAGCGCCGCGCCCAGGCGCCGGATTGCATGGCGCAAATCGCCAAGACCCTGACCGAGCCTGAGATCAACGCGATCACCCAATTCCTCGCCGGCCGGGCCCTGCCGGCCGACCCGCATCCCGCGCCCACCCTGGCTGCCCCGCCGCCGTTGCGCTGCGGCGGCCTGCCGCCATGAAGCGCCTCTTGATCGGCCTCGCGTTGCTGGCCCTGCTGGCCATTGCCACCGCTTTCGGGTTGCTGGCCTGGCAACGCGCCCTGGGCGACGCAACGCCGCCCTCCGCCGCACCCGTCAGCCTGGAACGCGGCGCCTACCTCGCCACCGTGGGCAATTGCGCCGGCTGCCACACGGCCCGCGGTGGTGAACGCCTGGCCGGAGGCCGGGCGATCCCGACGCCTTTTGGCACCGCCTTCTCCTCCAATCTGACGCCCGCCGCCACCGGCCTGGGTGGCTGGACCAGCAACGACTTCTGGCAGGCGCTGCATTTCGGCCGCAGCCGCGACGGTCGGCTGTTGGTGCCGGCTCACCCGATCACCAACACCACCCTCGTCAACCGCGAGGACGCCGACGCCCTGTATGCCTGGCTTCAGGCCCAGCCGCCCGCGACCGCGCCACGCCGCGAGCATGAGCTGCGCTGGCCTTACGGGAGCCAGCTGGCCGTCGCCGTCTGGCGGACCTTGTACTTCCGGCCCGGGGTCTACCAACCCGACCCGGCCCGGGACGCGGCCTGGAACCGCGGCGCCTATCTCAGCCAGGGCCTGGCCCATTGCAGCGCCTGCCACGCCGGCCGCGATGCCCTGGGTGGCGACCGTGGTGCAGCGGATTTCCGCGGTGGCCTGCTGGCCGGCCTGGGCTGGGTGGCCCCTTCGCTGCATGATCCGGCCGAGGCCGGTGTGCAGCGTTGGCCGACTGAGGTGCTGCAACGCTGGCTGCGCGACGGCAAGGCGCAGGGCCACGCGGCGCTCGGACCCATGGCCGAGGTCGTCATCGGCAGCACCGCGGCGCTGGACGATGCCGACCTCGCCGCAATGAGCAGTTATCTGCGTACCTTGCCCGAGCAGGCCGTTGCCCGCTCCGAGCCGGCCGAGCCGGATGCGCGCCGCCGCAAGCGCGGCGCCGGCCTCTACCGCGAGCACTGCGCGGCCTGCCATGGCGAGCAGGGCCAGGGGCGGCGCGACGCGAGCGGTGCCCCCGCCTACCCTGCGCTGGCCGGCAGCCGCCTGGTCACCCAGGCCAGTGCGGCCAACCTGATCCGCCTCATCGAGCGCGGCGGCTTCGCGCCGGCGACGCCCGGCAACCCGCGCCCCTACGGCATGCCGCCCTTCGCGGGCGTGCTGGGCGCCGAAGACCTGGCCGCGCTGACCAGCCATCTGCGGGCATCCTTCGGCCACGCTGCTGGCGAAGTCGATGCCGTCGAGGTGCTGAGGCTGCGCGCCGTGGCGGCCCGTTGAACCCACAAGCCCCTGGGCGCGGGGGGCCGACGTGAACGACTTCACGCAAGCCTGCCGCAGGCAGGTAGCAAATGGTCACAGGTCGCGACACACTGCGCGCGGCTCCCGGGTAGGGCCGTCAAAAACAGGGCCGAGAGCCCTACAGTCGTCGTTGAATTCAAGAGCGGCAGCCCGCCGCCGATACCCGATCACCGGACAAGGACCTGAACAGATGAACTTCCTGACGCAATTGCGCATCGGCCATCGGTTGGCCTTGAGCTTTGGCCTGCTCATTTTGCTGCTGGTGGGGATCGGCATTTACGGCGCGAAGAATGCGAACGGCCTGGCCAAGGATCTGGACCGCACCGCCAACTCCAGCCTCTTCAAGATTGGCGCAGCCAACGGTCTGGAAAGCCAGGTCAACATCATTTCCCGCGCCGTGCGTGACTTGCTGCTGCTGGATACCGCTGGTGCCATCAAGAAGCAGAAGAAGGCCGTCACCGACGCGCTTGAAGAAGGCGAAAAGCAGCTCAAGAGCCTGGAAGACGCTGTCTCGGGTGACGGAGAAAAGGCCGCCATCGCCGAGGTGCGGGGTCACAAGGCCAAGTTCCTGGCTGCACTCGAAAAATTCCAGAAGATCCAGACCGACGGCACGCCCGACGAGGCTCGTGAAAGCCTGATAACCGACCTGCGCCCCGCCCAGGCGGCCCTGCAGGAAGGCCTGAAGAAGCTGGTCGACATCCAGTTTGAAAGCGGCAAGGCACTGGCCACGTCCGGTGTCGAACTGGCCCGCTTCTCCGTCTGGGTGACCATCGTCCTGCTGGTCGTGGCCGTGGTCATCGGCATCGGTGGCGGCCTCGTCATCACCCGTTCCATCGTCGCCCCGGCCCGCAAGGCCCAGCTGGCCGCCGAGGCCATTGCCGCCGGTGATCTGACGCAGGACATCCAGGTCGAAGGCCGCGACGAACTCAGCCAGATGCTGCAGGCCATGAAGGACATGCAGCAGGCTCTCTCGGGCGTTGTGCGCGATGTGTCCACCGCCGCCAGCGAGGTGGCCCAGAACTCCGGCTCCATTGCCGACAGCAATTCCAATCTGGCCGAGCGCACCACGCGTTCCGCCGCCAGCCTGCAGAACACCGCCGCTTCGGTGGAAGAGATCGCCTCCACGCTCAAGGGCGCCAGCGATCTGACCCGTCGCGCGGCTGGCATCGCCGTGACGGCCCGCCAGGCCGCCAGCAATGGTGGCGCCGTCGTCTCCAAGGTCGTCGAGACCATGGAAGAGATCAGCGCCAGCTCCAAGAAGATCGGCGACATCATCGGCGTCATCGACGGCATCGCCTTCCAGACCAACATCCTGGCCCTGAACGCGGCCGTGGAGGCCGCCCGGGCCGGCGAACATGGCCGCGGCTTCGCCGTGGTGGCCGCCGAAGTGCGTGCGCTGGCTCAGCGCTCGGCCGGCGCCGCCAAGGAAATCAAGGTGCTGATCCAGGAATCGACCGTCAAGGTCGAAAACGGCACCACGCTGGTCAACAACGCCGGCGTCACCATCCGCAGCGTCGTCGACGAAGTCAACAACATGGGTCAGTTGATCGAGGAAATCTCGCATTCGGCCCAGGAGCAGGCCACGGGCGTCGGCGTCGTCAACGGCGCGATGAACGAGCTCGACAAGGCCACGCAGCAAAACACCAGCCTGGTCGGCGATCTCAGCCGCTCGGCGGACGCCCTGCGCGACAGCTCGACGCGGCTGATCGAGGCGGTCGGCTTCTTCCGCGCCGCCTGACCCCATCAATTACTTTCCGAGGCTCGCCATGTCATTCCTGCGTTCCGCCACCATCCTGGCCGCCAGCCTGATGCTGGCCCTGGCCGCTCAGGCCGCACCCAAGGTCGTCAAGAAGGTGCCGCCTGAGTTCCCAGCCGAGGCCTCCAAGAAGGGCATCTCCACCGGCTCGGTCAAGGCCAAGATGACTATCGAAGCCGACGGCAAGGTCAGCGACGTCGAAATCGTCGAAGCCGAACCCAAGCGGGTCTTCGACCGCGCCGTGAAGGCGGCGCTGATGGAGTGGAAGTTCGAGCCCGGCGAAAAGGCCACCCACGAAGTCAAGCTCGTCTTCAAGAACGAGGACTGAAACCCGACCGAGCACAGTGCCTGCGCACTGTGCGACGCGGGTTTCAGGACAGCCGGCATGCAGGCCGGCTGGCATGAGCAGCGCCCGAGAGCAGCGCCTCAGCGCTTCATCACCGGCAACTCGCCGGTCCGGTCCGCGGGCTGCCACCAGTGCACCCCACCCGCCACCAGCATCACCGTGACCACGGCGCCCCCGGCCAGCAAGCCCAGGCGCCGTTTCTTATGGGCCTGACGGGCGCGGACGCGCGTGCCGCCCGCCGATGCACGCAGCGCCGGGCTGAGATGGGCCTGCGACAGCCGCTTCAGATTCACCGCCTGCTTGCGACCGTCACGGCTCGTGACAATTTCAAAGCTCAGCGGCTCGTCCATCCGAGGACCCTCGCCGTCTGTCGGGAACGCGGCCAAGCCGACGAAGACTTCCTCTCCCCCGCCAGAGGGCCGGATGGTGCCGTAGCCGGCATCCTGGTTCCACGCGCTCAGTACGCCTTCGAATCTCATATTCACCTCAACGACTACCCCCAGATCTTGGGGGATGCGGCGCAGATCGCCGCAACCGGATGTAAGCCACCGACAATCCGCCCTCCCAAATTCCCACCTCCCCTGCGCATGCCCATCAACTGGTTCCCCGGCCACATGAATTCCACCCGTCAGGCGATCAAGGATCGCGTGAAGGCGGGGCTGGACGTGGTCATTGAACTGCTCGACGCGCGCCTGCCCGGCTCCAGCAGCAACCCGCTGCTGGCTGCACTGACGACGGGCCGGCCGTCGCTGAAGGTACTGAACAAGCAGGACCTGGCCGACCCGGCCCAGACCGCCGCCTGGCTGGACTACTACAACGCCCAGCCGCACACCCGCGCCATCCCGCTGGATGCCGGCGACAAGGCGCCGGCGCGCGCCCTCATCAAGGCCTGCCGCGAGCTCGCACCGCTGCGCGGCGACATGCACAAGCCGCTGCGCGTGCTGATCTGCGGCATTCCCAACGTTGGCAAGAGCACGCTGATCAATACCCTGGTCGGCAAGCGCGCCGCCAAGACGGGCGACGAGCCCGGCATCACCAAGATCGAGCAGAAGTTCGTGCTGGAGAACGGCTTCTACCTGTTCGACACGCCGGGCATGCTGTGGCCACGCATCGCCATCGAGCAGAGCGGCTACAACCTGGCCGCCAGCGGCGCCATCGGCCGCAATGCCTTCGACGAGGAGGAGGTGGCGCTGGAGCTGATTGCGGTGCTCAAGCGCCACTACCCCGAGCGCCTGCAGCAGCGCTACGGCCTCACCGAGCTTGGCGCCGACGACGCCGTGCTGGAGGCCATCGGCACCAAACGCGGCGCCAAGGTGCGCGGCGGCGGCGTGCTGATGCACAAGGCCGCCGAAGCGTTGCTGATGGACTTCCGCGGCGGGGCGCTGGGCTGCATCACGCTGGAAACCCCTGACGAGATGACGGCCTGGCGTCGAGCGGCGGCCGACGAGGAAGAGCGCAAGGCCGCCGAGGCAGAGGCCGCGCGTCTGGCCGACAAGGAACGCCGCAGCGGCAAGAGAAAGTCGTCCAGCGGGGACGCGGAAACAAGCGCGTAAATTCCCGGCCTTGACCGTCTCACCGGCGCGCCTATGCTGGGCCGCCCGGAACGACACGAGACATCATGAGCCGACTCTCCCTGCTCGACCTCGCCTTCTTCATTGCCGAAAGCGAGGCCAGTCCCAAGCATGTGGCGGGCCTGCACATCCACCAGATTCCCAAGGGTGGCGGCGCCAACTTCGCCAAGCAGCTCTATGAGGAGTTCCTGACCCACACCGACGTGCAGGCGCCCTTCGATGCCGTCATCAACTTCGTCTCGCCCACGCTGATGCCGAGCTGGAGCACGGCCGAATCGGTGGACCTGGCGCAACACGTCTTCTTCCACAAGCTCAAGGCCGGCCAGAACGACCGCGAGGCCCTCTATGCCTTTGCCGCGGAGTTGCACGAACCGGTGCTGGACCGCAGCCGGCCGCTGTGGGAGGTGCATGTCATCGCCGGCCTGTGGGACAAGCAATTCGCCATCTACTACAAGATGCACCATGCCGTGGCCGACGGCATCACGATGACGCGCTGGGGCGTCGAGTCCCTGCGCGCGACGCCCGACGACGACACGGTCACGCCGGTCTGGACCTTGTCGCACGCGCGCCGCGCCAGCGGCCTGTCGCGCAAGAAGCGGCTGGATCAGGCCGTCGCCGGCACCGTCTGGAAGCAGCTCACCGCCAACAGCAAACGCGCCGTCGGCATCGGCCGGCTCACGGCCATGCTGGCGCTGGAAGCCATCAAGCTGACCAAGAACGCCATCGCCTTGCCCTTCATGGCCAGCCGCGGTACACCCTTCACCGGCAATGCCACGCCAGGCCGCCAGTTCGCCACCACCGCCGTGCCCATGGCCCGCATCGACGCCATCCGCAAGGTGTCACGCGCCACGCTCAACCACGTCGCCCTGACCTGCCTGGACGGCGCCATGCACCGTTACCTGGCCGACGAGGGCATCGAGCTGGACCGGCCCATCACCATCCAGATGCCGGTGAACCTGCGCCGCGAAGGCGAGAAGAGCGGTGGCAACAAGATCGGCATCATCCTGGTCGACCTGTCGCCGCCCACCGACGACGCCTTTGTGCGGCTGCGCAATGTCGGCTACTCGCTGCGCAATGTGCGTACGATGATCGACGCCGTCGCGCCCGAGGCGGTCGAGACCTACACCATCCTGACCGGCCTGCTCGGCCAGATCGCCGGCATGCTCAAGCTGGCCGATGTCGTCACGCCCATGGGCAACACGCTGGTGTCCAACGTGCCTGGGCCGGCCGAGCGCCTGTACATCAAGGGCGCACCGTTGCTGGAGATGCACCCGATGTCGACGCTGCCGGCCACCCATCTGCTCAACATCACGTTGTTCAGCTATGCCGGCACTCTTTACTTCGGCCTGATTGCAACCGACGCCCTGCCCAACCTGGGCCGGCTGGCGGCCTATGTGGAGGAAGAGATCGCGACGCTGGAAGAAGCCGTCGGCATTTCATGAGTCTTCCGCTCTTCCCCTCGAACTGGATGACCGAGGAGCACCACCTGCTTCAGGACAGCGCCGCGCGCTTCTTCAGCGAGCGCTGGGTACCGCGCGCCGCCGCCTGGCGCGCGGCCGGCCTGATGGAGCGCGACACCTGGCACGAAGCCGGTGCCCAGGGCCTGCTGTGCGCGGCCATGCCGGAAGCCTTCGGCGGCAGCGGCGGCGACTTCGGCCATGAGGCCGTCATCGTCATGGCGGCGGCGCGGGCCAACCTGGGCGGCTTCGGCGGCAGCGTGCACTCGGCCATCGTCGCGCCCTATCTGCTGCGCCACGGCAATGACGAGCAGAAGGCGCGCTGGCTGCCAGCGATGGCCACCGGCAAGCGCGTTGGCGCCATCGCGATGACGGAACCGGGCACGGGCTCTGACCTGCAGGCCATCCGCACCCGCGCACGCCACGTCACTGACGAAAAGGGCGACCACTACGTCATCAACGGGCAGAAGACCTTCATCACCAATGGACAGAACGCCGACCTCATCGTCATCGTCTGCCGCACCGGGGACGCGCCGGGTGCCAAGGGCTTGTCGCTGGTCGTCGCGGAGATCGATGCCGACACGACAGGCCTGACGCGCCGTCGCCTGGACAAGATCGGCCTGCACGCCCAGGACACCAGCGAGCTTTTCTTTGATGAGCTGCGCGTGCCGGCCGCCAACCTGCTTGGGTCAAGCGAGGGCCTGGCCTTTGGCCAGTTGATGGGCGAACTGCCGCAGGAACGCCTCGTCATCGCATGCCAGGCCGTCGCGATGATGGAACGCGCGCTGGACGACACGGTGGCCTACGCCAAGCAGCGCGAGGCCTTCGGCCAGCCGATCTGGAACTTCCAGAACACCCGTTTCGTGCTGGCCCAGGCGCAGAGCGACGTGCTCGCCGCCCGCGCGCTGCTCGATGCCGCCATCTCGGCCCATCTGAAAGGTGAGCTCGACGCCGCCCGCGCGGCGCTGGTGAAGGCCTGGTGCAGCGACCTCGCCTCGCGGCTGACCGACGCCTGCCTGCAGCTCTTCGGCGGTTATGGCTACATGCTGGAGACGCCGATTGCCGAACTGTGGGCCAACGCCCGCGTGACGCGCATCTACGGCGGCACCAATGAAATCATGAAAGAGCTGGCTTCGCGATCCATGTGAGGCCCCTGGAGACCCCCATGTTCGACGCCTATCTCTACGGCCATTGCCGCACGCCGCGCGGCAAGGGCAAGCCCGACGGTTCGCTGCACGCGGCCACGCCGATCTGGCTGGTGCGCAGCGTGCTGCAGGCCCTGCAGCAGCGCACCCAGCTCGACACGTCGTTGGTCGACGACGTCATCCTCGGCTGCGTGACACCCATCGCCGAGCAGGGTGGCGACATCGCCCGCATCGCCGTGCTGGACGCCGGCTGGGCGCAGTCGGTGGGCGGCGTCACGCAGTCACGCTTCTGCGCCTCGGGGCTGGAGAGCGTCAACCTCGCCGCGGCCAAGGTGGCCAGCGGCTTCGAACGCCTGGTCGTGGCCGGCGGTGTCGAGAGCATGAGCCGCGTGCCCATGGGCAGCGACGGCGGCGCCTGGATGCTGGACGAGCGCGTCGTCAGCGCCATCGGTTTCGTGCCGCAGGGCATCAGCGCTGATCTGATCGCAACGCTGGAGGGCTTCACGCGCGATGAGCTCGACGCCTACGCGGCGCGCTCCCACCAGCGTGCCACCGCGGCGCGTGCCGAAGGGCGCTTCGCGAGCGCGCTGGTGCCGGTACATGACGAAGCCGGCGCCCTGCTGCTGGCCGAGGACGAAACCATCCGCCCACAAACGTCCATCGAGACGCTGGCGGCGCTGAACCCCAGCTTCATCAAGCTGGGCGCGAAGTTCGACGGCCTGGCATTGCGCAAATACCCGCAGGCGTCGGCGATCGAACACCGCCACCATGCCGGCAATTCATCGGGCATCGTTGATGGCGCAGCCCTGGTGCTGGTGGGCTCCAAGGCCGGCGGCGAAGCGGCGGGAGTCAAGCCCCGCGCGCGCATCCGTGCGGCCGCCGTCGTCGGCAGCGAGCCGACCATCATGTTGACCGGCACGACACCAGCCTGTCAGAAGGCACTGCGCCAGGCCGGCATGCAGGCGTCCGATATCGACCTGTGGGAAATCAACGAGGCCTTCGCCGCGGTGCCGATGAAGACGGCGCGCGATCTGGGCCTGGACCTGGATCGCGTCAACGTGAACGGCGGTTCAATTGCGCTCGGCCACCCGTTGGGCGCAACCGGCGCCATGCTGCTGGGCACCTTGCTCGATGAGTTGGAGCGACGCGATCTCCAGACCGGCGCCGTGACGCTGTGCGTCGGCGGCGGCATGGGCATCGCCACCATCATCGAACGGGTCTAGGGCCTGTCTCCCGGCGGCAATGGGTCGCGAAGACCCGCCGCAAGGGTTGTGGCCAGAAAGGCCCTACAGCCTGATCCAGCCGCCGGCACGCAAATGCCAGCGGCCACCGCGGCTCTCCCAGCGGTGAGGCTCATAGCGATAGCCGGCACGCGGGCGCTCGTAGTAGCCGGGCACCCAGTGGTGACGGCCGCCGTTCCAGCCCCAGTAGCCATTGACCCAGACTGCGCCCGTATAGGGCGTGACGGGCACGACCTCGGCATAGGGTGCGGGAGGCGGCGCGTCGACCACGATGGTCGAGCCACCGTCGTAGTAGCCGGCCCGGTGGGCAGGCACGACCACGCAGGCCGACAGCAGTGCAGATGAAGCCAGGGCGAACGCCAGAGTGAGTCGTTTCATCGGAATCTCCAGGCCGCCTCAGGGAGACGGCCCATTCGGTTACCTCGAGCCAGGCTGAACGTAGACGCTGCCGCGGTAGTAACCGCCGTCACGTTGGTGGCCGCCATCCCGGTAATAGCCGTCCCTGTGGTAACCGCCGTGGCGGGCCGGCACGATGATGCAGCCCGACAGCAGGGCGGTAGAAATCAGGGCAATGGCCAGGGCCAGTCGTTTCATGAGGATCTCCAGGCCACGAAATACGCGGCCGTGCCCCACTAACCGCCACGAGCCCGTGGCGGATGACGGCGTCACACAGAGTTACTCCGTGGCGGACTGTTGCTGCGGCTTCAGATAGCAGTCCATCCGGGCGATGAAACGCGTCTCGGTCGCGCTGCACCCTGGGCCGGCCCATCTCGTGTTCGTACTGCACGGCGTGTTGGTCGGTGCCGAACCTGCTGAGCGGGTTGCCGCTGCCGGCGTCGCTGACAGCGGCCTTGATGTCACGGGATCACGAGGGAATCAGGAGGTCTGGCCCGCGGTATTCTGCGGCGCTTCACCCGAACCGACTTTCGACATGAAACGAATCTTCCTGACGCTGCTGCCGCTCGCACTGGCCGCCTGCGCTTCGACGACACCGCCCGCCCAAAGCGGCGCCCAGGCTGCGGCCGACAACGGCACCATCTGCGAGCGCGACTCACCCACCGGCAGCATGCTGCCCAAGACGCGCTGCACCACCGCCGCTGAACGCGAGGCGGCGCAGCGCAGCACCCAGGCCGTCAGCGAGGCCGTGCGCAACCAGCGCTCCGCCCCTCCCGGCAAGGGCAGCTGAGGCAAAGGCTCAGCGCGATTCCCGCAGCAGCGCGGCCAGGCAGGCCATGCCGGCCGCCATCACGGCTGCCGTCAGCCACAGCGCGACATCGAAGCCGCCGCCGGCCTCGACCATCCGACCGGTCAGCGCAGGCGCGCTGATCTGTGCCATGCCATAGCTCAGCGTCAGCCGGGCCATCGCCTTGCCTGGATTGGCGGGTGAATGCCGGCCAACCAGAGCCAGCGTCAGGCTGACGATACCGATGAAGGTCGCGCCATACAGCAGCGCGCCCGCCAACGCGGCCACCAGACCGCTGGCCAATATCGGCAGCAACACGGCGAAGATCTGCACGCCGAAAGCGATCAGCAGCGCGCCAACGTCGCCCGTGCGGCGCGCAATGCGATCCCAGACGAACACAGCCGGCGTCGCCGACAAGCCCACCAGCAGCCAGGCCCAAGGCCCCTGTCCGGCCAGCAGCGGCTGAGCCTCGACGATGGCGACAGTGAAGGTCGCGTTGACGACGAAGCCCCAGCCCGCGCAGAAATAGGCCGCCACCATCAGCGCCATCCAACGCCGGCTGGGTGCTGCATCGGACGCGGCTTTCGCGGCCGGCGGCGGCACCGGCGGGCGCCAGGCCCAGGCCGGGATCAGGAAGACCAAGCCGAGCAAGGCATAGCCCTGCCATTGCAGGGCCCAGTTCAGATTCCACTGCGTCATGCCCATCGCACCCAGGGCCGACACGACGATGCCCAGCCCCAGGCCGATGAAGTAGATGCCCAGCTCGGGCCGGCGCCCCGACCGGATCAACCAGCCCTGCACCAGGCCCGAGCCCAGCAGCATGCCGGCCGCGCCGCACAGGCCACCGACATAGCGCGACAACGCCCAGCCGCCGAAGCTCGTGCTCCAACCCATCAGCGCGGTGATGGCCAAAGCCGTCGGCAGGCCCCAGCTGTACAGGCGCTGGCGCCAGGTCGGGCTCTCGATCCAGGCCGCCAGCAGCGCGCCGCTCATATAGCCCGCGTAGTTGATGGCCGCCAGCAGCCCGCCGTCGGCGACGCCCAGGCCCGCCTGGGCCTGCATCTGCGGCAACAGCGGCGTGTAGGCGAAGCGCGCGAGGCCGATGGTCAGCACCAGCGCACAGATGCCACCCAGCAGCACCTGCCAGGCGCGCAGACGGAATTCGGGCTCGGCCATGGCCGCAGGTTAAGCGAGCCGGGCATACCCCAGGCACTGGGGGGCTTGCAAAGCGTGCGGCCGGGCCCAGTTGCCCAGCATGCCGCTGTTCATCTGCTTCTGCCTCGTCCTGCTCGCCGCCGCCGGTATCGCGATGTGGCCGCTGTGGGTGCGCCGCCGCCGCGAGCGCATCGCCAGCCGCCCCTTCCCGCAGTCGTGGCGGCGCCTGCTGCGCCGCCATGTGCCGCTGGTGTCCCGGCTGCCGGCGCGCCAGCAACTGCGCCTGAAAGGGTTGATGCAGGTCTTCCTCGCCGAAAAACCCATCCTCGGCTGCCGCGGCCTGCGCGTGACGGACGAGATTCGCGTCACCGTCGCGGCCCTGGCCTGCCTGCCACTGCTGGGTGCAGCGCGCGGCGTCTACCCGGAGCTGCGCCAGGTGCTGGTCTACCCCGGCGCCTTCGTCGTCGACCGGCCGGTGACCGAATCGGGCGGCGTGCTGTCAGACCAGCGCCGCGTGCTGGCCGGCGAGAGCTGGAGCCAGGGCCAGGTGCTGCTGGCCTGGGATGAAGTCAAGCGTGGTGCGGCCACGCCGGGCGATGGGCACAACGTCGTCATCCACGAGTTCGCGCATCAGCTCGACCAGGCGGGCGGCCCGGCCAATGGCGCGCCGGCACTGCCGTCAGCCGAGGCCTACCGGCGCTGGTCGACGGTGATGCAAAACGAGTTCGATGCACTGCGCTGGCGGCTGGCCCGCGGCGAGCCGGGGCTCATCGACGCCTATGGTGCGACCGACCCGGCGGAATTCTTCGCGGTGATCAGCGAGCTATTCTTCGAGCGGCCGATCGAGCTGGCCGCAGGTCACCCGGCGCTGTACAGCGAGCTCAGTGGCTACTACCGGCTGGACCCGGCGAGCTGGAACTAGAAGCCGAGGCTGGCGAGCAGATCGTCCACATCGTCCTGCTTGAGCGCCTTGTCCGGCGTCTGCACGCCACCGAGCTCGGCGGACACGGCGGCAGCCGCCGGCGCGGGCAGCGACTGGACGAGATCCTTGAGCGGCGGCTCGGCGCGCTCCAGCATCTTGCTGACCTTGTTGATGACCTGGCCCGAGAGATCCTGGAAGTCCTGCGACATCATGATCTCGGTGTGCAGCGACTTCTCGCGCGCGGCAAAGCTTGCGGCATCGGCGGCGTAGGCGGCGCACAGTTTCATCAGCGCACGGGCGCGGTCGGCGCTGATGTTGCTGGACAGGGCCAGGCGGTTCAGCGCGTCGGACAGCTCGCGGCCCTTCTTGCGCACCGCCTCGGCGTCGTCCTGGGCGGCTTCCACCAGGTTGAGCACCTTGGTGGCCGCCTGCTCGGTCATGCTGCGCACATAGGCCAGGCGCTCGCGCGCATCGGGCAACTCGTCGACCACGTCATGCAGGATCTGGGCGGCGTCGGCCCGGATCATGGCCTGGATGGACGCGTCGGACATGTGGAACTCCCTGTATGGGCCCGGCAGCAGCGACGGGGCTTCAACCAGTTTAGAAGCGCCTCCCCAGTGCGCAACTGCGCGGTCGGTGGCCGAACGCGGCCTTTGTCACGCGGGTTGCACTTCAGGGCGCCGCGAGCAGTGCGCGCAAAGCCGCGGCCTGCGTCACGTCGAGGCGGCCAGCTTCCTCGGCCAGCAGAAGCTGGCGCCGGCCCAGCGCCAGCAGCAGGTCGGCGTCCAGCCCGGCAGACGCCAGCGCCTGCAGATGGCGGCCCAGCACGCCGGTGTCGCCGCGCGCGACAGGCCCCGAGACGGCACCGGCCAGGCCACGGTCCAGGGCCGTGTCCAATGCGCCGCGGGTCAACGGCACCAGGGCCGGCAGGGCTTGGGCCCGCGCCAGTCCAGCGGCCGCCCACAGCGTTTGGGCTTCGGCCAGCACGGCCAGCACGCCGCTGGCGGCCAGGTTGGCCGCGGCGTGATAGGCAGCCCGCGCCTGGGCCGTCATCGGCGACGGCAACGCCAATGGCACCAGGCCCAGCGCGTGAGCGAGTGCTTCCAGCGCAGGCCGGTGTGCTGCATCCGCCTCGATACCGACATGCACGCCGGCGAGGCCGGCATCACCGGCCAGCAGTTTCAATGGGTGAAAGCCTGCCACGGCCGTCGCCGGGCCCAGCGCGGCCAGCGGCGTCGCGCCGCTGCAATGCAAGGCCAGTTGGCCGGCGCGCCACGGCAAGGCGGCGGCGGTCGTGGCGATCTGATCGTCGGGGACTGTCAACCAGACCCAGTCGGCCGCCTGCGCGGCATCGGCCATTGCGAACTCGCCTTCACCCGGCGAGCGTCGACCAACGACGACCTCCTCGCCCGCCGCTCGGAACGCCGGCACCAGCGCCCTGGCCAGCCGGCCGTACCCGATCACAGCATGTCTCATGAGTGGGCGCGGGCGAAGAAGGTGCGAATGCCTTCTCAGGGCTTGACGAACTTCAGCGTCATGCGGTCGCTCTCACCGATGGCCTGGTACTTCGAGCGATCCTTGTCCTTCAGCGCATAGGTCGGCGGCAGCGTCCAGACGCCGTCGGGGTGGTCGGCCGTGTCCTTGGGGTTGGCGTTGACCTCGCTTCTGCCGGCAAGCTTGAAACCCGCGCTCTCGGCGAACTTGATGACGGTGGCCTCCTGCACATAGCCGCTCGGGGCCTTGGGGTCCTGGGTGCGCGAGACCGGCAGCCGGTGCTCCTCGACCCCCAATGTGCCGCCAGGCTTCAGCGCCTTGAAAGCGGCGTCGAAGACGGCCTGGGCCGTGCCACCGTTCATCCAGTTGTGCACATTGCGGAAGGTCAGCACCGCATCGGCGCTGCCGGCCGGGGCGATGTCAAACACGCCCTTGGCCGGGTCGAAGGCCGTGATCTTGACCTTGCCGTAGACGCCCATCGAATCCATCTTGGCCTTGAAGCGCGCGCTGCCGCCGTCGGCCGCATAGAGCTGACCTCCTTCGCGCAGATAGGGGGCAAGGATCTCGGTGAACCAACCACCGCCCGGGGCGAGTTCGACGACGGTGTCGGTCGGCTTGATGCCGAAGAAGCTCAGCGTTTCGTAGGGGTGGCGTTGCGCATCGCGGGCGACATTGCCCACCAAGCGGTTGTCGGCGGCAACGGCGGCCTTCAGCGGGTCGGCGTCGTGAGCTTGTGCGCCCGCAGCAGCAAACATGGCGGAAGTGGCGAGAGTGGCGATCAGCCAGGTCTTCATAGGGAGTGTCTCCTTGTGGAACAGCCAGTATCCGGTGCTCGTCGGCCCCTGTCCAAGGTCAGCGACGGAATGCCAAAGACGCCAGACCAAGCAGGGCCAGCGCGGCGCCAAACAGGCCCAGCGCATGCAGGCCGAGCCCCTTCAGCACCATGCCGCCCACGCTGGCGCCCAGCGTCGCACCGACATAGATGGCCGAGGCGTTCAACGCGAACAGCACCGGCAGCCGGGCCGGGTCCAGCGCCGCCAGCCGCGCCTGCTGCGGCACCATGAAGCTCCAGCCGAACACGCTCCAGGTGAAGACCAGCGCCCCCATCACCGCAAGCGGCCAGGTCGGCAGGGTCAGCGCCGGCATCAGCAGGCACTGTGCCAGGCACAGCAGCACCAGCGTGCGGCGCGACCCGATGCGGTCGGTCAGCCGGCCGCCCATTGCATTGCCGGCGACGGCGCCCAGGCCGAACAGCAGCAGCATGCCGGTCACGCCGTCGCGGCTGAGGCCGTAGACGGACTCCAGCAGTGGCGCCACAAAGGTGTAGCAAACATAGAGCGCGCCGATGAAGAGTGCCGTGAAGGCCACTGCCCCCATCAGCCGGCCACTGCGCAGCACGGCGCCAAGGCTCTTCAGGCTGGCCACCGGCACCGCGATGCCGGCCGGCAGGGCCACCACCATGGCGGCGAGGCTCAGCAAGGTCAGCACGGCGACGACGACAAAGGCCGCCTGCCAGCCCAGCGCATAGCCCAGCCAGGCGCCGGCCGGAATGCCCAGCACCTGGGCCAGCGTCAACCCGCCGAAGACGATAGCCAGGGCCCGGCCCTGCTGGCCCGGCCCGGCCAACGCAACGCCGACCGAGGCGGCCACCGGCGTGACCAGGCCGCCGCCCAATGCCATCACGGCGCGCGCCGCCAGCAGCAGCGCAAAGCCGGGCGCCAGCGCGGCCATCACGGCACCCAGCGCAAATAATGCCAGGCCGATGGACATCAGCCGCCTTCGGTCCAGCCTCCCAGTGGCCGCCACCAGCAGCGGCGAGGCGACCGCATAGGTGCCGGCATAGACGCTCATCAGCGCACCGGCTTGCGCCCGGTCGACGCCGAAGGCCAGCGCCACCGGCGACAGCACGCCGACGACCACGAAGGCGCCCATGCCGATGGCGAAATTGGCCAGGGCCAGCAGCCAGAGCTGGCGGGAGGTGGACGAGGTCATCACTCCATCATCGCCAGCGCCGCGAGGCCCTGCCAGGCCGGGGTCAATGCGCGGCCCACCCCATCCAGACGGCGAGCGTGTCGAACAGCGTCGTGATGACCAGGATGGGCAGGGGCAGGCCCAGCAGCGTGCCGATGACATAGTCGCGCAGCCGCACGCCGGACAGCGCCAGCGTGTAGTTCAGCGCCGGCACCGAGTGGAAGACCGTGCGCAGCAGCACGACACTGCGCACGGGATGGGCGTCCAGCTTCGCGAACAGGCGGCGCGCCAGCCGGTTGTCCAGCTCACGCAGCGCGTCGGCGCCCAGGGCGCGCACGACGACAAACGTCACCGTGCAGGCGATGCAGGCCGCGACATAGGTCGTCAACGCGCCCCACGCCGGCCCAAGGGCCAGCACCGCCGCGGCGAGGAAGAAGGCGCCGGGAATGTGTGCCAGGTTGGCCAGCACGAACATCGCCGTGAAGGCTGCAAAGCCCCAGAGCCGGTGCTGGGCGAAACCCTCGCGCACGGCCTGCAGGCTGATCTGCTGGCGCAGGCCGGTGACCTCGACGACGCCCCAGAGCAGCACCACGAAAAGCAGAACCGCCAGCCAGCGCCAGCGCTGAGGCGCGGGCGCGGGGGTGGTGGTGTCGGCAGGCTTCAACGCTTGGGCTTGGGCGGCTTCTTGGAGCCGGAAGTATCGGCGGGTCGGGCGGGCCGGTGAGGGCCCTTCAGTAGCCCGCCGCCAGCCCGGAATTGCGCCGCGGATCGTTGGCCCCGTAGTAGCGGTTCTTGCCCACCGGCTTGCCGCCGAGCCTGGGGGCGCCGACCAAGATGCTGGCGAGGTGGTTGGCGGGTTGCGGGTCGGCGAACTTCTGGCCCCAGCCCTCGAGGATCTTGCGCGTGTCTGGCGACAGCGCGAAGGCCTCGACGTTGGTCGCTTCGGGCAGCCACTGCTGGTGGAAGCGCGGCGCGTCCGTCGCCTCCTGCACGTCCATGCCGTAGTCGATGACGTTGATCATCGTGTGCAGCACCGCGGTGATGATGCGGCTGCCGCCCGGCGTGCCGACGACCATCACCGTCTTGCCGTCCTTGGTGACGACGGTGGGGCTCATGGACGACAGTGGGCGCTTGCCGGGCTCGATGCGGTTGGCCTCGCCCTGCACCAGGCCGTAGAGGTTGGGCACGCCCACCTTGGCGGTGAAGTCGTCCATCTCGTCGTTCAGCAGCACGCCGGTCCCGGCCGCGGTGACGCGGGCACCGAACCAGTCGTTCAAGGTGTAGGTCACCGATACGGCATTGCCCCACTTGTCGACGATGGAGTAGTGCGTGGTGTTGCTGCCCTCGTGCGGCGACACGCCGGGCTTGATGTCCTTGGACACGCCGGCCTTGTGCGGGTCGATGACCGCGCGCAACTGGGCCGCGTAGTCCTTGCTGAGCAGCCGGTCCAGCGGGTTCTTGACGAAATCCGGGTCGCCCAGATAGCTGTTGCGATCCACGTAGGCGTGGCGCATCGCCTCGATCTGGTAGTGCACCGCCTGCGCGGAGCGAAAGCCCAGTTCCTTGAGCGGGTAGCCCTCCAGGATGTTCAGGATCTCGCAGATGATGACGCCGCCCGAACTGGGTGGCGGCGCTGAGACGACGTGATAGCCCCGGTAATTGCATTCCACAGGCGGCAATTCGCGCGTCTTGTACTGGTCGAGGTCGGCGGCGCTCAGGATGCCCTTGCCCGCCCGGCTGGAGGCGACGATGGCGGCGGCCACAGGGCCTTTGTAAAAGCCCGCCTCGCCCTTGTCGCGAATGGCCTTGAGCGTGGTGGCCAAGTCCTTTTGCACCAGCTTCTGGCCGACCTGGAACGGCTCGCCCTTGTTCAGGAAGGTGGCCGCGGTGGCCGGGTCCTTGCGGAAATCGTCGGTGGCGGCGTGCAGCATGTCGATGTCGCCCTGGTCGAGCACGAAGCCCAGCTCCGCGTAATGGATGGCCGGCGCGATGACCGCGGCGCGCTTCATCGTGCCGTACTTGCCCAGTGCGTACTCCAGCCCCGACACGCTGCCCGGCACCCCCACGGCCAGATGGCCGTGCGTGCTCAGGCCCTTGATGACGTTGCCGTCCTTGTCGAGGTACATATTGGCCGTGGCAGCCAGCGGTGCCTTCTCGCGGAAGTCCAGGAAGGTCTTGCGGCCATCGGCCAGCTGCACGGTCATGAAGCCGCCGCCGCCAAGGTTGCCCGCCGCGGGGTAGACCACCGCCAGCGCATACCCCACCGCCACGGCCGCATCCACCGCGTTGCCGCCGTCCTTCAGCACGTCCACGCCGATGCGGGTGGCCAGGTGCTGGGCCGTGACCACCATGCCGTTCTCGGCTGCCACCGGGGCCTGCGAGGCCGCCTGGGCCACGCCCGCCGTGAGCAGTGCGGCCACCATCACCAGGGAACGCGATTGCAGTTTCAACGCCAATGTCATGCGGAAGCTCCGTCCGGGTGTCTTCGATGACGGCGACCTTACTGCGCCACCGGGCGCTTGCCACTCCCCTGGTTCGCGCGGCGCGCTGAGTCACTGCAGCAGCGTCCGGGCGACGCCGCGTTGCACGTAGGCACCCAGCGCCGCCACGTCGGGGATGCAGATATCGCGGCGGCCACGTTCGGTGAAGGCGATCAGTTGCTCGCGAGCCAGCCTGGTCAGCGCGCGGCTGACCGTCTCCACCGTCATGCCCAGGTAGTTGCCGATCTCGGCGCGCGTCATGCGCAGGGTGATCTGGTCGCTGCGCAGGCCGCACTGGGCCATGGCGTCGGCCCAGTAGCGAAGGAAGTCGGCCACGCGGGCATCGGCCGACAGCGTGCACAACGACAGCAGGGAGTCGCGGTCGCGGCTGATCTCGCGGCTCATGGCCGAATGCAACAGGCCCAACAGCGGTGCATGGCGGGCGCAGGCAGCGAGCAGCGCGTCGTAGCGCACGCTCCACACCTCGCCGGTGTCCAGCGCGATGGCATCACAACCGTAGCGGCCGGTCGCAATGCCGTCGAAGCCGAGCCAATCACCCTTGAAGTGCAGGCCAACGACCTGCTCGCGGCCATCCGCGGCGAGGTTGAGGGTCTTGAAGAAGCCCGAGTTGATGACATGCAGGCTGGCGAACGCGTCGCCCGTGCGGTAGACGCGGTCGCCGGCGTGCAGGACGCGGCGGCTGATGTCCACGTGGGCCTGCAGACCCCGCAGCGTGTCGGCAATGCGTTGGGGCGCGGCGGCCGGCGCGCGCAAGGTGGGATGGGCGGCGGCGGGAGTCATCGTGGCGGTCAGCATTTCGGGGTGTCCTGGGCGGCGTGTGGCAATGGACAGCAGCGTAGAAACCGGCCAACAACTGCCGAGCAATGGCGCACATCACTGGGTAACGCTCGGTAAACCGTTGGTAAACAGCCGTGCGTACTTGATCTGCGTCAGGCCCGGTCCGCGCTGTACCGCCTAGCCTTGCCGGACATGCACCCAATGCCATGCTCAAACACAAATCTCTCTGGTCACTGGAAGGGCTGACGCGCGACGACCTGCTGACGCTGATCGGCCGGGCTCGGCAGTTCAAGCGCGGCGCCGGCCCGGGTGCGCTGCTGCGCGGCAAGAACCTGGCGTTGCTCAGCGACGACCACGCCAGCCTCGAAGCCGAGGCCTTTCTCCTCGCCGCCACCGAGCTCGGCGCGCAGGTGGCGCGCGTTCGCGCGACCAGCCCCGGCCCGGCCGACCGCCGCGACCCGCGCGACATGGCCGGCCTGCTCGGCCAGCTCTATGACGCCATCGAATGCCAGGGCGTGGCCGAGGCCGACCTGCGCCAGCTCGACCGCGACGCCGGCGTGCCGGTCTTCAACGGCATCGCCTCGCCGGGCCACCCGCTGCAGATGCTGGCGGCGCTGATGACCTGGCAGGATCTCAGTGGCGATGCGGCGCTGCCGATGCCGCTCGCCCCGCCCACCCACCCGCTGCCGGCCGAGGCGGTGGCCCGCAACCATCACCTTCTGCTACAGGCGGTGCTGAGCGGTGCGCTGGCTTAGAAACGCCCCGACGCCCACAGCAGGCTCCAGGCCGCCGCCGCCAGGCCAAGGCTTAGCAGCACCCAGCCCAGCCGTGACCGCTCGGCCGCGGCCGCCGGAGCGCCGGGCTGATGGCCCCGCCACATCGCTCGCAGCAGCGGCTGGCGGCAGATGAAGACATGGATGGCAATGGCCGCCAGGTGCAGGCCCAGCCAGGCATAGAGCAGCTTGGCCGCAAGCTTGTGCCAGCCGGTCAGCTTCAGGCTCAGGTCTTCCTCGATCCAACTCGACCAAGGCCCGGCGAAACCGATCTCGTCATTGCCGAACAGGCCGGTCAGCACCTGCGTGAACAGCAGGGCCAGCACGGCGAAGACGGACAGCGCGCCCAATGGGTTGTGGCCCAGGCCCTGCCAGCGCCCGCGCAGATAGGCCCACAGGCGCGTGGGCGCGGGCCAGAACTGCGCGAAGCGTGCATAGCGCGTGCCCCACAGCCCCCAGCCGAGGCGAAACACCAGCAGGGCCGCAATGGCCTGGCCGGCACGGGCATGCCAGCTCATCCAGGCGCCACCGGCGAGACCCGTCGCTATGGCCGCCGACACCAGGCCCACCAGGGCCCAGTGAAAGACGCGCAGCGGCAGGTCCCAGACGGGAACCTCGCCTGCGTGCTCAAGGCTGGCGAGCTGCTGCGACATCGGTGCTTCCGGCAGCCGCCTGTGCGCGTGGCGCCGGTGGCTGGATATGGGCGACGGCCTTGCCGCCTTCCTGCTCGTAGTCCTCGCTGCCGGTCGCACCCGCAACCCGATAGCCCTTCTCGGCCAGCAGGTCGCCGGCACGGCCGGCACGCACGGCGTGGTTGGACACGGTCAGGATGGCGCGATCCCTGGGCAGATAGGCCAGGTGCTTTTCGAGATCCTTGTTCTGGATGTTGAGGAAGGCCGGGAAGCTGCCGTACTTGATCAGCTCGTCGGGGCGGCGCAGGTCCAGCACCAGCAGCTTGTCCGGCTGGGCCAGCAGGGCATCGACCTCGGCCGCCTTCAGCCGCGGGGTCTTGTATTTCCATTCGGCGGCTGCGGCCGGCGCTGAAGCGGCCGTCTGGGCGTGAGCGACGGCGGTCAGGCTAAGCAGAGCGCCAACGGCCAGTGCGTGCAGTGTTTTCATGATGAGGTCAAAGGAGTGGCAGACCTCGCCCACAGCGCAGCTTCCGTGCCAGAACGCAAACAAGCCACAGAGACACGGAGACACAGAGGACAGGCATGAATTTCTCTGTGCCTCTGTGCCTCTGTGGCTGTGTTCCAGGCCGCACGATTTGCTGACCTGCTGTTCAACAAGCAACAGCACCCACTGCGCGATCACACGCACGACTCGCAACGGGGCCATGAAAACCGCCAAAACGCCGCCTACCAACGCGAAGCGCAATTGCTTAGACGCCCAGCGTATTGGGCACGCTCCCTGCAATGAAGTGACCGACCCCGCCCTATCGATCACTCCATTCCATGACGACCCAACATCGCTTTCGCCCGCATCCACTGACCGCGCTGATCGCCGCCCTCGCTGCTGGCAGTGCCCTCGCCCAGGAAGCCGCCGCGCCCGCGCCGGCCGAGGACAACACCCAGGCCCTCGGCGCCGTCACCGTGCGCAGCCGCAACCGCATCGAGAAGCTGCAGGACGTGCCGCTGTCCATCTCCGTCATCCAGGGCGCCGAGCTGGACCGCCTGGGTTCCGTGGGCATCGACGACATCACCAAGCGCGCCGCCAACGTCAGCTGGAACCTCGGCAACCAGCGCACCAGCTCCATTTCCATCCGCGGCATCGGCAAGATCGGCCAGACCGAGGCCCAGGACCCGAGCGTGGGCATCATCGTGGACGGCGTTTCCTACGCCTACAACGCGCTGACGTCGAGCTTCGACTTCGTCGACATCGACACCGTCGAGGTCACGCGCGGCCCGCAGGGCACGCTGCTGGGCAAGAACGCCAGCGTCGGCAACATCATCTTCACGACCAAGCGCCCCAGCTTCACGCCGACGGCCGACTTCACGCTGGGCTTTCGGCAGCGCGACGGTTTGTTCGCCACCGCGGCCGTCGGCGGCCCCATCGTCGATGGCCTGCTGGCCTGGCGCGGCACCTTCTCCGCCAACAAGGGCGCCGGCGACATCAAGAACGCCTACAACCGCGATGTCAGCTACACCAACACCGACCGCATCTCCGGCCGCGTGCAGTTCCTCGTCACGCCCTCGCCGGACTTCAAGGCCCGCTTCGCCTTCGACTTGCAGCCGCGCGCCGGCGAGACGACGAACGGCCGCAGCTTCCCCGTCATCAACCCGCCGACGACTTACTCCAACGGCGCCCCCATCACGACGGTGACCAACGAGCAGCGCCTGGGCCGCCGCTGGTTCAAGGACAACACCGGCTATTCCCTCGCCGACTACCAGAACCTCCTGACCACCGACTCGGTGCGCCCGCTGGTGACCGGCAGCTCGGGCGCCACGGCCGACCTGAACTGGCAGCTCGGCAGCCACACGCTGACGTCGATCACCGCCTACAAGAGCTATCACTTCGACGCGGTGAACGACGACGCGACGCCTTTCGACGTTTATCGCAATGCCGGCGGTTTCTGGAACGACTACCGCCAGGCCACGCAGGAGCTGCGCCTGACGTCCGCGCCCGGTGGCTTCGTCGACTACCAGGCGGGCCTGTACTTCATCAAGGTGGACAACACCGCTGACTACCGCCGCTGGTGGGGCAACGACGCCGGCGCCTGGTTCGCCAACAACGCGCAGTACGCCCGACTGGACGCCGACGCCGCCGGCCGCGACCTGCTGCGCAACAGCCTGGCCAATGTGAAGGCCTCCTACAACAGCCCGACCGGCGTGCAGGACATCCGCAACAAGAGCGCGGCCATCTTTGCCCAGGCCAACTGGCACCTCAGCGAGGCGTTGACGCTGACCACCGGCGCCCGCCTGACGCGCGAGGACCGCCGCAACACCGGTACCAGCCGCATCACCAGCGACGGCAGCGCGCCCGAGCTGAACCCGGTCAGCGTCAACGGCGTCGCCCTGGGCGGCTTCGCCACCAACGCGACGGGCGACCTCGCCGCCGGCAACACGGCCGAGCAGATCGCGCTGGCCAACGCCACGGCGGCCAAGTACTTCAACGTGCCGACCTACGCTGCCCTGAGCGCCGCGCAACGCCGCCAGGTCGCCGATGCCAAGGCCATCCGCCAGGCCAACATCGGCGTGCTCTTCCCCACCACCGAGGCCGAGCCCTTCAAGAAGACGCAACCGGCCTGGGTGCTGAGCCCGAGCTACAAGTTCAACCGCGACCTGACCGGCTATGCCTCGCTGCAACACGGCGAGAAGGCTGGCATCGCGCAGTTCGTCAACGGCGTGTCCTCGCCCGTCGAACCCGAGAAGACCGACAGCTTCGAGCTGGGTTTCAAGTCGGCGCTGTTCAACAAGACGCTGATCCTGAACGCCGACGTCTTCCAGACCCGCATCAAGAACTACCAGCAGAGCGTGCGCGTGCTGGACGTCTACACGACGACGCAGACCAACGACGGCACCCGCTACTACACCAGCGCCACCGGCAACGCGCCCAAGGTCGAGGTCAAGGGCCTGGAGATCGACGGCGTCTACGGCGGCATCCGCGACCTGACGGTGCGCTTCTCGGCCGCTTACAACGACGCCAAGTACAAGTCCTTCCCGAACGCCGCCCAGCGCATCGAGGACGCCTACCCCGGCTCCGCGCCCTATACCGACATCAGCGGCCGGCCGCTGGCGGGCGCGGCCAAGTACACCGGCAACATCGGCGTGGACTACCGCCAGCCGGTCTGGGGCGACAAGGAGATCAACTACACCGGCAACGTGGCCTTCTCTTCGTCCTACTACTCGGACGTCAGCCTCTCGGCCTATTCCATCGTGCCCAAGAGCACGACGGTGGACGCCGGCATCGGCTTCGGCACGCGCAACAAGAGCTTCAACGTCAGCCTGATCGTCAAGAACCTGTTCAACGACGACACGGTGCGCTCCATCAGCAGCACCAGCTACACGCCGGCCATCCCGCGCAGCGTGGGCATCCAGTTCATGGCCAGGTTGTAAGCGCTGTCGATCCGTCAACAGCGTTTCAACAGCGCTGTTGGCGCCACCGCAAATCTGCCCTTCTTTTGGCCCGATTCGCGCCGTTTTCGCTGGCGCGTTTATTGCGCTGACCCCTTCAGTTCCGTCTTTGCCATTTCCCCGGGAGACCTACGTGCCCAAGTTCCGGATCGCCCCTCTTGCTCTCGCCGCCCTGCTGGCCGGCGTTGCCACCCTCAGCCCCGCCGAGGACTACGCGCCGCCCGGCGGCTTCACCAAGGGCAGCGAGCGCCCCTGGTCCTACACGCCACTGAACACGCAAGTCGCCACGCCGGCCACCAAGGCCAAGGCCTGGGTGCGCCAGCCGCTGGACGCCTTCGTGCTGACCAAGCTCGAGGCGCAAGGCATCGCCCCCTCGCCCGAGGCCGACCGTCACGCCTACATCCGCCGCGCGACGCTCGACACCTGGGGCATCCTGCCCACTCCCGAGGAGGTCAACGCCTTCGTGGGCGACAAGTCGCCCAAGGCGCATGAAAAGCTCGTCGAGCGCCTGCTGGCCTCGCCGCGCTACGGCGAGCGCCAGGCGCGCCGCTGGCTGGACCTGAGCCGCTATGCCGACAGCGATGGCTACAACACCGACGGCACGCGTCCCAACATCTGGCGCTACCGCGACTACGTCGTCAACGCCTTCAACGCCGACAAGCCCTTCGACCGCTTCGTCAAGGAACAGATCGCTGGCGACGAACTCTGGCCCGAGCGCACCGAGGCCCTGATCGCCACCGGCTTCCTGCGCAACCTGCCCGACGAGATCAACGCCCGCGACCTGAACCTGAAGAAGCAGGAAGTCGCCAACGACCTGACCGACACGGTCTCGGCCGTCTTCCTGGGCACGACGCTGGGCTGCGCCCAGTGCCACGACCACAAGACCGAGAAGATCACTCAGAAGGAGTACTACGAGTTCCAGGCCTTTTTCGCCAACACCAGCTGGAAGGACGATGTCTCGCCGCTGACGGGCAAGGCCAAGGCCGACTACGACGCCCAGCTGGCCAAGTGGGAAGACGCGACCAAGGACATCCGCGAACAGCGCGACGCGCTGCTCAAGCCCATCATCGAGAAGCTCGAGACCGATCGCCTGTCGGGCTTCGTGCCGGCCACGCGCGAGTCCATCAACAAGCCGGCATCGGAGCGCAATGCCTATGACCGCTGGATCTACCACCGCAACCTGTGGACCCTGTCGGGCCGCACGCGCAACGCCGAGAACCAGCTCAAGACCAAGGACAAGGAGGCCTACGCCAAGTACGAGGTGCTGACGGCGCAGCTGAAGAAGTTCGACGCCCTCAAGCCCAAGGATCCGGGCAATGTCTCCACCATCGTCGAGCTGGGCAACGACGCACCGCCCACCAAGGTCCTCTTCAAGGGCATCTACGACCGACCGCTGCAGGAGGTGCAGCCCGGCCTGCCCGCCCTGTTGACCGACGCCTCGCTGAAGATTGCGCCGACGGCCACGTCGTCGGGCCGCCGCACGGCCCTGGCCAACTGGCTGGTCAGCCCCGACAACGGCCTGACCGCCCGCGTCTTCGTCAACCGCCAATGGGCCCAGTTCTTCGGCCGCGGCATCGTCGAGACCAGCGCCGACTTCGGCAAGACCGGCACCAAGCCCACCCACCCCGAGCTGCTCGACAAGCTGTCGGCCGACTTCGTCAAGCAAGGCTGGAGCGTGAAGACGCTTCACAAGCAGATCCTGCTGTCCAGCACCTACCGGCAGGCCAGCCAGGCTCGTGAGGTCAAGCAGGACCCGGACAACAAGCTGCTGTGGGCCTTCCCGCGCCAACGCCTGGAGGCCGAGCAATTGCGCGACTCGCTGCTGGCCGCCTCCGGCCTGCTGGAGGAGAAGCGCGGCGGCCCGTCGGTCTACCCGCCCATTCCGCCCAACTTCGACATCGGCGGCCAGCGCAACCGCTGGCAGACGTCCGAGGACCCGCGCGACCACAACCGCCGCAGCCTCTACGTCTTCGTGCTGCGCAACTCGCCCTATCCGCTGCTGGAGACCTTCGACTGGGCCAACCCACAGTCCCCTCACTTCAAGCGCGACGTGACGACGACGGCGCCACAGGCCCTGGCCCTGGTCAACAGCGACCTCGTGCTGGGCTGGAGCCAGGCTCTGGCCGGCCGTGTCATCCAGGAGGCGCCTGCAGGTGAGTCCGCGCAGATCGACCGCGTCTACGAGATCCTGTTCTCGCGCAAGCCCACGGTCGCGGAGAAGACGAAGCTGGTCGCCTTCCTGAACGCTCAGGAAGCCCTGCAGACGGCCCAGGCCGGCGAGGTCAAGAAGCCGCATCTGCCCGAGGGCTGGGGCGTCGATCCCAATCTGGCCAGGCAGATCGACGGCTTCTACAAGGCGGCCTACAAGCGCGAGCCCGACCGCTACGAGCGCACCGCCTTCCTGACTTATCTGGATCAGCAGGCTGCCAAGCGCAAGAAGGGCGATGGCGGCGATGAGTCGGCGGATGACGGCGGCGCCACGACCGTGGTCGCAGCCGCGCCAACAAGCCCCACCAAGGGCGCCAGCAAGGCCCGCGCCGCCGCCTTCGTCGACCTGGTCCACACGCTGGTCAACACCAACGAATTCACCTATCGCTTCTAAAGAGGTCAGCCCATGAGCCACTCTCACGATCATTCCCGCCGTCACTTCCTCGGCCACGCCGGTGCCGCCACCTTCGCCGCTTTCGGCGCGGGCAGCTTCGGCGGCATCTCATCCGCCTTCGCCAGCGAACTCTTCGACCCGACGCTGCCGCGCCAGCCCCACCACCCGGCCAAGGCCAGGGCCGTCATCTGGCTGCACATGGCCGGCGCGCCCAGCACGCTGGACCTGTTCGACCACAAGCCCGAACTGATCAAGCTGGCCGGCACACCGCTGCCCGACAGCTTCGGCAAGGACCTGAAGACGGCCACCGACGGCGGCGTGGGCAACCTCTACGCCAGCAAGCGCACCTGGAAGCAGCATGGCGAGAGCGGTGCCTGGGTCTCGGACCTGCTGCCCCACATCGCCAGGCAGGTCGACGACATCGCCTTCCTGAAGGGCAGCAAGACCGAGGGCAGCACCCACGTCATCGCGTCGCTGAAGCTGCACACCGCCGGCCTGGTGCCGGGCCGCCCGGCCCTGGGCTCGTGGGTGCAGTACGGCCTGGGTTCGGCCAACCCCGACCTGCCGGCCTTCGTCGTGCTGCCCACGGGCGTGGGCTCAGCCGGCGGCGGCCGCGGCGCCGTCATCTGGAGCAGCGGTTTCCTCCCCGCCGCCCTGCAGGGAACGCCCTTCCGCAAGGGCGACTCGCCCATCCTGCACCTGGCCCGGCCCGACGGCATCACGGAAAAGGAGCAGCGCGCCCAGCTCGACCTGCTGCGCGCCCTGAATGGCGAGCACGCCGAGCGCTACCCCGGCGACACCGAGTTGATCGCCCGCGCCAAGAGCTATGACCTGGCCTACCGCATGCAGGTCTCGGCGCCGGAAGCCGTGGACCTGGCCAAGGAAACCGCGGCCACGAAGACGGCCTACGGCATCGGCACCAAGGAGACCGACGAGTACGGCACGGCCCTGCTGCGCGCCCGCCGCCTGGTGGAGCGCGGCGTGCGCTTCATCCACGTCATCTCGGGCGCGCCGGACAACAGCGTGGACAGCTGGGACGCCCACAACAACCTCGAGAAGAACCACGCGGTGATGTGCAAGCAGGTGGACCAACCGGTGGGCGCGCTGCTGGCGGACCTGAAGGCGCGGGGGCTGCTGGAGACGACGCTGGTGGTCTGGGCGTCGGAGTTCGGGCGCACGCCGTATGGGCAGTCAGGCAACGGGCGGGATCACAACCCCTGGGGCTACACGCAGTGGATCGCGGGGGGCGGCATCAAGCCGGGGACGTATGGCGGCACCGATGAGATCGGGCTGCGGGCGGAGACCGGGGTGATCGATACGTATGACCTGCAGGCGACGCTGCTGCATCAGCTGGGGCTGAACCACAAGAAGCTGGTGTTTGCGCATCAGGGTCGTGCGGAGAAGGCGACGACGGTGTTTGGCGATGTGATCAAGGAGATCTTGGCTTAGTCTGGTTTGGCGTGCATTGCTGCTCACCGGTGCATTGCCGGGAGTCCGTCCCGGCGGCCGGGTAACTTTCTTCTGCGGGGCCAGAAGAAAGTCACCAAAGAAGAGGCCCTGAACCGCACACGAGCACCACACGGCAGCTGAGCTGCGTGCAACAGCCGATGGCGCATGCCCACATGCGAACCGCTGCGCTCTCGCGTCTGACTTGTCACCAATGCGCCTCACAGCACCAGTTGCCCGTCCGACGCGCGGCTGCACGCCGGGCTCACCAAAACAGCCAACGCAGCGCCGCCCGAGCGGCGCGGCTGTTCGGTATTTCGACTGGTCGGCGTCGGCGTGCAGCCGCGACTTAAGCGGYGTGAAGGTCCGATAGCTGGTGCTCGGCACAAGTGGTGGGCGAGAGCGCAGCGGCTCGCATCTGGGCGCAACACGATCGGACGTTTTCGCGCGCCGCCCTTGGCGACGTCGCGATGGCGTGCGGTTCAGCGCCTCTTCTTTGGTGACTTTCTTCTGGCGCCGCAGAAGAAAGTTACCCCGCCGCCGGGCGGGACTCCCGGCAATGCAACGAGCTGACGCGCTCTTCTCAAACCAACCCAATGAAGTCACCGCGATACCTAACTCTCCTCCCCTTGCTCATCGCCACGACCGTCCTCGCCGCCCAGGCGCAGCTGACCGCCGACGACATGCGCGACGCCGAGGAGACGCTGCACAACCTCGACTCGCGCATCAGCCTGCAGGACAAGAAAGCCCTGGACGACGCCAAGGAACTGGCCCGCTACTTCCAGCAAGTCGAAAGCCACTTCAGCGCGAAAGCCGAAGCCACCCGCGGCGTCGAGTTCTCGCGCAAGTCCCAGGCCCACGCCAATGCCATCGTCGCTGCCGTCGAGGCGGGCGACTACGACGCGGCCATGGACAGCCTCACCGACCTCACGCGCAGCTGCAAGACCTGCCACGAGGTCTACAAGACCAAGAAATGAAGAAGCAAGCTCCCTTCCTCATCTCCATCGCCCTGCTCGTCGCGCCGCTCTGCCACGCCGCTTCCAAGCTGGACCTCGGCATCTGGATGCGCTCCATCGACCACAAGTCGGTCAGCGTGCAGAAGGCCCTCGGCGCCGGCCGCCACGACGAGGCCGCGGCCGATGCCCAGGCCCTGCAGAAGCTCTATGCCGACATGACGGCCTTCTTCGAGAAGGACTACCCGGCCGCCGATGCGGTCGGCTTCTCGCGCGAAGGCGAGCGCCAGGCCGCCGCCATCACCACGGCGCTGTCCGCTGGGGATGTCGCCAGCGCCAAGGGCGCCGCGCGCGCCATCGCCCTCGCCTGCAACGACTGCCACGACCCCTACAAGCCCCTGCCATGAAAAAGACCCTCGCCCTTTCCCTGCTGGCGCTCGCCGCCAGCGCCCACGCCGCGTTGAAGCCCGGTGACGCAGCGCCCGACTTCCAGGCCACCGCAGCCCTGGCCGGCAAGTCCGTCGACCTGCAACTCAAGGATGCCCTCGCAAAAGGCCCCGTCGTCGTCTACTTCTACCCGGCGGCCTTCACCGGCGGCTGCAATCTGCAGGCCCACGAATTCGCAGAGAACCTGGCCCGCTTCACGGCCGCCGGCGCCACCATCATCGGCGTATCCGGCGACGGCATAGCCCGCCTGCGCGAGTTCTCGGCCGACCCCGAGACCTGCGCCGGCAAGCTCGCTGTCGCCTCGGATGCCGACGGCCACATCGCCCGCGCCTTCGACATCGCCACCACCGCGACACCGCCCGGCCGCAAGACGACCAAGGGCCAGGACATCACTCACGCCCGCGCCGAGCGCACCAGCTTTGTCCTGAGTCGCGAGGGCCGCGTCGTCGCCACCGTCGGCGGCCTGGCGCCCGCGGCCAACGTGGCCGCCGCGCTTGCCGAGGTCGAACGCCTGGCCGGCCGCTGATCCCTTCCCCAACCACCCACCACAACGATGAAACGACTCCTCATCATCACAGCCGCACTGCTCGCCAACACCGCCCAGGCCCAGCAGGCCCCCAAGCCCGAGCAGCTCATCAAGTGGCGCCAGTCGGCCTACCAGGTCATCGGCTGGAACACCGGCCGCGTCAAGGCCAACGTCGACGGCACGTACAACAAGGACGACGTCATCCGCGCAGCCAACACGATTGCCGCGGTTGCCAACGGCGGGCTGCCCTCGCTGTTCCCGGCTTCCACCGAAACCGGCAAGGGCTGGCACGACACCTCCGTCAAGCCGACGCTCTTCAGCGACGCCGCCGGTGCCGCCGCCGCCCAGGCCGCCTTCGGCAAGGAAGCCAATGAGCTCGCGCGCGTCGCCCAGGGCGGCGACGTGGCCGCCATCAAGGCCCAGCTCGCCGCGCTGCAGAAGACCTGCAAGGCCTGCCACGACGACTACAGGAACTCCAACTGACCATGAAGACAACGCTCTCACTTGCCGCACTGCTGCTCGCCACCGGTGCCCAGGCCCAGACCCCACCGGCCAACGCCGCCAGCGCCCCTCCCCCGCCGCCATTCACGTTCTTCGTCACCAGTACTGGCGGCGGCAATGGCGCCAACTACGGTGGCCTGGAAGGTGCAGACGCGCACTGCCAGAAGCTCGCCGAAGGCGTGGGCAACCCCTACAAGACCTGGCGCGCCTACCTCAGCACGCAAGGCGCCGGTGGCGTCAACGCTCGCGACCGCATCGGCAAGGGCCCGTGGACCAATGTGCGCGGCCAGGTCATCGCCCGCGACGTGGCTCACCTGCACGGCGACACGCTGGAGCAGGCCCAACTCGGCAGCAACCTGACCCGCAACACGGCACTCACCGAAAAGGGCGAGCGTCCCAAAGCCGCTGGCGACACGCCCAACGAGCACGACATCGTCACCGGCTCCACGCCCGAAGGCCGTGCCTTCCCCGAGGGTGCCGACAAGACCTGCCGCAACTACTCGTCGGGCGCCGAGGATGGCTCGGTGCAGCTCGGCCATTTCGATCGCACCGGCGGCGGCAATGCCTCCTGGAACTCCGCCCACGCCAGCCGCGGCTGCAGCCAGCCCAAGCTGGTGGCGACGGGTGGCGCGGGCCTGCTCTACTGCTTCGCGGCCAACTGAAGATGTAAAGGCCGGTGGCGCCCGCCATCGCCTTCTTCAATGGACCGACCGGTTCAGGGCAGGGAACTCAGCGCCTCGGCACGGGGCAGGTAAGCGCTGAAGATCTTGTAAAGGGTGCCGTCCGCCCGCATGGCCGCGACGGCATCCTGGATCTTGCGGGCGTCGCTTTCGCGGACCCTGGCCTTGGAAAGCGCGAAGCCCGCAGCGTAGTTGTCGTCCGGGAAGGCATCGATGACCGTGACCCGGCCCTCCAGCTTGCTGTCCGCAAGAATTCGCCCCCACACGACAGGTTCGGACAGAAAGGCCGCGTCACGCCCCAGCGCGACGAGCCTGGCCGCCATGTTGGCGTCGGCGTACTCGTCCACCCGCCCCTGCTGGCGCAGCTTGGCGATCCACTGGTCCCACTGCGGGCCATGCCTGAATCCCTTGACGACCGCCAGGCGCAGTTCGCCGTGCTCGGCGAACGTCTCCAGCGTGGGCACCGGATAGGGCAGGCCTTCTCGAACCAGCAGCCGGTTGCGCCCGCTCATGTAGATCACAAACCGCGCAAAACCATTGCGTTCATCCGTCTCGATGGCCGACACCGTCATGTCGAGGCCGCCATGGGCCAGGTCGGCCCAGGTGCGGACCCTGGAGTCCACGAAGGTCTCGAACTTGCAGCCGGTCCGGCGGCCCACTTCATCGACGATGTCGACGTCAATGCCCGCCGTGCTCAGCCCCGCACGGCGAAAGGCCAGCGAACCATATTCATACAAGGCCACGCGGTAGGGCCCGCACGCGACCGGCTGCGCCAGTGCTTGCACGCTGGCTGTGGCCAACCAACCAGCCGTCACCCACATCCTGACCTTGCCCATGCCTTCACTGCCCATCAAAGCTGGGCCAAGTATCTATTGGCGGCGGGGAGGAGGCGCATGGAGCCGCATTCGCTGACATCTTTGGCCTTGCCCGTGATTGAAACCGTGGAGGGCGGCTTAGCGACTGCGGACAATCAGCAGCACAAGGAGCCGAGAACCCCATGCGCATGATCCTGGTCACGTTGCTCTCGCTGCTAAGTCTGTCGCAGGAGGCGGCTGCCTGCAGCGTTTTGCCAAGTTGGCGCCCGCCCACGGTGGAGACTGCGCTGAGCCAAGCTGCGGTCGTGCTTCAGGCGAAAGTCATCGCGGTGCAGCGTGAAGCAGGAGTGTCTCTGGCAACCGTGTCGGTTGAGCACGTGCTTAAGGGCAAGTATTCAGGCCACATTGTGGAAACAGGCGGCGGCAGCCTCTGTGGGATAGGCACTTTCAACGTTGGTCAGACCTACGTGCTCTTCTTTGAACAGCGCGGAGAGTGGTGGGTTAATGCGCTCGTGCAGCCTCATGCCACGGCGGTGCTCGGGTCGCGTCGTCTGGACGCGAGTGAAGTGATTCCAGCCGTCGCTGCGATCTCGAAGCAAATTGGCGAGGTGCCTGGCGTTTGGGTGCCAGAAACCCAGTGGGATTTGCCGGCGTATAAAACGACGTTGTCCCACTTGAAGCTACTGGCGGAGCGTGAGCAGGAATACCAGCTACAACTTAGGCATCGGACTTGGTTGGTGTGGGCTGGCCTGGCGCTCGCGCTGATGGCGGGCTTCGCAGGAGCAGTTGGTCTTCGCAGCCGGAGGCTGCGTGCCAAGCGCCGCGCATTGGGCAGCACGTTTGAACGGCCTTCGGACCAGTAGCGCGAGATGCCCGCTTCCAGCCTTTATTGGCGCTCTGTGCTTTGCTGTTCGTACTGAACCGGGTCGGGTTGGTGCGTGCAATGTTGGGAATAACTCGTTCGCACTCGTTTGCGCCGCCGTTCTTGGCCGGCATCCTGGCCAGCGTTCGTCTTGCCCTTACCCCAACGATGAGGCCAATGCCTACTGGGCGTTGCCGCAGGTGCTTGATCCAAGCATAGCCTTCATGATTTCTTGCCTGGGGGTGCAGAGGGTCACACGGCGCTTCTATTGGAAGCGTTGACTGAAGCGGCGGGTCCGCTATCAGCCGAGGCTGTGTGAGAACGCGTCAACGGACCTGGGAGCGCCCCGCCGGATTGCACCCGTCACGACGGCTGCCTCAGGATCTTCTCCATCGCCCTGCCCTTGGCGAGTTCGTCGATGAGCTTGTCCAGGTAGCGCAGCTTCTGCATCAGCGGGTCTTCGATCTCTTCCACCCGGATGCCGCACACCACGCCCTTGATGAGGGCCACGCTGGGATTCAGTGCCGGCGCCTGGGCAAAGAAGGTCTCGAAGTCCGTGGACTGGTCAAGTTGCTGCTGCAAGCCTGCGGCGTCATAGCCGGTGAGCCAATGGATGATGCGGTCGACCTCATCCTTGGTCCGGCCCTTGGCCTCGGCCTTGCGGATGTACAGCGGGTACACCCTGGCAAAGGGCATGCTGAAGATACGGTGGCCGGCCATCGTCATTGCTCCTGCGGATTCAAGGGGTCGACGGGCGATGCTGACACAAGCACCGTTCTACAGGCCGCGGTCGGCTTCACTTGGCGACTCCCCGCACCTTCATCGTGTGCGTGAGGCTCATCCGGTCGATGTCGTCGATGGACATGATCGGCGCATACATCAGGTCGGTTGGGTCGGTGGTCCGCGTCCAGCCCAGCTTCATCTCGCCGACGATGCGCATCAGCATCTTCTGCAGGCGCAGACCGATGAGCTCCGCCGACGCGGGCTTGCCGTCCTTGCTGGCTCCCAGTCGGGCCAGGGACAGCACCGAAGTGCGGGCCATGGGGCTGTGGGCCGAGTACTGGAACCGGAAGTTGCGCTCGCGCGAGTTGATGTCCCGGTCCGTGACCACGATGAAATAGGTCCGCGGGCCGGCGTCCTGCAGCCGTTTCGCGAGCGTTGTACCAAAGGCCAGATAGTCCTCGACCGCGTACTGTTGGGTGCCGGGGATGGGGTCGGCCACGCCCGAGGGCATCAGCAGCGAGGCTTTGACCCACACACCGGCTTCCTGGGTCAGCGATCGGGCGACGCCGGCCGCGAACTGCTCGGGAATGCCGTCGGTGGGGATCACGTACAGCGCCACCGCGTCCACCGGGCTAGATGGCACGAGGCGGTCCGGCTGCGCGTTCGCCAGCAAGGGGATGAGCAGCGAGAGCAGGAGGACGCGACGGTGCATGCGATGCCTGGGTCTGGGGGTGACGGGTGGCTGGCATGGTGCCACGACCCAAGATGCGCTGGAAGCGTGTCCAGGCAGGCGTAACCTCCGCTTGTCAACACTTGGCACGGCGCTGCTAGCGCGCGACCGTGCCCGGCGACTTGATGCAAACAAAGCGGCAGGAGACAAGCATGCTGGTGCAGACAACCCCCTCGGGCCCGCGGGCCGAGCGCATGGACGAAGTCGTCAAGCTGGTGCGCGCCAAGACCAGCGCCGACCAGCGCGAGACGCTGGCGGATTTCGTGCAGCGCTACTTCGGCCAGGTCGACCCGCAGGAGCTGGCCGAACGCCAGGTGGCCGACCTGTACGGCGCAGCGGTGTCGCACTGGAGCTTTGCCCGCAAGCGCGAGGTCGGCCGCGCGCGGGTGCGGGTGTTCAACCCGACGATTGCCGAGCACGGCTGGCAGTCGACCCACACCGTCATCGAGATCGTCAACGACGACATGCCCTTCCTCGTCGACTCGGTGACGATGGAGGTCAATCGCCACGGGTTGACGCTGCACCTGATCATCCATCCGCTGATGGCGGTGAACCGCGACGGCGACGGCACGCTGCAAGGGCTGGCGGCCGACGGCCTGCGTGAATCCTTCATCCATGTCGAGGTCGACCGCATACCCGAGCCGGCCCGGCTGGACGCCCTCGCGGCCGACGTGAGCCGCGTGCTCGACGATGTGCGCTCGGCCGTGGCCGGCTGGCGCGCCATGCGCCAGCGCATGCAGGACATCGTCGATGAGCTGGAGCAGCAGGCGCCGCCGCTGCCGGCAGATGAGTTGGCCGAAGGCCTGGACTTCCTGCGCTGGCTGGGCGACAACCATTTCACCTTCCTGGGCTACCGCCGCCACGGCCTGGCCAGCGTCGACGGGCAGGACGTGTTGACCGTCGTACCCGATTCGAGCCTGGGCATCCTGCACGACGTGGCGTCGCTGGATGCGGTGGCCGCCTTTGCCGCCCTGCCGCCCGAGGTGCGTGCCCAGGTGCGCCGGCCCGAGCTGCTGGTCGTGACGAAATCGACCGCGCGCTCCACCGTGCACCGGCCGGGCTACCTGGACTACGTGGCCGTCAAGCGCTTCGGCCCCGACGGCGCAGTCGTCGGTGAGGACCGCTTCCTGGGCCTGTTCACCTCCACCGCCTACAGCGCCAACCCGGCCGACATCCCGCTGCTGCGGCGCAAGGTGGCCGACGTGGTCGCGCGCGCCGGCTTCACGCCAGGCGGCCACGCCGGCAAGGCCTTGATCAACATCCTCGAGACCTATCCGCGTGACGAGCTGTTCCAGACCAGCAACGACGACCTGCTGCAGACGGCGGTGGGCATCCTGCACCTGGGCGAGCGCCAGCGCTTTCGCCTGTTCGTGCGGCGCGACCCGTTCCAGCGCTTTCTGTCCTGCCTGATCTATGCACCGCGCGAGCACTACACGACCGAGTTGCGCCAGAAGTGGCAGGCCATCCTGCTGCAGGCCTTCAACGGCAGCGGCTCGGAGTTCAACGTGCACCTGTCGGAATCGGTGCTGGCGCGCATCCAGATGACGATACGCACCCAGCCGGGCCAGATCCCCGCCTTCGATGTGCGTGAGCTGGAAGCGCGCCTGGCCTCGGCCGCGCGGCGCTGGGACGACGACCTGAAGACGGCGCTGGTTGAGGCGACCGGCGAGGCCCGCGGCATCCAGTTGCTGCGCCAGTTCGGCAGCGCCTTCCCCGCCTCGTACCGGGAAGAGTTCGAGGCCCGCGCGGCGGTGCCCGACGTCGAGCTGATGACTCGGCTCACTGATGCCGAACCGCTGGGCATGAACCTGTACCGCCCGCTCGAGGCGCCGCCCGGCCATCTGCGCTTCAAGCTGTTGCGCCGCGGCGAGCCGCTGACGTTGTCGAACAGCCTGCCGATGCTGGAGCACATGGGCATGAAGGTGCTCGACGAGCATCCCTATCGCATCGCGCCGCTGGACTCGGCACCGATCTGGATCCACGACTTCGGGCTGATGGGCAGCGCCGACGCCGAGGTCGAAGTGGCCGCACTGCACCAGGTGTTCGAGAACGCCTTCGCCGCCGTGCTGCGTGGCGAGGTGGAGGACGACGACTTCAACCGCCTCGTGGTGGCTGCTCGCCTGACGGCGGAGCAGATCGTCGTGCTGCGCGCCTATGCCAAGTACATGCGGCAGATCGGCTTTGCACTGTCGCAGTCCTTCATCGAGGCCACGCTGGCCGCGCACGCGCCAATCGCCGCCCAGCTCGCCCGGCTCTTCGAGCTGCGCTTCGACCCGGCCGGTGGCGCCAATGCCGAAGCCCAGGCCGCGGAGCAGGTCAAGGCCATCACGGCCGCGCTGGAACAGGTCGAGAACCTGTCGGAGGATCGCGTGCTGCGCCAATACCTGGCGCTGATGCTCGCCACGACGCGCACGAACTTCTGGCGCCGCGATGCGGCAGGCCAGCGGCGCAGCTTCCTGTCGTTCAAGTTCGATTCGTCCAAGGTGCCGGGCCTGCCCGCTCCGAAGCCGATGTTCGAGATCTTTGTCTACTCGCCCCGCTTCGAAGGCGTGCACTTGCGCGGTGGCCGGGTGGCGCGCGGCGGCCTGCGCTGGTCGGACCGGCCGGAGGATTTCCGCACCGAGGTGCTGGGCCTGGTGAAGGCGCAGATGGTGAAGAACACCGTCATCGTGCCGGTGGGGTCCAAGGGCGGCTTCGTGCTAAAGAAGGCGCCGCCGTCCAGCGACCGCGAGGCCTTCATGAAGGAGGGCGTGGCCTGCTACCAGAACTACCTGCGCGGCCTGCTGGACATCACCGACAACCGCGTGGGCGACAAGATCGTGCCGCCGCCGCAGGTGCGCCGCTATGACCAGGACGACCCCTATCTGGTCGTCGCCGCCGACAAGGGCACCGCGACCTTCTCGGACTACGCCAACGGCATCAGCAAGGAGTACGGCTTCTGGCTCGGGGACGCCTTCGCTTCCGGTGGCTCGGTCGGCTACGACCACAAGGCCATGGGCATCACGGCACGCGGCGCCTGGGAGTCCGTCAAGCGGCACTTCCGCGAGATGGGCGTCGATACGCAGACCACCGGCTTCACGGTGGCCGGCGTGGGCGACATGTCGGGTGACGTGTTTGGCAACGGCATGCTGCTGTCGCGCCACATCCGCCTGCTGGCGGCCTTCGACCACCGCCACATCTTCCTGGACCCGACCCCCGATGCGGAAAGCTCGTTTGTCGAGCGCGAGCGCATGTTCAAGCTGCCGCGCTCATCCTGGGCCGACTACAACGCCACCCTGATCTCGGCGGGCGGCGGCGTGCATGCGCGCAGCGCCAAGTCCATTCCGATCACGCCCGAGGTGAAGCAGGCGCTGGGCATCACCGCCGACACAATGACGCCGACCGAGCTGGTCAACGCCATCCTGAAGGCGCCGGTCGACCTCATCTACAACGGCGGCATCGGCACCTATGTGAAGGCCTCGACCGAGACCCACGCCCAGGTCGGCGACCGCGCCAACGACGCGCTGCGTGTCAATGGCGGCGAGTTGCGCTGCAAGGTGTTTGCCGAGGGCGGGAACCTCGGGTGCACGCAGCGCGGGCGCATCGAGTACGCGCTGGCCGGTGGTCGCATCAACACAGACGCCATTGACAACTCGGCCGGCGTCGACACCTCCGACCACGAGGTCAACATCAAGATCCTGCTCGGCCTGGCCGTCAGCGAGGGCGAGCTGACCGAGAAGCAACGCAACACGCTGCTGCCGCAGATGACCGGCGACGTCGCCGCGCTGGTGCTGCGCGACAACGTCTTCCAGACCCAGGTGCTGTCGGTCACCAGCCACATGGCGCCGCAGCTGATGGACGCGCAGGCGCGCTTCATGCAGTACCTGGAGAAGGCCGAGCGGCTGGACCGCGCCATCGAATACCTGCCGTCCAACGAGGAGATCGCCGACCGGCGCGGCAAGGGCCAGGGCCTGACCAACCCCGAGCGCGCGGTGCTGCTGGCCTACAGCAAGATCTGGCTCTACGACGAGCTGCTCGGCTCCACCCTGCCCGACGACCCCTGGGTGTCGACGGCACTGGTGCGCTACTTCCCGGCGCTGCTGCAGGACAAGTTCAGCAGCTATATGCAGCGCCACCCGCTCAAGCGGGAGATCATCGCCACCCACGTCACCAACAGCATGGTCAACCGGGTCGGCAGCACCTTCGTGCACCGCCTGCTGGAGACCACCGGCGCGCGCGCCTTCGAAATCGTGCGCGCCTACCTGCTGAGCCGCGAGATCTTCGGCATGGTGAGCCTGTGGCAGGGCATCGAGGCGCTGGACAACAAGGTGGCGGACGAGCTGCAGTCGCGCATGCTGATCGACACCAGCCGCCAGCTTGAGCGCGGCACCAAGTGGTTCCTGCGCTCCAACCGGCTGGTGGACGACATGGGCGCCACCATCGAGCATTTCACATCCAACGTCACCAAGCTCGCCGCGCGCCTGCCGCAGCTGCTGGATGCCGACGAGCGTGCGCGCGTCGACGCTGCGGCAGCCAGCTACATCGCCGGCGGCGTGCCGCGCGAACTGGCCGAGCGCGTGGTCACCTTCGGCACGCTGTACGCGACGCTGGACATCGCCGAGATCGCCGGCAGCGCCCGTTGGCCGGTGGAGCTGGTGGCGGCCATCTACTTCGACCTTGCGAACCGCCTGGGCATGCCGTGGCTGCGCGACAAGATCACCGCCCTGCCCGGCGACCAGCACTGGCAGATGCTCGCCAAGGGCGCCATGCTCGACGATCTGTGGGGCCTGCAGCGCTCCATCACCGGCGCGGTGCTGGCCGGCGGCGGCAACCACGATTCGCCCGACGCCCTGGTCGAGGCCTGGCAGGCCAGCAACGGCCGCACCATCGAACGCGCGGAGCAGTTGCTGGGTGAGCTGCGCGCGGTGCCGGCGCCGGACGCGGCGATGCTGTCGGTCGCGTTGCGGGAGTTGCGTGGCTTGACCTAGGCATCGCGTTTGCCGTGGCTGGTCGACATGGCTGCAGGAGATCCCGATGAGCCCTCCTTATTCCAGCGACGAACCACCCCGCGCCGAGGTCGACGCCATGGCTGGCAGCACCGTGCTCGAATTCGGCGCCAACTGGTGCGGCATCTGCCAGGCCGCGCAGCGAACCATCGGGGATGCGCTGGCAGAGCACGCACCGCTGCGCCACCTGAAGATCGAGGATGGCCCCGGGCGGCCACTGGGCCGCTCCTTCCGCATCAAGCTGTGGCCGACGCTGGTGATGCTGCAGGACGGGCGGGAGGTCGCGCGTGTCGTGCGGCCCGGCGGCACCAGCGAGATCGCCGACGCGCTGGCACGGCTCAGTTGAAGAATGCCAGCAGGATGGGCGCCAGGACCTTGGCGCTGACATCATGCGCCTGCCCCTCGACCACCCGCCGCTGGGCGCCCGGTATTGCCTTGGCTAGTTTGTCCGCCGTCGGGCGCATGAAGGGCATAGGCCCCAGGCTGGCGCTGCCGTCCATCACCAGGGTGGACGCCTTCACCTGGGCGGCGACGCCAACGGGCACGGAGCGATCCGCCCCCAGCACCGCGTTGTCATAGGCCAGTGTCGGCGCCATGGCCAGCATGCCCGGCCACGCGGGCGAGGCCTTCATTTTGGCCACCACGTCTTCCGGCGCGCCGACGAACTTCATGAACGACGTGATGGCCTTGGCACGCTGGTTGGTGGCCAGCAATCCGTCCAGCTTGGCGGTGAACGTTTTCCATTCGCTGGCGGCGCCTTCGGCCTCGCTGTAGGGGGCTTCATAAAGGGCCAGCTTCCTGACCTTGCTCCCCAGCGCCGCAGCCGCCTGCAGCGCCAGGGCGGCCCCCGAGGACTTGCCGTAGACATAGGCCGAGCCGCCGGCACTGTCGATGAGGGCCTCGATGTCCTCGACCTCGCGCTGGACCGAATAGGGCTTGGTGTCGCCGCTGTCGCTCCGACCTCGCCGGTCATAGCTGTAGACCGTCAGGCGCGTCGCCAGCAGCTGCGCCAGCTCCGCGCCGCCCGCGCGGTCAGACAGCGCGCCACCCACCACGATGACCGCGGGGCCCTTGCCTACCTTGTCATAGGTGATCCGCGTGCCATCCCGCGACTTGGCCGTTTGCGTGGTTTTTCCCTTGTCGACACCGGATGCCGCGGCTGGTGACTGGGCGTGGGCAAAAGCCACCAGCAACATGAGCGCGGCAAGATAGACCGATCGACTCAAGATGGGTGAAGTGCGCTGGATATTCATGTCCTTGACCTGGCCGAATTGCCGATAAAAAGCTCCAGCAATCGGCGTGCCTACGGCGCCTGCGCGCAACCGCTGATTAACGCAAGGCAGGGCAGGACAGGCTCAGCAGTTTGTCGCCGCGGAACTTGGCAACGATCAATTCCGACGAGGTCTTGTAGGCGTGCCAGGTCGCGTCATCAGCGCCGACGATTTCCGGGTCGCCAAGCTGGAAGTACACCTCCGAGCGATCGTCGCCGGCCTTGATCCTTGAACACCTTTCAGCCGGATAAGCCCATGTTCCGCAGCTGCCGGACAGGAAACAGGACCGGGTGATGCAGGACTCTGCTGCGAGGCTCCACTTTCCGTCGGCCGCCTCACAGCGTTTCTGCGGGCGAGAGTAGGCCGTCGCAAAAATCAAGATCCCGAAAAAGACGCCTGTGACCAAATTAGCCACGAGCGCTGTGCGGTTGAGCATCTGATGACACCTCGAACGCCGGTCAAGCGGTGATGCTACTCAGCCCGGTACAAGGCCGGGCTCCCAAGAATCGCAGAATCGCTCCGGCAAGCGTCACCGGTGCCAATGGCTAGAACGTCAGCTTCACCGACGCCGCGCTGCGCTGGGCCACGCCGTGGAAGACGGCCTCGATGTTGTTGCCGTCGGGGTCGACGACGAAGGCGGCGTAGTAGCCCGGGTGGTAGGGGCGGTCGCCGGGGCCGCCGTTGTCCTTGCCGCCAGCGGCCAGCGCGGCTTTGTGGAAGGCTTCGACCGCGGCCTTGTCCTTGGCCTGGAAGGCCAGGTGCACACGGCCGGTCAGTTGCCCCTGGGCGGCCTTGCTGTCGGCGGTGGACACGAACAGTTCATCGGCCCAGAAGAAGCCTTCGCCAGTGCCGCCGAGGGGAATGTCCAGCGCCTTGAAGACCGCCTCGTAGAAGCGCTGGCTGGCGGCCAGGTCGCGCACGACGAGTTGGATGTGGTCGACCAGCCGGCCGCGATGCAGTTCCTGGGTTTCCATGCGCGCTCCGTGCCATGGGTGAGTGGAAGAGCCATGTTAGGAGCCAGCTCCCGCCAAGAGTGTTTCAACAGGATTCAGGCCCGGTCGAGCCGACCCGTCCGTCCCACAAATCCGCAGTTCATCCGCGCGCGGCGGCGATTCATCGCCTGCCGCTCGCGGCGGGGGGCGCGTCTGCAGACACTGCAATCACTGACACAGCCAACCCCACCGGAGCCCACCATGAACACCGCCGCCAAGACCTTCGTCATCGCCATCGCCTCTGTGGCCGCCGCTGCCGCCATGGGCGTGGGCCTGGCCAACCACACCGCGACGCCAGCGACCGAGATCGTGAAGCTGGAGCGCGTGGTTGTGGTCGGCAAGCGCGCCGATGCGATGGTGGTCGCCAAGCTGCCACGCGTCGTCGTCGAAGGGCATCGCAGCGCACCGGCCGAAACGGCGGTAGCCGCAGCCCAGACGGCCGTCTGGCTTGTCTGAAACCCGCGCGGCTGTCAGTCACCCACCCGCCGCTGGCGGGTTTTCTTTTTTTCGGTCTGCAGGCTCGATGTCGAAGTGCAGGACGTCTTCCCGGACGCCCAACTTGCTGTAAAGCGCAATCGCCGGATCATCGCCGTGATCGGCCTGCACGAAGATGACGTAGAACCCTCGAGCCGCTGCGAGCCGCTGCAGCTCTCGGATCATGGCTGTCGCGATGCCCTGCCGCCGATGGTGCTCGGACACCGCCAGGTCGTAGATGTAGAACTCCGAGCGCTGCTGCTCGAACTTGGGCAGCACGTAGCCTGCCAGTCCGCCCACCACATCGTCTCCATCCAGCGCGCAGATCGCGATGAAGGTCTGGCTGCTCAGCAGTTGGCTGAGATAGCTGTCTTCCGGTTGCCACCTTGAATAGGTCGACACGTCGTCAAAAGCTTGCCCGAAGAGATCAAGCATGCGGCGCATCAAGGGCAAGTCGTCTGCGCAGAGAACTCGGATGACCATGGTGCTGGACGCTGGTAGATGTGGCCGCGTCATTCTGCGCCTTGCAAATAATGGAACCGATTCCATTCATCAACCCGGGAAAATACTGAAAGTGTCCAGCCCCCAAGGACGCTCCCCACGGATTGTTGACAGGATCTCCGCCCGTCTTGGATACTTGGTTGGAACCGGTTCCAATCTATAAACGGAGACAAGACGTGGCAAAACGATGGTTCGCGGGAGGCGCCGCCTCGCGCCTGGGCAGTTCCGCGCGTGACGCTTTACTGGGCGGCGTGATGGGCGCGGCGCTGCTGGCCGGTTGTGGCGGCGGTGGAGGCTCCGGCAGCAACGCAACCGTTCCATCACCCAGTACACCTCCTGTCACCAGCGAAGGCCTCACCCTGCTGAAAACCGACGGCACCCAGTGGGTCAACGCCAGCGGCAAGCAGGTCTTGCTCAAGGGCACCAACCTCGGCAACTGGCTGGTGCAGGAATTCTGGATGATGGGCCAGGGCGGCAATGGCGTGACCGACCAATGCACCCTCGAAGCCAAGCTGACCGAGCGCTTTGGCTATGACGAGAAGGAGCGCCTGATCAAGCTCTTTCGCGACAGTTGGATCACCACGCGCGACTGGGACCAACTGCAGGCGTTCGGCTTCAACATCGTCCGCCTGCCCATCCTGTGGAGCGCCATCGAAGACGAGAAGAAGCCCAAGGCCCCGCGCGCGGACGCCTGGAAGTATCTGGACTGGAGCATTGCCGAGGCCAGGAAGCGCGGCATCTACGTGATCCTTGACCTGCACGGCGCCCCCGGCGGCCAGACGCCCAACGACCACACGGGTTGCGCCGGCCAGAACAAATACTGGACGGACGCGCAAGCGCAGGAGCGCACCAAGTGGCTGTGGCAGCAGATCGCGACCAGGTACAAGGACGAGCCTGTGGTTGCGGCCTACGACCCCCTCAACGAGCCCTGGGGCTCCACCGCCGAAGCCATGGTGGCGCGCGTCGAGGAGCTGTACAAAACCATCCGCGCCATCGATGACAAGCACATCGTCTTGTTGCCCAGCCACTACGGCAGCATCGACGGCTATGGCAACCCGACCGCCAAGGGCTTCACCAACGTCGCCTTCGAGATCCACCCCTACCCCGGCCTGTTTGGCGACAGGCCTGGCGATTCGCCCTACATGATCCACCGCGACTGGCTGCGCTGCGGGTCGGCGGGCACCGCCGGTGTCTGCGCCTACAACAAGCAGGTCAGCGATCTGAAGCTCCCTCTGCTCGTGGGTGAGTTTCAACCCTGGCAGGGTGCGGGCCTGGACCTGGGCGGCCAGATCGGCCGTGCCACCTACGACACCTATGCCAGCTACGGCTGGGCGTCCACCTCCTGGGCCTACAAGCTGGTCAGCCCGGCGGGCGGCTCAGGCAAAGGCACCTGGGGCATGGTCACCAACGCCGTCAACAGCAACTTCGATACCGGCGTGGGCCTGGTGGCCAAGGCCAGCACCTGGGATTGCGCGGGCTGGGATTCCGGCTTCAGCAATGCCTGCGCGGTGAAGGCAGCAACCATCAAGGTGGGCGGCACCGGCCGCAAGACCTATTACTTCGTCATCAAGAGCGGCGCTTCGGGAGGCAGCAATCCCGATGTGCGCTTTGACAAGATCAGCATCACCAACACCGCCACCAATGCCGAGCTCATCACCAACGGCGGCTTCGGCTCGAACACCGGCTGGACCGAGCTGACCATCAGCGGCAAGTTGAACCTGGACTTCAACGCGTCGGCCGCGGGCAAGAGCCCGACCGGCAGCGAAGGCGCCGTCTTGCGCGTGACCCGCCCGGACGGCATCACCGGCGAAATCAATGGCGGCATCTACCAGGCCATCACCCTCGAAGGCGGCCAGACCTATGCATTGAACGGCGTATTCAAGGACAACGGCAGTGCCAACACCTGGGCCGAGATGTACCTGCTCGACAAGGAGCCGGTGCAGGGCAAGGACGTCATCGACATGAATGGCAAGGTGGATTTCACCACCGCCACCGTGGCTGAAATTGAAGCCCTGTTCAAGAGCTACACCACTCAGGCGTATGACGTGCACTCAGGCCTGGCCCAGTGGATGGTGAGCAGCACCGCGCCGGAAGTGTTCCAGTTGCCGGCGCGCCCCAGCAGCCTGAAGCTGACCGAAGGCAATAACAGCAACGCGCTCAGTTGGAACGCAAGTACCGATGCCAAGGTCACAGGCTACAACGTGTATCGCGCGATCGGCGCCGGCGGCGCTTTCGCCAAGCTCGCCGAAAAAGTCACCACCACCACCTACACGGACGCCACCGCGGCCACTGGCACGACCTATTACTACGTGGTGACTGCACTGACCGCGGCCAACGAAAGCTATTACAGCGACGCCGCAAGCACCGCCGTCCTCGCGGTGCCGGTACCGGCGACCCTGCAGGCTGAGGCCTTCACGGGCATGAACGGCGTCCAGACCGAGACCTGCACCGACACCGGCGGCGGCCAGGACGTCGGCTACTTTGATCCCGACGACTACATCGAATTCAAGATCAACGTGGCCGCCGCTGGCAACTTCACCATCGACTACCGCTTGGCGAGCGCCAATGGCAGCACCGGTTTTGAAGTCTGGGTTGATAGCGCCAAAGCTGTCGATGTCATGGCCGTTCCCAACACCGGCGGCTGGCAAACCTGGGCTACCAAAACCAGCACCAGTTTCGCCATGACAGCCGGCAGCCACGCCCTGCGCCTGAAATCCATCGGCAAGGAGTGGAATCTGAACTGGCTGAAGGTGAACGCGCAGTAAGGATCTCCAGAAGAAGTCAATCTCCCGATCCTCACCGGCGCATTGGGCCGGTGGAGGCGGCGACCCCATGGCTCGCCGAGAGGCTCATGAGGAGATCTCGTCGCTCTGTTTGCGGCCTTCGAGATCCTGCTGCGACACGACCGCGACCGTGTATCGCCCGACATTCAGCAAGCGCATGACGCCGCGATGCGCCTTGTCTGCCAAGCGTGAAGTGGCATAGGGGCCGAGCATCTTGACAGGGTAAAGACCCTCTCCGTCGACGACCTCGACCCAGTGTGCGTCGGCTTTTCCGGTCGTCATCCTCTTGATTCCTCTCGGGTGTTGAGCTGCCTCGCGCAGGGCTGCCATGACCTGAACTGTGCAGACCTTCGGTGAGGTCGGTATGAGGTCAGTGTGAAGTTCCAGGACGCAAGGCAGGCGCCGGCCTGCATGAGCCCCCTAGAACCTGAGGCTGCCGCCCACACCCCCACAGGCCTACGCTTCGCCACTTGTCATTGCCAAGCCTGGAGGCGCTCATGCCCACCTCGCGAATCGCGCTGGCCCTGTCGGGCGCCCTGTTGCTGGCCGCGGCCGGCATCGTTCAGGCCAACACCCTTGCGCCGGCCGCCGTGGCCGGCAAGGTGTCCTTCAACTTCGAACCACCAGCCGCCATTCAGGTCGACGGCTTCGGCAGCTTCCCGCTGCTCGGCCCGGGCGGCCAGGTTCGACTCGACGCATCGCCCCTGCCCAGCCCATCGTTGTACGCCGAGGTCGGGGTTGGCCCCGGCTTCACCGGGCGGGCCAGCGCGCAACTGACCTACCAGATGCAGGTCGTCGCCCCACCGGGCGCGGACCCGAATGCGGATGTGGGCGTGAACGCCGCCGTGGCCGGGCGGGTGCTGGGCTCGTCGAACAATGTCGACCCCTTCGCCGGCTTTGCGATGAAGGCGCAATGGCTGCTGGAAGACGTGAGCCTCGGCCTACAGCCGGTCGTCAGCGACGGCATCGAAACTGGCGCGCTGCAGGGCAGCTTCAACCAGAGCTTCGACCACGACGTCGCGCTGTTGCTCAAGCCCAGCCATATCTACCGCGTGACGCTGGTTGCCGACGCCTTCGCCGGCGCTTCGTCGGGGCCCTGGGCCATTGCCACCGCCTATATCGACCCCGTGTTCACCTTCGCCGGCGGCGTCGGCCCGGGCTACGCATTCGAGTTCAGCGCGGGCATCGGCAACGCACCCATCCCGGAGCCCGGTGCATGGGCGTTGCTCACGGTGGGACTGCTCGCACTCGGGCTCCGCATGCGCAGACGCGCCGGCTGACAAACTCAGCGCTGCACGCCCCAACGCCTCACCGTCAACCGCTCGACGGTGTCGAAGAGGAAGCGCTCGACCAGCCAGCTGATCAGCACGATGGTGGCCAGGCCGGCGAACACGCGGTCGGTCAGCGGCTCGTTGCGGCTCTGGAAGATGTACCAGTCCAGGCCACCGCTGCCCGATGATGCGCCGAAGAAGAACTCGGCCGCGATCAGCGTGCGCCAAGCATGATCAGAACGGCTTGTCGCCCTCGATGGTGGTGCGGTGCAGGCGGCGGCGCATCTGCGGTGGGCAGCCGGCGGCCAGGTGGGTAACGGAGCGGTTGTCCCAGAACACCATGTCGTGGGGCAGCCATTGGTGGCGGTACTGCAGTTCGGGCCGCGTGCCGTAGGCAAACAGCTCGGCCAGCAGATTGCGGCTCTCGTCCTCGGAAACATCGACGATGCGGGTCGTGAAGTGCTCGCTGACGAAGAGGCCGAGGCGCCCCGTCTCCGGATGGGTGCGAACGACAGGCTGCACGACAGGCTTGACCTGTGCGACCTGCTCGTCGCTGAGCTTGGGCCGCCACGGGCTGCGTTCGCGCAGCTCCTCGTACTTGGCGAGGTAGGAGTGCTCAGCCTTCAGGTGGCGCACACGCTGCTTCAGCTCGGGCGGCAGCGCCTCCCAGGCCGCATGCTGATCGGCGAACAGCGTGTCGCCGCCTTCACTGGGCAGTTCCTGGGCCAGCAGCATGGAGCCCAGGCTGGGCTTCTCCTTGTACGACAGGTCCGAATGCCAGAAGTAGCCCGCGTCGCCGAGGCCGACCGGCTGGCCGTTCTCGACGATGTTGGAGACGATGAGGATCTCCGGGTGGCCCTTCAGGTGGAACTGGTGCAGCACATGGATCTCCAGCGCGCCAAAGCGGCGGCTGAATTCGATCTGCTGCTCGGGCGTGATGCGCTGGTCGCGGAAGACGAGCACATGGTGGTCCAGGTGCGCGCGGTGGATGCGGCGGAAGTCCTCGTCAGCCAGCGATTGGCTCAGGTTTAGGCCCACCACCTCGGCGGCAAAGCTGCCTGGCAGAGGGCGGATCTCGACGCGGGTGAGGGTCTCCGTGCTCATGTTCACGCTCTAGCCAGGCGGCGCACCACCGACACGAAATGGTCGATCTCGTCGCAGGTGTTGTAGAAGGCGAATGATGGCCGAACGGTCGCTTCCACGCCAAAGCGGCGCAGGATGGGCTGGGCGCAGTGGTGGCCGGAGCGCACCGCGATGCCCTCCTCCGCCAGCGCCTTGCCCACCGCCGCCGTCTCGTGGCCCGCCAGCACGAAGCTCAGCACGCTGGCCTTGTCTGCCGCGGTGCCGATGAGGCGCACGCCCGGGATGGGGCGGATGGCTTCGGTCGCGTAGGCCAGCAGGTCGTGCTCGTAGCGGGCGATGTGGTGCAGACCGATGCGCGACACATAGTCCAGCGCCGCGCCCAAGCCCGCCGCATCGGCGATGTTGCCGGTGCCGGCCTCGAATTTCGCCGGTGCCGGCTGGAACACGGTGCGGTCGAAGGTCACGTCGGCAATCATGTTGCCGCCACCCTGCCAGGGCGGAATGGCGTCCAGCACCTCCTTGCGACCGACGACCGCGCCAATGCCGGCGGGGCCGAAGATCTTGTGGCCGCTGAAGATGAAGAAGTCGCAACCGATGGCCTGCACGTCCACCGCGAGGTGGGACACCGACTGCGCGCCGTCCACCAGCGTCGTCACGCCTTGCCGCTGCGCGATGCCGACCAGCTCCTGCACCGGCACGACGGTGCCGAGGGCATTGCTGACCTGCGTCACGGCGAGCAGCTTGGCGCGCGGGCTGCCGATGAGCTTCTGCGCTTCGCTCAAGATGACCTGGCCCGTGTCGTCCACCGGGATCACGCGCAGATGCGCGCCCTTGCGGGCCGCGAGCTGTTGCCAGGGCACGATGTTGGCGTGGTGCTCCAGGTGGGAGACGACGATCTCGTCGCCGTCGCCGACGTTCTGCTCGCCCCAGGTGTTGGCCACGAGGTTGATGGCCTCGGTGGCACCGCGCACGAAGATGACCTCATCCGCCGAGCGCGCATTGACGAACTTCGCCACCGTCTTGCGAGCACCTTCGTAGGCATCCGTCGCGCGTGCGGCCAGCGTGTGGGCGGCGCGGTGGATGTTGCTGTTCTCGTGCTCGTAGAAATAGCTCAGCCGGTCGATGACGGCCTTGGGCTTCTGCGTCGTGGCGGCGTTGTCGAACCAGACCAGTTGCTTGCCGTTGACGCGCTCCGACAGGATGGGGAAATCCCGGCGGATGGCGTTCACGTCGAAGGGCTGGCGCTGGCCTTGCAGCACATGCTTGTTCGGCAGTTCGCCAGCGTGATGACCCGCGGCGCCGGGGTGGCGTGGCTGCAGGTCCAGCACGTAGAGCGATGGCTGCTGAGACACGCTCGAAGGCTCGACGAAGTAGTAGCCCGAGGGCACGGCTTCGCGTTGCGGCGGCGAGATCTGCTGAGGTACGCCCAGCAGCTGGCTGCCGGCGCGGCCGTCGATGCCGGGCACGCTGGTCAACAGCACATCGGGCACGCCATTGCCAGCTTGCGCGTGGGGTGCCCGGGCGGGTGACGGGCGCAGCAATGCGGCGACGTGATCGGGGCCTGTGGGCGCGAGATTGAGGCCGGGCGCCGCTGCGCCAAAGCCGCCGAACTGCGTGGTGGTGGACTGGGGCAGCGGGCCGCTCGGCAGGCCGGGCGGCAGCGGGTTGGCGGGCACGTTGAGGCCCCCAGCCGACTGCACTGACCGCGCCGAAGGGAGCGACCCTGCATTCAAGCTGCCGAACAACTCGTTGGCCAACCGGCCCAGCGCCGCGACGTCGAATGGGCTCTCGACCACGTCAGCGGTAGGTGTCAGGGTACTCATGGTATTTGCCCACTTCCACGTCTTCGAGCACGGCCAGCGCGTCGTCGCTGTGCACCGCGAGCGAGCAATACAGGCTGATCAGGTAGGAGGCAATCGCGTTGCGGTTGATGCCCATGAAGCGCACCGACAGGCCCGGGCCCTGCTCACCCGGCAGACCGGGTTGGTAGAGGCCGACGACGCCCTGGCGCTTGTCGCCCACGCGCAGCAGGATGATGCTGGTCTTGCCGTCGTTGACGGGCACCTTGTCGCTGGGTATCAGCGGGATGCCGCGCCAGGTCAGGAACTGGCTGCCGAACAGGCTGATGGTGGGCGGCGGCACGCCGCGGCGCGTGCACTCGCGGCCGAAGGCGGCGATGCCCAGCGGGTGGGTCAGGAAGAAGGCGGGCTCTTTCCAGACCTTCCCGAGCAGGTCGTCCAGATCGTCCGGCGTGGGCGCGCCGGTGAGGGTGGACAGGCGCTGCTCGTCCGCGACATTGGCCAGCAGGCCGTAGTCGGGGTTGTTGATCAGCTCGGACTCCTGGCGCTCCTTGATCGTCTCGATGACGATGCGCAGCTGCTCCTTGATCTGGTCGTGCGGGCTGCTGTAGAGGTCGGACACGCGGGTGTGCACGTCCAGCACGGTGGCCACCGCATTCAGGAAGTACTCGCGCGGCGCGGCGTCGTAGTCGGCGAAGGTGACGGGCAGCTCGGCCTCGTCGCGCTTGGCGCAGGCGACCTTGACGGCCTCGGGGTCGGCCACCTTGTTGAGACGGTAGATGCCGGCCTCGACCGGGATCCACTGCAGCAGATGCGTCAGCCAGCGCGGCGTGATGGTGGAGAGCTGCGGGACGGTTTTTGTCGCGTTCGCAAGCTGCCGCGCGGCGGTGTCGCTGAGCGCGAGTTGAGGGGTGTCAGCCATGGGGAAAAGGGCTCCTGGGGGCGGTGGGTTGGGGGTGAGGAAATCAGGCGCTCAGCGCCTGGAAGGCTGAGTTCGGATCGGCTTGCGAGGCCGCCTGGGAAATGCGGCTTTGCGGCGGCAGGCTGCGCGTCAGCCAGACATTGCCGCCGATGACAGAGCCGCGGCCGATGGTGATGCGGCCGAGCACGGTGGCGCCGGCGTAGATGACGACGTCGTCCTCGACGATGGGGTGGCGCGGCTGGCCCTTGTGGGCATGGCCGGCCTCGTCGGTCGGGATGCTCTTGGCGCCCAGCGTGACGTTCTGATAGATGCGCACACGCTGGCCCAGCACGGCCGTCTCGCCGATGACGACGCCGGTGCCATGGTCAATGAAACAACCCGCACCGATCTGCGCGCCAGGGTGGATGTCGATGCCGGTCTGCGCATGGGCGAGCTCGGCGATCACGCGAGCAATCAGCGGCAGCCCGAGACGGTACAACTCGTGCGCAAGGCGGTGGCTGATCAGCGCATGCAGGCCTGGGTAGCAAAGCAGCACTTCGTCGACGCTGCGCGCTGCCGGGTCGCCCTGGAAGGCGGCGATGACGTCGCTGTCCAGCAGTTCGCGCACGACGGGCAGGCGGGCGGCGAAGCGGGCCACGCGCTCGGCGGCGTCGTTGAAGGTCGGCACCTCGGTACCGCGCAGCCGCGCGTCGTGGCCCAGCTCCAGCGCCACCTGCTGGCGCAGCCTGGAGAGCGCCGCGCCCAGCGTGTGGCCGACGTAGTAGTCCTCGCCCTCGGGCTGCAGGTCGGGCGGCCCCAGGCGCATCGGGAACAGCGCGCCGGCCAGTTGCTGCACGACGACCGCCAGCAGCTCGCGCGACGGCAGCTCGCGGCCACCGGCGTCCCAGCGACGGTGCTCCTCGCGCCAGCGTCGGCGCGCGCCACGCAGCGCCGAGACGATGCTCGACAGCTCGTCGACCGTATCCATCAGTCCTGCACCCAGGGCAGGCTGTGGAAACGCCAGCCATTGAAATGGCCGCGCTGCTGGTGATCGTCGCTGTCGCCTTCAAAGCCTTCCTGCACATTGAAGACATTGGCCAGCCCGGCCTTGGTCGCCGCCTCGGCAGCCAGCGCCGAGCGCTTGCCGCTGCGGCACAGCAGCAGCACCGGCAGCTCGTTGCCGGATTTGCCGCCCACCTTGGCGTCCAGCTCCTTGGCGAAACGCGGGTTGCGGTTCAGCGAGGTGCCGGTGGCCCAGGCCACGTGCAGGCTGCCCGGCACATGACCGACGAAATGGCGCTCCTCGGCGCTGCGCACGTCGACGAGGACGGCGCGGCCCGCCTGGACCAGGGCCCAGGCATCGCGCGGTGCGACGCTGCCTGCGAAGGGCAGCACAGCGGCCTGGGCAGCCTCACGGGCGCGGGCCAGGACTTCGGGTTCTTCAAAAGCAACGGTGCTCATGTCGGCTCTCATGCGAAAACCGAGCAAGGCTAGGGTTCAGGGCTTCTTCGGCAAACGAAGCAAAACGCGAACAGTTATGCGGTTTGCACGCAAGGCCCTCAGGCAAAGAAAAAGCCCTTCGACCGGCGCAGCGGTTCGAAGGGCTGAATCCACCCTTGCGGGAGGAGGAGACAAACAAGGAAGTCTCAACCGTAACGCCAGAGCGGCGGGCGTGGCAGTCAACTTGGCGACTGATTGAATGACCAAACCGCCATGAGGTATGAGCTGCGGTTAAGTCTTCAGCCGCCCAGCCGCCCGATCCACCATCGGATCATCGCCCTGGCATCCCCAATCTTGATGAGCAACCGCCCTTGACCTGGGAAACCCTGTGGACCGATCGCCACTCCATGGCCTGATCGTCAGCCGCGAAGCAACGCAGCTTCATTCAAGGGGCACTCATGAACTCAAGCCAGACTCACTGGACCCGCGCGGCCATGCAGCGCACGACCTTGGTGTTGGCTGCGGGGTTGGCGCTGGCCGCAACGCCAGCTACGGCGGGTACCGTCGTCTACGACAGCTTCGACACGCCCGGCTATTCCCTGGCCAGCTATGGCGCCAAATGGGTCAACCCCTATGGCCTGGGCGAAATGGCCCTCGGCGACACGCGCGACTTCTCGGGCGGCAGCTTCGCCATCAAGGCCCCGGTCTTCCAGACAGGCTATGACTTCAGCGTCTACGACCACCTCAAGTACATCGCCACCAGCAGCCAGGCCTTCGCCGTGCCCACCGGCGGCTCGCTGACCTTCTCCTCCACCATCAGCGCCACGGCTCACAACACCCAGGCGGCGGGCCGCGTCATCAGCGGCAGCTACATCCAGAGCGGCCTGCCCTATTCGGCCACGGCCCTCGAAGGCCAGCAGGCTGGTGCGGTCATGAACATGATCGACTTCTCCACCGGTCAGCTGTTCGACTGGTTCATCTCAGGCTCGACCGCCTTCACACTGATCGAGCGCCTGCCGTCGTCGGTCACCAACCCGGCGCTGTTGCCGGGCGATCCGGGCTACGTCGGCATCGACAAGATGTACACGCAGATCATCAAGCAGATCGACATCGGCCCCGGGCCGCACACGGCTTCCATCAGCTACAGCGATGCCGGCAGCGTCAGCTACTTTCTCGACGGTGCACTGGTGTCCCAGGTCGACAACGTCGGCATCCCGCTCGACCAGCAGGGCGCCAACTGGTCCGGCGTCTATCCGTCCTATGGCCCGGGCGAGGCCCTGGGCGGCAAGATCCACAACCTGACCATCGGCCACGGCCTCTTCAGCCTGCTCGACGCCTTCCCCTTCCAGCATCCCGACAGGCCGGACCTGGCCGTCTCCGTCCCCGTGTCGGAACGCCTGTTCGGCCAGGGCATGGACGCGAGCTTCGACAACTTCACCGTCACCTCGGTGCCCGAGCCGGGCAGCTGGGCGATGCTGGTGGCCGGCTTGATGGGGGTCGGCGTGGCACTGCGGGGCCGGCGAACGGTCCCGGCCTGAGGCAAGCGCCAGAAAAATCACGACAGCTCCGGATCGCATGACGTATGATGAGCGTCATGCGAAATACAGCAAGCAACGCCAGAGCCGCGGCCAAGGAGGCCTCGCACGAGCGCATCGTGTCGGCCGCGGCGCGAGCCATCCGCCGCAGCGGCTACGACGGCACGGGTGTGGCCGACATCATGAAGGAGGCGGGCCTGACCCATGGTGCCTTCTACGCCCACTTCCCGTCCCGGGAGGCCATGCTGGCGGAAGCGGCCGGGCTGGCCTGTGCCCAGGCAGCCGCCGCCGTGGCCGACGCCGTCGCCCACACGCCGCCCGACAAGACCCTGGAGACCATGCTGCACGCCTACCTCTCCAAGGCCCACGTCGAGCAGGTGGAGCTCGGCTGCCCACTGGCGGCCCTGGGCTCGGAGACATCCCGCCAGGCTCCCGAGGTGCGCCGGGTGACCACCCGCCACATCAAGGCGATGGTGGACCTGATTGCGCGCCAGTCGCCTGATTGGGGGCAACCCGCAGCGCATGAACACGCATTGGTGACCCTGGCGACCATGGTCGGCGCCCTGCTGCTGGCACGCGCCGTTGACGAACCTGCACTGTCGAGCAGCATGCTCGACGCGGCGCTGAAGCGCCTGGCTCCCACCCATCCCTGAACCCTCACCGATGCAGTCGGCCTTTTGTTCGCACTTAAGTATGACGAACATCATGCGAGTAAAGATTCAAACCTTCCTGACCCGCCGCGCACCGCGTACGCCGGCGAGCTCCTGACCTCCACACGCGGACGAAAGAACACCATGAACACGAACAACAAGATCGCCCTCGTGACGGGCGCCTCCTCAGGCATAGGCCAGGCCACCGCCGAGCGGCTCGCGAAAGCCGGCTACACCGTGTACGGCACGAGCCGGCAAGGGCGGCAGGCGGGGCAGCGCGGATTCAAGATGCTGGCCCTGGACGTGACGCTGGACGACTCGGTCCAGGCCGCGGTGGAGCAGGTGGTGGCGCTGCACGGCCGCATCGACCTGCTCGTCAACAACGCCGGCTTTGGCGTCGCGCCGGCCGGCGCGGAGGAAAGCTCCATCGAGCAGGCGCAGGCCATCTTCGACACCAACTTCTTCGGCATCGTCCGCATGACGCGGGCCGTCCTGCCGCACATGCGGCGCCAGGGCAGCGGCCGCATCATCAACATCGGCTCCGTGCTGGGCTTCCTGCCCATGCCCTACGGCGCGCTCTACGCCGCGACCAAGCACGCGATCGAAGGCTATTCCGAGTCGCTTGACCATGAGCTGCGCACCCGGGGCATCCGCGTCTCGGTCGTCGAGCCCGCCTACACGAAGACGCCGTTCGACGCCAACTTCCTGGAGCCCGATGCCAAGCTCGATGCGTACCGCGAGGCCCGTGTGGCGGTGAGCGAGAGGGTGAGGCAAGTGATGACGACCGCAGACCAGCCAGGCGTCGTCGCCGAGGTCGTACTGAAAGCCGCCAGCGCAGCTCAGCCGCAACTCCGCTACACGGCCGGCGGGCTCGCGAGCCGCCTGCGACTGCTGCGCCGATTCGCGCCCGCTGGCCTGGTGGACGCCGGCATCCGGCGCGATCTGCAGCTCGACGCGGTATCGTCGGCGAGCGCATCATGAAAGCCTTTCTCCTCGACCGCTACGGCAAGAACCGCACATTGCGGTCGGCAGAGGTGCCGGCTCCGACGCTGCGCGATGACGAGGTGCTGGTCCAGGTCCACGCCGCCGGCGTGAACCTGCTGGACGCCAAGATCAGGAGCGGCGAATTCAAGCTCATCCTGCCTTACCAACTGCCCCTGGTGCTGGGCCATGACGTGGCCGGCGTCGTCACCGAAGTCGGGCCGCGCGTGCAAGGTTTCAAGCCGGGCGACGAGGTCTATGCCCGGCCTGATGACTTCCGCATCGGCAGCTTCGCCGAGTTCGTTGCGGTCAAGGAAGCGTCCCTGGCGCTCAAGCCCAAGGCGCTCAGCATGGAAGAGGCCGCGTCGCTGCCGCTGGTGGGCCTGACCGCCTGGCAGGCCCTCATCGAGAGGGCAAAGCTGAAGAAGGGGCAGAAAGTCTTCATCCAGGCCGGCTCCGGTGGCGTCGGCAGCTTCGCCATCCAGCTGGCCAAGCATGTGGGGGCCACCGTCGCCACCACGACCAGCAGCGCCAACATCGAGCTCGTGAAGCGCCTGGGCGCCGATGTCGTCATCGACTACCGCAACGATGACTTCGAGCGCGTGCTGCAGGACTACGACGTCGTGCTGCACAGCCAGGACACCGCGGCATTGCACAAGTCCCTGCGCGTACTCAAACCCGGCGGCACCCTCATCTCGATCTCCGGCCCGCCCGATCCCGCCTTCGCAAAGGGCCTGGGCGCGCCCTGGTTCGTGCGCCTCGTCGTGCGCCTGTTGAGCGCCGGCGTCAGGCGGGCGGCAGCGCGCCTGGGCTTGAACTACTCATTCCTCTTCATGCGCGCCAGCGGGCAACAGCTGCGCGAGATCACTCGCCTGGTCGACGCCGGCGCGATACGCCCGGTCGTGGATCGCGTCTTTGCGTTCGAATCGACGAACGAAGCGCTGGCCTATGTCGAAACAGGCCGGGCCAAGGGCAAGGTGGTGGTCAAGGTGAAGTAGACGACCGGTGGCGATGCGCGCTGCCCTCGGCCTTGCGGTAGTGCTCGCCCAGGACATCGCGGCCGAAGTCGCCGTCGAAGTCGCGCCACACCGAATGGATGTGGTTGCCACCCGAGTTGTCAAACTCGATGAGGAAGCTGGCGCCCTGGATGCGGAAGTAAAACGGCTGGCCAGCCTGCGTTGATCCGGCCCAGCCCATGCGGATGCCGTCGAGCGGCGCGGCGCGCACGCGGCCCAGGCGAGCCTGGGCCAGATCGGGTTGAAGGTGGTCGGCCAAGGCGGTGATCAGCTTCAGCACCTGGGCCTGCTGGCCGGCGTCCATGTCCGCGAAGGGCAGGCCCATGGCGTCCAGCGGCCTGGCACGCGCGGCATTGCCGCTGACGATGTCGCCAAAGGGGCGGGTGCTGAAGATGGCGCGCGAACGCTGTGCCGGCGCCAGACCGGCCAGCCATTGGCGGGCCAGGTCTTCCTCGCTACCCAGCAGGCGAAAGCCCTGCTGCGGCCCGGCAGGCACGACGGCCGGGTTGGCGCCAAAGAATTGCGGCAGCGTCGACACATAGCGGTCGCCGTCCAGGCTGAAGTGCAACGACAGGTGATGTCCTTCGATGCGCCAGCCCCAGCCAGTCGCGCCCGGCTCGCCGTAGATCGCGATGGCGTAGTTGTCGGGATCGCGAAAGCTGCCCGAGCCCTCGATCTGGCGCAGCGCGATCTCCAGCGCCATCAGCGCCCTGACCTTGCCCAGCCCGCCCTCGTTCAGCGCGGTGCGCAGCAGGGCCGTCGTCGCCTCGCGCTGCGCGGGCGACATGGCCTTCCAGGCGATGCCGTCACGGCGGCGCGGCGTGTAGTGCCAGTCACTGCGGGCGGCGTCGGTGAAGGGGTGCAGCAGCTCGCCGCGCTGCGACGCCGGCGTGGCCTGCGCGAGCTGTCGGGCTGCCTGCGCGGGGGCCGGCACCTGGGCGTGCAGCTTCGGCATGACGGCAAGCAGGGTCAGGAGGGCCGAACTGGCCAGCAGTGAACGGCGGAGCTTCATGACCCCCAACATAACGTAACCACCAAGGCCTCTGCTAGGGATCAACATTCGGCCAGGCCGGCCCTAGGCTGGCCACTCACTCAGGAGACCCCCATGGCCGCCAAGAACACGATCTGCCTCTGGTACGACGGTGACGCCGAAGCCGCCGCCCGCTTCTATGCCGAGACCTTCCCCGACAGCCGCGTCGGCGCTGTCCACCGCGCGCCGGGCGACTACCCCGACGGCAAGCAGGGCAACGTGCTGACCGTGGAGTTCACCGTCGCCGGCATCCCGTGCATCGGCTTGAACGGTGGCCCGATGTTCAAGCACAGCGAAGCCTTCTCCTTCCAGATCGCCACCGACAACCAGGCCGAGACCGACCGCCTGTGGAAAGCCATCGTCGGCAATGGTGGGCAGGAAAGCCAGTGCGGTTGGTGCAAGGACCGCTGGGGGCTGTCGTGGCAGATCACGCCGCGCGCGCTCATCGATGCCATCAGCGACCCCGATCCCGCCGCTGCCAAGCGGGCCTTCGAGGCCATGATGGAGATGCAGAAGATCGACATCGCCAAGATCGAGGCCGCACGACGCGGTTGAGCGGGCCCGCCGGGCCCTGAGAATCCCGGCCATGAGACCTGCCCTCACCATCGCAGGGCTGCTGGCCGCCGCCCTGCTGGTCAGTTGCGCCCACCACCCCAGCCTCGCACCCCAACCGCTCGCCGAAGCCGACGCGGCCGTCGAGCGCTTCATCGCCCAGGGCCAGCTGCCAGGCGCCGCGCTGTGGGTCGAGCGCGTCGGCCACGGCAGCCACCACCGCGCCTACGGCCAGCGTGCCGTCGAGCCGGCGCCCGAGCCACTGGACGAAGCCACCGTCTTCGACGCCGCCTCGCTGACCAAGCCGGTCGTCACCGCCACGCTGGTGCAGCTGCTGCGCGAGCGCGGCCAGCTTGACCTCGAAGCGCCGCTGCAGCGCTACCTGCCCGGCTGCGGCGGCGCCGACAAGGCCGGCATCACGCTGCGCCTGCTGCTGACGCACAGCTCGGGCCTGCCCTCCGGCCTGCCCCGCAATGGCGCCGGCGACTGGGCGGGCAAGGACGACGCCCTGCGCATCGCCTGCGGCCTGCCCCTGGCCGCCGCGCCGGGCACTCAGTTCCGCTACTCGGACGTCAATTACATCCTGCTCGGCCTGATCGTCGAACGCACCAGTGGTGTGGCGCTGGAACGCCTGGCCGAGCAGGCCCTGTTCCAGCCCCTGGGCATGAAGGACAGCAGCTATCTGCCGCTGCGCCGCATGGACGCCTCACGCGTCGCACCGACCGAAAAGCTGCCCGATGGCCAGGTGCTGCGCGGCGAGGTGCATGACCCGACCGCCCGCAAGATGGGCGGTGTGGCTGGCCATGCAGGCCTGTTCACGACGACGGCGGACCTGGCCCGCTTCGCGCGCATGCTGCTGGCCGGCGGCGTGGGCGAGAACGGCCGACGCCTGCTGTCCGAGCAAAGCGTGGCCCTGCTGACGACGCCGCAGTCCTCGCCCGACCTTGCCGAGCAGCGCGGCATGGGCTGGGACATCGCCTCGCCCTATGCGCGCCCGCGCGGCAGCCTCTATCCGCCCACCAGTTTTGGCCACACCGGCTTCACCGGCTGCGCCTTCTGGCTGGACCCGACAAGCCGCAGCTTTTTCGTGCTGCTGTCCAACCGCGTGCATCCAGCCGCAGGCACCAATGTGCTGCCGCTGTATGGCGAGCTGGGCACGTTGGCGGCGCGGGCAGCGGGTTTGTAGGCGGATAAGTCGACCTCATCGCGCCCCAGCCCGTTTCGTCGCATGAGCCCGACCTCCTGCGCGCGTCGACCTAGATTGCAGGCCTTCAATGGCACAGGATCTGCATGAACCCCATGAGGCGTGACTGGTCGAGACGGGTCTTGCTCGGCGTGCTGGCGGCTGCGCCGGCTGCCGCCAGGGCGGCGCTGGCGACCCAAGGCGAGGTGTTCGTTGTCTCCACCCTGTACTCGCGGCACAAGCTGGTGCCGGCCTACGGCCTTCCCGTGCTCCGCCAGGTCATCGAGGCCGTGAAGCCCGATGTGCTGGTGTTGGACGTCACGCCCAAGGAACTGCGCACCCGCAAGGTCTGGCCCGGCAAGGTCGAGTACCTCGACGTCATCTTTCCCTACCTCGACGCCACCGGCATCCCGGCTCTGGGATCGGAACCGGACGAAGCCTTGTTCAATCAGCTGACGGGCTCGGTGGGCCAGGCCTACAAGGCCTTCGGTGAGCGGAACCCGGCCGGCGCCAAGGCGCTCGACGAGCTGAAGCAGGCCACCTACCGGGCGCTGGCCAGCGGGTGGAGCTCTGCTGCCGACGTGAACAGCGAGAAGACGGACCGGCTGGTAGCTGCGCTGCGGGAGATCGAGGAGGGCCTGGTGGGCCAGGAGGCTGCCCAGGTGCAGGCCCAGTGGGATCAGCACCACGCCGATCGGCTGCGCGACGCCGTGCACGCGCATGCCGGCAAACGGGTGCTGATGCTGGTGGGCATCGAAAGCCGCTACCGCGTGCTGCGCAACCTGCGGTCTGCGAACGAGATTCACCCGACCGACGCCGAGGCGTGGCTGCGGCGCGCTGGACTTTGATCCCGCGCCCCGAAGCCTGACGGCTTGAGCGCGAAAAGCAGCGCCAACTGAAATAGCTCAGTCGTTTTGCTTCGTTGGCGCGGCATGGCCCGCTGCCTAGAGTGGCGGGCATGTCTCTCGCCCTCGCTTCCCTTTCTGCGCCACCCGTGCTCATCCTGCAGCGCGTGGGCCAGTCGCGTGGGGCGCGGCCGCTGTTCGAAGAGGTGGACCTGGCCCTGCATCCCGGCCAGCTGCTGTGGGTGCAGGGCGCCAACGGCAGCGGCAAGACCAGCCTGCTGCGGCTGATCTGCGGCCTCAGCGCGCCGCGCGCGGGGCGGGTGCATGTGGAGCGCGAGTTGCTCTACATCGGCCACCGGCCCGGGCTCAAGGACGTGCTGTCGGTCATCGAACAGCTGCGCAGCAGCGCCGCGCTGGCCGGGCGTCCTTGCACTGAAGGACAGGCTCTGGCGGCACTCGCGCCGGTCGGCCTGGACGACGCCGCCGGGCTGCGCCTGGCCCAGCTGTCCGAGGGCCAGCGCCGCCGCGTCGCCCTGGCGCAGTTGTGGCTTCCCCGGGTTGCACCGCTGTGGGTGCTGGACGAGCCGCTCGCCGCGCTGGACGCCGCGATGGCCGATCGCATCGCCCAACGCATGGACCGGCATGCGGATGAAGGCGGCAGCGTCGTGTTCACCAGCCACCAGGCCCTGCCGCTCAAGCGCAGCGTCCGCAGCCTGCAACTCGGGAGGCCCTGATGGGCGCCGCAGCCCAAGCCGCCGCGGCGCTCGCCCGGCGGGAGTGGTCCAGCACCTGGCGCCAGCCGGCCGAATGGCTGACGCCTCTGGGCTTCGTCGTCGGCGTGGCCGCCATGTTTCCCCTGGGCCTGGGGCCCGAGCCGGCTAGGCTGCGCGAGCTGGCGCCGGGCCTCCTGTGGATTGCCGCTCTGCTGGCCAGCCTGCTCGCTCTGCCCCGCCTGTTCGCACCCGACCTGGCCGACGGCAGCCTGGAGCAATGGTGGCTGGCGCCGCTGCCACGCCCTTTTGCCGTGGCGTTGAAGCTGGCCGTGCACTGGGCCTTAAGCAGCCTGCCGCTGGTGCTCGTCACGCCGCTGCTGGCGCTGGCCTTCGGCATCGAAAACCCGACGCCACTCGCGCTGAGCCTGCTGCTAGGCACACCCGCGCTGGCTCTGCTCGGCGGCCTGGGCGCGGCGCTGGTGCTGCATGCGCGCGCCGGCGCCGGCTTGCTGGCCCTGCTGCTGCTGCCGTTGGAGGTGCCGGTGCTCGTCTTCGGCACTGCGGCGGCCCAAGGCGGTGCGAATGCAGACACCGCCCTGCTGCTGCTCGGCGCCTGGCTGGCCGTGCTGCTGGCGCTAGCGCCCTGGGCCACCTCGGCCGCCCTCTCACTGATGTTGGATTGAATGACCACCCCGCACCCGCTCTGGCGCTATGCCAGCCCCGCCCACTTCCTGCCGCTGACCGGCCGGCTGCTGCCCGCGCTGTGGCTGCTGACTGCGCTGGGCATCGCCGGAGGCCTCACGCTCGGCCTCTTCATCGCGCCCACCGACGCCCAGCAGGGCGAGGCCTACCGCATCCTCTACCTGCACGTGCCGGCGGCCTGGACCGCCATGGTCTGCTACGGCGCCATGGCCTTCTGGGCGCTGTGGGGCCTGGCCTGGAAGACGCGCCTGGCCTTCGTGCTGATGCGCGCGCTGGCGCCCACCGGCGCCCTGTTCGCCGTGCTGACGCTGCTGACCGGCTCGCTCTGGGGCCGGCCGACCTGGGGCACCTGGTGGGTCTGGGACGCGCGCCTCACCTCGGCCCTGCTGCTGGCCCTGCTCTATGTCGGCTTCATCGCACTGACCTCGGCGGTCGACACGCCCGACGACCCGCGTCGCGGCGACCAGGCCGGCGCGCTGCTGGCGCTGGTTGGCGCGCTGAACCTGCCAGTGCTGTATTTCTCAGTCAGCTGGTGGAACACCCTGCACCAGGGCGCCTCCATCACAGCGCGCGGCAGCGCGATCGCGCCGGAGATGCTGGCGGCGCTGCTGCTGTCGACGCTGGGGTTCTGGGCCTATGCCGGCGCTGTCGTGCTGGCGCGGGCGAGGCGGCTGCTGCAGGCCCGGGTCGAGTCCGAGGCGCGCTGGCCACGTGCGCTTGGGAGCCTGACATGAGCGAGCTCTTCGGCGCCCACGCGTTCTATGTCTGGGCTTCACTCACGGCCGTGGCCCTAGGCATCGCCGTCGAGCTGTGGTCCCTCCGCCGATGAAACCCCGCCACATCCGCCTCCTCGGCCTGCTCGCCATGCTGGCCCTGCTCGCAATGGCCGGAGGCCTGGTGCTGAAGGCCTTCCGCCAGAACCTCGTCTTCTTCGTCACGCCCAGCGAGATCGTGCGCGGTGAAGCGCCGGCCGGCACGCGCTTTCGGCTCGGCGGCATGGTGGCGCCTGGTTCAGTGCAGCGCGGCGCCGACGGCCTGATGAGCTTCACGGTCACCGACGGTGCACGCGACGTCGCCGTGAGCTACCGCGGCCCGCTGCCCGACCTGTTTCGCGAAGGCAAGGGCGTGGTCGCGCAGGGCAAGCTGGCCGGCCTGGGCTTCGTCGCCGACGAGGTGCTGGCCAAGCATGACGAGAGCTACATGCCGCCCGAGGCTGCCGCGGCGCTCAAACAAGCGAGCGCAAGATGACGCCCGAACTCGGCCAGTTCGCACTGCTGCTGGCGTTGGCGGTCGCACTCGCGCAGGCGCTACTGCCGCTGTGGGGCGCACAGTCCGGCCGCACGCGCTGGATGGCTCTTGCGCGGCCCCTGGCCACCGTCGGCTTCGGCCTCGTCAGCACCGCCTTCGCCACGCTGGTCGCCAGCTTCATCCAGCTCGACACCTCGGTCGCCTACGTCGCCGCCAACGCCAGCCACGAGCTGCCGCTGGGCTATCGCATCACGGCGAGCTGGGGCGGGCACGAGGGCTCGCTGCTGCTGTGGGTGTGGATGCTGGCGGCCTGGGGCGCGCTGGTGGCCGCCCGCAGCCGCAAGCTACCGCCCGCCTTCGCGGCGCGCGTGCAGGGCGTGCTTGGCGCCGTGGCGGCTGGCTTCCTCGCCTTCATCGCCTTCACGTCCAACCCCTTTGCTCGGCTGCTGCCCGCGCCGCTGGAGGGCCGCGACCTGAACCCGCTGCTGCAGGACCCCGGCATGGCGGCCCACCCGCCGCTGCTCTACATGGGCTATGTCGGCTTCGCGGTCGGCTTCGCCTTCGCGGTGGCGGCCCTGCTGGACGACGCGCCCGACGCGCGCTGGACGCGCTGGGCCCGGCCCTGGGTGCTGGCCGCGTGGTCGGCGCTGACGGGCGGCATCCTGCTCGGCAGTTTCTGGGCCTATTACGAGCTGGGCTGGGGCGGCTTCTGGTTCTGGGACGCGGTCGAGAACGCGGCCTTCATGCCCTGGCTGCTGGGCACGGCGCTGATCCACTCGCTGGCCGTGGCCGACAAACGGCCGGGCTTCCTGCGCTGGAGCCTGCTGCTGGCCCTGCTGGCTTTTGCGCTGTCGTTGCTGGGCACCTTCCTCGTGCGCTCGGGCGTGGTCAGCTCGGTCCACGCGTTCGCGAGCGACCCGTCGCGCGGCCTCTTCATCCTGGCGCTGCTGGCGCTGGCCGTGGGCGGGTCGCTGACGCTGTACGCGCTGCGCGTGGGCCGCCTGCCCGCGGCCGAGGGCTACGCTTTCGGCTCGCGCGAATCGCTGCTGCTGCTGAACAACCTGCTGCTGGCCACGGCCACGGGCACCGTGCTGCTGGGCACGCTCTACCCGCTGGCGGCCGAAGTTATCTCGGGCACCAAGCTGTCGGTCGGCGCCCCCTACTTCGATACCGTCTTCCCGCCCATCATGCTGCCCCTCGTCGCCCTCCTCGTCATCGGGCCGCTGGCGCGCTGGCGGGTGGCGGCACTCGGCGCCGTCAAGCCGCTGCTGCCGCTGGCCCTTGCCGCGCTCGCGAGTGCTGCGATGCTGGCGTTCGCGCTGCAAGGCTCGCTGTGGCTGGCTGCCGGCATCGCCACCGGCCTGTGGGCGCTCGGCGGCACGCTGTCACTCGCCTGGCACCAGCGCGCCGCCTGGCGGCACAGCCTGCCGCTGTGGCTGGCGCATGCCGGCATCGCCGTCTTCGTGCTGGGCGTGACGCTGGTGCGCAGCCTGGAGCAGGCGCATGACCTGCAACTCGCGCCTGGCGAGCAGGTGCGCGTGGCAGGCCATCTGCTGCGCTTCGAAAGGCTGGAGGCCGTGGACGGCGCCAACTACCGCGCCGCCCGGGCCAAGCTGGTGTGGCAACACGGCGGTGAGGTCATCACGCTGTCGCCGGAGAAGCGCGTCTATACCCGTCGGCAGTCTGCGATGACCGAGGCGGCCATCTCGCGCGGCCCGTGGCGCGACGTCTACGTCAGCCTGGGCGATGCCGATGTCGACGGGCGCTGGGCGCTGCGCCTGCAGATCAAGCCCTTCATGAGCTGGGTGTGGATCGGCGCGCTGCTGATGGCCGTCGGCGGCCTCTGGGGCGCACTCGCTCGGGGACGCAGCCCGCGCGCCGAGTTGCAGCCCAACTTCGTCCCCGCGCTCTCGACGCCATGAAACCCAAGCTCGCCACCCTCGTTCCGCTGCTGGCCAGCGCAGCCCTCGTTACGCTGCTCGCACGCGGCCTGAACCGAGATGCCCAAGCGGAACCCACTTCGCCGCTGGTCGGCAAACCCGCGCCCGTGCTGGACCTGGAGCGCCTGCATGGCGAAAGCCTGGCCTTGCAAGGCCAGGTCTGGGTGCTGAATGTGTTCGCCTCCTGGTGCGCGCCTTGCCGTGCCGAGCTGCCGGTGCTGGGTCAGCTGGCCGAACAGAGCGGCGTGCGCGTCGTCGGCCTGGACTACCGCGACACGCCCGAGCTGGGCCTGGGCTTCCTGAAGCGCCACGGCAACCCGTATGCGCTGACCTGGCTGGACCCGCAAGGCAAGGGCAGCCTGGCCTGGGGCATCACCGGCGTGCCCGAAACCTTTGTCATCGACCGTCGCGGCATCGTGCGGCTGCGGCACACCGGGCCGGTCACGGCGGAAGACTTGAACAAGCGCTTGCTGCCGTTCATCAAGAGGCTGCAAAGTGCGTAGCCTCATCGCGATCGTTCTGCTGACCGCCGCGCTCGTCGCGCAGGCCGAGGATCTCGACACCCGCGTCGAGCGCCTGGCCCAGGAGCTGCGCTGCGTCGTCTGCCAGAGCCAGAGCGTGGCCGAATCCAACGCGCCGCTGGCCGTCGACATGAAGCGCCAGCTGCGCGAAGGCCTGGCCGCCGGCCGCAGCGAGGCCGAGCTGCGTGAGGAGCTGGTGCAGCGCTATGGCGAGCAGGTGCTCTACCGCCCCGCCCTGCACGCCGGCACGGCGCCGCTCTGGTTCGGGCCGCTGGCACTGCTGGCCATCGGTGCCGGTGTCTATCTGCGCCACGGTCGGCGGCGCGAGGAGCCGCGGTGAGCCTATTCATCCTCGCCGCCGTCGTGTTGACGCTGGCCTCGCTGCTGCCTCTCGCGCCGGCCCTGCTGGGCCCCAACAGCCCACGCGCATGGCGCACCGCGGCAGTCCTGGGACTGGCCCTGCCGCTCGCTGCCAGCCTGCTCTACGTCCAACTCGGCCGACCCGACGCCATCAACCCGCCGCCTGCGCTGCCCGCCAACCCCGTTCAGCAGATGGTGCAGCGCCTGGCCGACCGCCTGCAGCGCACGCCCGACGACGCCGAAGGCTGGGCCCTGCTGGCCCGCGCCTACGAGCAGCTGGGCCGCCCGCAGGACGCCCTGCCCGCCTACGCGCAGCTCGAACGGCTGCGCCCCGCCGACCCGCAGCCCTTGAGCCAGCACGCCGTCACCCTCGCCCTGGTGCAAGGCCAGGGCCTCGCTGGCGAGCCCGAGGCGCTGCTGCAGCGCGCCCTCAAGCTCAACCCGCGCCATGTGCCCACGCTGGCCTTGCTCGGCAGCGCCGCTCATGAGCGCGGCGACACGGCGGCGGCTGTGGGCTACTGGCGCCGCGTGCTGGCCGAGGTGCCGGCCGACAGCGACATCGCCGCCTCGCTGCGCGACAGCATCGCGAAGGCGCAGGCCCGTTGAACAGGCCCTACATTGCGGCTGACCGTCTTCAGCCCGGAGCCCCGCCATCGACTCGCCGCCCCGCCCCGTCAGCTTCTGGGAAGCCTTCCGCTTCTGGCTCAAGCTCGGCTTCATCAGCTTCGGCGGTCCTGCCGGGCAGATCGCCATCATGCACACCGAGCTGGTCGAGCGCCGCCGCTGGATCAGCGAGAAGCGCTTCCTGCATGCGCTGAACTACTGCATGGTCCTGCCCGGCCCCGAGGCCCAGCAGCTCGCCACCTACATCGGCTGGCTGATGCATCGCAGCTGGGGCGGCATCGTCGCCGGCGCGCTGTTCGTGCTGCCGTCCCTCTTCATCCTCATCGCGCTGGCCTGGGTCTACATGGCCTGGGGCAAGCTGCCCGTCGTGGCCGGCCTCTTCTATGGCCTCAAGCCCGCGGTGACGGCGCTGGTCGTGCATGCGGCCCACCGCATCGGCACGCGGGCGCTGAAGAACGGCTGGCTGTGGGGCATCGCTGCCGCCGCCTTTGTCGCCATCTTTGCGCTGGACGCACCCTTCCCGCTGATCGTGCTGGCCGCTGCCCTCATCGGCCACATCGGCGGCCGGTTGGCGCCGCAGGTTTTCGCCCTCGGCGGCGGCCACGGTGCTGCCAAGCAGGGCTACGGCCCGGCCCTCATCGACGACGACACGCCGACGCCACCCCATGCCCGCTTCAGCCGCAGCCGCCTGGCCCGCGTGCTCGCCATCGGCCTCGGGCTGTGGCTGGCCGCCATGGCCGGCCTGGTCGCCGCCCACGGTTTTCAAGGCGCGCTGACGCAGATGGGCTGGTTCTTCACCAAGGCCGCGCTGCTGACCTTTGGCGGCGCCTATGCGGTGCTGCCCTATGTCTACCAGGGCGCCGTCGAGCAGCACCAGTGGCTGACCGGCACGCAGATGATCGACGGCCTGGCCCTGGGCGAGACGACGCCGGGGCCGCTGATCATGGTGGTCGCCTTCGTCGGCTTCGTCGGCGGCTGGGTGAAGCAGCTCTTCGGGCCGGACTCGCTCTTCGTGGCCGGCGCCGCGGCGGCGAGCGTCGTCACCTTCTTCACCTTCCTGCCGTCCTTTGTCTTCATCCTGGCCGGCGGCCCGGTCATCGAGTCCACGCACGGCAAGCTGCAGTTCACGGCGCCGCTGACGGCCATCACGGCGGCAGTCGTCGGCGTCATCCTCAACCTGGCCGTGTTCTTCGCGTATCACGTGCTGTGGCCCCAGGGCTTTGGCGGGCGCTTCGACGCGGTCTCGGCCCTCATCGCCGCGGGCGCTGGCATCGCGCTGTTTCGCTTCAAGCTGGGCATCATGCCGCTGCTGGGCCTGTGCGCGGCGATCGGCCTGGCCACCACGCTGCTGTGAGGCGGCGCCAGGCCTGCATTGCCTTGGGCGCCGTCGCCACCAACGCGCGCCCGGCGGCCCAGCCGCCAGCGAGCGACGCACGGCGCCTGGCGCTATCCATCGCCTCACAGTACGTCGCCTCGCCAACGCCCCATTACGTCAACGCCCTGCTGGTCTCGGCACAGAGGCATCTTGGCCGGCCCGAGATGGCGCGCACCGCCACGGCAGCCCTGCGCGAGGCCGTCAGCGCGCCGGGTTACGTCCTGCCGACCGACTGGCCGCGCCTGGCCGGCTATGCGGCACTGGCGGAAGCAGCAACGCTGGACGGCGACACGGCGGCCGGCGCTTTGGCCCTGCAGGCCCTTCGCTCTGTGCTGGCCGACACCAAGCTCACCGGCCTGCGCCCATGGACCGACGACATGTTCCTGGCCACGCTGCTGCTGGACTGCACCGCGCCGCTGCTGCCTGCGCCGGAGCGCGCCCGCGCGTCCGACGCGTTGGGTGCCGCCCTGCTGGATCTGTCGGAGCGACTGCAACGGCCGGGTGGCCTCTTCAATCATGCCGAGGGCTCGCCGGTCGCATGGGGCCGCGGCGATGGCTTCGCGTCACTCGCCCTCGCTAAGGTGCTCACCGGCCCGCTGCAAGGCTCAAGCGCCGCACCGCCCTTGCTCGCCCGCCTGCAAAGCCATCTGCGCGCGCTGCTGCCGCTGCAAGGCGCCGATGGCCTGTGGCGGCAGGTGCTGGACCACCCCGACGCTCAGCCCGAGCTGACCGTGACGGCGATGAGCCTGGCGGCACTTGCCCTGGCGCGCCGCCACGGTTGGCTGCCAGCCGAAGCCGTGGATGCGGCCATCACCCGCGCCTGGGCGGGCGTGCAATCGCGCATCGACGCACACGGCGGCTTCCGCGATGTCTGCGCCGGCACGCCGGCCGGGCCGACGCTGGACTTCTATCTGCAGCGGCCCGTTGTGCATGGCCGGGATGAAAGGGCCGCGGCGATGGTGTTGCTGGCGGCTCAGTCGCTCTGCCGGGAGCCTGGCTGCTCGGCATAGCGCAACAACGCCTTTGCCGCCTCGACCCGCAAGGCCAACGCGGCCGTCTCGTCGTTCAGCACCTGCTGCAGGAAGCGCTTGGGCTCCACATCTGCGCTCGACGGTTGAGCTGCGGGCGATGAGCCGGTCGAGACCACGGGCTGCAGCCGTTGCATCGCGGCGGCCAGAGCGGCCGGCTTGATGCTCTCCAGCCGCGCGAGCAGGTCAGCCTGCCCTTCGATGCCCGGCGGGATGTCCAGCCAGGGTGTGTCGGCAAACACCGGGGCGAGGTCGGGCGCGACGAAGGCGGACCAGTTTTCCGTGGCGTCCTGCTGCGCCGGCACGAGCGCTGCGTCGAAGGTCTGGCCGGCTGCCGATGGACTCAACCGCAGGCGTGCCGGCGCGACGCTGGCCAGGTAGCGTGCCTGCAGATGGGCGAGAAACGCCGCCGCACGCAATGCGCTGATCGGCTCCTGCAGCGAAAACCACAGCTGCAGCCCGTCGCTGCCTGACACAGCGATGGCGGGGGCGGGCAGCTCAAGATCGGCCTGCACGCCGCGCCAGACCTTGGACAGCACATCCCAGTCGGCAGGGCCAGTCAGCTCCATGACCATTGCCCGTACCTGGCCCGCACCATCGATCAAATGCCCGCCCAGATCCGGCGAGGTCAAAAGGTACAAGCGATGCAACTCGGAATGCAGGCGGTTCATGTCGATGGGCGTTGGGGGGCGAAGCGAATCTACCGCAAGCGTCGCCACCGCGAGGGCGGCCGCCCACGCCTATAGTGCATGCGGCCCGATGGATTCCGTTCGAAGGTGCACATGCAGCCACCCGCAAGCTTCGTCGCAGGAATCCTCAGGGTCGCCGCATGCGCCGTTTTCGTCGCCACCACGGCGCTGCTGCTCGGTGGCTGTGCCGGCCAATCACGGCTGCTGCACCCCCCTGCCCTCGACGCCACGACGGCACTTGGCTGGCGCGCCGAAACGGGCGACGGCATCAAGCTCGATGTGCAGCAAGTCATCGTCCGCAACGATGCTGCCAGCTGGGTGCGCGAAGCCGACTGGGATGAGTACGCGCTGGTCGTGCGCAACGACAGCCGCACACCGGTCCGGCTGCACTCGATCTCGCTCGCCAACGACGTCCTCGACAACGTCAACCACACCACCGCACCCGATCAGCTCAAGAGCGAGACGACGCGCAACGTCGACGCCATGAAAACGGCCGGGCGCATCGTGGTGATTGGCTCCAGCGGGGCAGTGGCCGGTGTGCTGGTGCTGGCAAGTGCGGCCGGCTACACCGTGATGGCGCCGATCCTGCCTCTGGCCCTGCTGGTGGGCGGCATCTCGGCCTACCGAACCCAGAGCAAGGTCAACGCCGAATCCCTGGTGATCGAGTATGAGATCAAGCGGCGCGGCTTCCAGTTGCCAGCCGACCTCGCCCCTGGCGCCGAACTGCGGCGCAGCGCGTTCTTCCCCGTCACACCGGCGCCGCAGCGCTTGCGCCTGCTGTATGGCGTTGGCAATGAGCAGCGCGAACTCCTGCTGGCATTGCCTGCGCTTTCGGGTCTACACATCCAACCCGCGGAAAAGGCGGAGCCCTCAGGCCGCTGAAGAACTTGCCCCGGCCCCGCCTAGGGTCATCACCGGGACATCCATGCGTTCTGCGCAAAATCTCACCTGGCCGCGGCCAGGAGCCTCCCAACCAGTGCGGTCAGGTCGCGGAAGGTGTCTTCCTTTTCAAGCACGGCGCGCACACCCGCGGCCGTCGCTTGTTCGCGCAATTCGTCGGTGATCAGGCCTGAGCTGATCACCACAGGCAACCCAGGGCGGAGGGAGGCGATCTCGCGTGCGACGTCGAGGCCTGAACGGACAGGCATGTTGTAGTCGGTCACGAACAAGTCCACTGCATCGGGTGCGTCGCCGAGGGCCGCAAGCGCAGCGGCTGCCTCGGTGAAGCCGCTGCAGCGGTAGCCGGCACGCTCCAGCAGGCGCACGACGACCAGCACGACGGTCTCATCGTCGTCCAGGTAGATCACGTGTTCGCCATGCCCGAGGGACGGCGCATCCGACATGCGCTCGATGCTCATCGACGGCAGCGGCGGATTGACGGCAGGCAGGTAGAGGTGGAAGGTGCAGCCCTGGCCGGGGGCGCTGTCCACGGCAATGCTGCCCTGGTGCGCAACGACGATGCCATGGACGACCGACAAGCCCAGGCCCGTGCCCTGACCCGTCGGCTTGGTCGTGAAGAAGGGCTCGAAGATCCGCTCGCGTGTTGCGGCGTCCATGCCCATGCCCGTATCGCTCACCCATAGATGGGCATAGGGACCGGCAACCAGCCCCGACAATGCCCGGGCTGTGGCTGCGTCCAGATGCACCGCCTCAAGGCCGATGACGATCTTGCCGACCTCACCACGCAACGCATGCCAGGCATTCGTGCTCAGATTCATCAGCACCTGCTGCAGCTGAGTGGCGTCGCCATCGACATGCAGAGGCTCATCGCTCAGGCTCAATTCGAGTTCAGCGCCAGCTGGCAGCGTCACGCGCAGCAAGCCGTAGGTCTCATCGACGATCGGCCGCAGCGCGACGTTGCGCAATTGCTGCGGCTGGCGGCGGCTGAAGGTCAGGATCTGACGAACAAGGTCGCGTGCGCGCAGGCCGGCCTTCTGGATCTCGCCCAACATCGTCAGCGCGGGATGGTCGGCCTCGAGTTCACCTCGCGCGAGTTCGACATTGCCGAGGATCGCGCCAAGGATGTTGTTGAAGTCGTGGGCGATGCCGCCTGCGAGCGTCCCGAGGGATTCCATCTTTTGCGCCTCGCCGAGCTGTGCCTCGAAGCGTCTCAACTCGGCCTCCGCCTCTCGATGCGCGGCCCGGCGAGCGGCCTGGACGAGCTCGCGCTCGAGCACCGGCGCAAGCCGACTCATGTTGTCCTTCATCACATAGTCGTTGGCACCGGCCTTCATCGCGACCACGGCCGTTTCCTCGCCGATGGTGCCGGAGACAAAGATGAAGGGGATGTCCAGACCGCTCGCGCGGAAGGTGGTGAGCGCTTCCAGGCCGCTGAAGCCCGGCATGCTGAAGTCGGAGATCACCGCATCCCACGGGCCCTGGACAAGGGCTGACTGCAGCGCCGCCAGATCCTGGACCCGGTGGAAATCAGGCGCGAAGCCTGCGCGGCGCAGCAGGCGCATCGCCAGGCGGGCGTCGTTTTCCGAGTCCTCGACGGCAAGAACCCTGATCGGCCGTTGATTCATGACGACGCCGGCCGCGGCGGCAATTGGTTGAGTGCGAGCCAGTAGATACCGAGCACCTTGACCGCCTCGAGAAACTCGGTGAAGTCGACGGGCTTGCGCACATAGCTGTTGGCGCCCAGCTTGTAGCCCGAAACGATGTCCTGCTCCTCCTTCGACGAGGTCAGGATCACTGCCGGAAGCAACGCCGTGCGGGAGTCGGCGCGCATCGCCTTGAGCACGCCAAGCCCATCCAGTCGGGGCAGCTTCAAGTCGAGGATGATCAGTGTTGGCAGCGCCGCCTCAGCACGATGGGCATGGGCACCACGCGCAAACAGGAAATCGAGCGCTTCCACGCCGTCACGGGCGACAACCAGCGGATTCATCAGATGGCTGCGCTTGAATGCGCGCAGCGTCAGCGCGACATCGTCCGGGTTGTCTTCAACCAGCAGGATGACCTTGCTCTCGTCGCTCATCGGTTTGCTCCAGGATACGGAAGAAGAATGTGGCGCCACTGCCGAGGCTGGCCTGGGCCCATAACGGCCAGCCATGGCGGCGCAGCACACGCTGAACAATCGCCAGGCCGACGCCGGTGCCCGGGAAATCGCTTTCGTGGTGAAGGCGCTGGAAGGCGCCGAACAGGCGATCGGCGTAGGCCATGTCGAAGCCTGCACCGTTGTCGGCAACAAAACAGATCCGGTCCCTGCCTTCATGGCGCATACCCACGCGAATGACGGCGTCGGCGGTCTTGCCCGTGAATTTCCAGGCGTTTTCGAGGAGGTTCTGCAGCGCGATGTGGATCAGCTCCCGGTCGGCCTGCACCCTGATGCCCTCGTCGATCTCCCAGCGCACCTGGCGCTCGGGTTGACTCCGGGCCAGTGTGGCCGCCATCTCGTGGACCATGGTGCTGATGTCCACCTCCTGAATGCGCAGCTCGGCTCGCGTCACCCGCGCCAGGCCCAGCAGCTCGTCGATCAGGCGACCCATGCGCTGGCTGGCGGCGCGGATGCGCTGCAGGCTGTCACGGGCCTCGTCGTCGAGCTGATCGCCATAGTCCTCGATCAAAGCCAGCGAGAAGCCATCCATGCTGCGAAGGGGGCTGCGCAGGTCGTGCGAGACCGAGTAGCTGAATGACTCGAGCTCATTGTTCAGCGAGACGAGTTCCCGATTGCTGAGCTCGAGCTGGCCAAAGGAATCCCGCAGCGCGCGCGTCATCGCGTCAAAGTGGCGCGCCATCTCGCCGAGTTCATCGGCGCTGCCGACATCGAGCTCGAACGACCAGTTGCCGGCGGCCACCTCGCGTGTGGCCTGCTCGAGCCGCGCGATCGGGCGGAGCACGTCGCGCCGGAACATCCAGACGGCAGCCCCCGTGATCAGCGCCATCAACACCAGTCCCGCGGCCGTCACGAGGACCACTCGCTGTTGCGTCTCGTCGATACGAACGCCCGCATCGTCAATCAGCTTGGCCGCGTCGACGAGGCTTCTTTGCTGCAGGATCAGCAGCCGGCTGGAGATCTGGACCTCGAAGCGCTGCTGGACCTCGTCGGCGACGCCACCGGCGGCTCGCGTGGGCACAACTTCGCCGAACAAGCGGTGGCTGGCCTCGCCGTTGGCGCGCAGCTCGGCCAGTGTCCTGGCTGCGGCATCGTCAAGGCCGGTCGGCAATGCAAGCAGGCCTTCAAGACGCTGCCAGACCGCCTGTTCCTGCAATCGGGCGCGTTCGCGACGGTTGAGCAGGTATTCGAAGGTGACCATGCGGATGTCGTTGAGCGCGCTGGCGATCGCGGCGCTGTGGCGGCGCTGCTTGACAGCGGCACTGACCTGGGTGTTCGCCCAGCCGATGCTGGCGGCGATCAGCACCATGGCGCCGAACATCAGCGCTGCGGCGATCCGGGCCTTGCTGCTGATCTTCATCGCACCACCGTCACCCGCCCCGGGCTCGCGGCCAGCAAGGCGTCGAGGCTCAGATGGGACAGGAAGTTCGGCATCGGCTGCGTGGGCGCATAACCGCGCGCCATCGCCCAGCCCGCCACGTCTTCAAGCGTGACCAACTGGGCCTGCTGCTGATCGACCTCCAGATCCAGGGCCTGCCAGGCCGGCTCGAGCGCCTCGGGGTCGAGCTTCAGGCGTGCCGCCAGCAGCGTCTTCGCCTGCTGGGGGTCGAGCTGCACGAAACGCTCGGCATCCAGCAGGGCCAGCAGCAGTCGGCGCAAAGCCTCGCCGCGGGTAGACATGAATTCACTGCGGCCGACAAGCACGTAGTTCTGGGCATAGGCATCGGGGGCACTGAACGAGATGATGGCGCTGCCCAGGGCCAGTTCGGCTTCATGCCGGACCGGCTGCCAGGCGGCGATGGCGTCCACGCTGCCGTCGCGCAGCGCGGCGATCAGGCGGGTTGGCGGCAGGTCCACGAGGATCAGCGACTGCGGGGCCAGGCGATGGCGCACCATGAAGGCCCACAGGAAGTATTCGCCGCTGGTACCGAGGGTGACGCCCACCCGGCGCCCCTGCAGGCCGGCCGGTGAGCTGATTTCGCGGTCGCGACGCGCCAGCACGGCCAGTTCGTTGGAGGCGCTCGCCACCGCCGCCGCCATGCTCAGCGGCGCACCTTTGAGCACCTCGATGACGATGGGCACGTCGGCCGCGGCGGCGAGGTCCGCGCCGCCTCGCAGGAGCTCGGCCAGCGCAGCTTTGCCATGGGTTTGCGGCAGCACCGTCACCGCCAAGCCGCGTTCATCGAAGAAGCCCCGTGCCGCGGCGATGTGAATAAGACCGGCATGCGGCGCCTGGGGAAGCGCAATCGAGAGCCGCTCGGGCGCCAAGGGCGGGCCGGACCGGCGCCGGCTCAGGCCAAACGCCGTGGCAAGCACGGCGAGTGAGGCCAGGCCTGCCAGATGACGGCGATTCAGACGGCGGTTCAGACCGCGACCCGCCGGGGTCGGAGCGCTCATTTGGTCCTCCCGCACCCACCACGCCAAGGCCATGTAGGCCACATGGATAACGGGTTAAGTGTGTTGTCTAAGCTCGTTTGAACGAAGAGTACGGGCACGGCTAGCGTCTTGCAAGGCCTGTTGCGTGACGTATGACCTAACTTGTCCAAACTGCGGCATAGGAGATTTCTCCGTTGCCAGTTCAAGCAAATCTGGCAATGCTTTGGCCCTGGAGGTGGCAGATGGACCTGACGAGCTACACAGACCAGTGGCAGGCACAGCGGCAGCAACTCTTCAAATCCGTGCCGCCGGAAGGCCGCAAAGTCCGCTATCTGGACAAGGAGTTCCTGGTCTACCCCGACACCTTCTGGCCCTTCGCCGACAGCCTGCCGCTGGTCAGGAATTTCACGGTCGCGCCAGGCGAAACCGTGCTGGACGTGGGTACCGGCTCGGGCGTCATCGGCATCTTTGCCTGCTATCAGGGCGCCGGGCGGGTGGTGGGCGTGGACATCAACCCGGCGGCCATCCAAAGCGCCACCCACAACGCCCAGACGCACGGCTTTGCCGGGATCATGACGGTGCTGCAGTCCAATTTGTTCGAGGCGCTGGGCGACGAGCAGTTCGATGTCATCACCGCCAACCTGCCGTTTCGAAACAAGCCGGCGCACGATGTGGTGGCCATGTCCCAGTGGGACACCGATTTCAAGACCAACACGCGCTTCTTCGAAGGCGTGGGCCGGCATTTGAAGCCCAAGGGGCGCATCTATTTCGTACAGTCCAACTTCGGCGAAATCGAGGCCATGAAGCGCCTGGCGCAAACAGCGGGCCTGCAGACCAGGGAGCTGGCCAGCGAAGCCACGGACGAAACCGGGCGCCAGCAGTTCTTCGTCTACGAGATGACCTGGGCCTGATCGATTCCAGGAACCTGACGCATCGCCCCCCCCATGGACAGCCTGCTACTGGCCATCAAGGCGCGCCGCGCCGTCCCGCGCTCAGGCCTGAGAACGGGGGTCCGCAGGGTGGCCGTCATCCTGTGCGGCTCGCGCGGCGGATCCAGCCTCTTCAAGGAGGCCCTGGCCCTGCATCCGAGCATCGCTTCACTGGATGGGGAACTGGACCCGTTGCTGGCCTTGTCGGGCAACGGCTTCAATCAGAACTCCGACAGCGATGGCATCGAGCGGGTGGCCAATGTCGAGGAATTGAGCAGCAACATTCTGGACGAGGTTTCCTTTGCCTCGGCGGACCTCCTCGATACCGAGCTGCTGCTCAGGAAGTGGAAGAACCGGCTCCTGCTGCAGTTCCCGTCGCGTTTCCTGGACACCGCTGCCGAGCGGCGCCTGGAACAGTCGCTGGAGGCGGCCTTGGGCCAGTTCGAAGGCGGCGAGCGTCGCAGCGAAACCGAGCTCCAGGAACTTGTGCTCTCCACCGTGTTCAGCGACGAGCCTTGGCGGATCAGCTACTACGACGGCAAGGCCAACCGCGGCGACGGCCGGCACTTCGACGAACCCTTGAAAATCGAGGAGCCTCCCTTCGTGGTACCCACGCTCAAGCGGCGGCCCTTCGGCTCGGCCGATGTGCGGGAATCGGTGCTGCTGTTCAAGGCGCCGTCCGACGCCTACCGCATCGGCATGTACGAGCAGTTGTTCCCCAACGCCGAGGTGAGCTACATCCATCTGACCCGGGGTTTCGCGCAGTCCATCAACGGCCTGATGGACGGCTGGCTCTACCCGCTGGGATTCTTCTCCCACGACCTCAGCAAGATCGGCTGCGAACTCGCCATCCCCGGCTATTCCGACACCGTGGCTTTCGGCCGCAAGTGGTGGAAGTTCGACCTGCCACCCAACTGGCGCCAGTTCACCCGGGCGAAGCTGGAAGAGGTGTGCCTGAACCAGTGGTACTCCATCCACGAAGCCATCCTGCAAAGCGGCGTCTGCACCCTGCGCGTGTCTTTTGAAGACTTCGTCGACAACCCCATCGCAACGCTGCGGTTGATCACCGACCATCTGGGCCTGCCCGCCATGGCCCCGCCAGATGCGCTGCCCATCAAGATGGCCACCGAACCACCGAGCTCCAAACGCTGGCACAAAAGAAGCGCCTTGCTGCTGGACCTGGCTCAGCGGACCGAGGTGCGCGAGATGATGGACAGGCTTGGCTATCCCATGGAGCCCGACAGATGGCTGTGAATGCAAGGCTTCTGCTGCCCTACCTGATGGGCCAGCGCCGCGACGGCCTGCGCCGCGTGCTTGACATCGACCGCCATCCCTGGGAAGTGCTGGCACCGGCACGGCAGCATGCGACGCGGATCGACGATCCCATCGCCAAGCTGGACAGCTTGGGGCACCTCTACGCCCTGCTGGCTGCGCGTGTCGCCACGCTGGCCCGCAGTGGCTGCCGGCCAGTCAGCCTCGCCGGCGACTGTGTCTCCAGCTTGGGGCTACTGGCCGGGCTGCAGCAAGCCGGCCAGCCGCCCGAGCGTGTGCTCTGGCTGGATGCCCATGGCGACTTCCACACCTGGTCCAGCAGCCAGACCCAGTACATCGGCGGCATGCCCCTGGCCCTGTTCGTCGGACGGGTCGACCACGATCTCGACCCGCGCAGCCAGGCGGCACGCGCCTGCCTGGCCACCATCGGCGTGCAGGCTTACCCACAACAGCAAATCGTTCTCGCCGATGCCCGCGATCTCGACCCCGGCGAGCGCGAAGCCCTGCTCGGCTCCCAGATCCTGCGCTGCCCGCTCGACGAAGTGCTGGCACACCTGCAACCGCAGGAGCGCATCTACCTGCACTGGGACACCGACATCATCGACGACCCGGCCCATATGCCTGCGCTCAAATACCACGTCCAGCGCGGTCCCAGCGCCGCGGACATGGCCGACTTCTTTGGCGCCCTGCGCGCGTACAACATCGTCGCCGTCTCCGTCTCTGCATGGCATGAGGAACAGGACGCCGACAACCGGACCGCCCAGGCCTGCCTGGAGATCTTGAACACGCTGCTCGACGCCTGAGGCCGCACTGCCCGGTTGCCGTCAGAACGGCGTCGCCGTGTTGTCCTGCAAGCCCATCGCGCCCAGGGCCCCGGCCTCCATCATGAGATGACCACCCAATACAGAGGGTGAGAAATCAGCCGTGCCAGCGGGCTTTTGCCCTTCGGTCCAGGCCTGCAGCGTCTCGGCCGCCATGGGCCGCGCCAGGAAATAGCCCTGCAGTTCGTCGCAGTGCAGCGCCAGCAGGATGTCGCGTTGCCCCTTGGTCTCCACACCCTCGGCGACGACGCGCAACCCCAGCTCATGGGCCAACTGGATGACGGCGCTGACGATGGCCTTGGCGTCGCTGCTGGTCTCAACGTCGGCAACGAAGCTGCGATCGATCTTGAGCTGGCGGGCGGGCAGCTGGCGCAGATAGCTGAGGCTGGAATAGCCGGTCCCGAAATCGTCGATGGAGAGAAACACGCCGATCCGGGCCAACTCCTCGAACGCGCGCTGCGTGCTTTTGAGATCCTCCATCGCGACGGACTCGGTGATTTCGCAAAGCAGTTGGGAGGGTTCGACCAAGTTCCTGGAAAGGGCCGCTTCGATCCGCGCCGCCAGGTCTTCCTCGCGCAGTTGATGCACCGACAGGTTGATCGCCACGCGCATGTGCAGCCCGATCTCGGCCCAGGCGCGCATCTGCCGGCAGGCCTCTTCGATGACCCAGCTGCCAAGGCCGTTGATGAGGCCGAAGCGCTCTGCGAGAGGGATGAACAGACCCGGGGCCAGCAGGCCGCGCTCCGGATGATTCCAGCGCAGCAGGGCTTCGACACCGCGGATCTGGCCATGCTGGCCATCGATCTTGGGTTGGTAATAGAGCTGCAGTTGCTCATGCTCGATGGCATGGCGAAGGTCGTTCAGCAGATTGAGCTGCTCCTGCGCACCTTCGTCCATATGCGCCTCGTACAGCGCATAGGTGCTGCCCCCGGCGCGTTTGGCGGTGTACATCGCGGCGTCCGCATGCATGACCAGCTTGTCGCCGTCACCGTGATCAGGGTAGGCGGCGATGCCAACCGATCCAGACAAGGCGACCCGGCGGCCGCCGATCTCCAGAGGTGCCGCCAGTGCCTCGATCAGGCGGCGGGCGAGGCTGACGCAGTCCACCAGGCTGCTGACGTCCTCCATCAGCAGAACGAACTCGTCGCCACCGATGCGCGCCACCGTGTCGGCGTCGCGGGCCGCTGAACGCAGGCGCACGGCAACCTCCCTCAGCACCGCATCGCCGGCGGCATGGCCGAGCGAGTCGTTGACCGGCTTGAAGCCGTCCAGGTCGACAAACAGCACGGCCACCTTGCCGGCATTGCGCTCCGAGATCTGCTCGCCGTTGCGCGCATGGCGCTGCAGCGCGTGGGTCAGGCGGTCCTCGAACAGCATGCGATTGGGCAGGCCGGTGAGCGGATCCTGGAAGGCACGCCGGCGCAGCTCCTCGTTGGCCGTTTCCAGCTTCACGTTCGCGACCTTCAGCGAGCTGCGCATGCGGGCGTCGAGGGTCGAAGTGAACAAGGTCATCGCCAGCAACGCGACGGATGACACCGACACCATCATCCCGAGCTGCGGGCCTGCCAACGCGTCAGCGCTCAGGCAGACGGTGCCGGCCGGAAAACTAGCCGCCGCCATGCCCGTGTAGTGCATGCCGCAAATGGCGATGCCCATCACCAGCGCGGCCAGGGGCTGGAAGACCATGCCGCGCCTCTCCCCCATCTTGCGCAGCCAGAAGAAGATCAACAACGCCGCCGCCGACGCAGCGATCGCGATCAGCGCCGATGCCGCGACCAGCAGCAGATTCCAGACGATGCCGGGCGACATGTCGAGCGCCGCCATGCCGGTGTAGTGCATCGCGCAGATGCCCAGCCCCATCGCGATGGCACCACCGGCCAGGCGGCGCCAGGTGAGCTCGCCTTGGCTCGCGACAAACAGGGCGATGGCCGACACGGCGACCCCGGCGACCCACGATGCCACCGTCAGCACCACGGTATAGCCAAGCGGAATCGGCAGAGAGAAGGCAAGCATGCCCACGAAGTGCATGCACCAGATGCCGGTGCCCATCGCCAGCGAGCCGCCGACCCACCAATTCACGGCGACGCCGCGGTCACGGGTGCGGACCCGCTTGGCCAGATCAAGCGCAACATAGGACGCAAAGCTGGCGATCAGCAGCGACGCAGCGACCACCCACGGGGCGTAGCTGGAGGGCAGATATTGCATGGCTAACTGTTCGCCTCCCTGGCGCCAGATATCAGTGGGAGCCCACGGAACATGCAAGCCCCTTGGATTCCCGCAATCGCCGCTGACTCTACCCGCTTGGTCGTGGGCAGCCAACTCACGCTGGATGACGGCCATGCAGGCGGCGTCGCGTTAGCATGGCCATCTCAAGCGTTGCATCGGGATGCCATGAAACACCGCCTCGTGACCGCCGCCCTCTTGCTGGCCGCCCTGGCCTGCTATGGCATTGGGCTGGATAGCGGCGCCACCGCCCTGCTGGCCCTCGGCGGTATCTTCGAGCTGGCGTTCTGGGCGCGCGCATTCCCCGGCTTTGGTGTCCTGTCCCGCACCCAGCGAAGGAGCCCGCAATGAAGTTCGATCTCCCAGGTTCTGCCCTTGGCCTGCTCGCAGGCTGCGCGGTCGCAACGAGCGCCGTCGCGGGTGCACCCGCGCGAACCCAGCCGGTTGCGCCGGCCTCGATACCGGGCAACCCGGCTCAAACGGCCGAGCCGCGGCGCGGTGAAGACGCGGTTCGATGGGACCGCCTGGAGCCCGGCACCCTGGAACGTTTGGCCAAGGACCGCACCACACCGAAAGCGCCGACGTTTCCCGCCGAACGCTGGTAACGCGAAGCTTCAGCCCACCGAGACCAGGCGGCGCGCCGCTGCGGCCGGCTCCCGCTCGCGGCGGGACGCTCGCGACTCACGGCCTTTGCGTTTCAACAGTTCCCGTATCCGCCGCAGGCTTCGCCGCATGACGGCGATCTCCTCCCGGCCTGGGAAAGCCACCCGAGGCATCGGCGGCGCTTCGGCAATTTCGGCCAGCCGGGACCGATCAAAACTCTGGGTCATGGCACGCTCCGGCAGTCGCAGCGAATGCCATCCTGGGCGCCCCATCCAAGCTGGCTTGTAGGACGCTGGCTCATCCCGCCGCCGCATCCCTAATCTGCGGACTCTGCATGGCGTAGGCCGACGCTTGCAGCACGGCGGGTACTTGTCCTTCATGCGCCCCGCTCCAACGGCACCACGATGGCGGTTTCATGGGCATTCCAGGAGACTTCCATGTCAGACGACAAGACCAAGACCGGCGGCCAGGACCGCAGCCGCATCAGCCTCAGCGAGGACTACGAGGTGCGCGACTGGGCCACGAAGTTCGGCGTGACGCCGGACGAGCTCAAGGCGGCCGTGAAGGCAGTTGGCAACGACGCCGCGGCTGTTGAGGCTCACTTGAAAGCCAGCAAGCGGTAACGCCGTGCGGGTCGCGACCTGGAACGTCAACAACGTCGTCAGGCGGCTCCGCGGCAAAAGGCGTCAACAAGTCATCGCGAGTAACCGGAAAGCACCAGATCTGCCCGGCGCCAGACGCAGCCGGCACTTGGATTGCCCCGCTTCCCAGCCAGCAACGGTACCGGCACTGCCGGGCTGGCGAAGCCCGATCAGTGCCTGATCCACCAGGAGTACGTCATGAGCATCCGCCGATTCACTTCATGGCAGACGCCGGTCCGCACGGTTGTTGCCGCAGCGGCCGTGGTCGCGATCGTGTTGCCCATCACCGCGCAAACGCAGAGCGCCACGGAAATCTACCAACAGGAACGCGCCAATTGCCTGTCCGGCAACACCATCCAGTCGCGTTCCGACTGCCTCTACGAGGCCCGCTCCGTGCTGCGTGACCGGCGCGCCGGCGACCTCGAGCCCAGCGACGCAAACGCTGTCGCCACTCCATCCGGGAATACCGGCAGCATGGACGCCCTGCCGGCGCGCGCAGACCGCCACTGAGCCTCTTTAGCTGGGCTGCCGGCGCCCCATTGGCGCGCCGCCGCGTTGCACTGCATGCCCGTCGTGTCAGGAAAATATGACGGGCAGGGACACCTGCACCTCATCGGCACCACCGGCCGTGCAGCGCATGCGCTTGACGGCGGCCTGAACGTACTTGTGGTACTCCTTGGGGCCTGATTGCGGCAGCACGTCCACGACCTGGTTGCCGCGGATCTTGATCAACGTCTGCACCGTGCCCTTGAGGCCGACGCGGTCGATGGCCTCTTCCAGCGCGGAGGCCAGCACGGCCTCGTAGCCTGGGCAGGCCAGGCTGATCTCGCGCTTGATGACGGCGGGCGCTGCTGGCGGCGGTGGTGCGGGCACAGGCGCGGGTGCTGCCGCCACGACAACCGTTTCCTTCGGCGGCTGCGCCTGCACGACCTGGATGGGCGCGGGCGGTGGCGCGACGGCGGGCACGACCTCGGGCGGCGGCACATAGGCCGGCGGCGGAGCGACCTTCTGCACCGGCTCGATCTTGACGACCTTGGGCGGCGGCGGTGGGGGTGGTGGCGGCGGCAGCACCTCGGGCAGCAGGGCCATCTCGATGGGCTTCTTGATCGCATCGACGGCCTTGGACGCCAGGCCCGTCGTCAGCCCCCAGCCCAGCACGATGTGCAGGCCGACGACCAGGGCGATGCCGGTGCCGCGGTTGGCGCCGGCCGGCGGCTTCAGCTGCGAGCGCAGCGGTGCCGTGGTGGCCAAAGGCGCTGGCGCAACGAGCCGGCGCGGCGCGGGGCGGGTGTCGTCCAGCGTCAGGCCGCCGGAGATACCCGGTGAAAGAACTGCACTCATGAATCTCTCCTACTGCGAGTCGTCGAGAAACTGCTCGCTGCCGGTCACGCCGAGCTTGGTCAGCCCGGCCTGGTGGGCCGCCGTCATGACGGCAGCGAAGTTGTCGTACTTGGCACCGGGCTGCGGGCGCACGTGAACCTCGGGCTGCGTGGCCTGCTTGCCGGCGGCGTCCAGGCGCTCGCGCAGCGAGACCTGGTCGGCGATGGCCTCGCCGTTCCACAGCACGGCATCCGGCGTGATGTCCAGCCGCACGACCTCGGGCGGCGTGGGCGGCGGCGCGCTGGGCGGCGCGATCGGCAGGTTGAGCTTGACGCTGTGCAGCTGTACCGGGATGGTGATGATGAGCATCACCAGCAGCACCAGCATCACGTCGATCAGTGGCGTGGTGTTGATGTCGGGCACCGGCAGCGCCGACGTGACCTGGCGGCGCGCGCGGGCCGCCTTGCGCAGAGGTCCCGCACTCATAGCGCCCTCGCTGGCGGCTCGGTGATGAAGCCCACCTTGGCGATGCCGGCGCGCTGGGCGGCCAGCAGCACTCGGCCCACGGGGGCGTAGTCGCTGCCGGCGTCACCGCGCACATGCACCTCGGGCTGGGGCTGCTGCTGGGCGATGCCCTTGAGCCGCTCGAACAGCGCGTCCTTGCTGGCCACGGGTGCATCGAACCAGTAGAGCTTGCCATCGCGTGAGACGGTGATGACCACGTCCTTGGGCTCGCTCTCGCGCACCTCGTTGCGCTGCTTGGGCAGCTCCACCGGCACCGAAAAGTTCACGACCGGGATGGTGATGAGGAAGATGATGAGCAGCACCAGCATGACGTCGACGAGCGGCGTCGTGTTGATGGACGAGACCGCCTCGTCGGCACCCTGCGCAATCTGGATGGCCATGGCGCAGTGCTCAGGCCAGGGCGGGGCTCAGGCCGGCAGGCTGCTCGGCAGAGGCGGGCTCTTCGTGGGCCGAACCCAGCAGCACCGAGTGCAACTCGCCGGAGAAGTCGCGCACGTCGTCCAGCACCAGGGCATTGCGGCGCAGCAGCGCGTTGTAGCCCAGCACCGCAGGCACGGCGACGAACAAGCCGATGGCCGTCATGATCAACGCCTCGCCCACCGGGCCGGCCACCTTGTCGATGGAGGCCTGGCCGGCCACGCCGATGGCGGTGAGCGCGTGATAGATGCCCCAGACCGTGCCCAGCAGGCCGACGAAGGGCGAGGTGGAGCCGACGGTGGCCAGCAGGCTCAGGCCCGTGGAGAGCTGGCGCTGCACGCGCTCGGTGGCGCGGTGCAGGGAGAGGTCCACCCAGTCAGCGAAGTCGACCTTGGCGCGCAGGCCGTGGTGGCGCTGCGTGGCCTCCAGGCTCGCCTCGGCGATGTAGCGGTACGGGCTCTTGGGCGACAGCTTCTCGGCGCCCGCCTTGACGGTGCCGGCGCTCCAGAAATCCCGCTGCGCAGCACGCGACTGCACGCCCAGGCGAGCCTGCTGCAGCAGCTTGGTGATGATGACGTACCAGCTGCCCGCGCTCATCGCGACGAGCGTGAACAGCACGACCTTGGTGACCGCGTCGCTCTTCTCCCAGACGGCGCCGACGCCATAGGGGTTGTCGCCCTGGGCATGGGCGGCGCTGGCGATGAGGAGCAGGGCGAGCGGGGCGAGGGCGCGACGGGCAAAGATGGAGGCGTTCATCGGCGTGTGTGGAGTAAAGCAGAGGGACCGGGGCAGTGTGCGCAGCGCCCTGCGAGGCGCGAACTAAGCTTTTCGCGTTAGCTCATGCAGCGGCGTGAAGGCGCGCGGGCATGGCCTCATGAGCGAGCTGCGGCGCGGCGTTACGCGCGGGCGCCAGCAGGCCCAGGCGCTTCAGGTGCGTGCGCAGCACATTGCGCGTGATGCCCAGCAGCGCCGCGGTATGCACCTGGTTGTGGTGGCAGTGGCGGTAGGCGGCGCGGACCAATGCGGACTCGACGCGCGCGTGCAGCGCCTGGGGCGCCTCGTCGAAGAGCCGATCGAAAACGCGCTCCAGCACCTCCTCGGCCACCGCTTCCGCCGGCGGCGCAACGACCGCCGGCCCGGGCCGCGCAACCGCATGCAATTGCAGGTCCTCGCGGGCGATGCTGCGGTCGCGGCAGATGATCAGCGCGTAGTGGATGACGTTTTCCAGCTCGCGGATATTGCCGGGCCAGGCGTAGCCGAGCAGTGCGTCGCGCGCGTCCGCGCTGAGGCGCACCTGCGTGAGCCCGAGGCGGCGGCTGTAGACCTCGATGAAGTGCTCGGCCAGCGCCAGGATGTCGCCCGGCCGCTGGGCCAGCGGTGCGAGTTGCAGCGTGGCGACGCTGAGGCGGTAGTAGAGGTCGGCGCGAAAGTGGCCGGCCGCCACGGCCTGCTCCAGCCGCACATTGGTGGCGGCCACGAGGCGCACGCGCACGTCGATGGGCTTGCGCGAGCCGATGCGCACGACCTGGCGCTCCTGCAGCACGCGCAGCAGCTTGACCTGCACGGACGGCGGCAGGTCGCCCACCTCGTCGAGGAACAGCGTGCCATCGGCGGCGGCCTCGAACCAGCCGGCGCGCGCGCTGGTGGCGCCCGTGTAGGCACCGGCCTCATGGCCAAAGAGCTCGGCTTCGACCAGCTGCTCGGTGAAGGCGCCGCAGTTCACGGCCAGGAAGGGGCCGCGGCGGCCGCTGCTGTTGTGGATGTGGCGGGCGATCAGCTCCTTGCCGGTGCCGGTCTCGCCAATGATCAGCACGGTGGCGTCGCTCGCCGCCACGCGCTCGGCCTGGGCCAGCAGCGCACGCGAGGCCGGGTCGTCGAACACCAACGCCTTGGCGCGGATCGACAGCACCTGGTGCTGGGAGTCGGGGAAGGTGAGCAGGCGTGTCATTGCCCGGCACTCTAGGCACCGCACGCCAAAGAGGGAACGCCGCTTTGCGCAGATGGATATGCGCTCAGCGCGGCCCCCCCCCTACATCGTCAGTACTTCCAGCTCAAGGTGGCGCTGACGCTGCGCGGTGCGGCGTAGTAGGCCTGGTCCCATTTCAGGCTGCCGAGGTAGGTGGTGTCGGCCACGTTGTTGACGGCGACGCCGGCGCTCCACTGCTTGTTGAACTCCCAGCCGGCGTTCAGGTCGACGACGGCATAGGCCTTCTGCCTGACGACCTGGGCGGGGTCGCTGATCTCGCTCTGCCAGCGCACGGCGGCGCCGAGCTTGAGCTCGGGCAGCAGTTGGTAGGTGGAACTCAGGCGCAGCACGCGGCGCGGGATGTAGCGGTTGACGTCGTCGCCGCTGCTGCCCTTCAGGCGCAGCTGGGTCCAGCCACCGGCAATGCCCCAGTCGGGCGTCAGCTTGCCGGACAGCTCCAGCTCATAGCCGGTGCTGGTGGCGGTGATGCCCTCGTAATAGGCGCTGAAGTCGGGGCGGGTGCCAGCCTGCACCGGCACGTTCTGCTGGCGGGTGCGAAAGACGGCGGCGCTGGCGTTGAGCTGGCCATCGAGCCATTCGGACTTGATGCCGGCCTCGAGGTTGCTGCCCTCCAGCGGGCCCAGCGGCTTGCGGTTGATGTCGGCTTCAAGCTGCGGGTTGAAGACCTCGGCATAGCTCGCGTAGGCGCTGATGCTGGCGCCCAGGTCCAGCACGGCGCCGAGATAGGGTTTGACGGCGCTGTGGCTGTAGGCTTGCTCGACGCCGTAGCTAATGCCGCTGTTGCGCACGGGGGTGGCATTGAAGCCAGTGACCAGTTTGAGCGAGTCGCTGACGCTGAACTGGGCGGCGGCGTAGGCGCTCTCGCGGCGGCGCGACACGTCGGAGCCGTCGGTCGACGCGCCGAAGCCCGGTTTGGGGAAGGCGCCGTTCCAGCCCTGCAGGCCGGGCACGGCCGCGCCGATGTTGCCGGCATAGAGCGAGAGCTCGCTGAGCGTCTGGCGGCCGCCGTTGAGGCCAAGCATCAGCTGGTGCTCACGGCCGAACAGGCTGAACGGGCCGGAGACGTAGACGTCGGCGACGCTGTCCACGTATTTGCCGTCGAAGGCCGATGGGTAGGCGTACAGGCCGCTGTCCGGCACGCCGCCGGGGTTGGGCGTGCCGTAGACGTAGAAGAGCTCGCTGGGCGTGCTGCGGCTGCGCCGCGAGACGGTGGCGCGCGTCTGCCAGCCGCCGCCGAGGTCGTGGCTCAGTTCGGCAAAGGCTTCGGTGTCGCGGTTGGTCCACCAGGCCCAGTCGGCGGCCGAGCTGGTGTTGCGCGAGTAGTCGATGCGTTTGCCGGTGCTGTCCACCATCGGCAGCGCGCCCCACATGGGGCTGTCGGCCTTGCTGCGCTGGGCGTTGAGGCCGACGGTCAGCAGCGTGTTGCGGCCGATGTCCAGCTCCAGCACGCCATAGCCGAGGCTGCGGTGCTGGCTGTAGCGGTCAAGCCAGCTGTCCTTGTCTTCGTCGGCGAGCACGAAGCGGCCGCGCAGGGAGCCGTCGGCATTCAGGCTGCCGCTCACATCGGCTTCGACGCGATGCTGGTTCCACGAACCCAGCGTCAGCGCGGCGCTGGCGGCGAAGGCCTTGCTGTCGGCGCGCTTGCGGATGAAGTTGACGGTGGCCGACGGGTTGCCCGTGCCGGCGAGCAGGCCGGTGGCGCCGCGCAACACCTCCACGCGCTCGAAGGCGGCGGTGTCCAGCGCGCCCCATTGCGCGCCGTTGGCAAAGGGCAGGCCGAGGCCGTCGACCTGGAAGTTCTGAATGTCGAAGCCGCGCGCGCTGAAATAGGTGCGGTCGGTTTCGACGCGTTCGACCAGCACGCCCGGGGTCAGGTCCAGCAGCTTGTTGACGTCGGTGAGGCCGAAATCGCGGATCTGCTGCTGGCCGATGACGGTGACGGACTGCGGCGTCTCGCGCAGTGTCATCTCCAGCCGGGTGGCGCCGCTGCTGCTCTTCTCGTCGTCCGCGGCCTTGGCCTGCACGCGCACGGTGGGCAGGGTCGCGCCGGCGGCCTCCACCGGGGTCTGCTGGGCCAGGGCGGCGCCGGTGGCCAGGGCCAGCGGGGAGAGGATCAGGACGGTCTTTGATTTCATGCTTCTGAAGGACGCAGGGCGGGAGCGGAAGGCGCTTGGGGTGCGTGGCGGCGGGCGCGTGCCTTGCGCAGCCAGATCAGCACGCCGGTGACGGAAAGCACGGCGATGGCCAGCCCCAATGCGGAAACGAGGATGCGGCCGGGCAGGCCCAGGATTCGGCCGGAGTGGATCGGGAACTGGGCCTGCAGATAGAGGTCGCCCGCCGTGCCCTCGCCGGGGATCAGCGCGCCGGCCGGGCTGGCGTCGCGGCCGTCGATGTAGATCCAGGGGTTGCCGAGGCCGCCGTCGCCGTGGTCATTGCCGGGCTGGAAGAAGCCGACGCCGTAGACGCCGTATTCCGCGGCGTAGAAGATGCCGCCCGCCGGCGCCTTCAGCCCGCGTTCGCGCGCTTGGCCCTGGGCGGCCGCCAGGGCCTGGGCGCGGGTCAGCGTCGGCGCGATGGGCTTGGCGCTCGGCTGGCGGGTCTCGAAGGCACTGGGCGTGATGCGCGACACCGCCGACACCAGCGGCACGACGACCTGCTGGCGCAGATTCATCGCCACCGAAGTCAGCGCCACAACCAGCACCAGCAGCCACAGCCACACGCCGCCGCTGCGATGCAGGTCGAAAGTCAGCGCATGGCCGCCCTTGGCCCAGCGGAAGGCGAAGGACTTGCGCCACTGGCGCCGGCTAGGAAATGACAAGTAGATCGCGACAAAGCAGTCCAACACCCAGACCAGGCCGATCAGCCCCATCAGCCAGATGCCCCAGGCGATGCCGCCGGACTCCGGCAGGTGCAGGCTGTAGTGCAGCGCGTACAGGAAGGGCAGCAGGTTCTCGCGCGACAGCGACAAGGCGCCCCACTGCCGCCGGGCCTGCACGGCGCCGGTGGCGGGGTCGACGGCGAGCTGGTTGAAGCCCAGCGGTTTTTCAGGATCAAGTGGGTCGACCATGGCCAGCAGCGAGTGGCCGGCCTCCGCCTGCAACGGGAGGTAGCGCACCCGCAGTCGCGGGTCGGCCGCCTCCAGCGCATCGGCAAGCTCCAGCGCCGGGCGGGCTGGCCCCGCGGTATTGGCTTCGAAGAACTGCGGATTCAGCGCGGCGTCCAGCTCATGGTCAAAGGCGATGACCGCCCCGGTCAGCCCGGCAATGAACAGAAAAACCGCCGCCGCCAGGCCGAACCAGCGGTGCAGGAGAACCAGTAACGCACGCATAAGCGGCCATGCTAGCACTCAAATGCGAATCATTTGCATTCGCGTTTGAGCGAACACCGACTTACGCTCCCTCTGGGCGGACGAGGGCAAACTCGGCGGCGCCTCGAAGCCTTTGACGTCATGAACCGCCGCCTTCTTGCCCTCACCGTCACCCTGCTCGCAGTCCTGCCGCTGGCCACCTGTGCCGTCTTGAGCCGCATCTCCGACGGCCATCTCGACATCGAACAGGCCGAGCTGCAGGCCCGCATCGCGCCACGCTTCCCGACGCATCACTGCAAGCTCCTCATCGCCTGCCTGGACCTGTCCAACCCCGTCGTCGTGCTGACCGAGGGCGAGGACCGCATCGGCCTCACCGCCGACGCCAAGGTCGTGCTGGGCACCCGCGAGCGCACCGGCCGCGTCGGCTTCTCCGGCCGGCCGCGCTATGTGCCGGCCGAGGGCCAGCTCTTCCTGGATGACGTGCGGATCACGACGCTGGAGTTCGCCGGCTTGCCCGAGGAGTACGCCGCGATCGTGAAGTTGCAAGGACCGGGGATGATCAACGCACAGCTGCAGGCTCGTCCGGTCTACACCATCGATGCGAGCACGGCGAAGGGCGCGCTGGCGAAGATGGCCGTGCGGGATGTGAAGGTGGTGAATGGGAAGCTGAGGGTCAGCTTCGTGCAGTCGGGGCAATAACACCTAAGTTCATCGGGCTTGGCAGAACCACCTACTGGCCCACCGCTTCGCACATACAAACATTGCCACCTTGGTGGCCGGACCCAGCATCGCCTACCGTGCAACGCCCCAAATTGGTCCGTTGAACGTCGGGCAATAGCACTGTGAGCCGACAGGTATAGCGACCCCCATTCCACAAACGCCCAAATTCGTCGCGCACACGCGCGCCACGGCGGATTGCGCCATTGCAGTCGGTGTCGACTGAGGAGCGCTCCTTTGTGCCATCTGGCTACTCCAGCTTTGATAGGAGTTTTCCGCCGCATAGGCTTCGCCCTCAACACCATTCCAGCTCCGCAGGTATCGAATCGCGAAGTCACGAACGCCCCAGTCTCGGAACTGCTGTACGTGCTTGAGTTCGTGGGCCCAAAGTGCTGCGTTGTTGTATGCGTCCCCCGCGTTCTGAAAGACGATCACATCGACAAGTGTGACGGCCGCCGCGCCTCCGTACTGAATCGACAAATTGGCTAGGTTGAAGACGCCTCCGTCCCCAATCTTGAATCGAGCACGATTCAGAATGTCGTTGTCGTAGAAGCCTTGCAGCTGTTGGCGGATATGCGCCGGGACCGGCGCTGCACCGTTGCTGGCATTGCTCCTTGATTGATTGAGCCATTGCTCAAAAGCAGGTGCCCCAGCTTGTGCTTGGGCCTCAAGTCGAATGCGATCGACCTCGCGCCCCGCGTTGTCAAGTTCGCGCCCAACATTGCGAACGATGCGCTCAGGGTGGGTGATGTCGCCAATCGGGTCCCAGGCAGCAGATGGGCCAGAGAAGAAGGCGATCAGACAAAGAGCCGCGAAGGAAGCGCGCTTCATGGAAGTCTCCCGTATGCAACCAATGCGGGGCTGCGGGCAGGTTGCAATGCCCATGCGGCGTCATCATTGCGCGAGTGCCCACACGGGTCTTCATCACTTCTGTTGGTGGCGGCGCATCTAGAAAGGTCGCCCGGCGACCGAAAGAGCCAGGGCGTCGATGCCCTGGCGCAGCACATGGCGCATCCGCCAGTTCCAGCAGATCGGCGGCCCGCCTGTGAGCGTGTGACGCGAACTGCGGCGCATCAAGAGTCTTCCAGGCAATGCGCCGGCACACCTGCACTGCGCGGCCAACAAGCAGATTCAGCACGACGGCGACGAAACGGCGACCAACTGCCGCGCGCAAGGCGGCACCGACTGCGGTCGCGGCGCGGCTATCAAGCTCACGATGCGTGAGACGGGAACGCTAGGCCGCTACACCGACGCGGCGCAGCCGCGCCCCGTCGGCGTTGAAACCAGGGGACTTCATGACTTCGATTCAGACGGACTTGCGCAGCAGGCGCGGCGCTGGCAGATCGAGTCAGAGCGCCGCATCTGGACGATTGAGCGGGCGCCCGTCCGCCGCGTGGACTGGCTGAGGATGCTGGGTCGGCGAAGCGGGCGCAGCCTCGAACTCGTGTCAATAACTGTACGTCCTGTGCGTTCCAGAGGTCGGGAAAGCACATCGCAAACCGGGGATGCATGCCCCTTCAACACATCGAAGGCCACCAGCGACAACCCAAGTGACTTAGTGGGTTGTTTGCGTCAGAATATGCAAACGAAGGCAAATCCTTCCAGGGAAAATTTATGTCAGAAGTCTCATTTACCGTAAATTGGTCGCGCTGCGTCTATATCAACAAGAGAATTGACGATGACCTTTTAAATGAACTGCTGCCGCATATTTTCCAATTGCGCAAAGAAAGCAATGAGCCGATCACCGTGGCCATAAACAGCCATGGTGGTTCGGTTGCAGCGATGGAAGCCATCTTGCGGTTAATTACAGGGCCAGACCAAGACGGAAATGTATGTGACGCCATTACGGTAGCGACCAATCGAGTCTCTAGCGCAGCAGCGATGCTACTGTGTTTAGGCAATTATGCTGTTGGCTTGGAAGAATCAAAGCTGCTTTACCATGACGTGAGATACGGCCTTCTCGATGACGTAACCCCAACCACAGCGCTTGCCGCCGCCCAGGAACTACAGCGCAGCAACGACATTGCCTCAACGAAAATTGCTCACAGCATGTTTCATAGATGGATGTGGGCGTATATCGATCTCAAATTCAAAATAGAAGAAGCCGTCAAAAGAAATCCATCGGAGGCAAATGCCTTTCGGGAAATCGTCGACGCCTGCAGACTTCCCCAATCAGATGATTTCAAATTTGACTTGGCCGGTCTAGCCACCACCATATTTTCTTATTTGCACCCGAAGAACGAATGCCTCATTGTGAATGCAATGAATAAGTTGCACATGTGGGGGGCCATCATGCACAGGACAAAGATGGATCGATTCGGTGATTTGGCGTCTGGCACACTCGGGCGGCTTGACGGGCTTTCAAAAATATTTGGCGAAATATCTTCAACACCGCCAGAACACCCGTTCGGGTCCAAGGCCAATGAAGACGACCTGGACCTCTTAGTCCTGCTCGTGATCGGGCACCTGCAGCCCACCGAGAATATTGGAAGAAACAACTTTCAAGCTGCAATGAAGGACTTTGCCGTTCTAAAGACCATCGAAGACCCCTCTCACCAGTTTGCAGCCTTTCGGCTAATGCTGCGACATAAGCACACCTTTTTTGCCCCAGATATTGTTAACTCTTGGGAAAATATGGGCGATGAAAAAAGGCAAGAATTGATGTCGGCAGCAGCCCCTATTGTTAAAGCAGTTTGGCTGTTGTGCGTCTTAGTCGCGCGGGAACTTTTTAATGGTGAACATACTCTTTCGTGCAAAGAGGCTTTAGTGCTTGGAATAATTGACGAAGCCCCGGGGATTGAATTATTCGAAACTCGCCGCCAATTCAGCAAAAAGATGTCAACCCAAGCATCATGAAGAAACAAAAAAGCCCGCAAACGCGGGCTTTTTTTCGTTTGCATTAGGCTACTGCCAGCCGAATACATCAGCCAGAACCGACTGCAACTCTGCAGTTTCTTCTTCTGTCCAACGATTGTACATTTGATCGCAGGGAGCCTGCACGCTCACCTCGCCAGAAGCGATCTTGGCTTTGATATCGTTAACGTGGCTTTCGTTCGCTGCGAACTCCGCCAATTTAACTGGAGGGGTTCCCTTGTTCAAGTCCATAACATATCCCCTGGTAAGCAACACTTCATTTACTTCCGCGATAGTCACAACAGCATTTGAGAGGTTGTGATTTTTCAAAACACAATCGAAGTACTTGACTTCTCCGCCCGTGCAGCGATCTGCACCTTTCGCGCTGTCCACAGCACGACGAGCGTCCTTGTTTGTACTCCAACACAAATAGGCCGGAAGAGCACCCGAGCCCGCAAAATACCCGCCATCTCGGACGATCTCTTGCTTCAACGCAAAGCGGACCGTGTTTGTCGCCGTATCGACGATACACACTGCCACACCATCAACAGCAGGCATTGCGGCAGCGCTGGTAGGCGCGGAACGAATCCAATCCTTCCAACGTTGGATGCCCATACCTTCGCCGGCAAAAACGAACGCCCACTGAGTCAAGACTTCGATCTTGTCGAAGCCGGTGTCATCAACGAAAAACAGCAGGTTGTTGGCTGACAGGACCGACCAGCGTGAGTCGCTCGCCAACATTCGGCCATGTTCGCAAAACACATTCGTTGTCATTAGCGTCTTCTGTTGTTGTATCTGACCCGTGCCTAGCACATGGCACCATCCCTATCACACGTATCAAGTCGTATCAAGCGCGCGAATGTACAGCAGCCCCCTCTAGCCGCTCAACCTCAATCCGACGGAAGGTCAAGCTCGGCGCGCCTACGGTTGCCCGCCAGCTAGCCGATTAGGTCGCCTGCTCCGCCAGACGTCTGCGTTCGAGCTTGCAAGCAAGTTTCACTCCTAGGCAAAAATTTCTTACGGATCAAGGACTTATGAATGCGTTGCGCTCACAAGCCCGATCATTCGTAAAGAACTTCGACAGGCAGCACGATCTCCCGATCACGCTCAGTCCGTGCGCTCACACGCTAGCCCAATGTTGTATCCGCCGCACGCTTGGCTACACAGTGGCTAGACAAACTCTTCCGAAGGGAAGAACCTTTTAAAACAAGTGACATAAGTCCTTGATTTTATTGGTAGGCCGTATTGGACTTGAACCAATGACCAAAGGATTATGAGGCCGGTCTTGAATTCTTTCAGGAAGTGTCATGCCGTGTCGCATGGCGCGCCAAGGGTTCAAAACTTCCGTTGATTGACAACGACTTATGCTCCACGTAGTGTCACGCCGTGCCGCCGAATCGCGGCGCACAACGGCAACGTAACGGCAACGGAGGTTTGGGACAGTGGCAAACGGAACCCGGCTAACCCCAAAGGGCATCGAACGGAAGAAGGCAGGCGACGCGGACGTTTGGCTCAGTGATGACGAAGGGACTCGCGGCGGTGGTCGCCTGGTGCTTCGGATCAGCCCGGGTGGATCCAAGTTGTTCTATTTCCGGTACTCGATCGACGGCAGTCGGAAGCAGCTTCCGATGCTTCCCTATTCCAAAGAGTCAGCTCCAGGCCGTGTGACCCTTGAAGAGGCCCGCGATCAGGCGCGTCGGTACGCGGCAATCCACCGCAATCCGGAGACTCGTGACGTTGGCGCCTACCTGCATGGCCTGAAACAAGAGGCCGAGGCCGCTCGCCTGGAGGAGGAGCGCAGAGTTCAGGCACACCAAGAGGCGGCCAAGGCAAGTTCGAAGTACACGCTGCGCGCGCTGTGCGAAACCTACGTCAAGCATCTGCAGACGCAGGGGAAGCAGTCCGCCAACGACGTTGAGTCGCAGTTCAGGTGCCATGTGTACCCGAGTGTCCACGCTGATCAACCGGCCAACCAGTTCACCGCCAAGCAGGCAGCGATGCTGCTCCGTCTGGTGGTGGAGGCTGGGAAGGGCCGCACAGCCGGCAAGGTCCGTACCTCGCTTCGTGCAGCCTATCAGCTGGCGACAGCCGCCGAGATGGATGCCACGGCGCCCGTGGCGCTCATCGCGTTCGGGATCGAATCCAACCCGATTGCATCAACAGCAGCCCTGACCAAGTTCAATCGTGCTCGCGAACGCGCGCTTGGCCAGGCAGAGCTGACGCACGTACTTCGGCGATTGTTCGAAAGCGATGAGCCGGAACTCGCCGTAAGGGCTCTGCGCGTCGGGCTTCTACTTGGTGGACAGCGGGCCCTGCAGCTTCTGCGCGTGCAGAAGGCTGATGTGGATCTGGAGAAGAACGTAATCCGACTGCTTGACGGCAAGGGGCGTCGCCCAGTGGCCCGAGAGCATCTTCTGCCACTCAACAAATGGGTGCTGACCGAAGTGAAGGCGCTGCTTGACCGGGCGAGCGTGTTCGAAACGCCGTGGTTGTTTGCAAGCCGCGAAGGGAAGTTGGACTCCGGCGCCATGTCTAACTGGGTCACGGAACTGTCCAAAGAGATGGTGGCGGAGAGGCTTAGCCTTACGCCTTTCCAGTTCAGCGACCTGCGTCGGACGGCCGAGACGCTTATGGTTCCGCTCAAGGTAGAAGAGTCGGTGCGAGCTCAGGTGATGTCACACGGCCTGAGCGGCGTGCAGAAGCGCCACTACGACAAATGGAAGTACGTCGATGAGAAGCGCAAGGCCCTCCGCACATGGGAGACCTTCCTTAAGTCACTGCTGACTGGGGAGACTGGGGGCAACGTTAAACAGCTGCGGCCAGCCGCATAGGCCCAGACTCGGAGTCAGCAGAAGAGTTGTCTACGTCACCTGTGGCTAGCCGACGATCCCGCTACGCCTGGCGCGATAGAGATAGGCATACGGCGACTGCATCAACTTGTGTTGTCGGCTTGACACCAGCGACACAACAGCCGACGACACGGCAACTGCTGCTGCTGCCCCTAAGCCGACTACTGCCTGTTCAACCGTCAACTTCGAGGGGTCAAAACTCGTAGACATTCCGCTGGAAGCGCCAACGCCGATCGCGGCGCCCACGAGGGCAGTAGACGGCTTGATCGCAACCAACTCACGCACAAGACCAAGGGCTGAATCGACTCGGTTGGCGCCCAGGGCTCGTTGAAGATCGGCGCATGCAGAACTGATTTCAGTCGCCATTTCTGCCAATGTCATCTTTAGCCCCTGGGGATCCTTCATGGCGTCAGCGACTTTCTCCCGAGTTTTCGCCATCGCGGTCCGAAGCCGCAGACGTTCGTCGGCGTATTTCTCTCTAAACGCAAGCAGCGCTGGGATGCCCATCGTCGGTGCGGGCTCCGGCAGGAGCGCTTGGTAGGCAATGTATGCGGACTGCGCAGCGCTTGCAGACTCTGGAATCTCTGTTCCATAAAGGTGCTCGAACGCCGTTCCACTATCCGTGGAGGGCACTAGTGCGTCTGAGGAAAGACTCGCTACTGCTTCCGCAAGGAAGTCCGCCAACTTCACCTCTTGGCCGGTCTTCATATCCTCGGCAATGAAGTTTGGATCCAAGAAGGTTGATATCGCGAAATCCTCGGCCCCTTGCACCGCTGCGAACTGAAAGGCGGGATCAAGTCGGCTCAACCAGTTCGCAACCGGGCTCATGCCTACCGAGTCGGTGCCCGACACGTAGACGCCTTGATCCCGAAGAATCTCAAGGTGGCCGGGCAACCTGCAAGCATCGATGTCCTCTTCAAGCACGGCAGGCACAGTAGTACCGATGAAGTCGTAGTACAGCAGCGCATGCCGTAGCCACGCGCCATCTTCCGGGTGGTAGGGGTAATACAGAGCACCGAGCTTCGACATGAGCACCTCCCTACCTGCGTGATGATGAGGGCGCGACTCTTCAGGGCAGTCTGCGTCACGCTCTGGCTTGCCGCACCAAGTTGCTAGCTTGCTAGCCTTCTGGCCGGTCAGCCATCCGCATAGTTGAGGATAAAAGGCCGACGCGGCATGCCACACGTTGGCACCTCTTGAACTTTCTTGAAAAACGAATACATTATCAAAATGCCAGCACCCAAACCCAAGCATGGGGGCGCAGGACGCGGACAGGGGCGCAAGCCGCTTGCACCGGACGAGGACACAGTCCCCGTGGCGATCAGGATGACCGATACGCAGAAGGAAAAGCTCAAGCGTCTTGGCGGCCCGAAGTGGATCCGGGCACAGATCGACAAGGCAACCGAGCCGAAGGAATAACCCGGCGTCTCAGCGGTCCTGAGACAAAGCGGGCCTGCAAGGTGGTGGAACACCGAGCAAGCCCTAAACCCCAACCGATCTGGAGGATCGAAATGGAATCTGACGCAACTGTACGCGGCCAACTGGTGCCGCACGGCAGTGCTCTCGCGAGCCGTTCATTCATCGCAGCCGACGCCGGGAAGGCGTCGCCGCAGGCGAACTTCTTCCAACCGAACGCCGAGGCGATGAGCGCCGACGACTACCGTGCGAAGTGTGTTCTCGCGGCGCATGTGGGCTTAGGGCTCTTTGCCTCGGCAGCTACCGGTGTGGACGCCAGCGGGCCGGCGCCGTTTTGCTACGAGCCGAGGACGCGAGACGAAATTTCGGCTCTTTGCTCGCGCTTGATGGAGCTGGTGCGCGTGGCGCCAGTCCATCCGCGCGCTAGTGCGCCGCGCACAGCCCTCCCGTCATACAACTGACGGATAGATTAAGCGCCCGCCCGCATTCCGCAGCTGCTGGACTGCAGCAAGCACCGCCCCAGCCACGATCAGTAGGAGATTGAAACATGGCAAACGACATTGTCCCGGTCGACACCCCCGAAGCGCCGAGCGCGAGCGCGCCCGAAGCGGCGGAGGTTCCCAAATACACGCCGCACGATCATGAGAAGGCCAGTGGCCTCAAGGCTGTTCGGACCGTGGAACTTGGAGATGGCCCGCATGGCAAAACCGTAATGCTGGAATTCGAGGGTGGATTTCTGCGGAACGTGGACGTGGATTGCAAAAACATCTGGCACGAGTTGTTCTGCACGTTGCAACGCCGCGAATTTCAGCGACTCCAAGATCATGTCGCACCTCGCCGCGTGCTTGCTGACGGCACCAGAGCAATCCAAGACGGCCCCATGTGGTTCTGGACAACGCGGACGACTGCAAGGGGCCGGCATCTCGAAGGCAATTACTTCGACTTGCCCGAAGAGGCCTGGGCCAAGGGGTCGCTGACAGGTGCGATGGCCGCCCGAGAGTTGATCCTCTTCTTGCGCGAATACGAGCCGGCCCGTCCCGAGAAGGGCGGTCACTGGAAGCTCGGGGGGCATGTCCAGCAGTGCCTGGCACAGGCGTTTGCGCTGACGGGTATGCCTCGCAACTCCGGCAAGCGATCCGCTGCACATGCTGCGAATCGGTTTTGCGAGATCGTGGCTAGCTACTTCGCTGCTGGTGCAGCGACGGCGAATCCGGCCTACCTGGATGGTTGCGTAGAGAGGGATGAGTATTGGATGAAGGCGGAGGAGGACCAGGCTGAGAGGGCACGTCAGGAGACAGTCGATCGCATGCGCGAGCTTCGCGAGATCAAAGCAGCAAAGCGTCGGCAGAGCCATACAGAGGGCCTGCCGACGCAAGCCAACACGACGCGTGCTAACGCCGCTACGGGGCATGACAGTAGCCGGACGCTGCAATGACCTCTTGCCAACTCCGCCTCCCGATCATGGGAGGACTGTTTGGCACTGGCCGCTTCGAGCTGGTCACCAAGCCGGTGATCTACAAAGGCCTGCACGGCGTCAGGTTCATGGTCATCGAGCCATCAGCGGGTCGGGTGCTGAGCATCGCCAACACGAAGGCTGAAGCGCTGTCGCAGGCGCGTAGGCAACTCGCCGACGAGGGCGTTTCCGTCGAGCCGCAGTGGCGTCAGGACACGTTGTGGGCGTCGTCGGAGCTGCTCACGCGAGAGGCCGCCAATGAGCCACGTCCAGTGTCGAGGCGACGCCGGGAGGTCTTCGCCAAGTCGCACGGCATCTGCGCCTACTGCAAGCGCCCCTTGAAGCTTGCGGGGGCCTGGCACGTCGAGCACCAATTGCCGGAAGCACTCGGCGGAACCGGCGACCTCGTCAACCTCGTAGCTTCTTGTGCCCCCTGCAACTTGGCGAAGCGTGATCGCACAGCAATCGAGTACGCAATCAAGATGCTGTCGGGCGGCGTCGTGGTCGGCGAGGGATAAGCCGTGGACTTGAACTCGCTGTACTGCGTCGAGTTTCCCGATGACGCCCTCGCGCCTCACTACCCTCGCGGCACCAGAGCATTCTTCAAGCCGGCGTCGCACGCCGATGACTTCTCAGTAGTCGTCGTCCGCCATGATGATCAGCATCTGGTTCGCTACCTCCGGCGAGGTCGCAACGGCCAGGAAGCGGCGGCACTCGATCGTTCGTTTGCGCCACTCCAGGACTATCAAGTCGAGGCGGTGATGTGCCTGGTGCAACAAAGCAGGATCTAACGCACGCGCTGGCTCGTGGCCTGACGAGTGAGCACTACAGTTGCAGCCGATGACACCCGATGAGTTCGAAGCCGAGACGATCCGCCGCGCGCTTGACGGTGACGCCGACTCCGCTCGGGTTGCGCTCGACCTGTGCCGCTCCGCGCTCGACGCGGGGACCATGTCCAAGGGCCTGGCCGGGTATCTTTCCGACCGTCTGTGGGCGATCGATCAAGCGCTGACCGATGCCGAGAAGCTTCGCGAGATCAAGACCTCGTCGGGCGCAATTCAGTCATCGCGCGATGCTGCGGTTGTCGAGGCGCTGGGCCTGAACCGGCAGAAAACCGGCCGGCCGAAAGACCCGTTCCCAGCTTGGAAACGGCCTTACGCTGCTTTCGGCACGCTGCTGCTGAAGGCCGGACTCGGCCCCGAGCGCGTCAAGGCCGCCATGGACGAAGTCCGCCAGCAACTTGAGGGGCCGGGTCACGGGTGGGATCGCCGAGACGCAGGGCAACTGCTCAAGGACTACATGCCAATGCGCGAGCTCGACGACGACATGCTTCTGCATCTGGCGGGTCCTTTGGGGGAAAAACTCCCGACGTTTCTGCCCCAGCAATTGAAGCCCTAGAAATCGACAGTGCACCCACGCCATGCCAACGCATGGCAGCGGAAGCGGGGCCGATCCCCCGCGTCTAAGCAAGGTGCAACATGTCGAACTCCGAAGTCAGGTCTCAGCCGAGCATCCCCTTCGCCCTCGCCCAATTTGATTCCCTGCCGGACTCGGCGAACGTCCGTCTGCCGGTCGTCGCCGCCCTGAGTGGGGTCAGCGTGTCCACGTTGTGGCGCTGGGTGCGCGCGGGTCGCTTCCCCGCTCCGCGCAAGGCCGGCCCGAACGTTACTGTCTGGCGTGTCGGCGATCTCCGGCAGCATCGCGCCGCCGAACAAGTCGAGGCGGCTTGATCGATGGGTCGCCCGTCTCACATCAGCGCCGCGGCGCTGGGGAACGTCACGCCCAAATGTGACGAAGCCCGGCGGCAACCGGGCTCCATCGGCGCAAATCGCGCGGCTCTCAACAGCCTCAATTCTCAGTCAGTCAACGAAGGACTGCAAGCGGCCGATGAGCTGGGCGCGCGTGAGTTCAGCGACCTCCAGCGTCGCTTCGAAGCGGCTGGATTCGCTCTGCACCCGTTGCACGACGAGACGCTGATTGCGTGCCGCTGGGGCATGACGAGGACATTGGTTGGCGTCGCCGCCGCTCGCCGGTTCCTGAACATGGTCGCGGAGGGGCAATGAGCGAGGTAGACACCAAGCCATTCGCCACGGCTGCCGCTCGCGCAGCTTTGCGAGGCATCGTCTTGATCGAGTCCACCGACGAGCGCGGGCGTCCGGAATGGATCGCCTCCTGGAACGCCATGGTCAAGGCCTTCTTGAGTCTGGCCGAGGTTGAGCTCTGGCTTGACCGAGTGGAGGGCAAGCGATGAGCGTCCGCGTCATGGCCAAGGTCTGGGAGAGTTCGCGCCACGCAGGCTCGCATCTCCTGATGCTGCTGGCTATCGCCGACTTTGCCGATGACGACGGCAATGCCTATCCCGCCGTCGGCACGCTGGCTACGAAGTGCCGCATGCAGGCTAGGAATGCGCAGGTCATCCTGGCCGCGCTGCGGACTTCTGGCGAGCTGGACGTGCGTGACAACGAAGGGCCTCGCGGCACGAACCTGTACCGCATCACCCTCGTTCAAGGGGCGCAAGGCAATGCAGGGGTGCAAAGGCTTGCAGGGGTGCAAAGGCTTGCAGGGGTGCAAGGGAATGCGCGGAGGGGTGCAAAGGCTTGCGCGAACCCCCTGCAACGGCTTGCACCCGAACCATCAATGAACCATCAAGAACCACCAAAGGTTGCGCGCAAGCGCGCTGCCAAGTTCGATGCGACTTCGATTGATCTGCCGGACTGGCTGCCTCGCGCGACCTGGGCCGACTGGGTTGCTGACCGTCGTGAACGCCGCAAGCCGATCAGTTCCCGTGCCGCCACTCAGCAGCTCAAGAAGCTCGAAACCCTTCGGGACGAAGGGCATGACCCTGTTGCCGTCATCGACCACTGCATTGCCGGCGGCTACCAGGGCCTATTCGCGCCGAACAAGGCGGTTGGTAGGACGGAGCGTGCAGCTGGCAGGCCTGTGCTCGCCGCGGACGAAGTCTTCACGGGGGCGTCCGCATGAACCTCATTCCAAGCCTACTCAAGTTCGATCTCCTGCCTTGGTCTGAGGTGGCGGAGCAGAGTGTCCTGGGGGCCTTGCTCATCGACAACGAGGCCTTCGGCATCGTGAACGGCCTCCTCACTCCGGCCAGCTTCTGGCACCCGCCACACCGGATGATCTTCGAAGCAATCCAGCGCCTGATCAGCATCGGCAAGCCGGCAGACACCGTGCTTGTTTTCGACGAACTTGAGGCATCCGGGCTGGCAGAGACGGTCGGCGGCCTTGCTTACCTGAACTCCCTTGCTCAGTGCGTGCCCAGCGCAGCCAACTGCCAGCGCTACAGCCAGGTAGTCGCCGACAAGGCCCTTCGTCGCGACATCCTGTCTGCGGCAGATGACACTGTCGAGGTTGTCGGTGAAGCCGTTTCAGCTGACGAGGTGCTGGACCGCGTCCAGACCAAGTTCGCGGCGCTGAAGCGCGTCAACGGCAGCAAAGAGCCCCGCGAGCTGGGTGATCTGCTCATCGAGCGCACCGCGTACTGGGAAGGGCTACAGGCCGGTGATACCGAGCCGGGTATACCGACCGGTCTCGCGGCGCTCGACGAAGCATTGGGTGGCGGCATCAAGCCGGGCAAGGTGATCGTCCTCGCGGCCCGCCCCAGCGTCGGCAAAACGAGCCTTGCGACGCAGATCCTGCTGCATGTCGCCGGTCAGGGCCGCCGAGCGTTGATGCTCAGTCAGGAGATGACGGCCGGCGAGCTGACGGACCGGGCCGCCGCCCACCTCGGAGCCGTTCGAATGGACCGGCTCGCATCCGGCCAGCTGGAGCAAGAGGACTGGACCCGCATCGTCGAGGCGGCGGAACGTGCCCGGCGCATGCCCGTGAGCATCGACGACCAGGGCGCCCTGAGCCTGCTCGACATTCGGGCGAAGGCTCGCCAGGTCCTACGGCGTGGCTCGCTCTCCTTGATCGTTGTGGACTACCTGCAACTGTGCGCGAACCCTGGCGGGGACAAGCGCCACCGGCATCACCAGATCGAGGAGATCAGCCGCGGCCTCAAGGTGCTCGCCAAGGAACTGGGCGTCACCGTGCTGCTGCTGTCCCAACTGAACCGAGCCAGCGAGGGCGACGAGCCCGAACTTCACCACCTGAAGGAAAGCGGCGCCATCGAGGAGGACGCCGACACCGTGCTGCTGTTGCACCCCATGGGCAACGAGGCCGACGGCTCCATGCTAGTCCTGCTGAAGGTCGCCAAAAACAGAGCTGGTCGGAGAGGGCGCATGGGGCTGAGCTTTGACGGCCGTACCCAGCGCTGGACCGAAAGCGTCGGCAACGTGTCCCGGAGGAGCACATGACAAATATCGACCCGCGGGGGGAAGCCCCAGTTTTCATTCACTTGTCTGACTGCGGCTTGCACTCGGAGCCAGCAATGCCCGCCACAACTTGCACATGTGGCGCCCACCTTAGAGCTGAGCGTAGGCACGTCGCATGGCTGTGTCTGGCCGCGCGTAACCGGGTCGTGCGCCTGGGAACGTGCCTCCGGTCGCTCTCATGGAGACGATCTTGGAAACCGTAAACAGCTTCCAGCCAGAGTGTTCGCCAGAGCTGCTGGCGCCGGCCTCCTGCCACGCCCGAAGAAGGTCATTGCCGTTGTCGCCGGCGCCGTACGCATGCGGCTCTACGGCGCGTTCAGCAGCCCATGAGTCGTACCGGATGACCAGGATCGAGCGCTTTGCTATGGCGTCACGAATAACCGCGTCCCAGGGGTTCATGGAGCCTCCGCCCTTGTGTATCGGTAGGTGCATCTTGGCACGCGCAGAGATGCGCCGGCCTAGCTACGACAGAAATGACAACGCCTTTGATTGAGCAGAAAGGAATCACAGTGCCGACAGACACGAAGAAACGCAAACCGCCGCCCCATGCATGGAAGCCAGGCGAAAGCGGCAACCCAGCTGGGCGGCCTTCCGGGACCGGTGAGATCGCCAAGCTCCGCGCCGCCATCGCGGTGCATGTGCCCGCCATCATCAACAACCTCAAAGACGCCGCCCTCGAAGGCGACGTGGGCGCGGCCAGGCTGCTGCTGGAGCGCGTTATCCCGCCGGTCAAGGCCTCAGAAGAGGCAAGCCCGCTCGCACTGCCCGACGGCTCGTTGACCGAACAAGGTCGGGCCGTCGTGGCTGCCGTGGCCACCGGCGACCTTGCGCCGAGTCAAGGCGCGGCGCTGCTGGCATCTCTCGGGACGCTCGCGAAGCTGACCGAAGCCGATGAACTTGAACGCCGCATCGCGGCTTTGGAGGAGCACCATGCCAAGCGTTAACTGCCGACTTGAGCGCCTGGAACACGACGCTTGCGTCGGCTCGGAAGCCGGCCCTTCGCTGATTGTCCTGACCGCACTCGGTCGCGACGAAGAAGAGGTCCGCGCGATCAAGCTGTCCAGCGGCTTGAAGCTGATCCGCCATGACGGCGAGAGTCCCGCCGACTTCCGGAACCGAGCCTCAGCTTGGGCCGCCGGATTCGGCTCATCACCGGCCAAGTTGGCCGCCGCCATCTATGACATCGAGGACGACACGGAGGTCCACCGATGAACAGCACCCTGCACAAGCGTGTCAGCGCGATCGAATCGGTAACTGCCAAGCCCGAGGACTTCATCATCAAGCGTGTGATCTTCGTCGGCGCCAATGAGCCCGGCGAGATCCACTCCTGCACCTTGCTCGGCCAGCCCGGGCGGTTTGTCCGAGCGGCCGATGAGACCGAGGACGCGTTCATGGAGCGGGTGCACCAGCACGCGCGGGCAACACGGCAGCCCGGTCAACTGGTTGCCGTGGCCCTGATCCCCGCGAGCTCAGAAAGCGGGGAGTCCCCCTGATGCCCAGCAACTCCGCCCAGCCGCGCGTCGATTGGGTTCCTGGCCAAGCTGCTTTCGATGCGCTGCAGGTTGGCGAAGACCTGTTCCCGTCGCGGAATCGCCAGGACGTCATCGACCTGCTCATCATCACGGCGGTCTCGGCAATCTTGGCGCAGCCCTGGCGCCCGCCCGCGTTTCCATGCGGATCGCGCCATCGATGGACGCTGCCGGCCGACGTGGCGATGAAGCGGAAGCCGGGAAACGGCGGCGACTAGGCCTGATTTGTGACCACTTTCCCGGGATCCGCCACGCATAGCCGCGCACGGTGGCCTACTGAACATCAAAGGAGCTGGCAACGATGAACGACCAACTTTCTACACCGATGAGCTTTGACCTCCTCACTCCGCGCGAGGCCGCCCAATGGCTTCTGGAGGCGGCCACTCGGGCTGCCATTCAGACCGGCGGCGCGACAGGCCTCCGTCCCGTCCGCATCGACGGACGGCAGATGTTCCGTCGCGACGAAGTCGAAGGCTTCGCACAAGTCACCCTTGCAGCATGAAGGACCTGGAACAACCGCTCGCTGCATCGCAGCTCCTGCGGCTCGACGACGGCCCGGCAGACCAGATCGGCCCACGCGACCTCTTCCGGGCGATGTGCATCGCGCGAGCGATGGGCGAGGACCGCATGGCTGACCGCCTCCTGCAGAAGTTGGAAGACGCCTTCACTCGCGCTGCCGTGGACCCCTCATCGCTGTTTGCACAACATTGAAAGCGACGCATGACCTCTCGTGATTGGACTTCGATGCACTGGGCGCCCACCCAGTCCTTCGCGCTGCCCACCGACTTCCAACTTGCCCGGTCTTCGATGGCCGACGCAGGTCAGGGCGCGGAGTCCAAGTTCGCCCCCACGGCTCAGAACCTGGCCCTGCTCCAGGCTCTTGGCTACGGTGGACAGGGCCTGACGGATCTCCCAGGCTCGGATTACGGTTTCGGCGCACAACCGGTGTGGAGCGACGACGCCCGCACTTGGCTGGCGAACAACGGCTTCAACCTCGGCGTTGCGCATGACCCTGGCACGACCCCTGGAGGCCGGCCGGAGTATTTTGGCCTCACCGGTCAAGACGGCAAGTTCGTCAACGGCCAGAGCGACCCGACGATGACCAACAGCGACACGCTGATGGATCAGATCGCGATGTTCGCCATGCTGGCTGGACCATTCGCGGGCGCCATTGGCGCGGCTGGAGAGGGCGCGGGGGCTCTCTCCGGCGCGGCCAGCGGCCTGGAGGCCACTTTGCCCACCGTGGCCGACTACGGGCTTACCTCGCTCAGCTCCGTTGGCAGCGATGCCGCAGCCTCCTTCCTTGGAGGTGGTGGTGCGGCGCTTGGCGGCACTGCTGCAAACGTCCTGCCCACCGTGGTGACGACGGGCGCGGCAGCTGGTGGATCGCTCCTTCCGGCTGCGCTGACCGCTAGCGCCGCAGCAGGCTCGGCCCTCCAGCCGTCATACAGCCCGCCTCCCGAGGGATCAAACCTTGTCCAAAACAAGGTTGACCCTTGGCAGAAGGTGAAGGACGGCGCCTTGAAGGGCGCGGCGAAGGGCGGACTTACCAGTGCCATCAAGGGCGACAACCCGCTCAAGGGCGCGTTGACTGGCGCAGTTGGTGGAGCCATCGGCGGTGGCATCGGCAGCATCGGCGACGGCTCGGCCGGCCAGGCCATGTCGCTGGACAACGGTGGCGGCGACCTGATCCCGGGCGGATTCGATGGCTTCGATGTCCCGACCGACACGAACAGCATTCTCAACAACGTCGGCGGCTTCTCTGGGCCTGCCGTCAACATAGGCGGCGATATGGGCTGGACTGATTGGCTCTCGGGCCTGGGTTCCCTTGGCGGGGGCGACGGAACACTCGACCTTGGCAGCTTCGGCGACCCTGGCTTTCAGTGGGATCTGTCTGGTGTGGACGGTGGCGACTACTCGCACGAAGGGCTCAACTACAGCGGGTGGGGCGGGCTTGATCCCGTCACCAATTCGCCTGTGAACTCAGGCGGCAGCGATTGGCTCGACACGCTGAAAGGCTGGTTCACTGCGGTCCCGAATGGAAGTGGCGGCACCAAGCCGAATCCAATGGGCGGGGCGATCTCGGCGCTGCTCGGCGCGGGCCTGGGTGCCGCGTCTGGCGGCGGGACGAGCACGAAAACTAGCGAACCCTGGGCCGCTGCGCAGCCGTTCCTGACGAACGTGCTTGGCGACGCAGGCAGCATGTTGACGAGCCTGCGTCAGAACCCGTTCACCCCACAGCAAACCCAGGCCTACAGCACTGCGTACGCAGGCCTCGACCAATCGCGCTCCGCTCTACCTGGCCTCTTGAACTGGGGCCAGCAAGCCATGCAGCGCCAAAGCACGACCCCGAGCTATGAGCAGTTGTTCGGCGGTGGCCAGGCCATGCCGGCGCAGCCGCAACAGATGCCCGGCGGGCTCCTCAACCAGCAACAGCAGCCCATGGCGCAAGCGGGCGGCCCTGGTGGCTTGCTCGGCAACGACGACCGCATGAAGGCGCTCATGGCGCGCGGGCGCGGCCTGATCGGCTGACAGAGTCAATCGGGCGCCCGAGGGCCCGGAAATGGAGCGGGTTAGTCTGGCTCGATTGGCCGCCGGGCTATGCCTAAGATTGCCGAGCCGAGTCGCACCAGCGGCTGAGGGAGCGGCGCATGGGTATGGCAATCGTTCACGTCGTCGGGGCGCTAGTGGCCTCTTGCGCTTTCGGCGTTCTGGTTCTGTTTATCGTGGCGTGGGAAGAGCAGCGCATTGAACGCCGCCGCCGGCAAGACGCTTCGATTGCGTTGGGCGTGCCCGTCGCAGACCTGGAAGACGAACGCCTTGCCCCCAAGCTCCTCGAATACGCTTCCCGTCGCTGTAGCGCCGAGCTATTGCGCAACCGGCTTTCTGACTTGGCGGGCGCGCTTCGCACAGGCTGGGGCTGGCTTGGCAACCTTGTTCAGCTCTGTATCGTTGTTGGAGTCTTCTGGGCGATGTACTCCCAGGGCCACGACAGCGCCGTCGTCATGTGGATGGCTCCCGCCGCCTCAGTTTTCTTCTGGCTCGCCTCGCTCGCCTTTTCCTTCGCCTGCCTGGTTCTGACGGGGCGCTACCCAGGCGAGGCGAAGGCGGCGCGTAAAGCGCTCGCCGCATTCCTCGAAGAGCGCGGCCCGAAGGCGAACACCGGGCTCGGGCGAAGTTATGAACCGCCGTCACATGATGTTGGGCAGGATGACGATGCAAGCGCTGCCATGACCTTGGAGCGCAAATGAAACGCCCCTGTTCAGCTCTCCTACTCTTGGCTCTTGCGCTGACCTGTCAGGGCGGGGCAATATCTACCTTCGGCGTCCAAGACTGCGGAAGATGGATGTCGAATCCGGACAAGCCTTGGCTCGCCGGATACCTCTCCGGCCTGAATGCGGCAATAGGGTCTGGTGGATCAGATCCGTTGAGCCAACTTGGCTCCTTTGATCAAGCCGCCTTGTGGATGAACAACTACTGCCAGGCAAATCCACTGAGCAATACCCAAGAGGGCGGCAACAAGCTGTACCGAGAGCTACTAGCTCGCGTTTCCGTCAAGAAGTGAACCGTTGAACCGCCGAGATAGGCGGGCTGAAGCAACTGCTCAGCGACAAACAATTGCGTAGAGGGAGATCTATGGAAAACAGCAACGCCGCATCAAGGTTGCGCGCCCTGCTCGGGCGAATGCAAGCGGAGGCCACGAACCAAGGCGTTATTGAAGGCTGGAAGTCAGTGTTCCAACTGGTCACCGACGATGGACCAGAGGGAGAGCTGCGTGCGGTTCGACACCTGCTGGACATCAAGCTTGAGGCCGAGCAGATGTCACGAGATCTGAGTGGCAGAGTGCCAGCGCACCTGACGGTCAACGCTACAGCTGCGTTCATCAATGCGATCAGTCCTAGGCTTCTCAACCAGCGCTGGGAGCTAGTGATGCAGCACTTCCCGCCTCACGTCGTGACGACGTTGGATTTCTGTGTCCACCTATTGCCCGACGATCAGGCCGAAATTGACGCCGACCTCTGGAACGATCTTCGCACCAAGGTAGACGAACTTCGCGCGGCTCTCGCTGATGAAGGACTGCCAGCAGGGCTGCGCGATCTGATCCGCTTCCATCTTGAACTTATCGAAGACGCTTTGCAGGCCTGTAGGGTGCGCGGCGTCATCAAACTTCAGGTGGCATTTGATGCCGCGGCGACAAGTCTTGCCCGCGCTGAACCTCAGCTTGCCGCCTACAACGACGTCCCCGCCTTCGGTCGCCTGGTTTCCATGTGGGGCACAGTACAAAAGATTGGCGATGGCTGCCTGAAGGCAGAGAAGTACGCGCATCTTGCGCTTGGGTTCAAGGACTTCGTCGGTGGCGTCCTGAGGCTTGGCAGCGGTTCTTAAGAAACGGGCTTTACCCCATCCTCTGATCCTGAGACCGCTTGATACGCATCGCCTCAATCAAGATTTCGATTGGCAGAAAGTGAACGAGGCGACTGCCGCGCGTGCCCCTGATGGCCATGCCGCAGAGAACGACTGATGTCTCCCCGCCTGCGCAGCCCTTTACCGCCAAAACAGGGCTTCCACTGAATCCATCGAAAGAGGCGAGTTCCTGGGCATCGTCAATCTGCATGAGATGCAGGTGCTCTAGCCCCGAGGCGCCTTGATAGGTGCCGCTTAGAAGGGTTCTGTCCGTTCGAAGCAGTTGGTCTTCCAGCCCGATTTCCGATCGCTCCTTTGGATACCCGGCCATGATGAGCGTGCTGCCCTGCAAAGCAACGTGCTCCCAGTCCGGATCGAACATGGCTTCAAGATCCAGCGGCTTGGCCACCGCAAGCTCCGGATCGTCCAAGCAGCTCATGTTGATGTCTATGACCGCGAGATCAACGAAGTCCTCAGGCTCGTGTTCCCGCGGCACAAAAAACACGCGGCCGAGCTTGAAGAATTTGCGTGAATGGTCGTGTGGGAAAACGCAGATAGCTGGTGGCGACTCTGGATGGAGGCCGTGCCGGGTCGTGCAAACGTACCAGCGACCTTCATAGCCAGCGAGGAAAGCCGTGCCACCGATCATGTAGGGGAATACTTCGTATCCGGTCTCAAAGACAAGCGGCTGAACTGCAGACAGCAAATCGTTGCTAATTTCTGGGGTTGTCGGGGTCGTCATCGCGTAGCGTCCAGCGTCTCATTCAACACATTGGCCAGCCGCGCCCCGGCAAGCGACAGGCGGCGCACCAACTCACTATCCCAGTCTGCGGCGTACTCAGCGTTGATCTGTCTATTCCCCGGATAGAAGCCATCGCGCCGTCGCGCCTCACAGCTCTCAGCCGCCCAGCCGGCAGCCTCCATGGACGCGGATGCAGATTTGACGGCCAGGGCAGCCTCATTGAACAGCCGTGCGAGGCCACCTGGACGCCGCTTGATGAGTTCGGCGTCCCAGACCGCATGCAAGTTGCTTCCCCGCCGACCCATCCTGACCTGGAAGAGGTTGCCGCCCTTGTCGCTGGCCAGGCCCACATGCAGTGGCTGGTGGATGTCGCCGACCAGGTGAATGACGTACTTCAGCGCGATCAGGCGCTCGGTTTCCGACGCGTGCGACTTCAGGATGGCGACCTTTGCTTTGATCGCTTCGACGACGCAGCGACCATCCGGGCAGTCACGCTGGCGGCTGTAGTTGCAGTCATCCTCCGGCAGATTGACGTAGTGCAGCGGTGCCGTTGAGCCGGAGCGCTTCTCGTCGGCCCAGGTCGAGACCGACGCCATCGTGGCCCCCGGCTCCTGTTTCAGCAGTCGGCCAACCTCCGCGGTGGCGGCAGGCGATAGCTGCGACTCGGCCAGTTCAGCGATCAGGCGATGGCCGTCAGCGCCCCAGGCTGAAGCACTCAGAGGAGCGGTGAGTCCGCAGAGCAGGATCAGGTGTGTAAAGAGCCTCATTCAGAGATGCGATGAAACGGAGTGCGGCGCGTTGAAGCTGTATAAATGTACAGTATGTGGGTAGACGTGATTTGTACGAGGCAGCGGGGCCGCAGGCTGCCGCAGGAGCATCTTGAAGCGCTGGTGCCAGCGCGCGGCAGGCTCTGGGTGACGGTGATGCGAGGGTGGGCAGACGACGGCTCAAGGCGGCCAATGACGGCCTCCCTTCTTGGCATCAGAGGTGGCCCCGAACTGCGCTGGCGCCAACTTGACCATGCGAGGGTCAAGATCCGCGACGGCCAGATCATGGTTCTAGGCTACGAGGATCACGGCTTCAGCCCCAAGAGCTCAAAGCTAGTGCCCCAAGTGTGGTGGTGCGATCCGGTCCGCGCCCCTTTCGATGAAGCCGAGGCCAGGGCCAAGGCGAAGTTCCCGCCGACGGTGGGCCGGGCCAAGCGCTCCGCCGAGGAGCGCGGCTTGCCAGAGAAAACTCTATGAAGATCACCACTACCTGTGCCACTGTGGCAGACCTTGCTGGCTTGGATGTCGCCGACTACGCGGTCGCGCACCTGGTGGACGACTCGGGCCGAAAGCCGCGGTGCCTGTTCAACGTCTATCCGTCGCTGTCGGGGTCCGCTGGCGAGCCGCATCGGCGGCTGCTGGTCCATATCGTTGATGCCTACGACCTAGCCACCGTGCGTCGGGTGCTGGGCGCTCTGAAGGCTGAGCCTTCGCCTGTTCCGTTTTGACCGGCCCGTGTGAACCCGCTCTACGCAGCCATCCACTGCCGATAGAGTGCTGCTCGAAAGAGTCGCCACATCCCTACTTGACGGTACGGAATTCCTTGACTCACAGCTGTGATGCGGGCACTATATGGGCGAGTTCACTGCCTATCGGCTTTGAACCTATCGAGGTCTCGGCCGCTGAACCCGCGTAGCGAATCAGCGGCCATTTTATTTGTGGATTTGCTATCTAAATGCCAAGGTCGTGCAGGCAATCTGCGCGAGACCATTGTGGCGCGAGGCGGATTTTGCCAATGCTGTTGTCGGCCTGGTAGCAGGTGACGAAGCCTCCTTTCAGCGCCCCATCTTTAGCCGCGCTGATCGAGATGACCACCACAAAATCTTCGTACACAACTGCAACGCGGCGAGCGTGCGAATGCGTGTTCGAAGCTTTGTCATACCCTGCAAACAAATCTGCGTCCGGTGACGCGAGCGTAGCTTGGATCCAGTCGATGCGCTGAGCTCGCACCTGAGAGAACGCATCTTTAGCGCCATCTCTTTTGGTGCTTTCGTAAAACGCATGGTCAAAAGAAGCTGGCTTGAAATAGACCCGCATCCCATCTGCAGTCTGGATAACGCCACGACAGTAGCTATTCAGATAGTGCGTCCTATATTCCGCAACAGAGGCATAGACGACCAAACCGGGTTGGGCCATTCACCAGCCCCCCTGCAACTGAATTTTGAAGACGTTGAACTTCTCTTCACCTTTGCTGGTAGCCCCGATCTTCCTTCCTAGGGCACCCTCAAGGCGCTTCACTATCGAGGCTTTGGCCGAGCCGTCGCGCAACGTTCCGTTGATCTTGCTGCTAGCCGCGCCAAGCAAGAGATCGCATAGTTGAATAAGAACGACTTCGCTCGATGGCAGCGACTGAATGCCGGAAATTTGCGCGGTTAGATTTGAACAGGCCAGGCACCTGTGTAATACCGGCAGGCGGGTGGGGTCGCGATTGCTCTTGGCGTCGCAGAATATTGAGTATTCATTGCGATCTAAAATCCAATGATGCAGCAGCTGATAGTAGAACTTGTAAAAGCCCAGCTCTCCATCATTACCGTGAAGATTGAGATTAAGTTGGGTGTGATCTACGGCAATGCACCTGAACCTTACGTTCTCTCCATAGCTAACAAACAAATCAATGAGATCGCGGTAGAAATCCTGCTTGCTCRGAGAAACTTTACTCCACTTGATTTCACCCCATGCGTTATGAATCTGCCGAAGCGTTGAGATCCGGCCCTTAATCTCGCTTCGTAATTCTGCTGGCAACCATAGACTGCCGATCATCAAGTGCCGGACGCGAGGGTGTTCGGACGTGAACACGTCCGGATGCGCCTCATCGCAATACACCTCGAACTTCATATGACTCTCGGATTCATCTTTGAGCCGAAGTCTAAGTGCGAGTGGCGTTCGCGGGGCAGGAGTTAATGATCGAGCGACATTGCCAAGCGCAGCAGCACAGCGATCGGGTCTCGCTCGGCCAATTTCGCTCGAACGGCGGCGGCCCAGTTCAGCACGCACCGCGCATCACCTTGCCGGCCATGAATTGCATGGGCTATCGCGGCCTGAACCAACGACTCGATAGCACGCATGTCCTGAAGTTCGGAAGCCACCGTGCGGATGAACGCAAGATCAATGGCCGCGTTGCGTGTCGCAGATAGCGATTGTTCCGGCGTCTGTTTACTTCGCACTACCGATGTCGAAGGCCAAGCCGCTTCGGGGGACGCCCGCGGCGCACTTCGATTTGCGCTCAGCCACATTCCTTCATCAAGGCGCGTGCCGTCCCCGCCAGCTTCTCCGGAGGGCGCTTTCTGCGCAATGCGTCCCTTCAGCGATGCTCCGACTGCCCCATCAGCTATATCGATGTCGGCCAGAACCTTGAGCGCCTGGGCGTCTGCTTCTGAACTTTCCGGCATTGGCGTTCTCGGGATGCTCGCACCCGCTGACACCCTCGCCCAATGTCCGCGTGGCGGCATCGGAACGTTCAATGCCTTGCACTTGTTGGCCAGGCCTTTGTCAGACAGCCCAACGCTCCTGGCCGCGTGGATCACCGGCATCGTCCACACCAATTCATAGAGCTCCTGCCGGGTCATGTGGCGGCCCTCCGCGACGCGAACCAAGCGCGCACATCCGAGACGCGCCACGCGGTCACACGAGTGGAAATCTTGACCGGCGGCGGGAAGGCGCCGGTCCTCACCATGCGCCAAAGAGTCGTCGAGGAGACGGGCAGTACGTTGAGGAGTTGGGCTTCTCGGATGAAGCCTTCTTCGGGAAGCGATGCAGCGGGCGGCTGGGTCATGGGGCACATGAAAGTYGATGAACCTTCATGCTGCCGGCCGGCGGCCTATGAAAAAAGAGTGAATGGATTCACTTCTTCTTAGCCGCAACTTTCTTTGCCCGCCTGCCGTCCGGGAAGTCGTCAGGCTTCAACATCTGGTTGATGGCCTTGCTCAGGCTGCTGTTCTTCACGCCGTTGCGCTGAAGCCAAGCATCAACTTGTTCAAGAGTCGGAGCTGTCGTTGGGTCGCTGGGGTCGTAGTTGCCGCCCTGGTCAATCGTCTTCCAGAGACCCGCAACGCCCACCAGCATGCGCAGCAGCGTCGTCTCGTGCGAACCCCATGGCCACTTGTACGGCGGGCTGGCATCGCCGTAAAAGCGGGTCTGGGGATCCTCGTCGATTTCGCCTGGTACTGAGGACTCACCGAAAGGCTGCAGCGGCGGTACTTCGCCGGGCCTGTACGGGAAGAGGTATGCGCCACCAGGAAGCCAACCAAACTTCTCGCCGACTCGCTCAATACGCGTTTGTTCAAGAGTTCCAAAGAGGTAGGACCGCGCCACCAAACTTAAATGCGGATTCGCCCTTCGTATCTCACATTCGAAGGCCCCGCTCACCACATCTCGGCCCAGCTCCCATAGGCGCCGCCAGTAGATGGCGGCCACCGAATTCGATGCAGCGCCCGCCAATGGTTGGAGTTCGCGCAGGAAGGCCATCGCCTCGTCATCGGTCCGGCCGATTGAGTCGGGGTCGATCTGCATGTACAGCGCTAGCCCGCGCCACAGTTCGATTCCCTTTCCGTCTGACCCGAGATCCGAGTCTAGGAAACGGAACGAACCTGACGGGTAGGGAGGCTCGAAGTCCACCAGGACTTCATGACCGCGAAGGATCTCGCGCTGCAGTTCGCGCATTCGAAGCTGGTAACGATCGCCCTGGGCAGACGGAAGTGCCATCGAAGTAGAACAACGAGTTGAGCACTAAGGGCAACGCAACGGCAACGAAGCCACCACGTCGAGCACAAAGTTAGTGCCCGCTACCGCGCAAAAGCGCGTGGAATGGTAGGCCGTGTTGGACTTGAACCAACGACCAAAGGATTATGAGTCCTCTGCTCTGACCAACTGAGCTAACGGCCCCCGGGGAGGAGGCGCGGATTCTAGTCAGGGTCGGCTCACCGCTGACTGAGCGCCTGCCCCACCATCCGCGACGTGATGTCGACGATCTGGATCATGCGGTCGTAGGCCATGCGCGTCGGGCCGATGACGCCCAGCGTGCCCACCACCTGGCCGTCGACCTCGTAGGGCGCGCTGACGATGGACAGCTCCTCGTAGGGCACGACCTGGCTTTCGCCGCCGATGTAGATGCGCACGCCCTCGGCGCGGCTCGATGTGTCGAGCAGGCGCATCAGTTGCGTCTTTTGCTCGAAGAGGTCGAAGAGGCGGCGCAGGCTGCCCATGTCATGGCTGAAGTCCTGCACGGCCAGCAGGTTGCGCTCGCCGGAGACGACGACCTGCTCCTGCTCCTGCACCATGGCCTCGGTACCGACCTGCACGGCCGCGCTCATCAGCCCGGCAATCTCGCCGCGCAGCTCATCGACCTCGTGACGCAGGCGTTCGCGCACGGCTTCGAGCGTGAGGCCGGCGTAGTTGGCATTCAGGCGGTTGCTGGCTTCGGCGAGCTCGGACTGGCTGAGGTCTTGTGCGGTGAAGATGACGCGGTTCTGCACGTCGCCATCGGGTGCAACGAGGATGACGAGCACGCGGCGCTCGCCCAGGCGCAGGAATTCGATGTGGTGGAAGACGCTGGCCTTCTTCGGCGACGTGACCACACCCACAAAGCTCGACAGGTTGGACAGCATCAGCGCCGCGCTGGCGATGACGCGCTGGGGTTGGTCGGGCTGCAGCCGTGCAGCGTCCACGCCGATGAGGCCGGGCTGGGCCGTCAGCATGGTGTCGACGAACAGGCGGTAGCCACGCGCCGTGGGGATGCGGCCGGCACTGGTGTGCGGGCTGGCGATGAGGCCGAGTTCTTCGAGGTCGGCCATCACATTGCGGATGGTCGCGGGGCTGAGTTCCAGGCCCGAGGCCTTGGACAGCGTGCGCGAGCCGACCGGCTGCCCGTCCGCGATATAGCGTTCGACCAGGGTTTTCAGCAGGGATTTGGAGCGCTCGTCGAGCATGCCCGCATTCTATGGACAGCGCTGTTCTGCCCGGGATGTGCAAACCCCCTGTGGTGTAATTTGCCGCATGGCCGAGCGCTTCAGACATGTCGCCATCGTGGGCAAGCATCAAGCGCCTGGCATCGGGCCGGTGCTGGAGGAGATTGCCCAATTTTTGTGCGGCCAGGGCCTGGACGTATCGCTGGAAGCGGACACCGCGCTCAACACCGGCCTGACGGGCTATGAAGCGCTGTCCAACGACGAGCTGGGCCGGCAATGCGACCTGGCGGTGGTCATCGGCGGTGACGGCACGATGCTCGGCTTCGCACGGGACATGGCTCGCCACGGCATTCCGCTGGTGGGCATCAACCAGGGGCGGCTGGGCTTCATCACGGACATTCCCATCGAACGCTGGCGCGAGTCATTGGCACCAGTACTGGCAGGCGACTACGAAGTCGAGCCGCGGGCGATGCTGGAAGGCGCGGTCTGGCGCGACGGCGAATCCATCTTCTCCGGCCTGGCACTCAATGACGTGGTCGTGAGCCGCGGCGGCAGCTCCGGCATGGTGGAGCTGAAGATCGAGGTCGGCGAGCAGTTCGTCGCCAACATGCGCGCCGACGGCCTCATCGTGGCCTCGCCCACCGGCTCCACGGCCTATGCGCTCTCCGCCGGCGGGCCCATCCTGCACCCCAGCATCGCCGGCTGGCTGATCGTGCCCATCGCGCCCCACACGCTGTCCAACCGGCCCATCGTGCTGCCCGACCTGGGCGAGGTGCGCCTGGAGATCGTCGCCGGCCGCGATGCGTCGGTGAATTTCGACATGCAAAGCCTCGCGAGCCTGCTGCACGGCGACACCATCACCGTGCGGCGCAGCCAGCACCAAGTGCGCTTTCTGCACCCCAAGGGCTGGAGTTATTACGCGACGCTCCGTCGCAAGTTACGTTGGTACGTCTAGATGCTGCGGCACCTGAGTCTCAAGGATTTCGTCATCGTTCCCGCGCTGGAGCTCGACTTCGAGCCCGGCTTTGCCGTGCTGACCGGCGAGACCGGCGCTGGCAAGTCCATCCTGATCGACGCGCTGCAACTGGCCCTCGGCGGCCGCGGTGACGCCGGCGTGGTGCGCGAAGGTGCAGCCAAGGCCGAGATCACCGCCGAATTCGACACGCCGGTGCATCTGCGCGCCTGGCTCGACGAGGCCGGTTTCGACACCGACGACACGCTGCTGCTGCGCCGCGTCATCGACGCCGCGGGCAAGAGCCGCGCATGGATCAACGGCGGCGCGGCCACGCTGACGCAGCTGCGCGAACTGGCCGACCACCTGCTCGACATCCACGGCCAGCATGCCTGGCAGGGCCTGACCCGCCCCGCCGCCGTGCGCGAGCTGCTGGATGGCTTTGCGGGGCTGGACACTGTGCCGCTGGGCCGCACTCACGCCGCCTGGAAGCAGGCCGCCGAGGCGCTGCAAAAGGCCCAGGGCCAGCAGGCCGACGCACTGCGCGAGCGCGAGCGGCTGGCCTGGCAGATCGGCGAGCTGGACGGCCTGGCGCCGGCCGAGGACGAGTGGGAGGAGCTGAACGCCGAACACGGGCGCCTGTCGCATGGCCAGTCCCTCATCGACGCGGCCAAGTCGGCCCTGGATGCGCTGGACGAGGCCGAGCCCAGCGCCCAGTCCCTCGCCGGCGGCGCGCTGGACCAGCTTGAGCGCGTGCTCGACCACGACGCCCGCCTGCTTTCCGCCGTGCAGGCTCTGCGCGATGTGCAGGCCCAGTTGCAGGACGCCAGCCACACGCTGTCAGCCTATCTGCACAAGGCCGATCTGGACCCCAACCGCCTGGCTGAGCTGGACGAGCGCGTGTCGGCCTGGATGACGCTGGCGCGCCGCTACCGCCGCCAGCCTCATGAACTACCGGCCCTGCTCGCGCAATGGCGCACCGAGCTGGCCCAGCTCGACGCCGCCAGCGACCCCACCCTGCTCGAAGCGGCCCTGGCCGCCGCGCGCCAGGCCTTCGACGCCGAGGCGCAGGCCGCCAGCCGCGCCCGCAAGAAGGCGGCGCCCCAGCTTGCGTCCGCCGTCACGGCGGCGATGCAGCAGCTCGGCATGGCGGGCGGCCAGTTCGACATCGCCTTGAACCCCACCGACGGCCCGCAGAGCTTTGGCGTCGAATCCGCCGAGTTCCTGGTCGCAGGCCATGCCGGCAGCACGCCGCGCCCGTTGGCCAAGGTGGCCTCGGGCGGCGAGCTGTCGCGCATCGCGCTGGCCATTGCGGTGACCGCCAGCCAGGCCGCAACCGACAACGCGCCCGGCACGCTGATCTTTGACGAAATCGACGTCGGCATCGGTGGCGCCGTCGCCGAGACCGTGGGCCGGCTGATGAAGCAGCTCGGCCACTCGGCAACCGGCCAGCGCCAGGTGCTGGCCGTCACCCACCTGCCCCAGGTGGCCGCGTGCGCAGACCGGCATCTCGTCGTCGCCAAGGCCTTGCAAGGCACGAGCACCGTCAGCTCCGTCAGCCCCGTGGCCGGCGAAGCCCGCGTGGCCGAGATCGCCCGCATGCTGGGCGGCGAGCGCCTGTCGTCGACCAGCCTGGCGCATGCGCAGGAGATGCTGGATGCGTCCACGGCGACCAAGCCGCGCAAGGCCCGGTCATGAGCATGGACACGGATCTGCACGGCGACGTCGTGCTGCTGACCGGCATGTCCGGCGGCGGCAAGTCGGTGGCCATGCACGCGCTGGAAGACGCCGGCTATTTCTGCGTGGACAACCTGCCCGCGGAGCTGCTGCTGGACTTCCTGCGCCTGGAGCAGCAACGCGGTGAACGCCGTGTCGCCATCGCGGTGGACGTGCGCTCGGCGAGTTCGCTGCCGCTGATGCTGCCGCTGCTCAAGGACCTGCGAGCCACCGGCGTGCCGGTGCGTTCCATCTTCCTGGACGCCAACAACGAGGCGCTGATGCGGCGCTTCTCCGAGACACGCCGGCCTCACCCGCTGCGCGAGGACCGCGACACCGGCTTCGGTGCGCTGGAAGGCGCGGCCGATGACAGCCATCGCCTGTTGCTGGACGCCATCAAGCTGGAGCGCGAACTGCTCGGCGGGCTCAAGGCCGAGTCCACCGTCATCGATACCAGCCAGCTGCGCCCGGCGCAGTTGCGTGTCTGGCTCGGTGATCTCGTCGGCCCGCACGTCGGCGCCAAGCTCACCCTGGTTTTCGAGAGCTTCGCCTTCAAGCATGGCGTGCCCAGCGACGCGGACTTCGTCTTTGACGTGCGCGTGCTGCCCAACCCCTATTACGACCGCGAGCTGCGCCCGCTCAACGGCCGCGATGCGCCGGTAGCGGCCTATCTCGCGGCCCAGCCCGAGGTCGGCCTGATGATGGGCCAGATCGCCGGCTTCCTGTCGCGTTGGCTGCCCAATTTCGCGGCCGACCAGCGCAGCTACCTGACCGTGGCCATTGGCTGCACCGGTGGCCAGCACCGCTCCGTGTATCTCGTCGAGATGCTGGCGCGCCAGTTCAGCCACCACGGCCATGTGCTGAAGCGCCACCGCGAGCTGGACGCAAGGTAGAGCCCCTCGCTCGGCCCGGTGGGAAGTTCAGAACAAATGTTCTAGACATCGCGTTCTAGAACGTTTATTCTGAACCCATGAGTCGAACCCCTTCCTCCAAGCCAACGGCGGCCGAGCTGGACCTGCTGCGCGTGCTCTGGCGCCTGGGCCCCGCCGATGCCAAGGCCGTGCACGAGGCCCTGCTGCCCGAGCGGCCCGACGCCACCTATGCCACCGTGCTGCGCCAGCTGCAGGTGATGCACGGCAAGGGCCTGCTGACCCGCGACGAGAGCCAGCGCCCGCAGCTCTACGCCCCCGTGCACGCCCAGGACAAGCTGCAGCAGTCCCTGATGAAGGACTTCATCAGCAAGGCCTTTGCCGGCTCTGGCAAGGCGCTGGTGCTGGCGGCCCTGAAGAACCACGTCAGCGCCAAGGAGCGCGCGGAGATCCGCCAGTTGCTGGCTGGAAAGGGAGATGAAGCCAGATGAGCCTGGACATCGCCATGATTGCCTGGGGCTGGGCCCTCGTGAACTTCGTCTGGCAGGGCGTCGTCGTCGGCGCCGCCGTGGCCCTGCTGCTGGCGCTGATGCGTGGCGCGTCGGCACGCTGGCGCTATGCCGTCTGCGCGGCCGGCCTGGGGCTTTGCCTGGGCCTGCCGCTGGCCCAGTGCCTGGACCTCGCACCCGCCGACGCCGAATTCATCGGCGAGCTGCCGCCGCTTGCTGAGCAGATGCCGGCCCTGGTCAGCGCCTGGGCCCTGGGCACGGCGCTGATGCTGGCGAGGTTGGCCCTGGGCCTGGCCTGGGTCGGCCGTGCGCGGCGGCGCAGTATGCCGGCACCGGCCGAATGGCAGGCGCGGCTGGACGCTCTCGCTCGACGCCTGGGCCTCAAGCGACCCGTCCCGCTGCGCCTGCTGCCCGACCTGGCCGGCCCCATCGCACTGGGCATGTTCAGGCCCTGCGTGCTGCTGCCTGCCGCCCTGCTCTCCCGCCTCCCGGTAGATCTGATCGAAGCCCTGCTGGCGCACGAGCTGGCTCATGTGCGGCGCTGGGACTACGCGGCCAACCTGCTGCAGAGCGCCGTCGAGGCCCTGCTCTTTTTTCACCCCGTCGTCTGGTGGCTGTCGGCTCGCATGCGCCATGAGCGCGAGCTGGTGGCCGACGAGATCTCGGCCGAGCTGCTCGGTGATTCACGCCGCCTGGCCCTGGCCCTGCATGCCCTTTCTGAAATGGATTGCTCCGATATGACTCCCTCTCCCGCGCTCGCCGCTCGCGGCGGCGACCTGCTTGCCCGCATCGAGCGCCTGCTCGCGCCGCGCCCCCAGGCCACGGGCTGGAAGCTGGCTCTGCCGGCGCTGCTGATCGCCGCGACCAGCTTCGTCGTGCAGGCCAAGGGCCGCGAGCCGGTCGAGCCGCCGCCCAGCCCCGTGGCCATCGAGGCCGAGGCGCCGCCGGTTCACCAGCTGCGCCTGCCCGTCAATGCCAAGCATGTCGTCGTCATCGACGACGCCACCGGCAAGGTGCTGATGGCCCGTGACGCCGACACCGTCGTGCCGATCGCCTCGCTGACCAAGCTGCTGACGGCCATGGTCGTGCTCGACGCCAAGCTGGACCCGAACGAGAAGCTGCGCATCACCAGCGACGACGTCGACACGCTGAAGCACAGCCGCTCGCGGGTTCGCGTCGGCACGCAGATGAGCCGGCAGGCCGCGCTGGAGCTGGCGCTGATGGAGTCCGAGAACCGCGCCGCCGCGGCGCTGGCGCGCACCTTTCCCGGCGGGGAGGCCGGCTTCGAGAAGGCCATGCAGGCCAAGATCCGCGCGCTCGGCCTGAAGCGCACGGCCATCACCGACCCGACCGGCCTGTCGCCGGCCAATACCTCGACCGCCACCGAGATGGCGGCCATCACGGCAGCGGCGGCGCGCTACGGCGAGATCGAGCGCATCACCAGCGTCAAGAAGGCCAAGGTGCCGGTCGACGGCCGCCAGCGCGACGTGCGCAACACCAACCGGCTGGTCGGCGCCAAGGGCTGGAACATCCGCGTCTCCAAGACCGGCTACACGGAGGAAGCCGGCCGCTGCCTGGCCATGCGCATCCTGAACGGCAAGCGCCCGGTGACCGTGGTGCTGCTGGACGCCGACGGCTCGGCCAATCGCCTGCGCGATGCGGCGCTGATCCGCAAGTCGCTGGCTCGCCAGGCCTTCTGATCGTGCAACGCCGTCATTTGCTTGGGGCCGGCAGCGCCGCCCTGTCCTGGCCCGCCTTTGCGCTGGACTTCGCAGCCCCAGCGGCGCCGGCTGTGATGCGCGCCAGCGTGGACCGCATCGTCGACATCGCCGTCGGCATCCGCCCTTTTCGCGCCCAGGGGCCGCGCATCGAGGTCGAGAGCCGCCTCGGCAAGACCGTCGTCCACCACTACGGCCACGGCGGCAGCGGTTGGTCACTGTCCTGGGGCTCGGCCCAGCGCGCACTGGCGCTGATCCAGTCGCGCGGCGTTCGCCCGGGTGAGCGCATCGCCGTCATCGGCTGCGGCGCCATCGGCCTGACGACGGCGCGCACCGCCCAGCAGGCCGGCTACAAGGTCAGGCTCTACGCCAAGGACCGGCCACCCCGCGTGCACTCCTCGGCCGCCACCGGGCTGTGGACGCCGGACTCGCGCATCGTCACCAGCGAACACGCCAGCGAGGCCTGGACGGCCGATTGGGAAGCCATGGCGCGTGCCTCGTTCAAGGTGCACCAGAGCTATCTCGGCCTGCCCTCCGGCCCCGTCGAATGGCATGACGGCTATGTCGTCGCCGACGAGGATTTCGACCAAGCCCTGCCCGGCCACATCGGCGAGCCCGACTATCCGGAGCTGTCGTCGCGCATCGCCGACCTGCGCCCGCAGGGCAAGGCGCTTTCGGCCGCGGAGCATCCTTTTCGCAAACCGCACGCACGCCGCTTCACGCAACTCATTTTCAACATCCCGGCCTACCAGCGCCTGCTGCTGGACGATTTCGCCCGCGACGGCGGCGAACTGGTGCAGCGCGAGTTCCGGCAGCCGCGCGACTTTGCCCGCCTACCCGAGCGCGTCGTCGTCAACTGCACGGGCGACGGTGCGCGCAAGCTGCTGGGCGACTCCAGCATGACGCCGGTGCGCGGCCAGACGGCTCGCCTCATTCCCCAGCCCGAGGTGGACTACGCGCTGATCTATCGCGGCCAGAACCTTGTCGTGCTGCCGCGCCGTGACGGCCTGCTCGTCGCGGCCATGGGTGAGCACGACTTCGGCAATGAAGACCTGCGCCCCGACCGGGCCCAGAGCGAGGCCGCGGTGCAGCGGCTCGCCGGCCTGTTCTAGAAAGTCTCCCAATCGCCTTCGGCCTGGCTGGGCGCGGGGGCTGGCTTGGGCGCCGCAGTGACTGGTGCGGGCCTGGCTTGAACCGCGGGGCGCGGTGCAGGTTTGGGAGTCGCAGCGCGGGGCGCCGTGGCGGGTCGCGCTGCCGGCTTGGGCGTGCCGCGTGGCCCTGGCGCCGCAGCGCCCGCATCCACGCGGAAGGCCGCCACCGCCTCGGCCAGCTTGGCCGTCTGCATGCGCATGCTCTCAGCGGCGGCCGCTGTCTGCTCCACGAGAGCCGCGTTCTGCTGCGTGGCCTGGTCGAGCTGGCTGACGGCCGCGTTGATCTGGCCCACGCCTTCGCTCTGCTCTCGGCTGGAGACGGTGATCTCGCCGACGAGGTCGGTCACCTTGCGCACCTCGTTGACCATCTGGCCGATGGTTTCGCGCGCGGCCAGCACCTGGGCGCTGCCGCTCTCGACCTTGCTGACGCTGTCACCAATGAGGCTTTTGATCTCCTTGGCCGCCTCGGCGCTGCGCTGGGCCAGCAGGCGCACCTCGCCGGCCACGACGGCAAAGCCGCGGCCCTGCTCGCCCGCCCGCGCCGCCTCGACCGCCGCGTTCAGCGCGAGGATATTGGTCTGGAAGGCGATGCCGTCGATGGTGCCGATGATGTCGGAGATCTTGCGGCTGGAGGTTGAGATGGCGTCCATCGTCGTGACGACCTCGCCCACCGCGGTGCCGCCGGCGCCGGCCACTTCGGAGGCATGGTTGGCAAGCTGGTCGGCCTGGCGGGCGTTGTCGGCATTGGCCTTGATCTGCGCGGCCATCTGCTCGACGGAGGCGGCCGTCTGCTCGAGGCTGGAGGCCTGGCTCTCGGTGCGCGCCGACAGGTCGGCATTGCCCTGGGCGATCTCGGCCGCGGCGACGCTGAGCTGGTCGCAGCCCAGGCGCACGCCCGACACCATGCGCGCCAGGTTCTGCGTCATCTCGTCCAGCATGGTCAGCAACTGGCCGAGCTCATCGCGCGAACTGCTCTGCAGGCGCTGTGTCAAGTCGCCGGCCGCCACGGCCCTGACCGCGTCGGAAGCGCGCTGCACGGGGCCGGTGATGGAACGGGTGATGGACAGGGCCGCCAACACGCCGATGACCAGGGCCACGAGCGATGCGATGCCGAAGATCCACAGCACGCGGCGGTAGGCACTCTCGGCGGAAGCGGTCGTCACGCCGGCCAGCTTCTCGTTGTAGTCCCACCATTTGCCGACGTTCTGGCGCAGCGGCAGGAAGACGGTGCGGGCGGCCCCATTCATCTCCCGGGCTGCCGTGCCCTGGGTCGGGTCGGCGGCACTCTCCTCTGAAGCCTTGAGGACTTTTTCCTGGCCCGCGAAATAGGCCTCGGCGCCCTCGCGCACCGTCTTCAGCAGCCCACGATCCTCGTCGTCGGCGGCCAGCAGCTCATAGTCCTTCAACCGCTGGCGGACGTCGTCACGCGCCTTGACGATCTGGCCAGAGAGTTCCTTCTTCTGCTTGTCGTCGTCCGTCAGGATGTGCTGCTGCTCGTACCTCCGCGCGTCGGAGATCGCTCCGTCGATCTGGTGAATGATGCGCAGCGACGGCAGGATGTTCTCGGGGTAGTACTCGGCGTAGTAGTTGATCGACTTCGCCAGCAACGTGCCGACAAAGGCCATCGCCAGCATCAGCGCCAGCAACACGAAGAACGCCAATCCCAGGCGCGTTCCGACGCGAAGATTCTTCAGTCCATCCACGGCTGTCCCCTTGTCGTTGTTCGAGGGACTGTGCCCCTTTCGCCGTGGGCAGGCAATGCGTGTGCAACCCCTGTTTTGTCAACTTTCAGACGGCTCGGCCTCGCCCAGCAGCAAGGCGAGCAGCACGGCGGTGCCGATGGGCATGAAAACGACGATGGCAATGAACCAAGGCATGAAGGCGCGGCCCGTACGGCGCACCAGCTGCATCATGAAAACGCAATGCATGGTGCCCGCCACGAGGAGGCCCAGCCCGAGTAGGACGAGCCTGGACGCCGGCGGTTCGCCGTCCTGGGTGCTGCTGATGATCTGCCACAGGCACAGGCCGGCGACGAGCAGGGTGATGACCGCGTACTCGATGCCGCTCTTGATGTGTGGTTTCATGGCTCAGTCTCCCTCGATCAACTTCTTCAGCGGCGCAGGCAGCGCGTAATCCACCAGTTTCTCCCGCGCCACCCAAGTGCCGCCAGGAGTCATACCCTCAACTGCCCCGGCTCGCAGCGTGTGCAGCACCCAGTCGAAATGCGTCAGCGCGTGCTGCAGCCGCGGCAGCGTCTCCAGCTCGCCGCCCGGCAGAGCGGCTCGGGCGCTGGCCTCGTCGTCAAACATTGGCAGCGTCCACAGGCCCGCCCAGACGCCGGTGTCAGGTCGCTGCTGCAGCAAGACCCGGCCCTCGACGCTCTCGACCCACAGCCACCAGTTCTCGCGACGGCCGCGCTTGAGCTTCCTGGTCTTGACCGGGAAGCGCGTCGGGTCGCCTTCCTGCTGCCCTCGGCACAAGGGCTGCACGGGGCAGAGCAGGCAGTCGGGCGAGCGCGTGCTGCAGATCGTCGCGCCGAGGTCCATCAGGCCCTGGGTGTAGCGGTCAACGTCGCGCTCGGGCAGCAGCTCGGTGGCACGGTCCCACAGCTTCTTCTCGGCGGCGCTGCTGGAGAGATCGCCGCTGAATGCCAGCACGCGCGACAGCACGCGCTTGACATTGCCGTCCAGGATGGCGACGCGCTCGCCAAAGCAGAAGGCCGCAATGGCTGCGGCAGTGGAGCGCCCGATGCCGGGCAGCGTCTGCAGGGCTGCAGCCGTGCCTGGGAACTCGCCGCCATGCAGATCGGCCACGGCCCTGGCGCAGGCGTGGAGATTGCGCGCCCGGCTGTAGTAGCCCAGGCCGGCCCATTGCGCGAGCACTTCGTCCAACGACGCCGCGGCCAGGTCGGTGACCTTGGGCCAGCGCGCCAGGAAACGTTCGTAGTAGCCCAGCACCGTCGCGACCTGGGTTTGCTGCAGCATGACTTCCGACAGCCAGACGCGATAGGGGTCGCGCGTGTTCTGCCACGGCAGCGTGTTACGGCCATGGCGGCGCTGCCAGGCGACGACGGTCTTGCCGAAGTCGGCGCTCAGCGCTTCTGGTCTCATCGTTTCTGGCATTGGGGGCAGAAGAAGGTGGAACGTGCGCCTTGCACGATGCGCCTGATGGCGGTGCTGCAACGCCGGCAGGCCTCGCCCTCGCGGCCATAGACCTGCGCCTGCATCTGGAAGCTGCCCGCCACGCCATGGGCGTCGCGAAAGTCGCGCAGCGTCGTGCCACCGGCTTCCAGCGCCTGGCCGAGCACCGTGCGCACGGCCGCGGCGAGCTTGTCGGCACGCGGGCGGCTCAGCTTGCCGGCGGGTAGACGCGGGTCGATGCCGGCCATGAACAGCGCCTCACAGGCGTAGATATTGCCCGCGCCGACGACGATGTCGCCTGCCAGCAGCGCCTGCTTGATGGACACGCGCCGGCCGCTGAGCGCCGCATGCAGGTGCAGGCCGTCGAATCGCTCGTCGAAAGGCTCCAGGCCCAGGCTGCCGAGCAGCGTGGCCACCGGTTCGGCATCCAGCGACGCGCCCCAGACGACGGCGCCGAAGCGGCGCGGGTCGGTCAGGCGCAGCAGGCCATGGTCGGTATGCAGGTCGAAATGGTCATGCGCGCCTGGCGCCGGCGTTGCGTCAAGGAAGGCCAGCGACCCCGACATGCCCAGATGCATCAACAAGCCCCCGGCACTTGTCGGCCCCAAGGGCTGAGCGGCGCCCAGCCCGCCCCCCGAGGGGAGCAAGGCGATTTGGGGCGGCCCGGCATCGCCTTTTTCCAGCGGCAGCCACAAATATTTACCCCTTCTTTGCGTGCTGCCGACGCGGCTGCCGAGCAGGGTTTCGGGGTCCACGCCGAGTGGCCAGCGCAAGGGTTTTCCCAGGCGAAGGCCGGTCACCCGGGCCCCCTGGATGGCACCGGCAAAGCTGCGGCGCGTGACTTCGACTTCGGGTAACTCGGGCATGAGACGGAAATCATAATCAGGCCCTGTTCAGTCGGAGTTCGAATGCCCCTGCCCACTCGCCGCGTGATCGCCGCGGCCGCCCTGTTCGCCGCCCTGCAAGCCCACGCCCAGGATGCCGTCGCGCCGGCCACTCCCGCCGAGGCACCGACGAACTCGGCCATGGACGCGCCGCTGTTCTACCAACTGCTGATCGGCGAGCTCGAGCTGCAGAGTGGCCAGGCCGGCGTCGCCTTCCAGGTGCTGCTGGACGCCGCGCGCCGCACCGGCGACGAGGAGCTGTTCAAGCGCGTCGTCAACATCGCCGTGCAGGCTCGTGCGGGCGACCAGGCCCTGATGGCCGCACGCGCCTGGGCCGAGACAGTGCCAACCTCGGCCGAGGCGCTACAGAACTGCGTGCAGCTGCTGGCCGTCATGAACAAGCCCGCCGAAGTACCCACGCCGCTGGCGAGCTTGCTGCGCGTTGCGCCCGCTCCGCAGCGCCCCGGGCTCATCCTCGCGCTGCCCCGCCTGTTTCAGCGCTCGCCCGATCCCAAGGCCGTGCTCATGGCCCTGCGCCCGGTGCTGCAGGCCCAGGCCGGCCCGCTCAAGCCCGCCGCCCTGTACACCGAGGCCCGCCTGTCCATCAATGCCGGCGAGAACGGGCGAGCACTTGGGCTGACCCGCGAACTCAACCAGCTCGTGCCCGACAACGACGACGCGATGCAGTTGGCCGTCGACCTCATGCCCACCGAGCCCCAGGCCGAAGGGCTGATCACCGCCAGGCTGCAGCAAACGCCCGAGCAGCATGCGCTGCGCCAAGCCTATGCCCGGGCGCTGATCCTGGCGCAGCGCCCGGCCGATGCCGCGCGCGAGTTCCGCCTGCTGACCGAGGCGACGCCCGACAACCCCGCCCCATGGCTGGCCCTGGGCGCCACCGAGCTGGAGCTCAAGCATGCCGCCGCCGCTGAGGCCGCCCTGCGCGAAGCCCTGAAGCGGCTGGACACGCCGGCCTCGGGCACCGATGCCGAGATCAAGGCCCGCGCCGAGGGCCGCCAGCAGGCCTGGTTGATGCTGTCCCAGGCGGCCGAGCAACGCGGCGACCTCAAGGCCGCCGAGGCGGCACTGCAAAAGGTGGACGGCAACGGACTGGAACTGCGCTACCGCCGCGCCAGCCTGCTGGCTCGACAAGGGAAGCTGCCTGAGGCCCGCAAGCTGCTGCAACCGGCGACCGATGCCAGCGATGCCGACGCCCGCGCCGCGCTGCTTGCCGAAGCCCAGCTGATGCGCGAGCAACGCGACTACACGGCCTCACTGGCCGTCCTCAAGACTGCCACGACCCGCTTTCCCGCCGACGCCGACCTCGTCTACGAACAGGCCATGATGACCGAGAAGGCGGGCCGCTTCGATGAAATGGAGAGCCTCTTGCGCCGGGTCATCGAGATCAAACCCGACTATCACCACGCCTACAACGCCCTGGGCTATTCGCTGGCCGAGCGCAATCTGCGCCTGCCCGAGGCCAAGGAGCTCATCGAACAGGCGCTGAAGCTGGCGCCGGGCGAGCCCTTCATCGTCGACAGCCTGGGCTGGGTCGAATTCCGCCTGGGCAACCTGCCCGAGGCCGCCAAGCTGCTGCGCCAGGCCCATACCGCCCGCCCCGACGCCGAGATCGCCGCCCATCTTGGCGAGGTGCTGTGGGCCAGCGGCGCCCAGGATGAAGCCCGCCGCGTCTTTGCAGAGGCCGCCCAGCGCGAACCTGGCAACGAGGCCCTGCGCGAGGCACTGGACCGGCTGAAGGTCAAGCCGCGATGAGGCTGGCCGCCCTGCTCCTCGCGCTCGCCGTCGCCGGCTGCGCGCAGCTGCCTCAGGCGCCGCCCGCTGGCCAGGAGTCCCGGCTCAGTGGCCGCATCAGCGTGACGGTGGCCGGCGATGCGCACAACCGTGGCACCGGCGGTGCGGCCAGCTTCGAACTGTTCGGCGGCCCGCAGGCTGGGCGGCTGGAGCTGACATCGCCGCTCGGCGCCCTGGTAGCCCGCGCGAACTGGCAGCCCGGCCGCGTCACGCTGCAGACGCCCGGCGACGAGCGCCGCTTCGACGACCTCGACGCATTGACCCGCGAGCTGCTCGGCGAGCCGGTGCCGGTTGCTGCGCTGTTCGACTGGCTGCAAGCCCGACCCTGGCCCGCCGCGCCACACCGCAAGACGACGAGCGGCTTCGAGCAACTGGGCTGGCGCATCGAACCCAAGCTGCCCGCCCTCGTCGCCACGCGCCTGGCCGAACCCACCGTCACGCTGCGCGCCCGGCTGGACAGCGGCGAATGAAGGCGCTGTACGACCTGGCCGCGCCCGCCAAGCTCAACCTCTTTCTGCATGTGATCGGCAAGCGGCCTGATGGCTACCACCTGCTGCAGTCAGTCTTTGTGCTGATCGATTGGGCGGACACATTGCATGTGGAGATTCGCTCGGACGGGCGGCTGCGTCGCCATGATGTGCTCGCAGGCGATCTGCCCGCCGATGACCTCTGCCTGCGTGCCGCTCGCCTGCTGCAAACCGAGACTGGCTGCACGCTCGGCGCCGACATCCATCTCGAAAAGCGGCTGCCCGCCGGCGCCGGCATGGGCGGCGGCTCGTCGGATGCGGCGACGACGCTGCTGGCGCTGAACCGGCTCTGGGATCTGCGCCTGCCGCTGGACCGCCTGATAGCGCTCGGCCTGAAGCTCGGCGCCGACCTGCCCTTCTTCCTCGGCGGCGGCCCGGCCTTCGTCGAAGGCATCGGCGAAATCCTGCATCCGCTGACCTTGCCCGAGCAGCGCTTCGCCGTGCTCAAAGGCCCGGCGGGGCTGGCGACCAAGGACATCTTTTCAAGCCAACTCTTGGCAAGGTCTGAAAACCTGGCTATAGTCGCGGGCTTTCCCGCCCTGGCTGGAACTGCAGAAAACTTGGTGAATGGCTTTGGTCACAACGACCTCCAGCCCGCCGCCGAAAGTATCAGCAGTGAAGTGCAAGACGCGGTAGCGTGCATGTCGAAGCAATTCGGCAACGCCCGGATGACGGGCTCAGGCGCTGCAGTGTTTTCAGTACTCGCCGGGAATGGAAAAGATGGCAATGACGACCAGTCCCTGGCGACATTACTGCGGGCCAGACCTGCGGAGTGGACCGGTCGAATCTGCCACAGCCTGGCTCTACACCCGCTCGCGGGCTGGGCCGGCTGACAAAGGTTTATAGGGTTCGGCCGCTCGGCCGGGTCCTGTGTAGGGGAGTCGCCAAGTTGGTCAAGGCATCGGATTTTGATTCCGACATGCGAGGGTTCGAGTCCTTCCTCCCCTGCCAAATGTTTTCCGTACTTCGCTGAACCGGCTGCGCATTCAGCGGGCCACTGACTCAAGGAAGCCCAGTGCTGCTCAACACGGTTCTCTTCACCGGCAACGCGAACCCGGTCCTCTCTCAGGAAATGGCCACCCATCTCGGTCTCGAGCTGGGCAAGGCCGTCGTCGGGCGTTTCTCGGACGGCGAAGTCGCCGTCGAGATCCAGCAGAACGTGCGTGCGCGTGACGTCTTCGTCATCCAGCCCACCTGCGCGCCGACGAACGAGAACCTGATGGAGCTGCTGATCATGGCGGACGCGCTCAAGCGCTCCAGTGCCCGCCGCATCACCGCCGTCATCCCCTATTACGGCTATGCCCGCCAGGACCGCCGCCCGCGCTCCACCCGCGTGCCGATCTCGGCCAAGGTCGTCGCCAACCTGCTGGAAACCGTCGGCGTCGAGCGTGTGCTGACCATGGACCTGCACGCCGACCAGATCCAGGGCTTCTTCGACATCCCGGTCGACAACATCTACGCGTCGCCCGTCCTGCTGTCGGACCTGAAGAGCCGCAACTACAGCGACCTCGTCGTCGTGTCGCCGGACGTCGGCGGCGTGGTGCGCGCCCGCGCCCTCGCCAAACAGCTCGGCTGCGACCTGGCCATCATCGACAAGCGCCGCCCAACCGCCAACGTGTCCGAAGTGATGCACGTCATCGGCGAGATCGACGGCCGCAACTGCGTGATCATGGACGACATGATCGACACCGCCGGCACCCTCGTGAAGGCGGCCGATGTGCTGAAGGCGCGTGGCGCCAAGAGCGTGTTCGCCTATTGCACCCATCCCATCCTGTCGGGCCCGGCCATCGAGCGCATCGCCAGCTCGCAGCTGGACGAAGTCGTCATCACCAACACCATTCCGCTGACCGACGCGGCCAAGGCCTGCAAGAAGATCCGCCAACTGTCGGTGGCCTTCCTGTTCGCCGAGACCATCCGCCGTATTTCCGACGGCGAGTCGGTCACCTCCCTTTTCTCGGAACAAAACAACAATTTCTAGCCAGTCCGAGTAGGGTCCCTCCCGCAAGCGGGGCCCTCCCAATCTCTCGGAGCAGAACAACAACTTCTGTTTCGAGTTCGCCGCGGTCGCAAGACCGCATTCCCAACGGCGCCTGGTCGCGGGTGCCGTTTCTCTTTTTGGAGAAAACCATGAAGTTCGTCGCTTTTGAGCGCAAATTGCAGGGGACCGGAGCGAGCCGCCGCCTGCGCGTGGCCGGCAAAGTGCCCGGTATCGTTTTTGGCGCCGGTGAGCCCGTCATGATCGAACTCGATCACAACGCGCTGTTCCACGCCCTCAAGAAGGAAGCCTTCCACAGCTCGCTGCTGGACATGGAACTGGCTGGCGCCACCACGCAAGTGCTGCTGCGCGATTTCCAGATGCACCCGTACAAGCCGCAAGTCCTGCACTGCGACTTCCAACGCGTGGACGCCACGACCAAGATCACGAAGAAGGTGCCCCTGCACTTCATCGGTGAAGATGTCTCGCCGGCCGTCAAGACCGATCACTGCACGGTCAATCACGTCGTGACCGAGCTGCTGATCACCTGCCTGGCCAAGCAACTGCCCGAGTTCATCGAGGTGGATCTGTCGGGCCTGACCCAGGGTCACTCGCTGCACGTCAACGACATCAAGCTGCCGGAAGGCATCAAGGTCGTCACGCACGGCAAGCCGAACCCCGTCATCGCGACGCCGATCGCGCCGGTTGCTGAAGAAGTCATCGTTGCCGCCGCTCCGGTGGTCGACGACGGCAAGAAGAAGAAGAAGAAGTAATTTCTTCGAGGCTTCCAGCCAAGACGAGGGGCTCCGCAAGGAGCCCTTTTTCATTGCGCCGGCAGCCGGCCGCCCAGGTTCTTCAGCAGCAGATTGGCCGCCACCAACTGGCGGTTGCGCGCAGACAGCAGGTTGGCTTCGGCCGAGAGCAGCGAACTCTGCGCAGCACTGACGTTCAGGAAGCTGACCGTGCCGGCGCGGTACTGGGCCAGCACGATGTCGAGGTTTCGCTGGGCGGCCTCGAAAGCGTCACGCTGCAGGGCCAGCGCGGCGCCGGATTCGGCGAACTGCACGAGGTTGTCCTCGACCTCCTGGAACGCCGTCAGCACCGCCTGGCGGTAGTTGGCGGTGGCGGCGTCGGCCGAGGCGCGCGCCTGGGCCGATGCCAGCTTGCGCTGACCGCCGTCAAAGATCGGCTGCGCCACGGCCGCACCGATGCTCCACAACAGGTTGGGCGCCGAGATCAGGTTGGACCAGGACGAGCCGCGGTAGCCGGCGCTGGCCGACAGGTCGATGGACGGAAAGAAGGCCGCATCGGCGATGCCGATCTGCGCATACGCCGCCGTCTGGCGGGCGCGTGCGGCCGCAATGTCGGGGCGCTGGGCCAGCATCGTCGACGGCACCAGGTCCGGCACCGGCGGCAACTCAGGAAGCCGAGAACTGCGGAGCAGCTGGAACTGCCCCGGCAGCTTGCCAAGCTGGGTGGCGATGGCATGCTCAAGTTGCGCGCGCTCGGTGCGCATGTCGCTGAGCTGCGACTGCACGCTGCGCAGCTGGGTGCGAGCCTGCAGCACATCGGTCTGCGCGACGACGCCGCCGGCATAGCGGGCCTCGGTCAACTCCAGCGCTCGCTGGTTGGCGGTCACGGTGCGCTCCAGCAGCGCCTGCTGCGCCTCGGCGGTGCGCAACGCGAAATAGCTTTGCGTCAGCGTCGCCTGCGCCGACAGGCGCAGCGCGGCCAGATCGGCCTGGCTGGCCTGGTAGTTCGCGCCGGCGGCCTTGACGCCTTCGGCGAGGCGCCCCCAGAGATCGATCTCCCAGGCCGCGTTGGCCGTCAGCGAGTTGTTGGTCGACACGGTGCGCTGGCCGTTGCCGTTCTCGGCCGTGGCGGATCGGGTGCTGCCAGCGCCAACGGACAACGTGGGAAAAATGGCCGAGCGGCTGGCTGCAAGCACCGCGCGGGCCGATGCAACCTGGGCCAGGGCCGCGGCAAGGTTCTGGTTGCCGACGACGAGGTCGGCTTGCAGGCTGTCCAGCACCGGATCTTTGAACATCGTCCACCAGGCCTCGGGCACGGCGACCTCGGGCGCCACGCGCCGCCATTCGGTCGAGCCCGTGAAGTGCTCGGGCGGCGGGGCTTCAGCAGGCGGGTGCTGCGAGGTCACGGCGCAGCCGGCAAGCAGCAGGGCGATGGTCAAGGGAGCAAGGGCAGTCTTCAGCATGGCTTAGGTCGCGGTCTGGATGACAGCTGCACGAGCAGGCGCGCGCTTCTTGCGGCTCAGCCTGTCCATGCAGCAGAACACGACGGGCGTGGTGTAGAGGGTCAGCAGCTGGCTCAGCAGCAGGCCGCCGACGATGGAGATGCCCAGCGGCACGCGCAGCTCAGCGCCTTCGCCATGGCCCAGGGCCAGCGGCACGGCGCCGAAGACGGCGGCCACCGTCGTCATCAGGATGGGCCGCAGCCGCAGCAGCGCCGCGCGGTAGATGGCGGCACCTGGCGACAGCCGGCTGCCGCGCTCCTCGGCCGCATGCTGGGCCGAGATGGCGAAGTCCAGCATCATGATGGCGTTCTTCTTGACGATGCCGATCAGCAGGATGACGCCGATCAACGCAATGATGGTGAAGTCGGTCTTGAAGGCCATCAGCGCCAGCAGCGCGCCGACGCCCGCCGAGGGCAGCGTCGACAGGATGGTGATCGGGTGGATGAGGCTCTCGTAGAGCATGCCCAGCACCAGGTAGATGGTCACGATGGCCGCGAGGATGAGCAGGGGCTGGGACTTGAGGGACGCCTGGAAGGCCTGGGCCGTGCCCTGGAAGCTGCCGCGCACCGACACCGGCGCGCCGCTGCCCGCCACGGCGTCATTGATGGCGACGACCGCATCCGACATCGACACGCCCTCGGCCAGGTTGAAGCTGATGGTGCTGGCCGGCGTGCCGCTCTGGTGGTTGACGGACAGCGGCGTGTTGGTCGTCTCGACGCGCGCCACCGCCGACAGCGGCACCTGCTGGCCGGCGCTGCTGGTCAGCATCAGGCGGTCCAGGGTCTGCGGGCTCTGCAGCCAGACGGGCGCCAGCTCCATGACGACGCGGTACTGGTTGAGCGGGTTGTAGATGACGCCGACCTGGCGCTGGCCGAAGGCGTTGTTCAGCGTGCTGTCGAAGGCGCCCATCGTGATGCCGAGCCGCGCCAATGCATCACGGTCGACGACCAGCGACGTCTGCGTGCCCTTGTCCTGCTGGTCGGTGTTGACGTCGGTGATCTCCGGCACCTCGGTCAGCGCGCGGCGGATGCGCGGCTCCCAGGTGCGCAGGTCTTCCAGGCTGTCCGACTGCAGCGTGTACTGCAGCGAGGCGTTGGCCTGGCGGCCGCCGATGCGAATGTCCTGCACGGGCGCCATGAACATATTGGCGCCCGGCACCTTGGCCAGCTTGCCACGCAGCCGGTTGATGACGGCGTCGATGCTCTCGTCGCGCTCGGCCTGGGGCTTCAGGCTGATGAACATGTTGGCGCTGTTGCGCTGGCCGCCGCCGGTAAAGCCGGTGACATTGGCCACCGCCGGGTCGGCGCGCACGATGTCATGGAAGGTGCGCAGCTTGAGCTGCATGGACTGGAAGGAGGAGGCCTGGTCGGCCTGTACGCCGCCAGTCATCAGCCCGGTGTCCTGCTGCGGGAAGAAGCCCTTGGGGATGGTCATGTAGAGATGCACGTTCAGCGCGACGACGCCGGCCAGCACCAGCAGCGCGACGGGCTGGTGGCGCAGCGTCCAGCGCAGACTGCGGCGGTAGCCGCGCATCAATGCGCGTTGCAGGCGTCCGAGAAATTGGCCGACGCGGCCGGCCTTCTTCGCCTCGCCATGGGGCTTGAGCAAGGTCGCGGCCATCATGGGCGTGGTGGTCAGCGACACGACCATGGACACCAGGATGGCCACCGACAGCACGACGGCGAACTCGCGGAACAGCCGCCCGACGATGCCACCCATGGCCAGGATGGGGATGAAGACGGCAATCAGGCTCAGCGAGATGGAGACGACGGTGAAGCCGATCTCGCGCGCGCCTTTCAGCGCCGCCTCGCGGGGCGGCACGCCGCGCTCGATGTGGCGCGAGATGTTCTCGAGCACGACGATGGCGTCGTCGACGACGAAGCCGGTGGCCACCGTCATCGCCATCAGCGACAGGTTGTCGATGCTGTAGCCCAGCAGATACATGAAGCCGCAGGTGCCGGCCAGCGACACCGGCACGGCCACAGCCGGCAGCAGGGCGGCACGGAAGCGCCGCAAGAAGATGAAGACGACGACGATGACCAGGCCGAAGGAGATGGCCAGCGTGCGCTGCACCTCCTTGATGCTGCCGCGGATGGTCGACGTGCGGTCCATGACGACGTCGACATTGATGGCCGGCGAGATGGAGGCGCGCAGCTGCGGCAGCAGAGCCCGCACGGTGTCCACCGTCTTGATGATGTTGGCGCTGGGTGCCTTGTTGAGGATCAGCAGCACGGCCGAGCGGCCATTGGCCAAGCCGTCGTTGCGCAGGTCCTGCACGCTGTCCTCGATGGAGGCCACGTCGCGCAGCTGCACGGCGGCGCCGTTCTTGTAGCTCAGCACCAGGGGTGCGTAATCGCTAGCCAGGCGGGCCTGGTCGTTGGCGATGATCTGCCAGGTGCGGTCGCCGCTCTCCAGCTGACCCTTGGGCCGGTTGGCATTCGTTGCGACGATGGCCGCCCTGACCTGGTCCAGCGAGATGCCCTGGGCGGACAGCTTGTTCGGGTCCAGCTCGATGCGCACGGCCGGCAGCGCGCCGCCGCCCACGCTGACCTGGCCGACGCCCTCGACCTGCGACAGCCGCTGCGCCAGCACGGTGGACGCCGCGTCATACATCTGGCCGCGCGTCAGCGTGTCCGACGTCAGCGCGACGATCATGATGGGCGCGTCGGCCGGGTTGACCTTGCGGTAGCTCGGGTTGCTCGGCATGCCGGTGGGCAGCAGCGCGCGCGAGGCGTTGATGCCGGCCTGCACGTCGCGGGCGGCGCTGTCGATGTCGCGGCTGAGGTCGAACTGCAGCGTGACGCGGCTGCTGCCGAGCGACGAGGACGAGGTGATCTCGGTGACGCCGGCGATGCTGCCGAGCGTGCGCTCCAGCGGCGTGGCCACGGTCGCGGCCATCGTGTCGGGGCTGGCGCCGGGCAGGGAGGCGCTGACCGAGATGGTCGGGAACTCGACCTGGGGCAGCGGCGCAATCGGCAGCAGCAGGTAGGCGATGGCCCCCGCCAGCGCCAGGCCGCAGGTGATCAGCGCCGTGCCGATGGGGCGCTCGATGAAGACGCGCGACAGGTTCACGCCACGGCCTCCTTCGCCTGGCCGCGTCGCTTGAGGCGCGCAGCCACCGATGCGAAGCCCAGGTAAATGACCGGCGTCGTGAACAGCGTCAGCAGCTGGCTGACGATGAGGCCGCCGACCATGACGACACCTAGTGGATGGCGCAGCTCACTGCCCACGCCGGTGCCCAGCATCAGCGGCAGGGCGCCCAGCAGGGCCGCCATCGTCGTCATCAGGATGGGCCGGAAACGCAGCAGGCAGGCCTCGAAGATGGCGTCGCGCGGCGTCTTGCCATGATCGCGTTCGGCCTCCAAGGCGAAGTCGATCATCATGATCGCGTTCTTCTTGACGATGCCGATCAAGAGCACGATGCCGATGATGGCGATGATGTCCAGGTCGAGGCGGAAGGCCAGCAGGGCCAGCAGCGCACCCAGGCCGGCGGAGGGCAGCGTCGACAGGATGGTCAGCGGGTGGATGGTGCTCTCGTAGAGCACGCCCAGCACGATGTACATCGTCACGATGGCCGCGAGGATGAGCAGCAGCGTGCTCGTGAGGGACGCCTGGAAGGCCAGGGCCGCACCCTCGAATCGCGTCTCGACGCTGAGCGGCAGCTGCAACGCATCGACCTCGGCGCGGACCGCCTTGACCGCTTCGCCGAGCGAGGCGCCAGGCGCGAGGTTGAAAGACAGGGTCGACGACGGGAACTGCGCCACATGGTTGACGGCCAGCGGCGCCAGCTTCTCGCTGAAGCGCGCCACCGAGCTGAGCGGCACTTGCACGCCACCCGCGCCGGGCACATAGAGGCGCTTCAGGCCGTCCAGGCCCTGGCGGTATTCGGGCGCCACTTCCAGCACGACGCGGTACTGGTTGCTCTGCGTGAAGATGGTCGAGATCAACCGCTGGCCGAAGGCGCTGTACAGCGCACTGTCGATGGCCGCGACGCTGACGCCCAGCCGGCCGGCCGCGTCGCGGTCGATGTCGACATAGGCTTGGAGGCCCTTTTCCTGCTGGTCGCTGGCCACATCGACGATCTGCTTCAGGCCACGCAGCCGCTCCAGCACGGCCGTCGTCGAACGGCTCAACTCGGCGGAGTCCGGCGAAGACAGCGTGAACTGGTACTGCGTCTTGGCGATGCGGTCCTCGATGGTCAGGTCCTGCACGGGCTGCAGATACAGCGCAATGCCGGGCTCCTCGGCGGCCGCGTCCGCAATGCGTCGCGCCACCTCGGCGGCGCTGGCGCCGCGGCCCTCCTTGGCCTTGAGCGAAATCTGCAGCCGGCCCTGGTTCAGCGTCGTGTTGCCACCGTCCACGCCGATGAAGGACGACACGCTCTCCACCGCCGGGTCCTTCAGCACGCGTTCGGCCAGGCGCTGCTGGTGCTCGGCCATGGCGCCAAAGGAGGTGGACTGCGCCGCCTCGGTGATGCCCTGCAGCTGGCCGGTGTCCTGCACCGGGAAGAAGCCCTTGGGCACCAGCAGATAGAGCACGCCGGTCAGGCCCAGCGTGGCGATGAAGACGACCAGCGTCGCCGCCGAGCGGTCCAGCACCCAGTTCAACATGCGGCCATAGCCGGCAATGATGTCGTCGAAGGCCTTGCCCACGCGGCGCCACAGCCAGCCGTGGTCTTCGTCGTGCTCGTGCTTGAGCAGGCGCGCGCACATCATGGGCGTCAACGTCAGCGACACGAAGGCCGAGATCAGGATGGACACGGCCAGCGTGATGGCGAACTCGTGGAAGAGGCGGCCGACCACGTCGCCCATGAAGAGCAGCGGGATCAGCACGGCGATCAGCGAGACCGTCAGCGAGATGATGGTGAAGCCGATCTGCTTGGAGCCAGTCAGGGCTGCGTCGTATGGGCTGACGGCTTCACCGCCCTCCTCCATATGCCGCGCAATGTTCTCAATCATGACGATGGCGTCGTCCACCACGAAGCCCGTGGAGATCACCAACGCCATCAGCGTCAGGTTGTTGATCGAGAACCCCGCCATGTACATGACGCCGAAGGTGCCCACCAGGGACACCGGCACGGCGACGGCCGGGATGATGGTGGCCGGCAGGCTGCGCAGGAAGACGAAGATGACGCCGATGACCAGCACGATGGCGAAAAGCAGCTCATGCTGCACATCGGTCACCGAGGCGCGGATGGTGGTCGTGCGGTCGCTGAGCAGTTGCACGTCCAGCGATGCCGGCAGGCTGGCCTGCAGCTGGGGCAGCACGGCGCGCACGCGGTCCACGGTCTCGATGACGTTGGCGCCGGGCTGGCGCTGCACGTTCAGGATGACGGCCGACACGCTGGACTTGCTCGCTTGGCCGGCCCAGGCGGCCAGGCGCAGGTTCTCGGCGTCGTCCACCAGCTGGGCCACATCCTTGAGCCGCACCGCATTGCCGTTCTTGTAGGCGATGACGAGGTTGGCGTATTCAGACGCGCTGCGCAGCTGATCGTTGGCGTCCAGCGTCGAGGCGCGCAGCGGGCCGTCGAAGCTTCCCTTGGACTGGTTGACGTTGGCGCCCGAGATGGCCGTGCGCACATCGTCGATGGACAGGCCGAGCGAGGCCAGCGCGCCCGGATTGGCCTGGATGCGCACGGCCGGCCGCCGCCCGCCCGCGATGCCCACCAGGCCCACGCCCGGCACTTGCGAGATCTTCTGCGCCAGGCGGCTCTCGACGAGATCGTGCACGCGCGTGATGGGCAGGGTCGCGGAACTGATAGCGATGGTCAGCACCGGCGCATCGGCCGGGTTGACCTTGCTGTAGACCGGCGGCATCGGCAGGTCGCTGGGCAGCAGGTTGCTGCCGGCATTGATGGCCGCCTGCACCTCCTGCTCGGCCACGTCCAGGGCCAGGCTGAGCTCGAAGCGCAGCGTGATGACCGAGGCACCGCCCGAGCTGGTGGACGACATCTGCGCCAGGCCCGGCATCTGGCCGAACTGGCGCTCAAGCGGCGCGGTGACCGAGGACGTCATCACGTCGGGGCTGGCGCCGGGGTAGAGGGTCGTGACCTGGATGGTCGGGTAGTCGACCTCGGGCAGGGCCGACACCGGCAGCAGCCGGTAGGCCAGGGCGCCGGCCAGCACGATGGCCAGCATCAGCAGCGAGGTCGCGACCGGCCGCGCGATGAAAAGGCGTGACGGGTTCATGCTCACTGAGCCGGAGCAGAAGCGCGGTGCTGCTGGATCCAGGTACGGCGGTCCTCAGCGCTCATGGCCTTGAGCTTGTCCACCATCTCGGGCGGCACGCGGTCTGCCCAGCGCGGGCGCTCGCCGTCAGCGGCACTGGCGCTGGTGCTGGCCGCAGTTGCATTGCCACCCGCGCCACTGGCTGCGCTGGCTGCACCGGCGCCAGCACCACGCCCACGACCGCGGCCACCCGGGCCGGAAGCCCCAGCGGCCGGCACCTTGATGACCTCGGCCTTGCCGCCATCACGCAGGCGGTCGGCGCCGTCGGTGACAACCTGGTCGCCCTCCTTCAGATCGCCCTGCACGGCGGTGAAATCGCCGTCGGTGGCCAGGGTCTGCACCTTGCGCAGCGCCACCTGGCCGTCGGCCACGACGTAGATGTAGATGCCCTGCGAGCCACGCTGCACGGCCGCCGTCGGCACGACGAGGACGCCCTTCAGCGTGTCCAGCTGCAGGCGCACATTGACGAACTGGTTGGGGAAGAGACCGCCGTCCTTGTTGTCGAACAGGGCCTTGACCTTGATGGTGCCGGTGGTCGCGTCGATGGCGTTGTCGGTGCTGGCGACGCGGCCCTCGGCCAGCTTGGTGCGGCGCTCGCGGTCCCAGGCCTGCACGGGCAAGGCCTGCTTGTCGCCCAGCTGCTGGCGGATGCGAGGCAGGCGCGCGTCCGGCACGGCGAAGACGACCGCGGCCGGCTGGATCTGGGCGATGGTCAGCAGCCCGCTGGCGTCGCCGGGCGTGATGTTGTTGCCGAGGTCGGCCTGCTTCAGGCCCGCCTGGCCGGCGATGGGCGCGGTGACGCGGGTGTAGGACAGCTGCAGCTTGGCGTTGTCCACCGCCGCCTGGTCCGACAGCAGGGTGGCTTCCAACTGGCGCACGAGGGCCTGCTGGGTGTCGAGCTGCTGGCGCGGCGCAGCCTCCTTGGCGACGAGGTCCCTGTAGCGGGCAAGGTCGGCGCGGGCGTTCTCCAGCTGGGCCTGGTCGCGCGCCAGCGTGCCCTGGGCCTGGTCGCGGGCGATCTCGTAGGGCTTGGGATCGATGAGGGCGAGCACCTGGCCGGCTTTCACCGGCTGGCCCTCGTGGAAATAGATAGCCTTCAGCTCGCCGCTGACCTTGGCGTGCACCACAGCGGTGTTGGCCGAGGCGATGCTGCCGATGGCGTCGACGACGACGGCCATGTCGCGCTTCTGCACGGCGGCCACCGTGACCGGCTGCGGCCCGCTGCGGCCAAAGCGCCCGCCCGCGGGCCGGCCCGACCCGCCGGCACCGGATGCAGCGGACGCCGCACCTGCCGGCCCGTCAGCGCCGCCTTCGCCGCCCCGGCCCTTCCACCACCACGCCGCGCCCGCAATGACGATGACGACGGCTACCGCGACCCAGATCCAGGTTTTGCTGCCCTTGGATTCCTTGTTCTGCATTCGGTCCACTCCTGGTTGCAGCCAAGTTTCCCGGCCGAATGTAGCTGCAGCATTGCTGGGTCTCAAAGCTACGATCATGGTCATGATCAAGCTGATGGTGGGCCTGGGCAATCCAGGTGCCGAGTACGAAGACACGCGCCACAACGCCGGTTTCTGGTGGATTGACGGCCTGGCCCGGGGCCTCAAGGTGAGCCTGGCGCCCGACAAGGCCTATCACGGCCTGGTGGCCCGCGTGAACCAGGCGCCGGGCGCCAGCGGCCCCATCTGGCTGCTGGAGCCCATGACCTATATGAACTTGTCCGGCAAGTCGGTCGCGGCGCTGGCGCGCTTCTTCAAGATCGCGCCGGAAGAGATCCTGGCCATCCACGACGAGCTGGACCTGTCGCCCGGCGAGATGAAGTTCAAGAAGGGCGGCGGCGACGGCGGCCACAACGGCCTGAAGGACATGCGGGCTCAGCTTGGCAGCGGGGACTTCTGGCGGCTGCGGCTGGGCATCGGCCACCCGGGCCACAAGGATGAGGTGGCCGGCTATGTGCTGCGCAAGCCGCCGCTGGCCGAGCGCCAGGCGGTGGAGGACTGCATCGAGAAGAGCTACGGCGCCGTCGAGCTGATGTTGCGCGGCGACATGGACAAGGCGCTGGCCAAAATTCACGCCAAACCGCCGCGGCCCAAGCCGCCCAAACCCCAGCCGCCAGTAGACACTCCGGCCTCATGAAGCCTCTGCTGCTGATTCTGGCCCTCGCACTCGCACTGCCTGTTCTGGCGCAGACCCAGACGCGCCGCGCCCAGGTCTACCGCTGCGGCCTCGACGGTCGCGACCTGCGCGACTCGCCCTGCCCCGGTGGCAGCGCGGCCAGCAGCGTCGACTACGACCAGCCCAGCGCCGCCGACAGCAAGGCGGCGCGCGACCGCCACTTCGCGGACTCCCGGCAGGCTGCGGTCCTGGCCCAGTCTCGCCGCGCCAGCGAGGCTGAAGCCCGCCACCTGCGCGCTCAGGCAGTCGGCTTGCAGGCGCCGCCACCGCCCGCCCAGGCGGCCAGCGCCCCACAAATCACCCATCTGAAGCCGCCGAAGACGGCCAAACCGCACAAGCCCTCCACCGCCGCCAGCGGCCATCGATAGAATCCGCGCCGTTGGTGCTCGCGCCCGCCTTCACGGCGGCTGCAGTTCAACGGGAATCAGGAGGACGAGCGGTCACGCCGCAGATCTAACCTGAGCTGTCCCCGCAACGGTAAGTGGACGAGGCCTTGGCGCCTCACTGTTCGACCACATAGCCACTGGTGCGTGCACCGGGAAGGCGTCGAGCAGAACTCAAGTCCATCAGCCCGGATACCGGCCAACGACGGGGCCGCTGAGCGACAAGCCAGCGGCCGTTTTTCAGCCTTGCTGCGGGGGTCAGCGCGGCTGGGTGTTCGTTCGCGTCTCCTCTCATGTCTCACACCTTCCTCGCGGCCCCTCGGTCGCTGCTCGCCCTGGCCGTGCTGGCCCTGGCTTCGTCCGCCCACGCCCAGAACAAGCTCGACACCGTCGTCACCACCGCCGCGCGCACGCCCCAGCGCCTGTCGGAAGTGCTGGCCGACCTGACCGTCATCACCCGCGCAGACATCGAGCGCCAGGCCGCCGCCAGCGTGGCCGACCTGCTGCGCAACAACGGCTGTGCCGAGATGGTCCGCAACGGCGGTGCGGCGTCCACGACCAGCCTCTTCCTGCGCGGCGCCGATACGCGCCACACGCTGGTCCTCGTCGACGGCGTGCGCATGGACTCGCAGTCCACCGGCGGCGCCAGCTGGCAGGGCATCCCGGTTTCGCAGGTCGAGCGCGTGGAAGTGCTGAAGGGACCGGCCAGCGCCATCTACGGCTCGGATGCCGTCGGCGGCGTCGTGCAGATCTTCACCCGTAAAGCAGGAGGGAATGGCGGCGGCAAGATCAGCGCCGATTTCGGCGTGGGCCTGGGCACCCAGGGCACGATGAAGGCCGACGGCGGCCTGTTCGGCAGCCAAGGCATCATCGACTTCGCCTTCACCGGCGCCATCGAGGAGAGCGACGGCTTCAACTCGACGATCGACGTGCCCGGCTCCTTCAGCTACATCCCTGACCGGGACGGCTGGCGCAAGTACCAGGGCACGGCTCGCATCGGCGCCCAACTGGCCGAGGGCCATCGCGCCGAAATCATCGTCATCAAGAACCACGCGAACGCGCAATACGATTCCTCCAAGTCCCGGCCCCTCGTGGATGACCACACCGTGCAGGACACCGACGCCACCCGTCTGGCCTGGACGGCGCAATGGGCCTCGGCGCTGCAGACCCAGCTCAGCTACGGCGAGTCGCGCGACCGCTACGAGACCTCGCCCTCGCCCTATCTGACCATCACCAAGGTCAAGAACCTGGCGCTGACCGGCTCCTATGTGCTGGGCCAGGGCCAGCAGATCAACTTCCAGGGCGAGCGCATCGAGGACAAGCTGGAGAACAGCGGCCTCGTCACCGCCGGTGTGGGCAAGCGGCACCGCAATGCCATCGGCGCGGGCTATCTGCTCAATGCCGGTGCCTTCAGCCTGCAAGCCCACGCTCGCCACGACAACGACAGCCAGTTCGGCAGTGTCGACACCGGCACGCTGCTGGCTGGCTATGAGGTCGTGACCGGCCTGCGCGTCGTCGGCTCCGTCGGCAATGCCTTCCGCGCACCGACCCTCTACCAGCAGGGCACGGTCTACGGGCCAGACCTCAGCAAGCCTGGCGTCAAGCCGCTCGAAGCCGAGCGCGGCCGCAATGTCGAATTCGGCCTGAAGTACGGCGTTGGCGACACCGAGCTCACGGCCACGGCCTACCGCAACCGCGTCAGCAACCTCATCATCTTCGGCGCCGCCGGCAGCTGCCAGAGCGCCTTCGGCTGCTATCAGAACGTGGCGGCGGCCCGCCTGCGCGGCGTGACCCTGGCCGGCAATACCAAGGCCGGCAGCGTGAACCTGCGCGCCACCATGGACTTCCAGAAGCCTACGGACGCCAGCACCGGGCTGCTGCTGGCTCGCCGCGCCAAGCGCCTGGCCACGGTCGGCGCCGACACCGAGCTGGGCGACTGGGTGCTGGGCAGCAGCGTGCAGGCCTCCGGCGCGCGCTGGGACAACGCCGCCAACACGCGCAAGCTGGGCGGCTATGGCCTCGTCAACTTCAACGCGCAGTACAAGATCCGCAAGGATCTGAAGCTGCAGCTGAACCTGGACAACGCCTTCGACCGCGAGACGTCGACGGCCTATGGCTATGCGTCGGCGCCGCGCACGGCGCTGATCAGCCTGCGCTGGAGCCCCACCCTCTAAGCTCGCGCTGATGAGCACACACGAACTCATCGTCGGCGGCCAGCGCAGCGGCAAGTCGCGCCGGGCCGAGAAGCTGGCTCTGGGCTGGCCCGGCCGCGTGGTGGTCATCGCCACCGCGCTGGCGGCTGACGACGAGATGCGTGAGCGCATCACCCATCACCGTGCCTCACGGCCGGCAGGTTTCGAGACTGTCGAAGCCCCGCTGGCCTTGAGCGCGGCCCTTCAACAGGTCGACGACGCCAACACCCTGGTCGTTGTCGACTGCCTGACGCTGTGGCTGGTGAACTGGCTGATGCCGATGAGCGGCGCGCCCGATGCGGCCGGCTGGCAGGCCGAGCGCACCGCGCTGCTGGATCTGCTGCCACGCTTGAAGTCGCCCGTCGTCTTCGTCTCCAACGAGGTCGGCTGGGGCGTGTCGCCRCTGGGTCGAGAGGTGCGCGACTACATCGACGAGCTTGGCCGCCTGAACCAGGACGTCGCGCGCCTGTGCGGCCGATTGACACTGATGGTCGCGGGCCAGGCCTGGACACGACCCGTCGAGGATTCGAACCATGCGTAGATTGCTTGCCCTGCTGCTGTTGGCCATTGCGCTGCCGGTTGCTGCCATCGACATCAAGGACGACCTCGGCCAGGTGACGCAGATCAGCACGCCGCCGCAGCGCATCGTCAGCCTGCTGCCTTCGCTGACCGAGACCGTCTGCGAACTCGGTGCCTGCGCCCGGCTGGTCGGCGTCGACCGCTATTCCAACTTCCCCGCCTCAGTGAACGCCCTGCCCAAGGTCGGCGGCATGGAAGACACCAATGTCGAGCTGATCGCGTCGCTCAAGCCCGATGTCGTGCTGGTGGCCGTGTCCTCGCGCGTGGCCGAGCGGCTGCGCGCCTTGGGCCTCAAGGTCGTCGTTCTGGAGCCGCGCAGCTACAAGGACGTTCAGCGCGTGCTGAACATCATCGGCCAGGTGCTCGGCGTGCCTGATGCCCAGCGCGTCTGGCGCCATATCGAGGCCGGCGTCGCCGCGGCGGCCAGCAGCGTGCCAGCGTCGGCGCGGGGCGTGCGCGTCTACTTCGAGGTCGCCCCCGGCATCTGGGCCGCTGGCGAGTCCTCCTTCATGGGCGAGACGTTGACCAAGCTCGGCGCCGGCAACATCATCCCGGCGTCGCTCGGCCCCTTCCCCAAGATCAACCCCGAGTTCGTCGTCAAGGCCAACCCGGCCTTGATCATGATCGGCCAGCGCGGCTCCGAAGGCCTGACCCAGCGCCCCGGCTGGGACCGCATCGACGCCGTCAAGCGCGGCCGCATCTGCATCTTCAAGCCCGAGGAGGGCGACATCCTCACCCGCCCGGGGCCGCGCATGGCCGAGGCGGCGCAGATCATGGCCCGCTGCCTGCGCGAGAAGGGCGCCTCGTGATGAACATCCGCCCCGGGCTGCTGCTGACGCTGCTGCTGCTCGTTGGTGTCGGCGGCGTGCTGGGGGGCGTGCTGGTCGGCAGCACCGGCTGGGCCGACCTCGGCGACGACAGCATGGGCATCATCCTGTGGGAGATCCGCCTGCCGCGCTCGTTGGGCGCCTGGTGGGCCGGCGCCCTGCTCGGCATGGCCGGTGCGATGTCGCAAGGCCTGTTCCGCAACCCGCTGGCCGATCCCTATCTGCTGGGCAGCGCCTCGGGCGCCGGCCTGGCGGTGGCCATCGCGCTGGCGCTGACCGGCATCTCGCCCCAGACCTCGTCGCTGCTGGCCCATGTCGGACTGACCGGCATCGCCTTCGTCGGCACGCTGGTTGGCGTGGGCCTGACGCTGATCCTGGCGCGCGGCGTCGAGCAGACGCTGCGCCTCTTGCTGGCCGGCGTCGTCGTCGGTGTCGTGCTGAACGCGCTGACCGGCCTGGCCACGCTGTGGGCGCCCGACATCCTGCGCGCCATGCAGGCCTTCCTGCTCGGCAACACCGGCCTGCTGGGCTGGAGCAGCGTCACGGTGATGACCGCCAGTGGCATCGCGGCCCTCGTCATCGGCCTGCTGGCCAGCCCGGCCCTGGATGCGCTGACGCTGGGCGAGGCCACCGCCGCGTCGCTGGGCGTGCGCATGGGCCTGATGCGGCTGCTGCTGATCCTGGCCTTTGCGCTGGCCACGGGTGCTGCCGTCGCGCAGACCGGCATCGTCGCCTTCGTCGGCCTGGTCGCCCCCCACCTCGTGCGCAGCCTCTGCCCCATGCTTCACGGCCGGCTGATCCTGATGTCGGCCGCGGCCGGCGGCGCCCTGCTGCTGGTGGCCGATGTGATCGCGCGCGGGTTGATGCGACCGCAGGAGCTGCCCGTCGGTCTCGTCACCGCGCTGCTGGGCGGCGTCTATCTTCTTGTGCTGATGCATAGACGCGGAGCGCCCAAGCGATGAATGCCCTGCACGCCCGCATCGCCCGCGTCCGCATCGACGGCCGCGACCTGATCAGCGACATCGATCTTGCCTTGCCCCAGGGCCGTTGGACGGCCATCGTCGGCCCCAACGGCGCCGGCAAGTCGACGCTGCTGCGCGCCATCGCCGGCCTGCAGCGTTGTGAAGGCAATGTGCTGCTCGGCGGCAAGCCGCTCAATGACTGGCCGTCCCGCGAGCGCGCCCGCCAACTGGCCTGGATGGGCCAGCAGGAGACCGGCGCCGACGACCTGACGGCCCAGGACGTCGTGCAGCTCGGCCGCCTGCCGCACCGGCCGTGGCTGGCGCCGCCCACCGCGGCAGACCATGTCGCCGTGCAGACCGCGATGGAATCCACGCAGAGCTGGGCCTGGCGCGAGCGCCGGCTGGGGTCTCTGTCGGGCGGCGAGCGCCAGCGTGTGCTGCTGGCCCGGGCACTCGCGGTGCAGGCGCCGCTGACATTGATGGACGAGCCCCTGGCCCACCTCGACCCGCCCCACCAGGCCGAATGGATGGCCCTGGTGCGTGAGCGCGTCGCCGCCGGCCACAGCGTCGTCAGCGTTCTGCACGAGCTGCATCTTGCGCTGCAGGCCGACCATCTCGTGCTGATGGCCGACGGCCGCATCGTGCACACCGGCGCCCCCGCCGACGTGGCCACGCACGAAGCCTTGAAACGCGTCTTCGGCCCCCGCCTGCACATCGCACAGATCGAGGGCCGCTGGGTCGCCCTGCCTTTATGACCTCTTGCGCCGCCCTCTTCATCAGCGCCCCGTCCTCGGGATCGGGCAAGACCTGCGTCACTGCGGCGATTGCGCGCAGCCATGCACGGCGCGGCAAGCGCGTGCGCGTCTTCAAGACCGGGCCGGACTTCCTTGACCCCAGCATCCTCGAGCGCGCCAGCGGCCGCCCGGTCTACCAGCTCGACCTCTTCATGGGCGGCTTCGCCCACTGCCAAGCCCTGCTGGCCGAGGCCGCGCGCGAGGCTGACCTCATCCTCGTCGAAGGCGTCATGGGCCTGTTCGACGGCAACCCGAGCAGCGCCGACCTGGCCGTCGCCTTCGGGCTGCCCGTCGTCTGCGTCATCGACGCTTCGGCCATGGCCCAGACCTTCGCGGCGCTGGCGACGGGACTGCAGCGCTTCAGGCCCGAGCTGCACCACTGCGGCGTCATCGCCAACCGCATCGGCAGCGCGGCGCATGGACGCATGCTCAGCGAAGGCCTGCCGGACGACCTGCCGCTGATCGCCGCGCTGCCGCGCGAGCCCAAGCTCATCCTGCCTGAGCGCCATCTCGGCCTCGTGCAGGCGCTTGAGCAGCCGAGGCTGGATACACAGCTCGATGCCTGGGCCGATGCCTGGGAAGCCGGGCTGCGGCCTGGCTTGGCCTTCAAGCCCCAGGCCTTTGAGGCGAACACTGAGCCGCCGCTGCCACCGCTGCTCCACGGCCGCCGCATTGCCATCGCCCGCGACGCCGCCTTCGGCTTCATCTACGCAGCCAATGTCGACCTGCTCCGCGCCCTGGGCGCCGAGCTGGCCTTCTTCTCGCCCATCCGCCATGAGGCCCTGCCGGTTTGCGATGCGCTGTGGCTGCCCGGCGGCTACCCCGAGTTGCATGTCGAGGCGCTGGGTGCCCACCCCACGCTGGCCGCAGCCCTGGCCGGCCATGTCGCCGCAGGTAAGCCGCTGCTCGCCGAATGCGGCGGCATGCTGGCCCTGCTGGACTCACTGACCGACGCGGCCGGCGATACTCACCGCATGGTCGGCGTCATGCCCGGCCGCGCCCATGTGCAGCACCGCCTCGCGGCTCTGGGCCTGCAGGCCATCGCCTGGCCCGAAGGCCCGTTGCGCGGCCACAGCTATCACTACTCGACGCTGGAGACGCCGCTGGCGCCGATCGCCACCGCCAGCAACCCCAACGGCGGCAACACCGCCGAGGCCCTCTACCAGCAGGGTTCGCTGCGCGCGAGTTATGTGCACCACTACTTCCCGTCCAACCCCGAGGCGATTGCCGCCTTTTTCGGGAGCTGAAGCATGGAAATCGAGAAACCTCCCGTCGACCGCGAACGCGTTATTCCCAGCGGCGAGCGCCGTGGCCTGGTGATCGTCCACACCGGCGACGGCAAGGGCAAGAGCACCGCCGCCTTTGGCCTCGCACTGCGCGCGCATGGCCGCGGCAAACCGGTGCGCATCTACCAGTTCATGAAGGTGCCCAGCGCCCGCTTCGGCGAGCACCGCGTGTTCGAGCAACTGGGCGTGCCCATCGAGGGCCTGGGCGACGGCTTCTCGTGGAAGAGCAAGGACCTGGAGCACTCCGCCGAACTCGCCCGCGAGGGCTGGGGCCGCGCCGAATCGGTCATCCGTGCGGGCGACCATTTCCTCGTCGTGCTGGACGAGATCATGTACCCGCTGCGCTACGGCTGGCTGGCGCTGGAGACGGTGCTGGCCTGCCTGCGCGAGCGCCCGCCGCATGTGCACGTCGTGCTGACGGGGCGCGGTGCGCCGGCCGAACTGATCGAGCTGGCCGACACGGTCACCGAGATGGCGATGATCAAGCACCACTACAAGGCGGGCGTGCCGGCGCAGCGGGGGATCGAGGATTGAGCGCCCTCATCATCTGCACCACCTGCGCCGATGGCCAGGGCCAGGCTCTGCTGGAAGCCGTCGAAAACGAGGCGCTGGCACGCGACTGGTTGCTGCCCGTTCGGGGACAAGCCTGCATGGCTGCCTGCAAGCAGAGCTGCACGGCGGCCCTGCAAGGCCCTGGCAAGCACAGCTATCTGTTCGGGCAGCTCGCGCCCGACGCCGCCAGCGTCGACGCGCTGCTGTCGGTGGCCGCTCAACATTCGGAGCCGGGTGACGGCCTGCTGGCCTGGGACCGCCGGCCTGATCGACTCAAGGGCGGCCTGGTGGCCCGCCTGCCACCGCTGGGCTTATGAACCTGCTGCTGCCGCTGGCCATGATGGTGGCCCTGCTGGTGGATCGCCTGGGCGAGCCGCCGAGCTGGGCCCATCCTGTCGTCGGCATGGGGCGCTATCTTGGCCTGTTCAAGCTGACGAAGCTACCGCCAGCCGTCGGCTTCATCGCCGGCGCGCTGGCCTGGCTCGTCGGCGCCGCGATGGTCGCCTTCATCGCGCTGTGGCTGGAGGGCTGGGTGCTGATCCTGCTGCAGCCCTGGAGCTCGCCGTTGCACCTCGTTGGCGCCGCCTTGGCTGTCGGCCTGCTGCTCAAGCCACTGCTGGCTTGGCGCATGCTGGCCGAGGAGGCGCTGGCCGTGGAAGCTGCATTGAATGAATCGCTGGAAGCTGGACGCGCGCGGCTGTCGCGCCTGGTCAGTCGCGACACGTCGGCCTTGACCGAGACCGAGGTGCGCGAAGCGGCCATCGAGACGCTGGCCGAGAACCTCAATGACTCGGTCATCGCGCCGCTGTTCTGGTTTGCCATCGCCGGCCTGCCGGGCGCGGCCATCTACCGCTTTGCGAACACGGCGGACGCGATGTGGGGCTACCGCGACGCGCGCGAGTGGTGCGGCAAATGGGCGGCGCGGGCGGACGACCTGCTGTCATGGCTGCCGGCCCGGCTGACAGCGCTGGTACTGATGCCGCCCTCCTTCGCCCGGCTGCCGCGCGAAGCCCGGCGCACGCCCTCCCCCAACAGCGGCTGGCCCATGGCGGCGATGGCGTTGCGGCTGGGCCGGCGGCTGTCCAAGCCCGGCGTCTATGCATTGAATGCCGAAGGGAGCCCCGTGCAGGCCGGCGATGTGCACGCTGCCCGCGCCGTCGCCCAGCAGGCCGTCTTTGCCGGTGCCGTGCTGCTTGCCGCGCTCGCCTGGGCGTTGAGGGCATGAACGCGCCTATGCTGCCCGAGCATGGGGGACCGGATGAGGGTCCGCCAGCAGCACACGACTTCTCGACCAATGCCAGCCCGCTGGGCCCGCCGCCGACGCTGATGAACGCCGTGCAAGCCGCCGACCGTCAGGCCTACCCCGACCCGAACTACCGCACGCTGCGCCGCCATCTCGGTGACGCGGACCTGGTCCTGCCCACGGCCGGTGGCGCAGAGGGCATTCGCCGGCTGACGCTGGCGGCGATGTTGACGGGTCGCCGCGAGGTCTGGGTGCCGCAACCCGGCTTTGGCGACTACGCCCTCGCCGCCCAGGCGTTGGGCCTGCCGGTGAAGCCCTATGCCGCGCCCGCCGACATCCGACCGACGGCACCGGCCCTGGTCTGGATCTGCGAGCCCTGCAACCCGACGGGTGCCACGGTGGCGTCATGGCCCCGGCTCGACGCTCTTGTCGTGATCGACCGCGCCTACGAGCCGCTGCGCCTTCACGGCGACAGCCCTGCCCTGCCGCCCGGAGCCTGGCAGCTCATCTGCCCCAACAAGGCCCTGGGCCTGACCGGCGTACGCGCGGGCTATCTCATCGCGCCAGCCGCCGACCCGGTCTGGTCCCGTGCGTTGTCGCTGGCGCCGAGCTGGGTGCTGTCGGCCGAGGGCGTGGCCATGCTGATGCACTGGCACAGCGACGACACGCAAGCGTGGCTGGCCAAGGCCCGCAATCAGCTGCGTGAATGGACGGCACAGCAGCGCAAGATGCTGGCTGGCCTGGACTGGCTGCAGCGACCCAGTTGCACCCACTTCTGGCTGGCTCGCCCACCGCGATCTGACATCGCGACCCGGCTGCGCGAACGCAGCATCCGCGTGCGCGACGCAAACAGTTTCGGCCTGCCCGGTTTGGTGCGCGTGTCAGCCCAATCTCCCGCCTCGCAGCAGGCGCTGCAGCAGGCCCTGCTTGAAATCGAAAGCGAAGACTCATGAGTGCAGCGCCGGGCCGTCCCAAGCAAACTCGCTCCCGCTCGGCGGGACAGGCCGTAGGCCGAAGGGTGCATCAATGATCAGTAAAGCAGTGATGGTGCTCGGCACGACGAGCGGCGCGGGCAAGAGCTGGCTGGCCACGGCCCTGTGCCGCTGGTATGCCCGCCAGGGGCTCAAGGTGGCGCCCTTCAAGGCCCAGAACATGAGCAACAACGCGCGCGTCGTGCCCGGCTTGAACGGCCTGATGGGCGAGATCGGCTCGGCCCAGTACTTCCAGGCCCTGGCCGCCAACCGCGTGCCCGAGGTGCGCATGAATCCGGTGCTGCTCAAACCCGAGGCGGATACGCAGAGCCAGGTCGTCGTGCTCGGCGAGGTGGACCCGGCCATGGCCAACATCCCCTGGCGCGAACGCAGCGCGCTGCTGAAGCCCCGCGCCCGCGCGGCCCTGCACGAGCTGATGCGGGAGAACGATGTCGTCGTCATCGAAGGCGCGGGCTCGCCGGCGGAGATCAACCTGGCGCCCAGCGACTACGTCAACCTCGGCACCGCGCGCGACGCCAACGCCGCCTGCCTGATCGTCACCGACATCGACCGCGGTGGCGCCTTCGCCCACCTGTACGGCACCCACCAGCTGATGCCCGATGACGTACGCGCCCAGGTGCGCGGCTTCGTGCTGAACCGCTTCCGCGGCGACGCCGGCCTGCTGTCGCCCGGGCCCGAGCAGCTCGAGCACCTGACCGGCGTGCCCACCATCGCCACGCTGCCGATGTGGCGGGGCCACGGCCTGCCCGAGGAGGACGGCGTCTTCGATGAGACGACGACCGGCAGCGGCCTGCGCATCGCCGTCATCGCCTACCCGCGCATCTCCAACCTCGACGAATTCCAGCCGCTGCGCCAACTGCCCGGCGTGCGCCTGAGCTGGGCGCGCGAGCCCAAGGACCTGGCCGGCGTGGACTGGATCATCCTGCCCGGCTCCAAGTCCACCGCGGCCGACCTCGCCTGGCTGCGCGCGCAAAAGCTCGACGCCGCCATCAACAGCCACCGCGGCCGCGTGCTCGGCATCTGCGGCGGCCTGCAGATGCTGGGCGAGGCCCTGATCGACACGCATGGCGTCGACGGCAATGCGCCGGGCCTGGGCCTGCTGCCGCTGGTGACCGTCTTCGAGCCCGAGAAGCTGCTGCGCAGCGCGGAGTTCAGCTTCTCCACGTCGCTGGACGGCGGCTGGCAGGCCCTGGCCGGTGTGCAGGCCAGTGGCTACGAGATCCGCCACGGCCGCACCCAGCCTCACGCCGGCCTGCCGCCGCCGCGCGTGGCGCTGCGCAATGCCGCCGGCGAGGCGGTGGGCTGGCAGGCCGGCCAGGTGCTGGGCGTCTACGCCCACGGCCTGTTCGAGCAGCCGGCCGTGCTCAAGGCCCTGTTCGGCCAGGCTGGCCGGTCGCTGGATGCCGTCTTTGATGGGCTGGCGGACTTCATCGACCTGCACTTTCAACCGGGCAAGATTGCGGGCTTGATCGGCTGACGAATTTCCGCATGCGCCGCCTCCTTGCCACCGCCCTGCTCGCCCTGCCCCTGATCGCCCACGCCTGGGGTTCTGACGGCCACCAGACCGTCGCGACCATCGCTGCCGGCCTCATCAAAGGTACCCCGGCTGAAGCCCGCGTCGCCGGGCTGCTGGGCGACATGCCGCTTTCGCTGGCCTCGATCTGGGCCGACTGCGTGAAGGGCATCGCGCCCAGCCAGGGCTATACCTATCCCGCGCCGGGCAAGTACCCCGCGTGCGCCGCGCTGGAGACGCCCGCACGCATCGCCGAGATGGCCGACTACGTGCGCCGCAACGACCGGCAGTGCCAGTTGGGTCTCGACGAGGACAGCTGCCACAAGCAGACCCACTACGCCGACATCGCCGTGCAGCGCGGCCGCTACCTACCGAAGGTGACCGGCACGCGCCCGGATGACGTCGTCGGCGCGCTGCGTGCGGCCATCCTGGTGCTGCAGGGCAAGCCCTCGCCCGGTCAGCCCAACTTCAAGAACCAACGCGAGGCCTTGCTGGTACTGGTGCATCTGGTGGGCGACATCCACCAGCCGCTGCACGTCGGCAGCGTCTATCTCGACGCCCAGGGGCAGCGTGTCGACCCCGACAAGCAGGGCTTCGATCGCGCCAGCTTCACCATCGGTGGCAACAGCTTGCTGCTCGATCCGGCAATAACGGCGGGATCGAAGAACTTCCATTCGTACTGGGACAACGTGCCTGAGGAATTCAGACCCCAGCATGTCGATGCCAACTGGCTGGCCGAGGCGCGCCAGGTTGGTGCCGACCCAGGCGCCGCGGTCGACTGGCCGCCCCACTGGGGCACGCAGTCACTGGAGCAAGCCGGACGCGTCTTCGACGGGTTGAAGTTCTCGGCCAGGCAGGGCTCGCAGTGGGACATCGAACTGCCCGGCGGCTACGGCGCCAGGGCAGACGCCATCAAGCGCCAGCAGCTGACGCGCGCAGGAGCTAGGCTGGCCCGGGTGCTGCAGGCAGCGTTCCCGCGGTAGCCGCGGCGGTGAGGCGTTGATACTTCTGCATCAAGGTCTCCCGGCTCTCGATATGGGCCGGGTTGATCGGGATGCACGCGACTGGGCAGAGCATCACGCACTGCGGCTCGTCGAAGTGGCCGACGCACTCGGTGCACTTGCTCGGCTCGATCTTGTAGAACTCCTCGCCCATCGAGATCGCGTTGTTCGGGCAGGCGGGCTCGCAGACGTCGCAGTTGATGCACTCATCAGTAATCATGAGAGCCATGGTCAGCCCCCCTTGAACTTCGCATTCAACCGCTCAAGAACCCCTGGCGACACAAACTCCGCCACCTCGCCGCCCAGCGTCGCGATCTCGCGCACGAAGGTGCTGGACGTGTACTGGTGGTGTTCGCCGGGCGTCAGGAAGATGGTCTCGACCTCGGGCATGAGCTTGCGGTTCATGCCGGCCATCTGGAACTCGTATTCGAAGTCGCCACCGGTGCGCAGGCCACGCACGACGACGCGGCCGGCGTGGGTGCGCACGAAGTCGCGCAGCAGACCGTCGAAGGCGATGACCTCGACATTGCCCAGCGGTGCCGCCACTTCCTGGGCCATCGCCAGCCGCTCGTCCAAGGAAAACATGGTCTTCTTGTGATGGCCGACCGCCACCGCCAGCACCAGGCGCTCGAACATCGCGGCCGAGCGGCGCATCAGGTCCTCGTGGCCCAGCGTGATCGGGTCGAAGGTGCCCGGGTAGATGGCCGTGATGGTGGTGCGGGTCGTCATGCGGTCGGATTGTCCTCGCGCCGCAGCAATTGGTAGTGCACGGCGCCGGCTCGGCCCTGGCGCCAGGTCATGAATCCGGCCGGGGGAGCGACCTCACCAGGAGATTCGACGTAGATCAGCCCCCCTTCGGCCAACAGCTGCGTGGCAGCGGCCAGCGCGCGGTCGAACAGGTTGTCGGCGAAGGGCGGGTCGAGAAAGATGAGGTCGAAGCGGTCCGGGCAAGCCAGCATCCAGTTCAGCGCATTGGCCCGGTGGATGATGAGGGCCGTGGCCTGCAGACGCTTCTGGCTGGCCCGCAACCCGTCTACCAAGGCCGCCTCGCGCTCGATCATCACCACCGCATCCGCCCCGCGTGACGCTGCCTCGAAACCCAAGGCCCCGCTGCCGGCAAACGCATCAAGCACCCGCCAACCGTCGAGCGTCTGCCCCAACCAGTTGAAGAGGGTTTCGCGAATGCGATCCGACGTGGGGCGCAGCCCAGGCAGGTCAGGCACGGGCAGCTTGGAGCGTTTCCACTGGCCGCCGATGATGCGAACTTCGCCCATCTACTGGCGGACCGGAATCCCGCGCGCCGCCATCAAGGCCTTGGCCTCGCCCACGGTGTGCTCGCCGAAGTGGAAAATGCTGGCGGCCAGCACGGCGTCGGCGCCGCCCTTGGTGATGCCGTCGGCCAGGTCTTCGAGCGAGCCGACGCCGCCGGAGGCGATGACGGGCACGGGCACGGCGTCGGACACGGCGCGGGTCAATTCGAGATCGAAGCCGCTCTTGGTGCCGTCGCGGTCCATGCTGGTCAGCAGGATCTCGCCGGCGCCGAATTCGGCCATCTTGCGGGCCCATTCGACGGCGTCAAGGCCGACGTTCTTGCGGCCGCCGTGGGTATAGACGTCCCAGCCCGAACCATCCGCGCGGCGCTTGGCGTCGATGGCGACGACGATGCACTGCGCACCGTATTTGTCGCTGGCGGCGCGGATCAGTTCAGGGTCGGCGACCGCCGCCGAGTTGAAGGACACCTTGTCGGCGCCGGCGTTCAGCAGCCGCCGCACGTCGGCCACCGCGCGCACGCCGCCGCCCACGGTCAGGGGAATGAACACCTTCGAGGCGACGGCCTCAATGATGTGCAGGATGAGGTCGCGGCCGTCGCTGGTGGCGGTGATGTCGAGGAAGGTCAGCTCGTCGGCGCCCTGCTCGTTGTAGCGCGCGGCGATATCCACCGGATCGCCCGCATCACGCAGGCCGACGAAGTTGACGCCCTTGACCACGCGGCCGGCGGTGACGTCGAGGCAGGGAATGATGCGTTTGGCAAGCATGACGGGGATACGGAAGCGAGGGCTGAATTATTCCCTCGATGGTTAGGGGCTTCGCGGCGGAACCGAACTGGCGCTCAATCCGTAGCTTCGCAAGTTCCACCACCACAACAGGAGATGACGATGAGACTGACCTCCCCCGCCCTGCTCGCCGCAACCCTCGCCCTGGGCGCCGCCGCTGCCTCGGCTCACCCGGTGACCTATATCGGCACGCTGAGCAACCTCGGTGAACCTGCCGCGGCGGCCGGATCGCTCGGCACGGGCACGGTCAGTGTGATCTTCGATGACGACACCTTCTCGATGAAGGTGAACGTGACCTTCAGCAATCTGACCGGCAGTGTCACGGCCAGCCATATCCACTGCTGCACGGCGGCGGCCGGGGGGGGCTCGGCGGGCGTCGCGACGCCGGTACCGAGCTTCCCGGCCTTTCCCTCTGGCGCGGGTGTCATGTCGGGCACCTATTCGATGACCTTCGACATGACGCAGACATCGAGCTGGAACCCTGCCTTCGTCACAGCCAATGGCGGCAATGTGTCGAGCGCCTTTGCCGCCTTCGCGACCGGCCTGGCCGACGGCAAGGCCTATCTGAACATCCACTCCACGCTGTCGACCGGCGGCGAGATCAGGACCTTCCTCGTGGCTGCACCGGTACCTGAGCCCGAGACTTACGCGCTGATGCTGGGCGGCCTGGGCGCGCTGGCCCTGCTGGCCCGCCGGCGCAGGCGCTGAGAGGCTCTCAGCCGGCCGCTGCGATGAGTTCGTCCGCCCGCACCTGGGCGGCCGTGAAGTCCAGCGCGCCGGTGTAGATGGAGCGGCCGCAGATGACGCCCTCGACGCCGTCGCCCATGACGGCGCACAGGCGCTCGATGTCGGCGATGTCCGAAAGGCCACCCGAGGCGATCACCGGGATGGTGAGCGCCTGGGCCAGCTTGACGGTGGCCTCGATGTTGATGCCGGTCAGCATGCCATCGCGGCCGATGTCGGTGTAGATGACGCCTTCGACGCCGTAATCCTGAAACTTCTGGGCCAGGTCGATGACCTCGTGGCCGGTCAGCTTGCTCCAGCCGTCGGTGGCAACCTTGCCGTCCTTGGCGTCCAGGCCCACGATGATGTGGCCGCCGAAGGCCGTGCAGGCGTCCCTCAGGAAGCCGGGGTTCTTGACCGCGGCGGTGCCGATGATGACGTAGCTCAGGCCATCGTCCAGGTAGCGCTCGATGGTGTCGAGGTCACGGATGCCGCCGCCGAGCTGGATGGGGATCTCGTCGCCGATCTCCTTGATGATGGCCTTGATGGCCGGCTCGTTGACCGGCTTGCCCGCGAAGGCGCCGTTCAGGTCCACCAGGTGCAGGCGCCGCGCGCCGGCATCGAGCCAGCGGCGCGCCATCGCGGCGGGGTCTTCGCCGAAGGTGGTGGAGTCGTTCATGTCGCCTTGCTTGAGGCGGACACAGCGACCGTCTTTCAGGTCGATGGCAGGGATCAGCAGCATGGCCGGGGGCTGAGGGGCTGGAGGGAAAGGAAGGCGGGAGGCAAGAAAGTGCAGACCCGTTCAGGGCTTCCAGTGCAGGAAATTGCGGTAGAGGGCGAGGCCCAGCGCGGCACTTTTCTCGGGGTGGAATTGGGTCGCAAAAATATTATCCCGGGCCACCGCGCAGGTAAAGCGAGCACCGTAGTCGGTCTCGCCGGCGCTGTGTTCCGGCAACGCAGTCGTCGCGTAGAAACTGTGCACGAAGTAGAACCAGCTCTCGTCCGGGATGCCATCCCAAACAGCATGCGCCCGCGGTTGGTGCACGCGGTTCCAGCCCATCTGCGGCACCTTGAAGCGGCTGCCGTCTTCCTGCAGCCGGCCTTCCAGGCGGAAGCGCTGCACGCGGCCCGGGATCAGCCCCAGGCCGGGCGTGTCCTGCTCCTCGCTGTGATCCAGCAGCATCTGCATGCCAACGCACACGCCCAGCAGCGGCTTGGTGGCGGCGGCTTCAAGCACGGCTTCCTTGACGCCCGAGTCGGCCAGCTCGCGCATGCAGTCGCGCATGGCGCCCTGGCCAGGCAGCACGACTCGCTCGGCGGCGCGCACCACTTCAGGGTCGCAGGTGATGGCCACGTCGAAACCCTGGCCCTCGGCGGCATGGATGACGGCCTGGGACACCGAGCGGAGGTTGCCCATGCCGTAGTCCACGACGGCAACGGTGCGGGTCATGGCTTCCCCCGGGACAGGTCGACCAGCGCATTGCCCAGTGCCGTCACGGCGGGCTCGGACACGGCTTTGTCGACGCCGGGGAAGGTGGTGCGAAGCTTCCAGATGGAGCCACCGCCACTCCACAGCTGCACATAGCTGCGCAAAACTTCCTTCTCGGGGCGGTCGATCGTGGCCCAGCCCACCAAGACCTCGGTTCGGCTCTGGCCGTGGTTCTCATATTGCGCGACGACGTCGCGCACCTTGGTGTCGGGGTAACGCTGCTGCCAGCCTTTGACGATGCCGCTCATCGCGGACTTGAACTCCTCCAGCAACCGGGGATCTCGCGCAACGTCCTCGACGCGACCCAATTGGGCCTGGTAGATGTAGACGTCGGCCCACATGCCGCTCGGATGCTTGTAGCGGATGCTGCAGCCGCCGCCGGGCATGGTGGCTTCGAAGCCATGGGTCATCATGCGCTCAAAGCCCGGGCCCAGCGTCTGGGGCATGTCCTCCTGGGTGCCCGGCCGCGGGCAAGGCTGCCCTTCCTGCGCCATGGCGCCCACGGCAAACAGGCCGCTCAACGCCAGTGCCGCGAGGCTGCGGAGCAAGGCGCGGCTCACAGCGAGCCCTTGGTCGACGGGATCACGCCTGCGGAGCGCGGGTCCGGCGTCGTCGCCATGCGCAACGCGCGGCCAAAAGCCTTGAACATGGTTTCGGCCTGGTGGTGGGCGTTGTGGCCCTTCAGGTTGTCGATGTGGACCGTGGCCAGCGCGTGGTTGACGAAGCCCTGGAAGAACTCGAAGGTCAGCTGGGTGTCGAAGGCGCCGACGCTGCCGGCCGTGAACTTGCAGTCCATGTGCAGGCCCGGGCGGCCGGAGAGGTCGATGACGACCCGCGACAGGGCCTCGTCCAGCGGCACATAGCTGTGGCCGTAGCGCGTCAGGCCGGCCTTGTCGCCCACGGCCTTGGCGACGGCCAGGCCCAGCGTGATGCCGACGTCCTCGACGGTGTGGTGGCCGTCGATGTGCAGGTCACCCTCGCAATGGATGTCCAGGTCCATCAGGCCGTGGCGGGCGATCTGGTCCAGCATGTGGTCGAAGAAGCCGATGCCGGTCTGCAGCTTGGACTGGCCCGTGCCGTCCAGGTTGACGCGCACCGTGATGCGCGTCTCGCGGGTGTTGCGAGTGACTTCGGCGATGCGCGCGGTTGTGGAGGCGTTCAGTTCAGACATGCTTGAATCGCTTGGAGCAGCAGGGTGTTTTCGTCGGGCGTTCCGACCGTGATGCGCACACAGTTCGCTAGCAGCGGGTGCATGGCCGAGACGTTCTTGATCAGCACGCCCCGGGCCCTCAGCGCCGCGAAGGTGGCGGCGGCGTCCTGAACCCTGGCCAGGATCATATTGCCCTGGCTTGGCCAGGGTGTGACACCGGGCATGGCCTGCAAGGCGCTGAAGAGGCGCTCACGCTGCTGGCGCAGCTCGGCGGCCTGGGCGGCGTACACGTCGGCATGCTCCAGCGCAAAGAACGCCGCTTCGGCGTTGAGCACGCTGATGTTGTAAGGCGGGCGCAACTTCTCGATCTGGCCGACCAGCTCTGGCGCGCCCAGCAGGTAGCCGATGCGCACGCCGGCCAAACCGAACTTGCTCATGGTGCGCATGACCAGCACATTGGGCTGGCGGGCCATCAGCGCCAGGCTGTCGGCGCTGGCGAAAGGCTGGTAGGCCTCATCCATGACGACCAGGCCCGGCGCGGCTTTGGCAATCCGCTCGATGACGTCGGCGTCCCACAGCGTGGCGGTCGGGTTGTTCGGGTAGGCCAGGTAGATCAGCGCCGGCTGGTGCCTTTCGATGGCGGCCAGCATCGCCGGCTCATCCAGCTCGAAGTCGTCGGCGCGCAGCGGCACGCCGACAAAGCCCAGTTGCTGCTGGCGCGCCAGGGCCTCGTACATGACGAAGCCCGGCACCGGGGCCAGCACCGTGGCGCCGGGCTTGGAAACGGCGATGGTCAGCAGGCCGATGAGTTCGTCCGAACCGTTGCCCAGCGTGACGCCCACGTCATCGGCCACGCCGGCATGCCGGGCCAGCGCGCGGGCCAGCTCGGCGGTGCGCTCGGCCGGGTAGCGGTTCAGCGCCACGGCGCCGAGGCGCTCACCCAGGGCCTGCTGCAGCTCGGGCGGCAGGCGGTAGGGGTTCTCCATCGCGTCCAGCTTCAGCAGGCCGGTGCTGGGCTGCACGACGTAGGCGTGGGCCGCGCGCACGTCGGGGCGGATCTGGGCGAGGGCTTGGTCGAGGCTCATGGGGCAGTCACGATGGGGTTGAACACCTGCACGCTGTCGAAGACGGCTTCGTGCGGCAGGGCCAGGCTGAGCAGTCGAGTGCAGCCCTGCGCCTTGGCGCTGGCGACGACAAGGGCGTCGGCGAATGGCAGGCCGAAGCGGCTTTCCAGCGACCAGGCGGATTCGACAGTCGCCTGGTCCGTCGCCCACGGACGCCAGTGCTGGTAGCGGCGCACCTCGGCACGCGCATCGCCTTGCGGCATGGGCGGCGTGACCTGGCGCGTGGCCAGCAGGTAGAAGTCGTTCAGCACCTGCACCGACACCCGGCCGGTGCGGGTGGCCCACAGCTCGCGCAGCCAGGCCAGCACCTGCTCGCGCTCAGCGGGGCGGGCGCCGTCCTCGCTGAACAGCAGCACGGAGGTGTCGACGAAGACGGGATCCGCCATCAAAGCACCTGCCTGCCGGGATAGGGCTGCCCGTCGGAGGCCCAGGACCGCTCGCGGTGCAACCAGTCCTGCAACGCCCGCTCGTAGGCGTCGTCGTGGCGCATCTTCTCGCCCAGCAGTTCCCCCAGCAGGCGAGACACGCTGGTGTTGCGCCGCGCGGCTTCCAACCGGGCCCATTCGGCCACGGCGTCATCCATGGACACGGTGACGTTCTTCATGGCATCAAGCGTATCACACGAAGTTCGTGTTGCACGAACTTCGTGTCCAAATACCTCTCGCTTGAATCGATTGAGTTAGCCTTTGCATCCCGTTGTCACTCCACCATCAATGCCCATATCGCCCCTCGCCAAGAAGCCCCTGCAGGCCACCGTGGCCAAGCTCAAGCGCACCGGCCGCGCCCTCGGCAAGCTCAAGCCCCAGGTGGTCAACCCCGTCCAGGCCCTGCAGGACATCAAGGCCAGGCGCGTCGCGCGGCGCACAGCCTCGGGCCTGCAACTGGTGCTGGCCGACCGCGTCGACTTCCTGAACCCCTTGCATTGGGATGCACTGGCGGCGCAGACCCTCTTCCTGTCGCGCGACTACCTGCGCGTGCTGGAGCAGCATGCGCCGGACAACATCGAGCCGCGCTACGCCATGGCCTATGCCGATGGTGCGCCAGTCGCGGCGCTATTGCTGCAGCGCGTGGCCGTCGGCGGCGCCCAGCTGCGCAAGCCCGGCAGCAAGAAGCTGGTCGATGCGCCGATGGCCGGGCTCAAGGAGCATCTGCTGGTCTGCGGCAACCTGCTCGTCTGGGGCGCGCGCGCCATGGCCCTGGCGCCGCATGCCGATGAGGGCCAGCTCTGGCATGGCGTCTGCGAAGCCATCTACCGGCTGCGCCGCGCCGACAAGCTCGACGGCCAGTCCGACCTGGCGCTGATCAAGGACCTCGGCATGGCCGCCCAGAACGTCTCACCGTCACTGCGCCTGCTGGGCTATCGCAGCGTCGACACCGAACCCGACATGGTGCTGACGGTGCGCCCCGAATGGCGCAGCTGGGACGACTACCTGGCCAGCATGACCTCGGGCTATCGCAGCGCGGCCAAGAAGCTGCTGAAGGACTGCGCCGCGGCCGGCCTGACGCTGCGCGAGGCCAGCGCCGAGGAGCTGCTGACGCGGGCCGACGAGCTGCATGCTCTCTATGGCCAGGTCCACCAGGCCCAGGGCCTGCGGCTGGCAACGCTGACGCCAGGCTATCTGCCCGCCATGGCCGCCGCCCTGGGCCCGCGCTTCCGCTGCCGTGTGGCCGAGCATGCCGACGGGCGCTGGCTGGGCTTCGTCACCAGCGTGCACGACGGCGACACGACGTTGGGCTACTACATCGGCTACGACCGCGCGGCCAATGCCGAGGCACCGATCTACCTGACGCTGCTGCAGTCCACTGTGCAGGACGCGATCGCCTTCGGTTCGACGCGGCTGAGCCTGGGCCGCACGGCGCTGGAGCCCAAGGCCAAGATGGGCTGTAGACCTGAGCCGCTGAGCTGCGCGGTGCGCCACCGCGTGTCGGCGCTGAACTGGATCACCACCGCGCTGACCAAGACGGCCGAGCACGATGAGCCGCCGGAGCGCAGCCCGTTCAAGGCCGCGCCTGTCGACGCGGCCTAGCTTTCAGCTGTGGGTCACTTCAGTCGAAGTTCGGCTGCGCGTGCATGGGCCTGCAGGCCTTCGCCGTGGGCCAGCTCGCTGGCGATGCGGCCGAGTGTCTGCGCGCCCTCGGCGCTGACTTCGATGAGGCTGCTGCGCTTCTGGAAGTCGTAGACGCCCAGCGGGGACGAGAAGCGCGCTGTGCCGGCCGTGGGCAGTACATGGTTGGGGCCGGCGCAATAGTCACCGAGCGACTCGCTCGTGTAGGCGCCCATGAAGATCGCGCCGGCGTGGCGCAGCAGCGGCTCCCAGCATTGCGGCTCGGCGGCGCTGATCTCCAGATGCTCGGGCGCGATGCGGTTGCTGATCTCGCAGGCCTCTTCCATCGAGCGCGTCAGGATCAACGCGCCGCGGCCCGCCAGCGACGCGCGGATGACGGTCTCGCGCGGCATCTCCTCGACCAGGCGCTCCATGCTGGCGCTCACGGCATCCAGGAAGGCGGCGTCCGGGCTGAGCAGGATGCTCTGCGCCAGTTCGTCGTGCTCGGCCTGGCTGAACAGGTCCATCGCCACCCAGTCGGGCGGTGTCGTGCCGTCGGCAATGACGAGGATCTCGCTGGGGCCGGCAATCATGTCGATGCCGACCTGGCCAAACACATGCTTTTTGGCCGAAGCCACATACGCATTGCCCGGGCCGGTGATCTTGTCGACACGCGGGATGGTGGCCGTGCCGTATGCCAGCGCCGCCACGGCTTGTGCGCCGCCAATGGTGAACACGCGATGCACGCCCGCCACCGCTGCGGCGGCCAGCACCAGCGGGTTGCGCACGCCGTCCGGCGTGGGCACGACCATGATGATCTCGCCGACGCCCGCGACCTGTGCGGGAATGGCGTTCATCAGCACGCTGCTGGGATAAGCCGCCTTGCCGCCCGGCACATAGATGCCCACGCGGTCCAGCGGCGTGACCTTCTGGCCGAGCAGGTTGCCGTCCTCGTCGCGGTAGCTCCAGCTGCGGCCGCAGGCTTCCAGCTGGCGCTCGTGGTAGGCCCGCACCCGCTTGGCTGCAGCCTGCAGGGCGGTGGCCTGGGCCGGCGTGATCGAGGCCAGCGCGGCCTGCAATTCGGCTTGCGTGATCTCCAGCGCGGCGACGTTGTCGGCCGTCACGCGGTCGAAGCGCGCGGTGTAATCCAGCACGGCAGCGTCACCACGCTCGCGCACATCGGCCAGGATCTCGGCGACGCGGCCTTCGATGGCGGCATCGTCCGCCGCCGACCAGTAGCGCAGGCGTTCGAACTCGGTATCGAAGTCGGGCGCGGCGGTGGAGAGTTGGCGAACGAGTTTCATGCAATGGCCGAGGCAAAGGCGTCGATCAGCGGGCGCAGCGCGTCGCGCTTGAGCTTGAGCGCGGCCTGGTTGACGACGAGGCGGGACGAGATGTCCATGATCTGCTCCACCTCGACCAGCTTGTTCGCCCTCAGCGTGCCGCCGGTGGAGACCAGGTCGACGATGGCCTCGGCCAGGCCGGTCAGCGGCGCCAGCTCCATGGAGCCGTAGAGCTTGATGAGGTCGACGTGCACGCCCTTGTCGGCGAAATGCTGGCGGGCGATCTCGGTGTACTTGGTGGCGACGCGGATGCGCGAGCCCTGCTTCACCGCGGCGGCGTAGTCGAAGTCGGCGCGGGTGGCGACGCTCATGCGGCAGCGGGCGATCTTCAGGTCCAGCGGCTGGTAGAGGCCGTGGGAGCCGCCCTGGGCCAGGGCCTGCTCGTGCAGCACATCGCGGCCGGCCACGCCGAGGTCGGCGCCGCCGTATTGCACATAGGTCGGCACGTCGCTGGCGCGCACCAGCACGACGCGAACGCCTTCGCGGTTGGTCGGCAGGATCAGCTTGCGCGAGGTTTCGGGGTCTTCCAGCACCTCGATGCCGGCGGCGCGCAGCAGCGGCAGCGTCTCTTCGAAGATGCGGCCCTTGGAGAGAGCGAGGGTCAGGCCGGTCATTGGGCACTCCACTCTTCGGGGCTCAGCGTCTTCATCGACAGCGCATGGATCTGCTCGCGCATGCGCTCGCCCAGGGCCGCGTAGACACGCTGGTGGCGCTTGATGCGCGAGAGGCCGTTGAACTCGTCCGACACGATGGTCGCGAAGAAGTGGCGGCCGTCGCCCTCGACTTCGAGATGCGCGCAGGGCAGGCCTGCGGCAATGAAATCGCGCACTTCTTGCGGGGTCGGGTCGGCCATCACGGGTCCTCGGTGGAAACCCGAGATTCTAGAGACGGCTTAGCTTCTGATCTTGTAGCCGCTCTTCAGCAGCGATAAAGCGAGGCCTGCCGTGACCGCGAAGCTGACCCCGACAACGCCCAGGCTGAGCCAAGGCGACACGTCGCTGACCCCGAAGAAGCCGCGGCGGAAGCCGTCGATCATGTAGAAGAAGGGGTTCAGGTGGCTGATGCCCTGCCAGAAACCGGGCAGCGAGTGCACTGAGTAGAAGACGCCCGACAGAAACGTCATCGGCATGATGATGAAGTTCTGGAAGGCGGCCAGCTGGTCGAACTTCTCGGCCCACAAGCCCGCAATCAGGCCCAGGGTGCCCATCAGGCCGGCGCCCAGCACCGTGAACAGCAGCACCCACAGGATGTTGTCCAGGCCCGGCGGCGCAAACCAGGCGGTGACCAGCAGTACGCCCGCCCCCACTGCCAGCCCGCGCACGACGGCCGCGCCGACATAGGCGACGAACCAGGCCGACGGCGACAGCGGCGTCAGCAGCAGGAAGATGAGGTTGCCGGTGATCTTGCTCTGGATGAGGCTGGACGAGCTGTTGGCGAAGGCGTTCTGCAGCACGCTCATCATCACGAGACCGGGGATCAGGAACTGCGTGTAGCCGACGCTGTCGTAGACCTTCACATGGTCTTCCAGCGTGTGGCCGAAAACGAGCAGGTACATCACCGCCGTCAGCACCGGGGCGCAGACCGTCTGGAACGCGACCTTCCAGAAGCGCAGGACTTCCTTCTTGAAGAGGGTGGAGGCGCCATTCATGCGTGCTCTCCCTGCATGATTTCAAGAAACACGTCTTCGAGATCGGCGCGACCGATCTCCAGGTCTTCGATGGGAACTCCCTGTCCGCGCAGCTCGGCCAGCGTCGTCTCGACCTCATGGGCGTCATGCGCCGTCACCTGCACGATGCGCCCCGTTACCCGCGCACGCGCCGCGATGTCAGGTGGCAGCGCGGCATCGGTCTTGAAACGCAGCATCGTGGACGCCGTACCCGCCAACAGCTGCGAGGTGCGGTCCAGTGCCACGATGCGGCCGGCCTTCAGCATGCCAATGCGTTGGCACAGGGCTTCGGCTTCTTCGAGGTAATGCGTGGTCAGCAGCACCGTGTGGCCTTCCTTGTTGAGGCGGGCAATGAACTGCCACAGCGTCTGGCGCAGTTCCACGTCCACGCCGGCCGTGGGCTCGTCCAGCACGATGACGGGTGGGCGGTGCACCAGCGCCTGGGCGACCAGCACGCGGCGCTTCATGCCGCCCGACAGCTGGCGCATATTGGCGTTGGCCTTGTCCGTCAGGCCCAGGTTGTGCAGCAATTCATCGATCCAGTCGTCGTTGCCGTGCACGCCGAAATAGCCGCTCTGGATGCGCAGCGACTCGCGCACGCTGAAGAAGGGGTCGAACACCAGTTCCTGCGGCACCACGCCCAGCGCCTTGCGGGCGGCGGCGTAGTCGTCCACCACATCATGGCCCATGACGCGCACGCGGCCTTCGGTGGCCTTGGCCAGGCCGGCCAGCACGCTGATCAGCGTCGTCTTGCCGGCACCGTTGGGGCCCAGCAGGCCGAAGAACTCACCGCAGTGGATGTCGAAACTGACGCCGTCCAACGCCTTCACCTGCCCTCCCCGGTATGTTTTCTTGACGTTCTCGAAGGAGATGGCGGGCGGGGAGGCTGAATTCGGCATGGGGCGCGATTCTAAAAGTCAGCCCTATTTCGGTGCCGATCACTGCCAGAATGACCCGATGAACTGTGCGCCCCCATGCTCATTGCATTCACTGTGCCCCGAGGGGGTGCGTCATCCGCTCCGGGCGGCCGCGCGCTCCTGACATGCCCACCCCCAAACGCCCCCGCCGCACCGCCGAGCGCATCCTGGAGGTCACGCTGGACCTCTTCAACCGCTTCGGCGAGCCGAATGTATCGACGACGCTGATCTCGGCGGAACTGAAGATCAGCCCGGGCAACCTCTACTACCACTACCCGGCCAAGGACGAACTCGTCAACGCGCTCTTCGGCCGCTACGAGGCCGAGCTGAACGAGCTGCTCGCCGCGGCCGACAACGTGCGCAATGTGGAGGACGCCTGGCTGTTCTTCCACATGCTGTTCGAGCTGATCTGGAAGCACCGCTTCCTGTACCGCGACCTGAACGACCTGCTGTTCAAGAACCGCCGCCTCGAAACCCATTTCCAGACCCTGCTTGCCGCCAAGGAGCAGGCGATGCGCCACGTACTGTCGGGGCTGCACCTGGGCGGCGCGCTGAAGATGGACCTGCGCGAGGCGGCGCCGACGGCCAACGCGATGGTCGTGGTGGTGAGCTACTGGCTGAGCTACGAATACGTGCGCGACCCGCGCCATGCGCTGGAGCCCGATCGCGCCGGCGCAGCGCTGATGCGTGGCGCCTTCCACGCGCTCTCCCTGCTGCTACCCTACCTTGAGCCTGCGTCCAAGGAACACCTCTTCAAGCTCGCCGGCCAATACCAATCATCACAACCCTGATGGAGACAAAAGCGATGGCCAAGTGGACTGCCTTCCCCTACGACAACAGCGCCTTCGTCTACACGCCGGCCACGCTGAAGAAGCACTGGGCGCGGCTGCATGCCGGTGACGCCGAGCCCCTCCCCAAGGACGCCGCGGTGCTGCAGGCCTGGATTCATTTCCATGCCGGTGACTTCCAGGCCGCCTACGACGCGGGCCTCGCCGCCGGTGGCGCCGGCATCACGGTCGCCAACAAGGCCCAGGGCATCTACGCCAACTACCTCGAGAAGAAGGAGAAGGTGAAGCTGGAGATGTTCCTGGAGATCGCGGAGCGCGCCGAGGCGCAGCAGGGCGAGGAGCCCAAGAACCCGAACGCCTGGTACTGGCAGGCTTACGCGATCGGCCGCTACGGCCAGGGCATCAGCGTCGCCAAGGCGCTGGCGCAAGGCCTGGGCAGCAAGGTCAAGAACGCGCTGGAAACCACCATCGAACTCGCGCCCAAGCACGCTGACGCCCACATCGCGCTGGGTGCCTTCCACGCCGAAGTCATCGACAAGGTCGGCAAGCTGCTGGGCCGCACCCAAGGTGCTGACACGGCCACCGGCCTGAAGATGTTCGAGCAGGCCCTCAAGCTCAACCCGGCCAGTGCCATCGCCATGATCGAACGTGCCAACGGCCTCGTCATGCTGGAGGGCGACAAGCGCATGAAGGAAGCCGAAAAGCTGTACGCCGACGCGGCTGCCTGCGAGGCGATGGACGCGATGGAACTGCTCGACATCGAGCTGGCCAAAGAGGAACTTGAGGAGTAATTCACGGTACCGATCGCAGATCGTGACGGAGTTCACGACCCGATCTCCCGTGCCTCCGGGGGTGCAAGTCAGCGCGTCGCGGCGTAAGCTTCGTCCCCACCAGCCACCCCCCACACGAGACCGCGCCATGAAGTTCCTGATCCCCGCTTTCGCTGCCGTCACCGTCTTTGCCGCCCAAGCCGGCAACAACGCCACGCCCGAGCAGGCCGAACTGCGCGCCGAGTGCGCCAAGAGCTACACCGACACCAGCAGCGTGGCAACGCCGGTCCCGTCCAATGAGTACCAGTTTGTCTACGCCAATGGCAAGTACAAGGGCGAAGCCAAGCCGGGCAAGCTGCTGGCCTGCACCGAGCAGCAGTACGCCGCCTACCTGGACAAGGCCGACCCGGCCAAGGTGATGGCCGCCTACCCGACGGCCGCCGGCCGCCCGACCGCCGCCAAGAAGAAGGCCGAGCCTTTCCGTCTGTGAAACGCCTGTGATTCGCCGCTGATCGTTTCGAATCGTCAGCCAACGAGGCGCCCTGCGGGGCGCCTTTTGTTTTTCCGGCGCGGTCGACCTAATGTTGAAAGTCACTGGACTTTCCAAGGAGCCACGCCGTGAAGATCCTCATCGCCACCCTGACCTGCCTGGCCGGCACCGTTGCCCTCGCAGATGACGCTGACGTGCACAAGGCCCGTTCCGAATTGCGCACCGGCTGCGCGCAAAGCTACGCCAGTTTCAGCGCCCATCACCCAGCCGGCAATGCGCCTGAGTACCGCGGCGACAAATACCCCGGCGACTCCCAGTACTACGGTGACGCCAAGCCCTGCACCGAGGAGCAGCTGGCGGCCTATCTCGACAAGGCCGACCCTGCCCTCGTCATGCGCGCCTACCCTTCCGCCGCCGGCCGCCCCAAGGCCAAGAAGCCGGCCACGGCGCCTTCCGCGCCCAAGGGCTGAGTCGATGCAAAGGCGCCTTCGGGCGCCTTTTGATTGGTGCAGTGCGGCGTGCATTTGCTTGCACTTAGGCGTAGCCTTGGGCTCACCTTGAGCAGCAAGGAGGTCCGCCATGAGAACCCTCGCAGTCACCATTGCGTCTCTGGTCACCGCGCTGCCGGCCTTCGCGGCCGACACACCGGCCAGCCACGCCCAGGCCGTGTTGCACGATGGTTGCGCCCAGGCCTATGCCAGCCACGTCGCCACCTACTACGCCGCCGGCGCGGTGGCGCCGACCTTCACCGGCGAACGCCCCAAGGGCGACCACCGGTACTACAACGACGCCAAGCCCTGCGACGAAGCGCAGTTCGCGTCCTATCTGGAAAAGGCCGACCCGGCCACGGTGACGATGGCCTATCCCACCGCCGCCGGCAAGGCCAAGTCCAAGAAGGCCAACGCCGTCACGACGGCGGCGGTGCCCAAGTCGAAGTGAGCAGGCCCCTCGCTCAGTCTTGCCCGGCTGAACGCAGGCAAGCCTGATCGGTCCCCCGAGGGGACGGCGATGCTTGCGGCATTGAGCCGCAAGCACATCGCCGAACGGGCCGGCTTGGGAGCGGCCCGGCGCTCGGCCCGACGACCATGCGATGACCAAATGAGAGCAGTCTCAGGCTGCATCCTGCCCCCACGGCATCATCAGCGACAACATCAAGAGCTTCTCGAACTCCGGTGCAAAGTTGGCGATGATGGCCTCGGGGTCGGGGCACAGGCCGGTGTCGGTGATGAGGCCGAACTGCACGCGGCCGGCGTAGGTCAGGATGCTGACGCCCATGCCGATGTCGCCCGACTGCGGCACCCAGAACATCACCTTCTCCACCGTCGAGCCGCAGAACTTGAGCGCCTCGGCCGGGCCCGGCACATTGGTCATCACCGCCGTCGCCTTCTTGGCGAAGAGGTTGAGCATCGCGTGCTGCACGGGCTTGATCAGCAGGCCGGCGACAGACAGCAGGCCGAAGGCCATCACCGGCTGGAAGCTGCCCTTGAGCTCGCTCATGCGCGCGCGTACCGCGAACAGCCGCTCGATGGGATTGGCGATGCCGATGGGCAGCACCAGCGGCACCAGGCCGAAGCGGTTGCCGAGTTGCCAGGCCTGCTCCAGCGGGCGCAGATTGACCGGCACCATGGCGCGGATCTCCTTGCCCGCCGGGTCGTCGCCCTTGTCCGCCAGGTAGCGGCCGATGGCGCCGGCCGCGCAGGCCAGCAGCACGTCGTTGATGGACGCGCCCAGGGCCTTGCCGACCGCCTTGACCTCGTCCAGCGCCAGGCTGTCATCCCAAGCCACGGTCTTCTTCGAACCGGGCTTGCCCTTGAGGCGCGTCGGCGAATCGTCGGGCATCAGCGCAAAGGCGGCCACGTCGGACACGGCCTGGTAGCCCATGCGGGCCATCTCCAGCGACGAATCCATCGGCGTGTCACCACGCATGGCCAGGTCCACGCCCTTGGCCACACCCTTGCCCGTCATGCCGATGGCCTTGACGGTCAGGTTGCTGATCGGGCGCAGGAAAGCGTCGAGCAGCCAGTCGGCCTCGCCGGGCTCTTCCACATCTTTTGCCGCGCGCTTGGGCGGCGCCTTGCCGCCATCGGTGATGGACAGCATGACGGCGATCAGTGCGATGCCATCGGCAATGCAGTGGTGGATGCGGGCAATCAGTGCGCTCGTGCCGTCGCCCATGTCCTCGATGAGCTGGAACTGCCACAGCGGGTGGGCCGGGTCCAGCGCCTCAGAGCACAGCTCGGCGACACGCTCGCGCAGCACCTCGTCACGGCTCTGGCCGCGCAGGGGCAGCGGCACCTCGGCGACGACGTGGCGGGCAATATCGAAATCCTTGTCGGCCACCCACTGGGCACCCAGCAAGGCGTCCTCGACGACCTTCTGCCGGAAGCGCGGGTACTGCAGCAGCCGTTCGGCCACGCGTTCGCGCAGCGCGGCCAGCGTGATGCCGGGGCGGATGGACCAGACCCCGACGATCATCATCAGGTTGGCCTCGGTGTCCATGCGCAGCCAGGCGGTATCCACCTTGGACATGCGTTCGCTGCTGGGGCCCATGCGTCTCCTCGGATTCGTTATTGGCCGGGCCTAAACTCGGCGGCCCGTCGGTCGATTGTCATGAGAATCGACGCCCCAATCAGCCTGGAGAACCCCCGTGAGCCTGAAAGACCAATTCGAAGCCGCTGTCGCCGACTCCAAGAACCTGGCCGAGCGGCCGGACAACATGACGCTGCTGAAGCTCTATGCGCTCTACAAGCAAGGCAGCGCCGGCGACGTCGACGGCAAGCGCCCCGGCTTCACCGACATGGTCGGCCGCGCCAAATGGGATGCCTGGAACGAGCTCAAGGGCACGAGCAACGATGACGCGATGCAGCAGTACATCGATCTCATCGAATCTTTGAAGTAAGCGGCTCAGCCGCCTCAAAAGAAACCGGCCGGGCCTTTGCTCAGGCCGGTTTCTTTTTGGCCGGCGCCTTTTTCTTGGCCCCGGCCGCCAGCAGCGCATCGAGTTCCTTCTCGATCTCGCCCTCGATCGTCTTCTTGAAGGCGCCGAGCAGGAAGCCGAGCTGGGCCACCAGGTCGAAGTGGTCGGCCGCCACGGTCAGCTCGCCCTTGACGCCGGAGCGCGTGAACTCCACGGTGTCGCCGTCGTCACCCTCATGCACCGTGCATTCCATGTCGAACTTCTCTTCGACCTGCTCGGCCCATTTCCAGGCAATCTCGCGGGCCTTCTTCAGGCCCAGGTCGTGGTCTCGGTGAATGCGGATCTCGGCCATCAGCGGCTCTCCGTTGTCTCGTGCACCCCACTCTAAGCGAGAAGGGCGGTGCCACTGCCGTGGGCGCATTTGCCTCCATACTTAGGCGCAGAAAAGCCTGGCGCAAAGCCAGCCGAAGCCCAGGGAGGATCCATGCGCCTTGTCGACCCCGACCCGCTCTGCCTCGACCCGCTCATGGAGGGGCTGACGCATTTCCGTGCGCCCGAGCCCGACCATGAACAGGCTGTCTACTGGTTCCGCGTCGCCGCCGACGCGGGCGACGCCGAGGGACTGGCCATGTTCGCGCTCTGCCAGCTTGAGGGCCTGGGCCTGCCGCGGGACCCGGTCCAGGCCCGTGAGCGCCTGGAGCGCGCCTCCAGCGAGGGCAGCCTGACTGCCAAATTCCATCTAGGCCGCATCCTCGTCGCCGGCTGGGGTGGCGACCCCGATGCACCGCGCGGCGTGGCGCTTTACACCGTCGCCGCATCCCAAGGCCATGCCGATGCCACCTTCAACCTGGCCGCCTGCCTGGAGTCAGGATGGGGCTGCCAGCCTGACCGGCTGGCCGCCAAGGCCCTGTACATGCGCGCCCGCGCCATGGGCAGCCGGCTGAAGGCGCCAGGCCTGCGCATCCGCGAGCGCGAGCTGGAGGCGGTGCGCGAACTCGCGCGTCGCATGGAGCACGGCGGCGAACTTGCGCGCGCCATCGAGGAGCGCCAGCACGAGATCATGCTGATTCACGAGCTCGCGCAGACTCCGGCACGCAAAGCCATGCTGAGCGCCAGGCAGCGCCGCCGGCTGCTGCACGTCGCCAGCGCCACGGCCATCATCGCGGGCCTCGCCGCGGTCCTGGCCGGCCTGTTCGGCTGGCGCAACAGCCACCCGCTGGCGCATGATTCCGGCCCCACCTCCATCGCATGAACATGCGCCGCAGCCAGCCGCTCAACACCACTTGATTGACGTCTTCGCGTAGGGGCCACACCTGCGACGAACTGTCCGTCGCCAGTCCGGTGCGTTGGCACACACCGCCTATTTAGCGATCAAGCGGCAGTTGCCCGCACCAACGGCTGCCTCGGATGCAGCCTCGCCATCGTCAGCGCATCCACGTAGACGCCATCACGCAGCGCATAGGCCCTGAGCCGCCCTTCGTGCTCGAAACCATGGCGCTCGTACAGCCGGATTGCGCGCTCGTTGTCCTGGTAGACCGTCAGCTCCACGCGCAGAACCTGCGCCCAGTTGTCGGCGTAGTCCAGCAGCGCAGTCATCAAGGCACCGCCAATGCCCTGCCCCTGCGCCGCGGCCGACACCGAGATGCCCAGCGCCATTGCGTGGCGGCGGCGCACTTGGGCGCCGACCGGGTGCAGGCCGGCGCTGCCGAGCAGCTTGCCGTCACGTTCGGCCAACAGGAACAGCTCGGGCGAGCCAGCGGCGGGTGGCGTGCTCAGGCGCTGTTGCCACAGTTCTGCATTGGCGTAGGGCAGCTGCAGCAGGCCAGGAAAGATGTCCGGCTCGGCCAGATGCTCGGCAATAGCAGCGGCATCACTGGCCCGGGCGCGTCGCAGGATCAGTGTCATAAGTCCCTCCCTCAAGGCTCTTCAATGTAGCCCGACGCTCGTCGCGCGCGAGCGGCTTCAGCCGCTCGACGGCCGCGTGAAACTTCACCCAGTCGCGCCCCTCGCGCTCGAACAGGCGCGTGAAGGCCGGCACCAGTTCGTCATAGGCAGAAAGAATCGCGAAGCTGGCGTTGTTGGCACGCTGGAACCAGGCTTCGTAGCCTGGCGCCTCCTTGGGGGCACGTTCGCGCAGCTCGGCCATGACGGCGGCTTTGGCTTCGGCACGCGCCTCGGCCGGGCCGGCGTAAACCGCTTTGAGCTTCTCCCGCCCTTCGCGCGCCAGCGCCAGGAAGCGCGCCCGCCGCGCCCGCCCGGCCTCGAAGGCAGCCAGGGCCTCGGGCTTGGCCGCCAGCCATTCGCGGGCACCGAGCATCTCGACGGCGGTGGCATAGGCCTCGTTGAAGCCGGTGTCGTCGCTGGTGTAGACGCGCTGGTGGGTCAGCTCGTGAAAGACCATGGCCGCCAGTTCGCCCTCGGGGTAGCGGATGAAGGTGTTCAGCAGCGGGTCGCCGCCGAACCAGCGGCTCCAGCCCAGCGTCGAATAGGCGGGAATGGGCTGCACCTGCACCTCCCAGCCCTCGGCCTTCAGCTCGTCGGCGTGGCGTTGCGCGGCATCGCGGTCGAACCAGCCCTGGTAGCCGGCGCAGCCCATGATGGGGTAGCACCAGGTCTTGAGCTGGAAGCCGAACTCGGGCGCGGCGACGATGTTCCAGACGACGGCTGGCCGCTTGAGGTCGGCATAGCGGCGGTAGCTGTTGTTGTCGGGCAGGGCCAGGCGCGCGGTGGCGAAGTCGCGCATCTGCTGCGTCAGCTTCAAGCGCTCGGCCAGCTCGGGCGGGGTGGCCGGGTCGGCCAGCCAGTCGCTGACCGGCCTGGCCGCGCGAACGATGCCCAGATGGCCGCCGGCGGCCTGGCCCCAATGGCCCACGGCGCCGCAGCCGCTCAGGGAGAGCGCGGCGACGGCAATGAGCAAGGCGCGTGGAGAGATCAAGCGAGATCGCGGTGCAGGCGGAGCCGCGATTGTCACCACCCGCTTCGCCACGCAGGTAACTGTCAGCGCAGCACCACCGTGAGCACGGTGCCCGCGGGCACGCGCACGCCGCGGCGCTGGTAGCGCGTTGCGCCGGCCGGCACCTGATCGTCCAGGTAGGTGTGCCCGGTGCGGCCGAAGCGCGTCAGTCCGCTGATGGGCGCAGCCTTGCGGCTGGTGGCCTGCTGCGCGGTGTCGGTGCCCATCAGCCACAGCCCTTCCCACTGCACCTGCGGGAAACCATAGCCCCAGGGCGCATGGCGCTGCGGCATGCCGCCGAACACGCTGCTGCCCAGGCGCTCCCACTCGTCGGCCAGGCCCTCGCTGCCGGCGCGCCGCAGCAGCGTGTCCAGGCAGCTGTAGCTGCTGGCCGTCGCGCTGCAATCAGTCACCAACTGGCGCCACCAGCCGCTGCCGTAGCGGCGGTTCAAGAAGGCGGCCAGGCTGCCGCCGGCTCCATAGTTGGCGCTGTCGACGTCCTCCAGCCAGTCGATCATGGCCACGCTGCCACCAGAACGGAGGTAGCTGGGCAGCCTGAAGATGACGATCTTGTTGGCGCCCGGCGTGATGGTCTCGGCCAGCAGGTCTTCGGTGGCCATGGCAGCCGTCTCTTCCAACCAGGCGTCGTGCAGCAGGCCGCGCTGGATCGTGCCCTGGTGATAGGTCACCATGTGCGTGAGCTCGTGCACCAGCGTGGACGCGTAGAAGGTCGGGTTGCTTGCCAGGCCCGTGCCGTTCACGAAGAAGGCCAGCGCTTCGTTGGAATTCGCGTAGCGGCTGTTGCGCCAGCGGTAGGAGTTGTTCAGCCCATAGAAGTAGCCGGCCGCGGAGGCGTCGGCGCCCATGTGGTCGGTGACGACGATGTTCACGTCCTGCAGCTGCGCCGCGCTTTCCTGGATCAACCACGGCCGGTTGGCCACCTCGCTGCCGCCCCAGACGTCGCCGAGCATGGCGATGACACGAGCAAAGCCGCCCTGGTCGCCGCAGAAGCTGCGCTTCAGGGGCTCGATCTGGGCCGCTTCGACCGTGCGGGCCGTGGTCAGCGCCTGGTCCACCCAGAAGACGAGGCGACGGCCGGTTCCGGTGCTGCAGGTGCTCAGCACGCTGGCCGTGAACGGCACGGGCTTGGCGGGATCGTCATAGAGGTCGTTCCAGATGCGTGTGCTGCCGACCTCGGCGGCGGCCAGGGCGCGGCGGCGCGGCTCGATGGCGCTCTCCGGCAGGGGCCGAGCAGGCAGTTGCTGATCCTGCAGATCCTCCAGCGACTGTTGCTGCTGCAGGCCGAGCATGCGCGCGTGCAGGGCGTCGTGGTGGGATTCGTCGGCAGCTGATGCACTGGCAGCCTGAATTCGGGCGTTCGGTGCCGCGCCCAGGCTGACCACCGCCGCGCTGCCGCTCTTCGGTAGCTCGGTGGCATCGCTGGCCTGGCCGTTGCTGAATACCAGCGTCACGGACTGCCCAGGCTGCACGTTGGCGATGTCCACGTCGACCAGTTGGGACGTGGCACCGGCGTTGCGCAAACGCCAGACACCAACGCCGCTGCCGGCATAGCCCCCATCCGCAGCCACCGCACAGTGCAGGCCGCTGCAGCCTGGCAAGAGTGAGCCTGCAGCACGTGCCACCGGCGAAGGCTGTGCTTCGACCTGGACGGTGGTGCTGGCGCGCGCCGTCACGCCGGCACTGTTCTGCGCTACGGCCGTGGCGGTGAAGCTGCCCGCCTGGGCGAAACGGCGCTCCACGGTGAGGCCTTCGGCCGCTGCGCCGTCGCTGAACTCCCAGCGCCAGTTGACACCATTCTGCGTATCACCAGCGGTGAACTGCACGTACTCGCCGGCGTAGAGCTGGGTGGCCGAGGCGCTGAGGCGCACGACCGGGTCTGGCACGGCGGGCGCCGTTGGCGGCGTCGGCGTCGGCGTCGGTGTCGACACACCGCCACCGCCTCCACCGCCGCCGCAGGCGGCAAGCAGCATCAGTCCACAGGCAGCCGCCACATGGCGCAGCCCAGCCTTGAAGAGGCCCCCCATCGTTCTCCCTGTCCTTGTGTTCTCGGCACCGCATCCTCGTGCGTGGCGCCGGGCACGGATTGTGCCAACGCGTCCCGGCGCATCGCGCCGTTAGCCGCCCGGTTCAGACGTCAAAAATCACGTCAGGAAAGTTCAGGCAGCTTCAACCTGCACCAGGCAGTCGTAGAAAGCCGGGGCATTGCCCATATCCGTCAGGCGCTGGTGGGTGACCTCGTTGACATTGCTGCCCTGCACGCCGAGCTTGCGCCACCACACGCCCAGGCCGTTGACGACGCCGGGCCGCGCGCGCGTGCTGACCTTGAGCTTGGCCACATAGCGGCCACGGTCGTTGAATGCGGCCACCAGGGCGCCATCGGCCAGGCCGCGCTCGACGGCATCGCCGAGGTGCATCTCGATGATGGGCTCGCCCTCGATGTCGCGCAGGCTCTTCACGTTGACAAAGCTGCTGTTCAGGAAGTTGCGCGCCGGCGGCGAAATCATGGCCAGTGGGTAGCGCGCGGCCAGTTCGGGCGAGCTTTGCGCGCTTTCGTAGTTGGGCACGTAGTCGGCGCCGGCGGCCTGCGCGCGACCGTTGGGGGTGCGGAAGCCGCCCTCGGCAAATGGCGCTTCGGGAATGGGCAGGGGCCGCCAGCCCTGCTCGCGCAGCAGGCCCATGTCGATGTCCGATGTGAAGGCCTGCGCGGCCAGATCCTCGTCGCTGTCCTTGAAGCAAGGATCCGTCAGGCCCATCGCCGCGGCCAACTCGCGGAAGATCTGCGTGTTGGTCTTGGCTTCGCCCAGCGGCGCAACAGCCGGCTGGTTCATCAGCACATCGGTGTGGCCATAGGAGGTGTGCACGTCCAGGTGTTCGAGCTGGGTCGTGGCGGGCAGCACGTAGTCGGCCAGGTCGGCCGTGTCGGTCATGAAGTGCTCGAGCACGACGGTGAACAGGTCCTCGCGCTGAAAGCCCTTCACCACCTTGGGCGACTCCGGCGCGACGGCAACGGGATTGCTGTTGTAGACGATCAGCGCCTCGATGGGCGGATCGGCCTGCAGCAGCGCGTCGCCGATGGTGCTCATGTTGACCATGCGCGGTGTGCGCCCGGCGAGCAGGCCCGGGCGTTCCAGATCCGGGTTCTTGTACGGCGCATTCCAGCCCGAGGCCGACAGCAGCACGCCACCGCTGGGGTGGCGCCAGGCGCCGGTCAGGCAGGGCAGCAGCGCGATCAGCCGCACGGCATTGCCGCCACCGCGCACACGCTGCAGGCCGTAGTTCATGCGGATGGCGGCGGGCTTGGTGGTCGCGTAATCGCAGGCCAGGTTTCGCACTTCATCGGGGCTGATGCCGCAGACCTCGGCGACGCGCTCGGGCGGCCAGTCCAGGGCCTTGCCGCGCAGTTCATCCCAGCCGTCGACGTGGTTGTCGATGTAGTCCTGGTCCAGCCAGCCGTTTTGGATCAGCTCATGCATCAGGCCCAGGGCCAGCGCACCGTCGGTGCCGGGCAGCACGGCGATGTGCTGGTGGCATTTGTCCGCCGTCTCGGTCTTGCGCGGATCGATGCAGATCAGCTTGGCGCCCTCGCGCTTGGCCTGGTTCGCATAGGTCCAGAAATGCAGGTTGGACGCAATGGAGTTGCTGCCCCAGATGATGATGAGCTTGGCGCCAGCGAAGTGACGCGTGTGCATGCCCAGCTTGTGGCCATAGGTGGCTGCCAGGCCGGCGCCGCCGGCGGAAGCGCAGATGGTGCGGTCCAGCCGCGCAGCGCCGAGCGCGTTCCACAGCCGGCCGGCCATGGCCTCGCCCTGGATCAGGCCCATGGTGCCCGCATAGCTGTAGGGCTGGATGCACTGCGGGTCCTTCACCGCCTGGAGCCGGGCGGCGATGTCGGCGATGGCCTCGGCCCAGCTCACCCGCACGAAGGCCGGCGCTTCGGTCTTCTTGCTGACCCTCTTCAGCGGGTGCAGCAGGCGCTCGGGGTGGTAGGTGCGCTCGGGGTAGCGCGAGACCTTGGTGCACAGCGCGCCGTGCGTGTTGGGATGGTCGGCGCGGCCCTGCACCTTGATCACGCGTTCGTTTTCGACGGTGATCTGCATCGCGCAGGTGTCAGGGCAGTCGTGGGGGCAGGCGCCGAAGACGGTACGGGTGGTCATGTCGATCAGGCAATCGCAAATCAGGCTGAGCCGCGATTGTCGCAATCCGCACCGCCCCCTGCTCAAAGTTGGCTCATACCCCCATCGACAACGATCTCGCTGCCGACGATGAAGGCCGACTCAGGCGCGGCCAGGTGCAGCACCGTGGACGCAATCTCCTGCGGTGTGCCGAAGCGACCCAGTGGCACCTGGCTCTGGATCTGCGCGGCGACCTGCGTCAGCGTGTCGGCGTCGAAGCCCAGCTTGCCGTACAGCGGCGTGGTCACCGGGCCCGGGCTGATGACGTTGACGCGCGCGCCCTGCGGCAGCAACTCGGCCGACAGCGTCTTGGCCATCGAGATCAGCGCGGCCTTGCTGGCGGCGTAGATGGCCGAGTTGGGCATGCCGATATGGGCATTGATGGAGCCGTTCAGCACGATGGACGCGCCGCGGGCCAGCACCGGGCGCAGCGCCTGGATCAGGAAGAAGGCGCCCTTGGCATTGGTGTTGAACGTGCGGTCCCACAGGTCTTCGCTGGCATCGGCCAGGGATGCGAACTCGGCGATGCCGGCGTTGACGAACACGGCATCCAGCTGACGGCCGGCGGCGGCGAGGTGGGCACCCAGCGCGCGGGCGCCGAGCACGTCAGACGCATCCAGCGCCACCAGCTCGAAGCCTTCGGTCTCGTGCTGCTTGCCCGGGCGGGCGGTGACGATGACGTGGGCGCCTTCGGCCTTGAAGGCGCGGGCGGCGGCCAGGCCGATGCCGGAGGTGCCGCCGGTGACGAGGACGGTCTTGTTGGTGAAGCGTGAAGACATGATGGTTTCCTTTGGGTTTGCGGTTGAGCGGCTTGTCTGCCGTGGACTCGATACTCGGATTCAGCGTCCCTTTTGACGCACGGCCGTGTTGGCCGACTCGTGCAAGGCTTTCGAACATCATGCTCAGCGACGACGAGATCCAGTTGATGGAGGCCATCGGGGCCAGCGGCAGCCTGACGCGCGCCGCGGCAAGCCTGGGCAAGGCGCCGTCGACCGTGTCGTACACGCTGCGCCAGATCGAGACCCGCTTCGACGCCCTGCTCTTCGACCGTCGCCGCTACCGGCTGCAGCTCACGCCCGCCGGCGCCCTGCTGGTGCGCGAGGCCACGCGGCTGCGCGACGACATGCAGCGCCTGACGCGGCGCGTCACGCAGGTGGCCAAGGGTTGGGAGGACCGGCTGTTGATCGTCACCGACGAGCTGATCGCCTTCGAGAGCCTGATGCCGGTCATCCAGGACTTTGATGCGCTGGCTTCGGGCGTGAGCCTGCGCATCACGCACGAGGTGCTGGGGGGCACCTGGGAGGCGCTGGCCGAGGGCCGAGCCGACCTCGTCATCGGCGCGACGAACGAGCCGCCCACGCAGGCCGGTGTGCAGTGGCGTGAGCTGGGCGTGCTGAGCTGGGTCTACGCGGTGTCACCCCGCCACCCGCTTGCCAAGGTCAAGGGGCCGCTGACGGCCGAGCAGATGCAGGCCCACCGCGCCATCGTCGTGGCCGACAGCTCGCGCCGTGGCGATGGCCGAGCCTATGGCCACGGCGCCGGCCAGGCCACGCTGGCCGTGCCGAGCATGACGGCCAAGATTGCGGCCCAGCGCGCCGGGCTGGGCGTGGGCTGGCTGCCGGAGGTGCGCGTGGCCTCGCTGCTCAAGCGTGGCGAGCTGGTGGCCAAGCAGGCCAGCGTGCCGCGCGAGCCCAACACGCTTTACCTGGGCTGGCGCGCCGGGGACGGCCGGGCGCTAGCCTGGTGGCTGGAAAAGCTCGGCGGGCCGCGGCTGTGCGCGCGGCTCGTCAATGGCGTGGACGGCTACGCCTGATCCGGCCGCTCAGGCGGGCAATGCCTTGCGGAAGCCGATGGCGAAGCGGTTCCAGGCATTGATGGTCGTGATCGCCAGTGTCAGGTTGACCATCTCGGCCTCGTTGAACTCGGCCGTGGCGGCGGCGTAGTGGGCGTCGCCGGCATGGCCCTGGGTGATCAGCGTGATCGCCTCGGTCCAGGCCAGGGCGGCGCGCTCGCGCGGCGTGAACAGCGTGGTCTCGCGCCAGGCCGGCAGCACGTGCAGGCGTCGCTCGCTCTCGCCGGCCTCGCGGGCGTCGCGGCTGTGCATATCCAGGCAGAAGGCGCAGCCATTGATCTGCGAGGTGCGCATCTTCACCAGCTCGATGAGGCTGGGCTCCAGGCCCAGCTTGGCGATGCTGCCTTCCAGCGTCAGCATGGCCTTGAGGGCGGCGGGGGAGGCGGTGTAGAAGTCAATGCGGGGGGTGGTCATGAGATGCTCCGGTGGGTGGGGTTGGGGTGCACGAATGTTGAATCCCGGGCGCCGCGCCAAGCAGTCCAATCCCGACCAAATCGAGCAGGCCACCGGATGGATCTCCACATCGTCATCGACCGCGACCAGCCGCTGGGCGAGCAGTTGCTGCGCCAGCTGCGCGGCCTGATCCGCAGCGGCCGGCTGGCCACCGGTGCCCAGCTGCCACCCACACGGCTGCTGGCCGAGCAACTGGGCCTGGCGCGTCAGACCGTGGCCGAGGCCTATGAGCGGCTGACGCTGGAGCAGCTCATCGAGGCGCGGCGCGGGCGCGGCAGCTTTGTGCGCGCGCTACCGGCGGCCGAGGCCGAACGGCCCGTGGCAACCACCGTGCGCCTCGCCAGCGCCGAACGCATCGCCGCCTTCCAGGCCCTGCCGGTGCCGCTGCTGCGCTTTGCCGACAACCCGCTGGCGCGCTGGGATTTCATCGGCGGCTCGCCCGAGCCCGCCCTCTTCCCGCACGAAGACTGGCGCCGCCATCTAAACGCGGCCCAGCGCCAGCTCGGCCAGGGCGGCGCGCATGCCCCGCCGGCCGGGCTGGCCGCGCTGCGCGAGGCGATTGCCGAACACCTGGCCTATGCCCGCGGCGTGCGCTGCTCGGCGGCGGACGTCATCGTCACCCAGGGTGCGCAACAAGCCTTTGACCTGCTCATCCGCGTGCTGGTCGGGCCCGGCGATGTGGCGGCCATCGAGTCGCCCGGCTACCCGCCCATCACCGGGCTGCTGCAGGCGCAGGGCGCGCGCATCGCCCCCGTGCCGGTGGACGAACAGGGGCTGGTGACCGACGCGCTGCCGCCCGACGCCAAGCTCGTCTACACGACGCCGGCCCACCAGTTCCCGCTCGGCGTGGCGATGAGCATGGAACGACGGCGTGCGCTGCTGGCCTGGGCGGCGCGCACGGGCGCCGTCGTCATCGAGGACGACTACGACAGCGAGTTCCGCTTCGAGGGCCAACCGCGCGACAGCCTGCAGGGGCTGGACACGGACGGCCGCGTGGCCTTTGTCGGCAGCTTCTCCAAGACGCTGGCGCCGTCGCTGCGGCTGGGCTATGTCATCGCACCGCCGGCCTTGCGCGACGCGCTGCTGCACGCCAAGCACCTGGCCGACGTGCACGGCCCCAGCCTGCTGCAGAACGTGCTGGCCCGCTTCATGGCCGAAGGCAACTACCGCAAGCATCTGCGCCGCTGCGTGGCCGAGTATGCGCAGCGGCGCGAGCGGCTGATGGCGGGCTTTGCCGGGCCGCTGGCGCCATGGCTGACGCTGCTGCCCGCGGAGGCTGGCTTCCACCAGGCGGCGCTGTTCAAGCCGGGCGTTGCCATCGACGCACCGCAGCTCGCGGCGCTGGCCCGGCGCGTGGACGTGGGGCTGTATCCGCTGCAGGCGTTTGCGGCCGGGCGGGACGGCTTGCTAATGGGCTTTGGGCGCGTCACGCCCGATGGCATAGCCGAGGCACTGGGCCGCGTCGCCGAGCTGCTGGCCTAGGCGGCCGGCAGTGTCAGACGCGCGATGCAGCCCGTGGGTGCCGCCGGCAGCAACTCGGCGCTGCCGCCGTGGCGCTCTGCAATCTCACGGGCTATGGCCAGTCCCAGGCCGCAGCCCTCGCCATGGGCCGAGCCGCGCACGAAACGCTCGAAGGCGCGCCCGCGCAGCTCGGGCGTGAGGCCGGGGCCGTTGTCCTCGACGTCCAGCCACACGTCGTCACCCGCGCGGCGCAGCTTGACGGTGATGGCCGCGCCACGGCCGGCATAGCGCACCGCGTTGTCAATCAGGTTGACCAGGGCCTCGCGCAGCAGCAGCTCAACGCCCTGCACGCTCAGGCCCGCGTTGACGATGTCCACACCCAGGTCGCAGCCGGCGGCCAGAGCACGCGGCACCCATTCGGCCGTGACCTCGTGTACCAGGCGGTCGCAGTCCACCGCCGCCCAGCCCTGGGTCGCCACGGCCTCGGGCTCGGCGCGGGCCAGCACCAGCAGCTGTGACACCAGCCGCGCGCCACGCACGGCGCTCTCGTGCACGCGCTCCAGTCGCTGGCGCAGGGCCGGATCGCTGTTGGCCTCCAGCGCCAACTCGGTCTGGCTCTTCAGCCCCGCCAGCGGCGTGCGCAGCTGGTGGGCGGCATCGCTGATGAAGCGGCGCTGCGTGGCCAGGCTCTGCTGCACCTGGCCGAGCAGCTCGTTGACGGCGCCGGCCAGCGCGCTGACCTCGGGCGGCGCGGCGCGCAGCTGCACCGGGTCGAGCGCGTCGGCGCGCCGGCCTTCCACCTGCTGCTGCAGCTCGGCCAGCGGCTTCAGGCCCTTGCGGATGCCGGCCCAGACCACCATGCTCATCAATGCGATCAGCAGGGACAGCGGCAGGGCCGTGTCCAGCAGCATGCGCTGCGCCAGCAGCTCGCGCGGCGCGCTGGAGCGGGCGATCTGCACGCGCAGCGTCGAATCCGCCGTGCCGGCCGCGCCCAGATGCAGGTCCAGCGACACGACGCGCATGCGCTCAGGCACGGTGGCGTCGAAGAACACCGGCTCGTTCAGCGCTGGCGAGCCTGGTGGCGGCGGCAGGCGTGCGTCGCCCAGCAGCAGCTGGCCCGGCGGCGAACTGACCATGTACATGACGCGGTCGTCGGGGTCGGCAGCAAGGATGTCCTGGGCCGAGCGCGGCAGGTCGACAAAGAGGCCGCTGGCCGTGGGCCGGATCTGGCGCGCCAGCGCCCGGGCGGCCTGCAAGAGGCTGCTGTCGACCAGCTCGTCGGCATGCCTGCTGGCCAGGCGATAGGCGCCGAAAGCCGCCACCAGCCACAGCACGATCTGCGGCAGCAGCAGCCACAACAGCAGTTGCCGGTGCAGCGAGCGGCCGGCCGGTGAGTTCACGATGACGCGGTGGCTTCGAGCAGATAACCCAGGCCGCGCACCGTGCGCACGGCCAGGCCCGAGCCTTCGAGCTTCTTGCGCAGGCGGTGGATGTAGACCTCGATGGAGCCGCCTTCATCGGCACCCCAGGCCTCGACGATCTGCGCCTTGGTGACGACGCGGTCGCGCTCGGTCAGCAGCAGGTCCAGCAGCGACCATTCGCGCGGGCTCAGCTCCAGCGGCTCGCCGCCGACGCTGGCGCGGCGCGCGGCGCGGTCCAGGCTCAGGCGGCGCAGCTGCTGGGTCTGCGAGGCCGGGCGGCCACGGCGCAGCAGCGCGTGCAGGCGCGCCTCCAGCTCGGGGAAGTCGAAGGGCTTGGTCAGGTAGTCGTCGGCACCGGCCTGCAGGCCGGCGACGCGGTGCTCCAGCGCGTCCAGCGCCGTCAGCACGAGGATGGGCAGGGTGCGGCCGGCCTCGCGAACGCGCTTGAGCACGGTCAGGCCGTCCACCATGGGCAGGCCGAGGTCGAGGATGGCGATGTCGAAGTCCTGCTTGCGCAACAGGTACTCGGCCACGGCGCCGTTCTCGGCCCACTCGACCTTGAACGAGGCGTTAAGCAACTGCTGCTGCAACGCGTCAGCCAGCAGGGCGTCGTCTTCGGCGAGCAGCAGGTTCATGGTTGGCAGACTTTAATGGCGTCGGCGCTAGTGGTTAATACGATATTAAGTTTATTAACTCTCGGTAATGATGCCGTGATGCTCCGCGCCTGCGTCCTTCTTGTCACGTCCCTGTTTGCCGCCGTGGCCCAGGCCGGGACGCCGACGGACGTCGTCCATTGGTGGATCTCGCCCGGCGAGACGGCCGCCAAGCAGGCCTTGGCCGAGGCCTACCGCGCGGCCGGCGGCCAGTGGCGCGAGCTGGCGGTGACGGCGTCGGAGCAGGCGCGCGCGGTCGTGCAGGAGCGCGTCGCCGCCGGCAACCCGCCGATGGCGGCGCAGTTCAACCCGTCCCTCGCCCTCGTGCGGCTGGCGCGCGAAGGCCGGTTGCAAGCCATCGACGACGTGGCCGCCCAGGGCCGCTGGGCCGAGGTGCTGCCTGCCGTGCTGCTGGACGCCGTGAAGGTGGACGGTCATGTCTACGCCGCCCCCGTCAGCATCCACATGCCGGTGTGGCTGTGGAGCTCCAAGGCGGCGCTGGCCAAAGCCAGCGTGAAGGCCGAGCCGCGCAGCATGGACGAGCTCTTCGCCACGCTGGACAAGCTGCAAGCCGCCGGGCTGATCCCGCTGGCCCACGGCGGGCAGTCCTGGCAGGACCTCAACCTCTTCATCGCGCTGCTGGCCAACCAGGGCGGACGCGACCTGTATCTGGCCGTGCTGCGTGACCGCGATGCCGCGGCCGTGCAGGGCGAGGCGCTGCGCCAGGTGCTGCTGAGCTACAAGAAGCTGCGCCGTTATGTGGACCCGGCCTCGCCCGGGCGCAGCTGGGCTGACACGACGGCCCTGCTCGTCAGCGGCCGCGCGGGGCTGCAGTTCATGGGCGACTGGGCCAAGGGCGAATTCGCCCAGGCCGGCCAGCAACCGGGCCGCGACTATGGCTGCACGCCGGGCTTAAGCCCGCGCTCGACCTACATCGTCAGCGGTGACGTGCTGGTCTTTCCCAAGGACAGGGACGGCAGCGCCCGGCCAGCCCAGGCCCTGCTGGCCCGCGTCGCCACTGCGCCCGCCACCCAACTCGCCTTCAGCGCCCGCAAGGGCTCGGTACCGGTGCGCACCGACCTCGACACCCGCACGCTGGACGTCTGCGCCCAGGCCGGCGCTGCGGCGCTGCGCGATGCCGGCCGGCTGGTCGGCAACACGGAATTGCTGCTCGCACCGGCGCAGCTGACGGCGCTCGAACGCGCGGTCAGCGACTATTGGAACCGCGACATCCCCGTGCAGACGGTGCAACAGACCCTCGCCAGGGTCTTGCAGAACACAGACGACAACAGGAGACAACCTTGACCCGCGTTCACATCCAGGACCTCAGCATCCGCTTCGGCAACCATGAAGTCATCAAGGGGCTGGACCTTGACGTCAACAGCGGCGAGTTCCTCGTGCTGCTGGGGCCCTCGGGCTGCGGCAAGTCGACGCTGCTGCACACCATCGCGGGGCTGAACCAGGTCAGCGGCGGCAGCATCCAGATCGGCGAGCAGGACATGACCCGCGCCGAGCCCAGCCAGCGCGGCGTCGGCATGGTGTTCCAGAGCTATGCGCTGTACCCGACGATGACCGTGAAGGAGAACCTCGCCTTCCCGCTGAAGATGGCCAAGACACCCAAGGCCGAGCTGGAAAAGCGCGTCGCCGCCGCGGCCGACATGCTGCAGCTGACACCGCTGCTGGAGCGCCGGCCCGGCCAGCTGTCCGGCGGCCAGCGCCAGCGCGTCGCCATCGGCCGCGCGGTGGTGCGCGAGGCCAAGGTGCTGCTGCTGGACGAGCCGCTGTCCAACCTCGATGCCAAGCTGCGCACCGACCTGCGCCGCGAGCTCAAGCTGCTGCACAGCCGCCTGGGCAACACCATGATCTATGTGACCCACGACCAGGTCGAGGCGATGACGCTGGCCACACGCATCGTCGTCATGCACCAGGGCGTCATCCAGCAGATCGGCACACCGGCCGAGGTCTACGAGAGGCCGAACAACCTGCGAGTGGCGGGCTTCGTCGGCTCGCCGGCCATCAACCGCATCGAGGGTCAGGTGGGCGAAGGCGGCGTGTTCGCCTCACCCGCCTTCAGCGTGCCGCTGCCCGCCGTGCTCGCGGCGCGCCCGCAAGGCGAAGTGCTGACGCTGGCTATCCGGCCGGAGAACGTTCGCGTCGGCGCCGGCGAGTCCTTCGAGGCCGAGGTCCAGCTTGTCGAGCCGTTGGGCAACCAGCATGTTGTGTGGCTGAGCTGCGCCGGCATCACCGTGTCCGCCGTGCTGCCGGGTCAGCCTGAAGTGCAGGAAGGCGCCAAGGTGCGCTTCGGCTTCGATGCGGGCAGGACGATGTGGTTCGATGCGGCCGGAGAGCGCATCGAGACCGCGCGCTGAGAGACGAAATGACGCGAGCGCGGCAAACGCTCGAGACCGCTGGAGCAGCTACTTCGGAAGGTATTTCTTAGCGAAGCTTTCGATGAAATCAGCGCCGGCATAACCGGCCGCGATGATCCCGAGGACTGACGTCCCCTTGTCCCAGTCGACGCCATCCTTGCTGCCGTAGATCATGCCCAGATAGGCAGCAACACCTGCAACGACACCGACAAACAGCGAGAACGCGAAGACGACACCCTCGAAGACGTCGGCCAGCTTCTTGCCCTTTTCGTGGGCCTCGTCAAATTGCTTCTTGAGCCCGCCAACAGCGCGCATGCCTTGACCGAAAGCTCCGAGCACAGCGGATAGACCGCAGCCGGCGAGAAGAGTTCCAGCGTCCATTGCAGCACCTCGCGATTCATTGAAGTGCTCGACGCTAATTTCACCCGATCTACAAGACATCCTCAGATTTGCTTAGCGAGCTCCTGGCAAGCACATCGGCGCGCGAGGCCAGCGGCCACTCAACGCGTCGGAATGGAGAAGCGGTAGTCCAGCCCCAGCGCCAGGTTGTCGGCCTTGAACCGGCCACCGCCAGCGCTACGCGCCTCGATGCGGCCGACGCTGAAGTTCAGGGCCAGCCGCTCATCCAGCAGCCAGCGCACACCCGCGCTGGCCTTGGCGGACTTGCCGTGCACATTGGCACCGGCCATCAGCTGGCCGAAGGCCTGCAGGCGCTCATCGGGCCCCGCCAGGGTCTGCACGCCCACGCCGCCGAGGATCTCGGCATAGCCCGGGTAGCCCAGATAGGCGTTGTAGGCCGCCGAAGCCTGCAGCGGCAGATACCAGCGCTGGCCGACGGGGACGTCGAGCTGCAGGCCCAGCATCTGCACTGAGGGGCGGTCGGTGTCCCGGTAGCTCAGGTGCAGGTCCGTCTGGTGCAGCACCGACAGGCGCAGGCCCTGCCAACGGGCCGGGCCGGGTGCCTCGGCGCTGCGGCCGGAACGCAAGTGGTGCGTCAGGCTCAGGCCCCAGGTCTGGTTGCGCGAGCTGCCTTTGGGTGCCGTCATGTATCCGACAGAGAGCGCCAGACCCAGGTCGCGCGTCAGCGAATACTCAGCGGCCAGCTTGGGATAGACCAGCAGGCCGGAGCTGGTGTCGATCACGTCCGATGAATAACCGCCCGAGCCCAGGCCGAGCTGGCCGTACAGCGTGAAGTCGGGCGAGAGACGCCAACGCTGGCCCACACCGCCCAACAACTGGTTGTACAGGGGCAGGCCGCTGTAGCCCATGCCCAGGGCGGCGAACCAATAGCTGTCGGCGGCGAAGAAATGCGCGTACTGCAGGTCGGCCAGCCGCACCGTGTTCCTGTTCGACCCCTGGGGATCCTGCTGCCGGTAGTTGTCCAGGGACAGCGTCAACATGTTCTCGCCCATCTCCGCGCCAGCACGGTGGTCGTCCACGGCCGGCAAGGGCTGGCCGTGGCCGGAGAACGGCCCCGTGAGGTAGCTGAAGGGCACCTCCAGCAGCAGGCTGGCCTGGGTACCGTCGATGATGGCCTGGCGGAACTTCAGGCGCGAGACCGTGGCGCCAAGCGTGAACTCGCCGAAGTCATAGCCGAGGCCCGCATAGCCCTTGGCAAAGCCGCCGCTGCCCGACAGCAGCTTGCTGTGCTCGACGCTGCGCCCGCCGCCGCCGCCGCCGGCCGACAGGCCCGCCATCGCGAATACCGGCCCGGCCAACGGGCGCCTGAAGTGCAGGCCCAGGTCCGCGGCCACGAAGCCGCCATAGGCACCCCTGACAAGCGGCGCATAGAAGCCGCCGCCCACATAGACGCCGTCGAGCAGCTTGCGGTAGGCGTGAAAGCCCAGCAGGTCGATGGACTGGTCGCCTGGCACCTTGACGGTCTGGTATTCGAGCGTCAGCAGCGCGTCATTGCGGCGCAGCTCGGTGGGCTCGGGCAGTTGGGCAGCGGCGCCGCCTGCGCACAGGCACAGGGTTAGGCAGAGCGTCGGGATGGGGCGGAGGTGGAACGGCGGGAAAGGCATGCGGTGGATCGGCGTCTGGACCGACCGCAGTGTCGCCGCGGACGACGGCACGAGCGCGGCGTCAGGGCAAGGCACGCCTTTCGTACTCCTCGGCGATCCTTTTCGCCGCGCGTGAGCGAATCTGCTCCAGCTCGCCGCTGGCCACCATGCCGCGCAGGGTTTCCTCGATCCGCGGCAGCAACTCCGCATGCCGCACATGCAGAAAGTGGTAAAGCGGGATGTGCTGCAGCGGCGGATCGAGCGGGTGCACTTCGCCTTGCAGCCCCAGCTGTTGAAGGATGAGCATGCCGCTCAGGCGGTCGTTGACGGCCACGTCGATGCGCTCCGCGGCGACCATGCGCATGAGGGCCTCCATCGAAGGAACTGCCGTCACGCGGGCCATGCCTTGGGTTCCCGCCTCGGAGGAACCCACGCCCCGCACGATACCGACTTGGTAGGCCGCAATGGAGGGCCAGCCCTGGACCTTGAAATCCAGCTTCTTCACGAAGGCGGCCGGCTCGATGTAGTTGATCGAGGGCCGGACCGCCAGCAGCGTCGGGTACCGCGCTTCGACGTTCAGGATGCGCTGGACCTCGCCATCCAGACGCCCCTCGCTGGACTCAAGCAGCGAGCGCAGGGCCGGCACGGCGACGAACTGCAGCTCGATGCCCAGCCGCGCGTAGGCGACTTTGAGGATTTCGCTGCCGATGCGCTGATCGGGCACGCCATCCAGCCTGGCCAGCCGCAGGGTGGACGGCAGCGCGCCCGCGGCGCCGGCGTCCAAGGCCATCGCAGCCAGGACGGTGCAAAGCATGCGCAGCGGCAGGCGGATGGCGACCACGGTTCCTCCTGGGTCGGCTGTCTCGCCGTGGCCGCCTGGGCAAGGCTGCGGACGATCAGCGCGATCTAAAAGCCGCTGACATGCTACGCATCTTCGCTGCGCGCTGGCGCAAGAATCGGTTCGTCAGCGCCCAGGTGACCGCTTCACTGCGACGGTGCCGAGGCCGCCCGCTCGGGCAGGGGTACCGCCCAGGCAAACCCTTCGACGCCCCGGGCGAAGGCGTCGGACAGCTCCTTGTAAGGGCTGTCCGGCGGCGCCTTCAACAGCACGATGAGGCGGTAGCCCCCCTTCACGGCCACATAGCTGACGGCCCGCAGGCCGTTGGGCAGCTTGCCCTCGTAGCGTCCGCCTTCCACGCCGCCCACCAGCACCGGCTTGGCGGCATCGCGGGTCAGCTTCTTGTCGAAGGGGTTGCCGATCTTGACCGCGCCGTCCAGCGGGTCGTAGGGCTTGGCCGGATCGGGCTCGGCATAGTTCCACAAGACGATGAAGACGGCCTTGGGATCGTCGGTGCGCGAATAGACCGCCAGCCCCGTGGGCTTGCCGGCCTTGTCGGGCTTCTCCTCGCGATTGACCACTGACACGCCCTCGGGAGCGTTGAAGCTGCCGAAGGAGGTTTTCACTTCGACGGCATGGGCGACAGCCGTAGCGCAGAGCAGGCCGCCGGTCAGGGTCAGGACGCAAAGCAGACGACGCATGGTCAGTTCTCCTTGTAGATCCTGACCCAGTCCACCTTCATTTGTGCCGGCAGCGGCGTCGTGGCGTCCGGCGCGCCGGGCCAGTCGCCACCAACAGCGAGGTTGAGGATGACGAAGAAGGGCTTCTCGAACACCCAGGTGCCGCCGGCCGGCAGCAGCGCAGGCGTCAGGCGGTGATAGTCGACGCCGTCGACCTGCCAGACGATCTCGTTGGGCCGCTTGATGATGGTGTAGGTGTGGAAGTCATCCGCCACCGGCTTGCCGAAGTCGTAGGGCTTGCCAATGCCCTGGGCGCCCGAGTAGCCGGGGCCATGCAGAGTGCCGTAGGTGGTGTTTGGCGTCTTGCCGATGAATTCCATGATGTCGATCTCGCCGGACTTCGGCCAGCCGGCCGTCGCGAGGTCGGTGCCCAGCGCCCAGAAGGCCGGCCAGATGCCTTGGCCGGACGGCAGCTTCATGCGCGCCTCGACCTTGCCGTAGGTGAAGCCGACCTTGCCATTGGTGTGGATGCGCGCCGACGTGTAGTCACAGGGCTTGGCGTTCCAGCAGGGGCCGGCGTTGCTGGCCTTCTCGGCCGTGATGACGAGCATGCCGCTGCCGTCCATCTGCGCGTTGCGGGCGTTGGACGTGTAGTACTGAAACTCGTGGTTGCCCCAGCCGCTGTTCTCGGCGTTGCCGATGTCGTAGTTCCAGTTGGCGGCCTTGGGCACGGTGCCGGCGGCAGCGTCGAACTCGTCGCTCCAGACCAGGGTCCAGCTGTTGGATGGCGCTGGGGCCGGCGCGGGGGTGGGCGCGGGGGCCGGCGCAGCGGTGGCCGAACCGCCACCACCGCCGCAGGCTGTCAGCACGAAGGCGATGGCCGGCAGCACATGGCGCCAGGGGCTGGGAGCGGGAGTGATGTGTTTCATGTTTGTCTCCGTAGTTGTCGTGTCAGGCGTCGTGCCTTCCCAAGGGGCGCCGCGGAACTGGCTTTGCCAGGCCGCTGGCGACGCCCCCTTGAGGGGCCGGTGCAGCCGGTAGGGGGTGGGCCTATCCCCGCCAATCGCGCAGGAAGTCGCGGTACCACTCGGCGCTGGCCTTGGGCGTGCGGGCTTGCGTCTCGTAGTCGACGTGCACGATACCGAAGCGCTTCAGGTAACCGCTGGCCCATTCGAAGTTGTCCATCAGGCTCCAGACCATGTAGCCGGCCATGGGCACCCCCTGCCGCATGGCGCTGGCTACCGCCGCGATGTGATCGCGCAGGTAGGCAATGCGGTCGTCGTCCTGCACGCGGCCGCCCACCAGGGTCTCGTCCTTGAAGGCACCGCCGTTCTCGGTCACGTAGACGGGCGGCAGGCCGGGGTAGTCGCGGTGCAGCAGCACGAGCAGGTCGGTCAGGCCGTCGGCATAGATCTCCCAGCCCATGTCCGACACCGGCAGGCCGCGCTCCTCGGGCTTCCAGTCCGCGCCGCTGGCCGACACGACGGTGCGGGTGTAGTAGTTGACGCCAAGGTAGTCCATCGGCTGGGCGATCGCGGCCATGTCGCCGGCATGCACGACAGGCGCGTCTCCACCCAGCTCGGCCATCACCTCCTCGGGATAGCTGCCCTTGAACAGCGGGTCGGCATACCAGCGGCGGCTGCGGGCGTCGGCCATGGCCGCGGCGGCGACGTCCTCGGGCATGGCGGTGGCCGGCACGGTGGACGACAGGTTGAGCACGATGCCGAGCTGGCTCCTGGCGCCGTCGGCCCGCAGCGCCTGCAGGGCCAGGCCGTGGCTGAGCAGCAGGTGGTGGCAGACCTGGATGGCTGTTCTGCGGCTCTTGATGCCGGGCGCGAAGTTGCCCTGCTCATTGCCCAGCACGGCGACGACCCAGGGCTCGTTGTGCGTGGTGATGCCGTCGACGCGGTCGCCGATGCGGGCCTGCACATGGCGGGCGTAGTCGACGAAGCGGTGCACCGTATCGCGGTCGTTCCAGCCGCCGCGGTCCTGCAGGCCCTGCGGCAGGTCCCAGTGGTTCAGCGTCGCGAAGGCCTGGATGCCGCGTGCCTTGAGGCCGTCGACGAGGCGCTCGTAGAAGTCCAGGCCCTTGGGGTTGAAGTCGCCGTAGCCCTTGGCCTGCACGCGCGGCCAGGCGATGGAGAAGCGGTAGCAGTTGACGCCCAGCGACGCGATCAGGTCGAGGTCTTCGTCGAGGCGGTTGAAGTGGTCGCATGCCACTTCGCCATTGCTGCCGTCGGCAATAGCGCCGGGCTGCCTGCAGAAGCGGTCCCAGATGGACTCGCCCTTGCCGTCCGCGTGGGCGGCGCCTTCGATCTGGAAGCTGCTGGTGGCGACGCCCCACACAAAGTTGGGCGGAAATTGCTGGTGCAGAGGGCGGTGCAGAGGAGTCATGGACTGTTCTTATTTGACGGCGCCCGCCGTGAGGCCGGCGATGAGCTGGCGCGACGAGATGACGAAAAGGACGAGCAGGGGCAACGTCGCGATGGCCGAGCCGGCCATCAGGGCGCCCCATTCGGTGCTCGTGGTGCTGAAAAGGCTGCGCAGGGCCAGCGGCAGCGTGTAGTTCTCGGCCGTGCGCATGACGATCAGCGGGTTCATGAAGTTGTTCCATGAACTGATGAAGGTGATGAGGCCGAGCGTGCCCAGCGCCGGCTTCATCAGCGGCAGCGCGATGCGCCAGTAGATGCCCACCTCGCTGCAGCCGTCGATGCGCGCGGCGTTGATCAGCTCGTGCGGCACCGTGCTGGCCGCGAACTGGCGCATCAGGAAGATGCCGAAGGCGCTGGCCGCACCCGGCAGGTACAGGGCCCGGTGGGTGTCTATCCAGCCCAGGGTGTCCATGACCATGAAGGTCGGAATCATGTTCATGAAGGCGGGCACCATCATGGTCCCCATGACGAGGGCGAACAACGCCTTCTTGAAGCGGAACTCCAGCATCGCGAAGGCATAGCCGGCCATGGAGCAGAACAGCAGCGTCAGCGCCGTGGACATCAGGCCGACGTAGAGGCTCCAGCCGACGTTCTTCCAGAACGGCAGGCGCGTCGTCAACACGGCGATGTTGTTGAGCAGCTCGGTGCTGAAGAACAGCGGCGGCGGTACGTTGAAGATGTCGGTGCGCGACTGGGTCGCGAACACGAACATGAAATAGAACGGCGCCAGCATGATCAGCGCACCAGCGCCGACAACCGCGTAGGCCGCGTACTTCGGAACCCTCTTCATGCCTGCACCCGCCTGTCCGCAAAGGCCTTGTTGGTCAGCCAGGTCAGCAGCGCGATGACGCCGAACATGATCCAGGCCAGCGCACTGGCGCCGCCGAAGTCGCTGAAGTCGAAGGCCTCGCGGTAGAGGTACATGGCCACCGTCATGGCCTGCTGGTCGGCACCGCCCTTGCCATTGGTCAGGATGAAGGGCTCCTCGAACAGCTGCAGCCCGCCGATCAGGGACAGGGTGACGCCGAACAGGATCATGGGCTTGAGGCTGGGCAGGGTGATGCGCCAGAACTGCTGCCAGGCGTTGGCGCCGTCGAGCTTGGCGGCCTGGTAGAGGTCGTTCGGGATGGTCTGCAGCGCGGCGAGATACAGCACCAGGTTGAAGCCGACGTAGCGCCAGAACACGACGAGGGCGATGGCTGGCTTGATGGCCTCGGGGGAGCGCATCCAGTTGATGTTCTCCATGCCGAACATCGCGTGCAGGGCCTGGTTGATCAGCCCGTAGTCGTTCGAGAACAGCGAACCGAACAGCATCGCGATGGCGACCGTGGATGTGATGTAGGGCAGAAAGTAGGCACCCGAGAACAGGCCGCGCCAGCGGCCGAAGGCCTGGTGCAGGAAGACGGCCAGCGGCAGCGCCACAAGATGCTGCGGCGCGCCGGAGGCGAAGGCCAGCCACAACGTGTTGCGCAGCGCCTTCCAGAACCAGCCGTCGGTCAACGCGAAGATGAAGTTGTCGAGGCCGACAAACTTCATCGAGTCGATGCCGCTGGTCGGCTCCCAGGACTGGAAGGCCAGCCAGGCCGAGAACAGCAGCGGGAACAGGCCGAACACGGCGAACAGGATCAGGAAGGGGCTGACCAGGAGGTAGGGCGTCCAGGAGGCAGGGATGCGCATGAGGTCAGCGCTCCGCGAGCTGTCGGAGGTTGATGCCGATGGCCATGCCGGGACGTCGCCCCGGCGGGCGACCTTCTTTCTGAGCGACCAGAAAGAAGGCAAAGAGTCGCCCCCGAACCGCCCGGCCCTTAGCTTCGCAGCGGGCTGCCCTGCGTGCCTTGCCGCTTGCAAGCGGCAAGTCCTTCGTCAGGCGTCGCACAGCACGCAGGTGCTGTGCTCGGTCCTGCCTCAGTGCGTCGGACTTCAAGCCCGCGCGCCGAACTCGCGCCGCTACGCTCTGCTCAAACAAGCGTCGCGAGTCAGTTCTTGAGGTTCGCTGCGCGAACGGGCTTGAAGTCCTGCGCTCCTCGGCGGCCTCAAAGGGGGTGTGATTGAACAGCCCAGTGGCAGCCCGATTTCGGGTTTGGCTGTTGTGGCTGTTCGGGGCCTCCCCTTCTAAACCGCCGAGAAGCGCAGGAGCCCGAGGCGCGAGCGCAGCTCGCATCAACTTCTGACTTCGCGCCCCTTTGTTTGAACGGAGCGTAGCGAAGTGAGTTGGGCGCGGCCCCGGGCTTCGAGCATCGCAGGGGACCCCGACAGGGGCGGTTTCGCAGGGGAGAGCTTTTTGCCTACTTTTTGGCGGCGCAAAAAGTAGGTCGGCCGCCGGGACGAAATCCCGGCTGGGCTTGGCCAAAACACCCCGGTTCGAACGAGCAACCATCACCGATTCGCCCTGTGCACCAACAGCGCCTGAGCATCCTCCAATGCCTGGTGGATGGGCTTGCCGTACTCGAGCACGTTGTCGAGCTCGGCGTTGATGACCTCGTCGGCGAACTTGTGCTGCTTGTGCATCTTGACGACGGGGATGCGCCGCGCGGCGTCGCGCCACAGCAGGCGTGCGTGCTGGCCGCCCAGGAAGGGTACCGGCTGGTCGAAGAAGGCGTCCTGCTGCGCATCCAGCAGGGCCGGGAAGGCGTCTTGCGACTTGAAGGCCTCGAGCTGGCGCTGGCGGTCCAGCGTCAGCTCCTGGATCAGTTGCCAGGCGAGCTGCTTGCGCTCGGGCGCCGAGCGGCGCGGGATGGCGTAGTAGGTGCCGCCGTAGGAGCAGTAGGTGTCCTCCGGCAACTGCGCGATGCGCCATTTGCCCGCCGTGTTGGGCGCCACCCAGTTGGCCATCTGGCCGGCCATCCAGCCGCCCGACAGCTCGGTGGCCAGGCGGCCGCGCTTGAGCATCTCGGCCCAGTCGTTGAACCAGACCTCGACGCGCGCGTCCAGCTTCTGGCGGCGCACCTTCTGCGCCAGCTCGAAGGCTCGCACGAAGCGCGGCGACGTGATCTGCGCCCGGCCGTGATTGTCGAAGAACTGGCCCTCGCCCGGCGGCGTGCCGCCGCGCACGATGATGTCCTTGAGCAGGCGCACGTCGCCGATCAGGTAGGCGCCGGTCTTGGCCTTGAGCTGCATGCCGGCGTCGACATAAGCCTCCCAGGACTGCGTCAGGTCGGTTTCCTTCAGCCCGGCCTGGGCCAACAGGTCGGTGCGGTAGAACAGCGAGCCCGGGCCGATGTCGGTCGGCAGCGCCACGATGGCACCCTCGCGGTTGCGCGCCGTCTCGATGGCGAAGGACACGAAGCGGTCCTTGAAGCGCTCGGCGCCAAAGGCCGGCGCCGACAAATCCTCCAGCCCCGCGCCCAGCGAGAAGCGACCGAGGTAGCTCGTCTCCAGCGCGATGACGTCGGGCAAGTGGCCGGAGGTCGATAGCGCTGTCGTCATCGCCGTGTGGTGGTCGTCGTACTGGCGGCTGATGACCTCGGTGCGGATCTCGGGGTGACGCTGGTTCCAGCCCTTGAGCACATCCTTGGCGATGACGTCGACCAGTGGGAATGCGGCCACGGTCAGTGGCGACTGCTCCTTGGCGTGGCTCAGGCCGGCAGCGCCGCCAAGTGCGGCCGCGAGCAGGTGGCGACGGTGGAGGGAATGGGAGTCGAACATGGTTTGAAAGCGCTTTCAAGATTGTGCTTCGACCTGGTGCGACGCCCCAGCAGCACAAACCCTAGGGCCACTTCAGACGAAGGCTTCCAACCCGCGACAGCAACGTTTTGTCACCCGAACTCCGGGTTTCCACCGGTGACGCCGACATCACTGGTGGCAAAGTGGTATTCAAGAGGTGGTAGCAGTCGCAAACTGGATGCATACCAGTTAGAACCAGCTCCAAAGAGCCTGCACGGAGAGGCAGGCCAGCCGCCGGAGAGCCCCGTTGGGACTCTCCTTTTCAACGAGACCTTGGCATAACAGGAACGTCTCTCATGAAGCAGCCCTCTACCGGCATCCCGATGCAGCAACTGCGTCGCCTTGCCGCCATCACCGCCACCGCCTTCGCACTCGGCGCCAGCGCCACCGCGGCCCTGGCCCAGACCTATCCCGCCTGGGCCCCCGACGTCTACTACACGGCTGGCACTGTCGTGACCTACCAGGGCCACAACTACCGCGCCCTGGTCAACCAGACCGACTACTCATCCACCGGCTGGAACCCGACCAACGCCTCGCTGTGGACCGACCTCGGCCCCGCGTCCGGCCCGGCGCCCTCGCCGGCTCCGACCCCTGCCCCCACACCGGCGCCAACGCCTGCTCCCACGCCGGCCCCGTCGCCCGCCCCCAGCCCCGCGCCGGCACCCACCGGCACCTGCGCGCCTGTGTGGTCCAGCACCACGGCCTACAGCGGCGGCGCCATCGCCAGCAAGGGCACGACCAACTACAAGGCCAACTGGTGGACCCAGGGCAATGACCCGGCCACCAACAACGGCCCGGTCGGCAGCGGCCAACCCTGGACGTCGCAAGGCGCCTGCACGACCGGCCCAGCGCCTAGCCCGAGCCCGTCGCCGAGTCCCTCGCCTTCGCCGTCCCCGAGCCCCTCGCCCAGCCCGGCCCCCTCGCCTGCCCCGGCGCCCGGCCTGAGCGACCCGAACGCCAAGTCCGCCACCCAGAACGGCCGCGCCTACACCGTCTACTACCCGAGCTGGAGCGACAACTGGTTCGATGCCACTGGCATGACGATGAACCAGGTCTTCGTGGCCAGCAACTTCGCGCGCATCCCGGCCAACTACACCCATGTGGTGGCGGCCTTCGCCCAGCCCAACTTCTCGTGGGGCGGCATGGCGGCCAACAACTGGTCGGGCACGGGCATCAACTTCAACGGCCGGCCCTCGGACATCAAGGCCGCCATCGATGTGCTGCACGCCCGCAACATCAAGGTCATCCTGGCCGTGGGTGGCGCCACCTACAACAGCTGGGGCACCTTGTCGGCTGAAGGCCATGCGGGCAGCGGCCCGACCATCACGGCCCTGTCCAACCTGATGAAGGACGTCGGCTTCGACGGCCTGGACGTGGACTACGAGGTCGACGGCATCACCACCGACGCCTACGCCGGTGCGGTGAAGGCCATGCGCAAGGCGGTGGACCTGGCCGGCGGCGGACGCATCCTGACGGTGGCCGCCTGGTCGTCCGGCTCGGACTGCACCGCTTCCACAGGCAGCGACCCGCAATGCTCGGGCGTGGGCACCAGCTATTGGGGCGGCAAGGCCGGCGGCGAGCGCCTGCTCGTCAACGCCTACCCGGCGCTGAAGACGGCGTTCAACATCGTCAACATCATGACGTACGACGCCCGCTTCGAGCACTTCGACGGCGTCACCGCCTGGAAGCAGTACCGCCAGCTGTTCCCGGCCAGCACCATCGTGTCCATCGGCTTCGAGACGGCACCCGAAGGCTGGTCTGGCGCGCAGCTGGTGGTCAACAACGCCGACGCGCAGTGCACGGGCTCCGTCATCCTGCAGAACAGCTATGGCGTCAACATCAACCAGGCCTATTCGGTGGAGCGCTATCTGAACGCGGTGACGACCAGCACGCTGGCCAACAAGAACCCGCGTGACGGCGCCATGCTGTGGCAGGCCCTGAAGACGGCGAGCGGCAGCTGCGGCAGCGCGGCCCTGGCCTCGCCGGGCTCCATCGGCAAGAAGGCCGCGGGCCTGCTCAATCTCGTCGACGACCCGGCGTTGCAGAACGCGCCCTGGAAGTAAGCAGCTCCCCTGAGCTGAATCGCCGCCGCACCGGTCTGCCGGGCGGCGGCCTTTTCCATCCCCTTCGGAGACTTTCCATGATCTCGCGCCCACCTTTGCCGCGCGCGGCCACGCCCTGGCTGCTCGCTGGTGCCCTGCTGCTGAGCAACCCCGCCTTTGCCCAGACCTACCCGGCCTGGCAGGCCGACACCTATTACACGGCCGGCACGGTCGTGGCCTACAACGGCCGCATCTACAAGGCCAACGTCAACCAGACCGACTACGCATCCACCGGCTGGAACCCGACCAATGCCTCGCTGTGGACGGACATCGGCCCGGCCTCGGGCCCAGCGCCCTCACCGGCACCCACGCCGGCGCCAACACCCGCACCCGCACCCGCACCCGCACCAGCACCGGCTCCCACGCCCGCCCCCGCACCGGCCGGCACCTGGAGCGCCAGCACCGCCTATTCGGCCGGCGCCGTCGTGTCCTATCAGGGCGTGAACTACAAGGCCAACTGGTGGACCCAGGGCGACAACCCATCCACGCACAACGGCCCGGCCGGCAGCGGCCAGCCCTGGACCATCGTCAGCGGCGCCCCGGCGCCCTCGCCCGCCCCTTCACCGGCACCGGCGCCCGCTCCAACACCCGCACCCACGCCTGCCCTCAGCCCTGCGCCCACACCGGCGCCAGCACCCTCTCCCACGCCTGCACCGCCTTCGGCCAAGCACCAGCTCATCGGCTACTGGCACAACTTCACCAACCCGTCGGGCCCGACCTTCCCGATCAGCGATGTGCCGGCGGCCTATGACGTCATCGTCGTGGCCTTCGCCGACGACGGCGGCAACGGCAGCATCACCTTCAACCTCGACTCGGGCTCCGGCGGCGAAGCGCGCTTCATCGCCGACATCGCCGCAGCGCGCGCCAAGGGCAAGAAGGTCGTGCTGTCCTTCGGCGGCCAGAACGGCACGGTCACGCTGACCAACGCCACCCAAGTGACCAACTTCGTCAACAGCGTCGAGGCCATCCTGCGCAAATACGGCTTTGACGGCATCGACATCGATCTGGAGAGCGGCGCCGGCGTCACGTCGGGCGCGCCGGTCATCACCAACCTCGTCACCGCTGTGAAGCAGCTGAAGGCCCGCATCGGCAGCAGCTTCTATCTGTCGATGGCGCCGGAGCATCCCTATGTGCAGGGCGGCTACGTCGCCAACAGCGGCATCTGGGGCGCCTACCTGCCCATCATCGACGGCCTGCGCGACGAACTCTCGGTGCTGCATGTCCAGTACTACAACAACGGCGCCGTCTACACGCCCTATGCGACGCAGGGACTCGCCGAGGGCAGCACCGACATGCTGGTGGCCGCCAGCCGCATGCTGATCGAGGGCTTCACGACCAACAACGGCAGCGGGCCGTATGTGTTCCGCGGCATCCGGCCGGACCAGGTCGCCTTCGGCCTGCCGTCGGGCCCGTCGTCGGCCAACAGCGGCCAGGCCAGCCTCGCCACCATCACGGCGGCGCTGAACTGCCTGACCAAGCTGACGCAATGCGGCGCCATCAAGCCGCCGGTGGCCTACCCGACCCTGAAGGGCGTCATGACCTGGTCTATCAACTGGGACAAGACGGATGGGCAGTCCTTCTCCAACGGCGTGCGCAATGCGTTGAACGCGCTGCCCTGATCCATTGACCGGAGCCCGCGGCGGTCGCTGCGGGCTCCACCTCGCCTTTTGGTCGGCCACGCCCCCGGGTCCACCCGTCCCTGAGTTCTGGCACACGCCCGTGTTGCCGCCAGGGCGCTCGTCCGCGTAATCTTGAAAGCGCTTTCAAGTCGCTGACACAGGCGACGGGCACCACAACCACTTGTTGGAGACATTCATGAATCTGCTTCGATCCCTCGTCCGGCCTGTTCTGGCCGGCCTACTGATGGCCGCTGCCGGCCTTGCCCACGCCCAGTGGCAACTCGTCTGGAGCGACGAGTTCAACGGCAGCATCGGCCCGAACTGGGTCTTCGAGACCGGCGCCGGCGGCTGGGGCAACAACGAACTGCAGTACTACCGGCGCGAAAACGCCACCATCGAGAACAACGCCCTGGTCATCACCGCCAAGCGCGAGGACTTCGGCGGCATGGCCTACACCTCGGCGCGCATGAAGACGCAGGGGCTCAAGACCTTCAAGTTCGGTCGCATCGAGGCGCGCATGAAGCTGCCCGCCTTCCTGGGCGCCTGGCCGGCGTTCTGGATGCTGGGGGCCAACCTGCCGCAGGTCGGCTGGCCGGCCTCCGGTGAGATCGACGTGATGGAGCACGTCAACGACGAGCAGAAGGTCTACGGCACCATCCACTGGCAGGACAACAACGGCCAGTACGCCCAGTACGGCGGCAACATCGCCACCACCGTGACCGACTGGCATGTCTACGCCGTGGAATGGGACGCCAATGCCATCCGCTGGTATGTGGATGGCACCAAGTACCACGAGGCCAACATCGCCAACGGCGTCAATGGCACCGACGAATTCCAGAAGGACTTCTTCCTGCTGCTGAACTTCGCCGTCGGCGGCAACTGGCCGGGTTTCAACGTCAACACGGCCGCCCTGCCGGCCAAGATGTACGTCGACTATGTGCGCGTCTACGCGCCGGCAGCCGGCGGCGTGGCGACGGTCTATCAGGACTGCAACTACGCCGGCTATTCGGCCGCCCTGCCCGAGGGCAGCTACACGCTGGCGCAGTTGCAGGCCCGCGGCGTGCGGGACAACGACCTGTCGTCGCTGCGCGTGAATGCCGGCTACCAGGTGCAGCTGTTCGACGGCGACAACTTCACCGGTGCCAGCGTGACCCGGGCCGGCGACACCGGCTGCCTGGTGGACCAAGGCTTCAACGATCGGGCCACCTCCGTCATCGTCTCCAAGGCCGCCCCGGCCTGGTCGCGCCAGATCGAAGCCGAGGCCTTCAGCGCGCAGGCCGGCGTGCAGCTTGAAGCCTGCTCGGAGGGTGGCCAGAACGTGGGCTGGATCGATACCAATGACTGGATGGCCTACAACAGCGTGACCTTCCCCACCAGCGGCAGCTACCGCGTCGAGTACCGCGCGGCGAGCGCTGCCGGCGGCACGCTGTCGCTGGACCTCAACGCGGGCAGCATCCAGCTCGGTCAGCTGGGCGTGCCCAACACCGGCGGCTGGCAGAACTGGACGACCATCTCGCACACGGTGAACATCAATGCCGGCACCTACAACGTCGGCGTGTTCGCGCAGCAGGGCGGATGGAATCTGAACTGGATCAAGTTCACCAAACTCTGATCCGCGTTTCGCACCAAGGCACGCCAAAGGGCCGCAGCAGCGGCCCTTTTTCATGGCACCTACACTCATGGCTTCCCTTCGCCACTGCCGATGAACGCCAAGACTCCCGCCAAGAAAGCGCCTTCAAGCCGCCCCGACGGCGTCGTCACGCTGGAGCAGGTGGCGGAAATGGCCGGCGTGTCGCCGAGCACGGTGTCGCGCATCCTGAACGGCACGGCCGCGGTCAGCCAGGCCAAGAAGGACGCCGTGCAGGCCGCCATCCAGGAGCTGGGCTTTCGGCCCAACCCGGTGGCACGGGGCCTCGCCGGCGGGCGGACTCTCTCCGTCGGCGTCGTCACGCAGATCATCTCCAGCCCGTTCTACGGTGAAGCCCTGCTCGGCATCGAGCGCGAGCTGGAACGCGCCGGCTATGTGCCGCTGTTCGTGTCCGGCAACTGGCATGAGGACGATGAGCGCAAGGCCATCGAGACCCTGCTGTCGCGCCGTGTCGACGGTGTCATCGTGCTGGCCGGCCGCATTTCGGACGCCGAGCTGACCAAGGTGTCGGACAGCCTGCCCGTCATCGTCGTCGGCCGCCAACTATCCGGGCCCCAGCTCTTCAGCTTCAGCTTCGACAACCGCCAGGGTGCGCGCCTGGCCACCCAGCATCTGATCGACCAGGGGCATCGCAAGATCGCCTTCATCGCTGGCGACCTCATGCACGACGATGCCGTAGAGCGCCAGAACGGCTACTTTGATGCGCTGGCCGCGGCCGGCATCGCCGTCGACCAGGATCTCATCGTGCAAAGCGACTACACCGAAGCCGGCGGCATGCTGTCGGTGACGCGGCTGCTGGAACGCGATGCTCATTTCACGGCCCTGTTCGCCTCCAACGACCAGATGGCCATCGGCGCCTGCCTGGGCCTGCACCGGCGCAACCTGCGCGTGCCCGACGACGTGTCGCTCGTTGGTTTCGACGACCTCATCATGGCGCGCTACGCCATGCCGCCGCTGACCACCGTGCGCCAGTCGGTCTACGAGATCGGGGTGGAAGCCGCGACCGCCATGCTCGAAATGCTGCGTGGCGGTAAACCCAGGGCCCAACTGCCCGCTCCCGAGCTCGTCGTGCGTGAGAGCACGCGCCGGATGCAAAGGTAGCTGCATCGGCATTTGCGGGCCGAGCGCTGGGCCGCTCCCGAGCCGGTCCGCGTGAGGCGATGTGCTTGCCGGTCAATCCGGCAAGCATCGCCGTCCCCTCGGGGGCTGAGGCCGGACACATCACGTCCAGTGGACGTAATGTGCCTGCCGAAGCGCTGCGGCTCAGTCGCAGCGCGGTCCCCGCTTGGGCGCGCCCGCGTTCAGCGTGGCGCGACCGGGCGAGGGGCTGACTGTTGTTCAGCTCGGGTAAACCATGTGGCCGATCCTCGAGGCGAGACGCATCATTATTTGAAAGCGCTTTCATTGCTTTCATCAGCTCGCTGCGTTTCAACCCAGAACTACCCTTAGCGCCCGCCCAATTTGCACACCGCTCCCATGGGAGCGGTCACATCGGGCCAGCGCGGGATAGCCCCGCCAACCTCCCGTCCTGCGTTGCCGCGAAGCAGCAGACCGAGGGTGTTGCCTAGGTTGAAAGCGCTGCCATTCGCGTATTCTTGAAAGCGCTTTCAGCTCGTCATCGAGCACCACTCGACAAGATCACAACTACTGGAGACAAGTGAATGAGACAGCTACGCCCTGCCCTTCGCCTCACAAACCTCGCTGCCGCAAGCGGCCTGCTGTTCACCGGCGCCGCGCTGGCCCAAGGCGGCCCCGGCCAGGGCCCGGCCAATCCCAACGCCGGCCCCACGGCATCCACTTCGGTGCCCCAGGCGCTGGCCAGCACGACGCAGCTTGAAACGGTGATCGTGACCGGCATCCGCAAGTCGCTGGAGACCTCGGTCAATCTGAAGCGCTCGTCCTCGGGCCTGGTGGATGGCATCGTTGCCGAGGACATCGGCAAGTTCCCCGACACCAACCTCGCTGAATCGCTGAGCCGCATCAGCGGCGTGTCCATCGATCGCGCCAACGGCGAAGGCACCCGCATCACGGTGCGCGGCATGGGCCCCGACTTCAACCTGGTGCTGCTCAACGGCCGCCAGATGCCTGGCGCCAGCCTGGACGGCAGTGCGCCCAGCTCGCGCTCCTTCGACTTCTCCAACCTCGCCTCCGATGGCGTTGCAGCGCTGGAGGTCTACAAGACCAGCCGCGCCAGCAGCCCGACCGGTGGCATGGGCGCGACCATCAATGTCCGCACCCAGCGCCCCTTCGACATCAAGGAAACCGTCGCCAGCGTTGGCGTGAAGCTGGTGAGCGACCAGTCTGCCCGCCGCCTGCCTGGCGAAGAGCAGGGTAAGAACGCCACGCCCGAACTGAGCGGCATCTACAGCACGCAGTCCAACGACGGCACGTTCGGCATCGCGCTGATGGGCACCTACCAAGTGCGAGATTCCGGCTACTCCCAGGCCAATGTCAGCAGCGGCTGGAAGACCTTTGACGGCATCCAGGACAACGACTGGAGCGGGCCGAACGCCGTGTGGGGTGGCCTGCCCAAGACGTCGACCGAGATCAAGAACCGTCCGGCCGTGGGCTCCATCTACAGCGTGCCGCAGAACCTGAACTACTCGTTCACCGGTGTGCACCGCGAGCGCCTGAACGGCCAGCTCGTGCTGCAGTTCAAGCCTGTCAAGGATCTCGTCGGCACGCTGGACTTCGTCATGTCGGAGCAGAAGTTCCGCCAGCGCCGCAACGACATCTCGGCGTGGTTCAACTACGGGGGTCAGTTCGGCGAATTCCAGCAAGGCTCGCCCTCTTCGCCTGTCATCTACGGCGAGCACATGACCAACTCCGATTTGGCCATGGGTGCCTCACGGATCAGCACCAAGAACAAGAACCAGCAGCTCGGCCTGAACCTGAAGTGGAAGGCCACCGACGCGCTGAGCTTTGACCTCGACGCCCACCGCTCCACCGCCACCTCGGGTGCCAACGATCCGCTGGGCACCAGCGTGACGCTGGGCACCGCCTCGCTGAACCGCGGCGACACCTTTGTCGACTTCAGCAACAAGTTCCCGGTGCTGGGCATCGCGGGCGCGACGCTGGACCCGACCAAGCAGGAACTGCAGGGCTCGGTCTTTGGCAACAGCTACCAGAAGAACCAGGTCAGCCAGCTGCAGACCAAGGGCAACTGGAAGATCAACGAAGACAGCAGCCTGGACTTCGGCCTGTCGCTGACCGAAGTGAAGAACCGCTCGGCCTTCGCCAACGTGCAGCGCGACACCTGGGGCGGCGGCGCCGCGGGTGGCCCCGCCGCCATGCCGGACGACATCTGGCACGCCGACTCGATCAGCAAGTACTTCAGCCGCATTCCGGGTTCCAACGACTCGCGCCTGTTCAACCAGTTCTTCTATTTCAACTTCGAAGACCTGCGCGCCGCGGCCATCAAGTCCCTGGGCTCGGACGCCCTGCTCAAGGCTTCGTTCGACTGGCAGGATGACTACCGCACGACGGAAAAATCGCAAGCTGCCTTCGGCCAGTACAACCTGGCCTGGGAGTGGGGCGTGCCCATGGAGGCCGCCATCGGCGCCCGTTATGAGCGCACCAAGGTGAAATCACCGTCTTCGGAGAAGATCCCGGTGTCGGTGGCCTGGGTTGCCAACAACGAAATCCCCATCAGCTTCAGCGGCACCCGCTCCGCGTCGCGCGAAGGCAAGTACGGCTATTTCCTGCCGTCCATCGACTTGAGCGCCGACGTGACCGCCGACACCAAGCTGCGCGTCAGCTACGGCCAGACCATCGGCCGCCCGGGCTGGAATGCCATCCAGGGCGGGCAGCGGCTGGACCCCTTGGCCCGTGTTGATGGCGGCTCGGGCTCGGTAGGCAACCCCGACCTGAAGCCGCTGAAGTCGAGCAACATCGACTTCTCGGCCGAGCACTACTACGCCAAGAGCAGCTACGTCGCGGCGAGCTACTTCCGCAAGTCCCTCAAGGACTACAACGAGGCCGTCATCACCAGAACCAATCTGTTCGGCCTGCACACGCCGGTCGGCAGCGCGATGTACAACCAGGCCTCAACGGCTGGCGGCTGCGGCGCCGATTCCGAGTGCATTCGCAAGTACATCTTCGCGAACTTCCCGACGGCCCCGGGCGTCAGCCCCGGCGCACCCGGCACGTCGCTGGGCACCATCACCGCCCAACCCAACGACCCCCTGCTGATGTTCAACCTGGGTACCTACATCAACAACACCCGCACCAGCAAGCTCAACGGCATCGAGCTGAACGCCCAGCACATCTTCGGCAACAGCGGCTTCGGCGTGTCGGCCAACTTCACCAAGGTGCGCTCCAACCTCAGCTACGACAACAACAAGCGAGGCGCGCAGACCGACGTGCTGGTCGGCCTGGGGGATTCCGGCAACCTGGTGGGCTTCTTCGAGAACGAGACCTACTCGGCTCGCTTGGCCTACAACTGGCGCGGCAAGTTCCTGGCGGCGAACTTCGGCGGCGTGGAAGGTGCCCAGCCGCTGTACGTGGAGCCTTTCGGCCAGCTGGATGTGAGCCTGGGCTACAACTTCACGCCGCAACTGCGCTTCCAGTTCGAAGCCATCAACCTGACCGACGAGTACACCCGCACGCACATGCGCAACGAGAACCAGATGGGTGCTGTCACCCAATTGGGCCGTCGCATCATGATCGGCGCACGGTACAAGTTCTAAGAGAGAGCCTCAGGGCCGGCTGCGGTCGGTCCTCAAGGAAAGTCGGGACTCTCCCTTCCTTTCTTGTGAGGCAAAGTCTGGTTCGGCGGTGCTCGCGCTCTGGGGCACCGTCCTTGTTCGCCGCTTGGCGAGGCCGCGCGAGCGGCCCTTTTTACTTCTGGGGACCAGATCTTGAACGACAGGCTGCGTGAGGTGGTGGTGCTGGGCGGCGGCTCGGCCGGCTGGCTCGTAGCCGGCCTGTTGGCAGCCGAGCATGCCGACCTGCGCATCACGCTGATCGAATCCAGCGATGTGCCGACCATCGGCGTCGGCGAAGGCACCTGGCCGTCGATGCGCGACACGCTGCGTCGCATCGGCCTGTCCGAGCCCGAGTTCATCCGCCGCTGCCAGGTCTCGTTCAAGCAGGGCTCACGCTTCGACGGCTGGGCTCGTGGTGCCGCGGGTGCTGATGGCGACCGCTACTACCACCCCTTCATGCTGCCCGTCGGCTACGGCGACGCGGACCTCGTGCAGGCCTGGCTGGCCACCCAAGGCCAGCGCCCCTTTGCCGACGTCGTCAGCCCCTCGGTGCAGGTCTGCGAGGCCGGCCGCGCGCCCAAGCAGGTGCAGACGCCCGAGTTCGCGGCCGTCGCCAACTACGCCTATCACTTCGATGCCGGCTTGTTCGGCCAGATGCTGCGCGAGCATGCGATTGCCAAGCTGGGCGTGCACCATGTCATCGACCATGTTGAGGCCGTCATCTCACTCGAGAACGGCGACATCGCCGCCTTGCAAACTCGCGAGCACGGCGAGCTCAAGGCCGACCTCTACATCGACTGCTCGGGCCTTGCGTCGCGCCTCATTGGCCAGCACTTCGGCGTGCCGTTGAAGAGCGAGCGCGAGGTGCTCTTCAACGACGCCGCGCTGCCCGTGCAGGTGCCCTACGCCACACCCGACGCGCCGCTGGCCTCGGTCACTGTCGCCACCGCCTGGGCCAAGGGCTGGATCTGGGACATCGGCCTGCCCTCGCGCCGCGGCGTCGGCTGCGTCTACTCGCGGGCCCATGCCAGCGACGACGAGGCCCATGCGGCGCTGACCGCCTATCTCGACGCCACCGGTGCGCCGGCCGAGCGGCCCACGCCACGCTCCATCCGCTTCGACCCGGGCTACCGCGAACAGTTCTGGGTGCGCAACTGCGTCGCCATCGGCTTGTCCTCGGGCTTCATCGAGCCGCTGGAGGCCTCGGCCCTGGCCCTGGTCGAGTTGTCCGCCCAGCGGCTGTGCGACGAGCTGCCGATGACGCGCGCTTCCATGGAAGCCGTCGCGCGCCGCTTCAACGACGACTTCAGCTACCGCTGGGCCCGCGTCATCGACTTTCTGAAGCTGCATTACGCGCTCAGCCAACGCGACGACAGCGACTACTGGCGCGCCCATCGCGACCCGGCCAGCTGGCCTGAGCGCCTGCGCGAGTTGCTGCCGCAGTGGCAGCTGCGCGCACCAGCGCGGCATGACTTTGGCCGCATCGACGAGGTCTTCCCCTCGGCCAGTTACCAGTACGTGCTCTACGGCATGGGTTTCCGCCCTGACGCTGAAAGCCTGCCCGCCGCCAAACTCCAGGCAGCCCAGGCCTGCTTCGACGAAGCCTCCCGCCAGGCCCGCCGCTTCGTGCCCGGCCTGCCCGGCCACCGCAGCCTGCTCGACCATATTCACAAGACCGAGACATGACCCGCCCCACCCTGCTCGACAACGTCACCCACCGCCATCTGCGCGTCCACGCCGAGCGCTCCGCCGCCCTGGGCGATGCGCGCCAGTCGGCCTTGGCCCTGCCCGCCGAGTTCCGCCAGTTGCAGGCTCATTTCCCCATCGTCTTCCAGCTGGTTGAAGGCGCCGCAGCCGGGACCGGTTTCCAGCCCGTCGCCCTGTTCGGCCTGGAGGAAGGCCAGAACCTCTTCCTGACCGACACGGGCTGGGATGCCCCCGTCGTACCCATGGCCCTGCAGCGCGATCCCTTCATGATCGGCCGCGCTCCAGACGACAGCCTGCAGTTGCACATCGACATGGACAGCCCGCGCATCGTGCGGCCCGAGGATGGCGAGGTCGGCACCGCCATCTTCATGCCGCACGGCGGCTTCAGCGAGTACCTCGACCATGTCGTGCAGCTGATGGAGCACCTGCACGCCCAGGCCCAGCACCTGCCCGTCTTCATCGAGGCGCTGACCCGCCACCAGTTGCTGGAGCCCTTCGTCATCGACATCGAATCGACGAGCGGCGAGCCGGGCCGGCTGTCGGGCCTCTTCACCATCCACGAGGAGCGCCTCGCCGCCTTGCCGGGCGACGCGCTGGAAGCCCTGGCCCGCGAGGGCCATCTGCTGCCCATCTATATGCAGATCGCGTCGCTGCAGCAGTTGCAAGACCTTGTCGAGCGACAAAGCAAGCTCTGATCATGCAAGCAGTACCGGCCTGGACGGGGCCTTTCGACCCGAACAACCTGCCCGCCGAACTGCTGACCGGCGACCGGCCCTATGTCGTGCGTGGTGGCTTCGCGCACTGGCCCGTCGTTCAGGCCGCACGTCAGTCCGACGAGGCCCTGGCCCGCTATCTGATGGGCTTCTACAACGGCGTGCGCATCGGCCTTTTCCAGCTGGCGCCCGAGGCCCGTGGCCGCGTCTTCTATGCCGACGAGACGCTGACCAGCTTCAACTTCAGCCGCTACGCCGCGACGCTGGACCAGGTGCTGACCGGCCTGCTCGGCCTGGCTGCAACGCCCGAGCCACCCGCCCTCTATGTCGGCTCGACGACCGTGGAGGCCGTGCTGCCGAGCTTCCTCGATGCCAACGTGCTGGGCCTGGGCAACTGCGACGCGCTGGTCAGCCTGTGGCTGGGCAACCGCACCCGCATCGCCGCCCACTACGACCTGCCGGACAACCTCGCCATCGTCGCCGCCGGCCGGCGCCGCTTCACGGTCTTCCCGCCCGAGCAGATAGCCAACCTCTACATGGGCCCGCTCGACCCGACACCTGCCGGTCAGCCCGTCAGCCTGGTCGACTTCGAGAAGCCCGACCTCGAGCGCTTCCCGCGCTTCGCCCGTGCGCTCGACGCCGGCGAGGTGGCCGAGCTCGAACCCGGCGACGCCATCTTCATCCCCAGCATGTGGTTCCACCACATCGAAGGGCTGGCGCCGGTCAACCTGCTCATCAACGCCTGGTGGCGCCAGACGCCGGACTACGTCGACTCGCCGCTGAGCACCCTGCACCTGGCGCTGATGACGCTGCGCGACCTGCCCGAGAAGGAGCGTCGCGTCTGGCAGCACCACTTCCAGCATTTCGTCTTTGGCGCCGACGAGTCCACCTGGGCCCACATCCCCGAGGCCGCCCGCGGCCTGCTCGGCCCCATCGACGACACCCTTTCGCGCCAGGCCCGCGCGCAACTCCTGACCCAGTTGAAACGATGAACACCACCATGAAGGAATTCAACCGCGTCGTCATCGCCGGCGGCGGCACCGCCGGCTGGATGATGGCCGCCCTGATGGGCAAGCTGCTTGGCAAGCGGCTCGACATCAAGCTGGTCGAGTCCGAGGAGATCGGCACTGTCGGCGTCGGCGAGGCCACCATTCCTGCGCTGCACACGTATCACAACCTGCTCGGCATCAACGAGGCCGAGTTCATGGCCGCCACCAACGCCACCTTCAAGCTCGGCATCGCCTTCGAGGGCTGGAAGGACATCGGCCAAGACTACTTCCACTCCTTCGGCTCGACAGGCAACGACCATTGGAGCGCCGGCTTCCAGCACTTCTGGCTCAAGGGCCGGGCGGAAGGCCTGTCCAAGACCTACACCGACTACAACCCCGAGACGGTCGCCGCCTACGCCAACCGCTTCGCCCACCTGCCGCGCAATGGGCTGAACTACGCGTACCACATGGACGCCGGCCGCTACGCCAAGTACCTGCGCGCGATGAGCGAGGGCTACGGCGTGCAGCGCATCGAGGGCAAGATCGGCGCCGTGCTGATGGACGGCCCGCAGGGCAAAGATGGCGACATCACTGCCCTGCAGATGCAGGACGGCACGCGCATCGACGGTGACCTCTTCATCGACTGCACGGGCTTTCGCTCCATGCTGATCGGCGAAGCCCTGGGCGTGGGCTACGAGGACTGGTCCTACTGGCTGCCCTGCGACCGCGCCGTGGCTGTGCAGACCGCCTCCGTGCGCGAGGCCTGGCCCTACACCCGCTCCATCTGCCACCCCTTCGGCTGGCAATGGCGCATCCCGCTGCAGAACCGCGTCGGCAATGGCCTGGTCTACAGCAGCAAGGAACTCAGCGACGCCGACGCGCCCGAAGTGCTGAAGAAGAACGTCGAGGGGGAACTGCTGATCCAGCCGCGCGTGCTCAAGTTCCTGCCCGGCCAGCGCGACAAGGTCTGGCATCGCAACTGCATCGCCGTGGGCCTGGCCAGCGGCTTCGTCGAGCCGCTGGAGTCCACCAGCATCCACCTCATCCAGCGCGCCGCCATCCGCCTGATGCAGACCTTCCCGCAGGGCGGCATCCAGCAGTCCGACGTCGACGAGTTCAACCTGCAGTCCAAGCGCGAGCTGGAGCACATCCGCGACTTCATCGTGCTGCATTACACCGTCAACGAGCGCACCGACTCCAAGCTCTGGAAGCATGTGCGCGAGATGGACCTGCCCGCCACGCTGCGCCACCGCATCGACCTCTTCCGCGAAACCGGCCGCGTCTTCCGACCCAGCGACGAGCTGTTTGCCGAAAACTCCTGGGTCCAGGTCATGATGGGCCAGGGCATCACGCCCGAGCGCTACCACCCGGTGGCCGACCTGATGGGCAAGCAGGAGCTGGCCACCTTCCTCGGTGACATCCACCTCAAGGTGTCGCGCACCGTGGCCGGGCTGCCGCAGCACCAGGCCTACGTCGAGCAGCTCTGCGCGCCCTATCGCAACGCGACGACGGCGCAGCTGGCGGCCACGCCGCTGCGGGCTTGAAATCCCTACGCTACGCCTGACATTCCGACGAGCCCCACAATCCACCCATCATGAAGTTCAACCACACGATCCAAGCCCGCCTCAACACCTGAGCGCCCCTTCGACCGTGTTCGGAAGGCGCCAAGCCTTCCGGTCAATCCAAACCCCGGCAGGTTCGTCCCTCCGGGGTTTTGTTTTTCTGATCTGAGTTCAACCATGCGCACCCGCACCTTCGACAAGCTGATCGCCACGATTCCCGAGCGCCGGAGCGCGGCTGAGTCCTGCTCGTCGCTCGTGCGCTTCGGCGTCCTGCCTTTGCGCTAGCCCTGCCAGGTGGTTCCACCGGGGGCTGGCAACAGTCACCGCATCTGGAATCACCATGAACTCGAACAACTTCCGCAACCTGCGCAACATCGGCGTCATCGCCCACGTCGACGCTGGCAAGACCACGACCACCGAACGCATCCTGTTCTACACGGGCGAAAACCATCGCATCGGCGACGTCAACGACGGCAACACGACGATGGACTTCGACCCCCAGGAACGCGCACGCGGCATCACCATCCACAGCGCGGCTACCACCGTGCACTGGCAGGGCACGCAGATCAACCTGATCGACACGCCCGGACACATCGACTTCAACATCGAGGTGCGCCGCTCCCTGCGCGTGCTGGACGGCGCCGTCGTCGTCTTCGACGGCGTGGCCGGCGTCGAACCCCAGACCGAAACCAACTGGCGCCTCGCGGACGAGTACCGCGTGCCGCGCCTGGCCTTCATCAACAAGCTGGACCGCGTCGGCGCGGACTTCCTGCGCGTCGTCGCGTCCCTGCAGGAACGCCTGGGCGTGCGCGCGCTGCCGCTGCAGCTGCCCGTCGGCGCGGAAGGCGACTTCCGCGGCGTGGTGGACCTGCTGACGATGCAGGCCCTGGTCTGGGACCGTGACGACGCCTCGGCACCGCCGCGTATCGAAGCCCTCCCGCTCGAGCTGCTGCCTGCCGCCGAGGCCGCGCGTGCACGCCTGCTGGAAGCTGCGGCCGAACAGGACGACGCACTGCTCGACGCCTGGCTGCGTGGCGACGAGCTGCCGTTGGATGCGCTGCGTGCGGCCCTGCGCCGCGGCACGATCGCGGGCGCTTTCGTACCCGTGCTGGCCGGCTCGGCCTTCCGCAACCGTGGTGTCGAGCCGCTGCTGGACGCCGTCGTCGCCTACCTGCCCAGCCCTGGCGAAGGTCCGGCCGCCGCGGCGACCGAGGGCCCGCTGTCTGCCCTCGCCTTCAAGCTGACCGCCGATGACCACGGCGCGATGGTGTTCGTGCGCGTCTACAGCGGCCGTCTCAAGCGCGGCGACACCGTGTTCAACGCCAGCACCGGCAAGGCCGAGCGCGTGTCACGCCTGTACGAGATCCATGCCGACCGGCGCGTCGAGCGCGACGAACTCGTCGCGGGCGACATCGCGGGCGTCGTGGGCCTGAAGGAGGTGCTGACCGGCCACACGCTGGCGTCGACCAAGGATGCCCCAGTGCTGGAAAGCATCGCCGTGCCCGAGGCCGTCATCGACATCGCCATCGAGCCACGCAAGCATGTCGATGCCGCGGCCCTGTCCAAGGGCCTGGGCATGCTCGTCCGCGAAGACCCGTCACTGCGACTGCGCCAGGACCCGGATTCGGGCCAGACGCTGTTGTCCGGCATGGGTGAGCTTCAGCTCGAGGTGTCCATCGAGAAGCTGCGTGCGCGCTTTGGCGTCGAGGTGCAGGTCGGCCGACCCCAGGTCGCCTATCGCGAGACCATCGCGGGCACGGCCGAGGTGCGCCATCTGCACCGCAAGCAAAGCGGCGGCCCCGGCCAGTTCGCCGAGTTGACGCTGCGCGTGGCGCCGTTGCCGCGCGGTACAGGCATTCGCTTCGAGAACACGGTGGTGGGCGGCGCGATCCCGCGCGAGTTCATCCCGGCGGTGGAGGCTGGCATCCGCCGCGCCGCGCAGGCTGGCCCGTTCGCGGGCTATCCGCTGGTGGACTTCGAGGCGACGCTGGTAGACGGCAGCCACCACGTGCGCGACTCGTCGGCGCTGGCCTTCGAGCTGGCGGCGGCGGCGGCTCTGCGCGAGGCGGTGCTGAAGGCTTCGCCCGTGGTGCTGGAGCCGGTGATGGCCGTCGAGGTCATCACGCCGGCCGACTATCTCGGCGACGTCATCGGCGACTTGCTGCGCCGGCGTGGCCATGTGCATAGCCAGGATGCACGCGGCAACGCCGTCGTGCTCAGCGCCGAGGTGCCGCTGGAGCAGATGTTCGGCTACATCGGGCATCTGCGCGCGATCAGCTCAGGTCGCGCGCAGTTCACGATGCAGTTGGGCCACTACGCCGAGGCGCCGAAGAGCGTCGCGGCCTTGGCCGCCTAAGCAGAGGGCGAGGCGTCGAAAGGCGCCTCGCCTTTTTCCTTCAGCGACGGCGCCGACGCACGATACCGGCCATCAAGGCCAGCCCGGCCATCAGCATCCCCGCCTGCGCCGGCTCCGGCACCGCCGCGGCCGCCACCTCCGCCGACCAATAGCTCGGCAGATGCAGATACGGATTGCCGCTCGCCATCGTCCCATCGGTGACGTAGATCGCCCCCAGCCCATGCTGCCTGGCCAGGCCCATCACCTGCTGCATCTGGGCCACCGTCGCCACGCTATGCACGATGGCGCCGGTCGATGCCGCATTCATCAAGCCGCTCAGGAAGGAACCGTTGATGAAGTCGCTGTACGAGCCTTCAAAGCTCATCAGCGTGTTCGCCAGCGGCACATAACCGGCAGAGGGCGTCACGCCCGGGTTGCCGACGATCTCCCAGCCCGGATGCGCCGCGCGCAGGCTGTTGCTGACGGTCTGATAGAACGGCAGCGCGCCCGGCTGCGTCGCCATTTCGTCGAGGAAGACGCCGTCCACGCCATACCAGTTCGCATACTTCTGGGCGTCCGCCAGCACCTCGCCCGTCGAGCGTGTCGGCGGCACTTCCGAGGTGCAGTGGTTGACGCCATAGCAGGTGTAGACATAGCCGATCACCTTGCCACCCGCGGCGCGGAACTCGTTGACCGAGGCCACGTAGTCGCTGTTGGAGGCCAGGCCCGGCCCGTTGCCCGGGTTCATGATGGCCGTGACCTGCGCACCCTGCTGGGCGGCCCAGGTGAGCTGGTGCCACTCGTTCAGCGACGGCATCCAGGACGGATAGAAGTACGCCGGCACGATGATCTCGATGGCCGACGCGAAGGGCGCCGCGCTTGCAAGGGCTAGTGCAGCGATGAGGGTTTTCAAACGCTTCATATTCCTTCCTTTCCTCAGCAGCTGCCGCCGTTCTTCAGGCTGTTCAGGCACCAACGCTCCGAGCCAGAGAGGCTGTTGTTGCCCCAGTAGGTCGGCGTGTAGTTCCAGATCGGGCCGCCCCAGGGCAGGCTGGGGTTGTAGGTCATGCTCGTCGCGTAGACGTAGTTGGCCGCGCTGCCCTTGAGCGTCAAGCGCATCTCGGCCTGGGTGGCCGAGTGCACCAGCAGCCAGGTCTTCACGCCCAGCGATGCCGCCAGGCTCTGCACGCCGCCGTTGAGCCAGCTCGCCGCGGCCACGTAGTCGCTGTACTTGGCCTCGTAGATGACGAGGTGCTCGCCATAGCTGGCCGCGCTGACGAAGCAACTGCTGGCGCCCGGCCAGCCGGCGTTCCACACCACCGTGCCGCTGGTGCCGGTGGCCGCCATCTTGGCGCGCACGGCGCTGAACTTCGGCGGCGTGCCACTGCACTTCTGCGTGTCGGTCAGCGCCGCGTCGTCGAAGGCGGCCTCGTCGAAGAAGAAGCCATCCACGCCGCCCAGCGTCGTCTTGTAGGCGGTCAGGTTGGCGTTGATCGCGTTGTAGCGGGCCAGTTCGTCGGCGGTGTTGTAGTCGTAGCCGGTGGCCACATAGCCCAACACCTTGCCGCCCTGGGCGCGGATGTTGGCGATGACGGCCTTCCAGTTGGTGATCTGGCTGGCGGAGAGTCCGGTGGCGCCGCTGTTGGGGTTGATGACGACCTGGGTGCCGCTCGGGATCTGGCCGCCATAGGTGCTGGGCGTCTCGCCCCAGTAGGCCACCATGCCGAAGCCGGTCGGAGCGGCGCAGGCCAGCGTGGCGCCTAGGGTCAGCAGGCTCGCGGCGGCGAGCTTGATTTGGAAATTGGACATTCGTTTCTCCTGGAGAAGGTTGTTCACCGGACGGTCAGCGTCGTGCCGGCACGGAAGGCGCCCAGCGCCGCATCCCAGGCCTGGGCCTTGGCGGTGTTGTCCGCATTGGCAGGGCGCACGCTGTAGCGCACGTCGGCACTGAGCGATGCGGCGCCGTCTGGCAGGGCGAGCAGCACGTCGTAGGCGCCCGTCGGCGTTCCCGCCGGCACCGTGAAGCCCGCCGACACCGTGCTCGTCGTGTTGGGCAACCAGCTGCGCGGGTCGACCGCTGGCAGCGCGATGCGCACGACGGCGCCGGTGGTCTTGTGCTTGAGCAGCAGCTGCACCGCACGCGGGTTGAAGGCGCGCGCCCAACCGCTGTTGCGCACCGTGAGCAGGAGGGTGCCCGACTGCCCGGCCGTCACCGCATCGTTGTGGCGCAAGGTCGAGAGTTCGAAGCGGTAGCCCATGCTGCGCTTGACCTCCGCCATGCAGCCCTGCTGCTCCCACTTGGTGTGGAAGAGGTCGCGGTAGTAGTCGTTGTTCAGATAGGTCAGGCCGAACTGCTTGCCCTCGTTCAGGATGTCGGTGCAGCTGGTGCGCGGCACCGCGCCTTCCTCATCTGCAGGGTTGCAGGTCTCCGCGCCGAAGGGGGCGACGCGTGACAGCGAGGCCGTGTAGTTGCGCTCGCTCTGGCGCGTCGCAGCGTCCTCACTGTAGGTGCCGACGTCGGTGGCCGAGGCCATGAAGCAGTCGTTGTGCACGCCGATGCGCGAGGCCGCCGATCCGTCGCGCCAGCTCGGCACCTGCGGCGCCCACTGCATCAGGTAAGGCGGGTAACGCAGCTGCAGGAAGCGGTCGGCCGGCAGCGCATTCAGCAGCGCATCGCGGATCTGCGTGCGCGGGCTGGCGGCGGTGAGGTTGTTGGACGAGGTGTGCCACTCGCCCCAGGCGCCGATGAAACCGGCCTGCAGATAGGCGATGACATCGGCATTGGCCGTCAGCACCGGCTTGAGCTGGTCGATGTGGCCGAGCACACGCGTCAGCGGCGCATCCTTCACGTTCTGGTATTCGGTCTCGTTGGCCGGGTAGTTGTAGAGAAAGCGTGGCACCAGCTTCAGGCCGGCGCGGCGCGCGATCGCGAAGCGGTCCGAGAGCTGCGTGAGCAGGCTGGCGGGCAGCGGGGTGTTGGCATAGGCGTCCAGGCGCACTGCGGCATAGACGACTCGGTAGCCGGACTGGAACTGCGAATCCGCATCGGCCTGCGTCCACAGCAGCAGGTTGTCGGCGGCCCAGGTGTACATGCCCCGCTCGGGGTTGGCGATCTCGGCGGTGCTGACAGTGAAGCTGGTCTCGACCGGTGCAGGCGCTGGAGTCGGGGCTGGTGTGGGAGCGGGCGTGGGTGCCGGTGTCGGTGCGGGCGTGGGTGCGGGGGTCGGCGCCGGTGTGGGCGCAGGCGTGGGTGCCGGCGTAGGCGCTGCGAGCCGCCACGCCTGGTTCGCATCGCCACTCTTGCAGGTCGCGACCGAGAAACCAACCTGGGCCAGTTGAGTCGGCGCGGTCAGGCACAGGTTGTTGGCCGCCAGCTTGAGCTGGGCGGTCGAGCCGCCCGCCAGCGCCACCACCGAGAAGCGCTGGCCCGTCTGGCTGGGCTGGCAGGTGTTCAGCTCCACGAAGGACCCGGAGCTGGTGCCGGTGGCGGAGACGCACAGATTGGCCTGCGCGTTCTTGAGGGTGTAGGTGCTGCTGCCGGTGCTGACCGGCGTGAGGCTGAAGTCCTGCGCGGCGCTGCCATTGCAGGTTGCCAGGCGGATGTCCCAGGTGTCGACCTTGGTTTCCAGGCAGGCACCCAGGGGGTTGGACACCAGGGGCGCCGCGGTCGCGGCGACGGGCCAGGCAACGAGCAGGGCGAGCGGGAAGGTGAGCTGCAACCCCGCGCGAACGCGGGGCAAGGGACAGGGACGCATGGATGGCATCGGGTTCTCCTCATGAACGACGGAGCGCTGAACGGGAGGGGCCGGGCTGCGTCAGCGCGAGCGCAGCCGGGGCACCGGCGCGACCGGTGCCAAAAGGCGAGGGAAGAGAGTTGTGCTTGGCGACTACTCGATGCGAGCGTCGCCCCAGGTCACGACGACAGGGCCCGTGGTGTCGGCCCCGTGTTGGCGCGCGATCAGCTCGATCAGCTTCACGCCGCGCAGGTCGGCGCTGAGTTCGCGCGCCGGTTGGTTGAACTTGGTGGGCGTGGTGGCCGCGAGGCGGCGGCCATCACCCCAGACTTCGAAGCTGACCGCAGCGGTCTTGCCGCGCGTCGAGTCGTCCACGCCGACGCGGGCAACGAAGCGTTGCGAGCCGGCGGGCACCTGCACCTGCAGCCGCGAATCGGCCAGCACGCCGACGCCATGGCGGAAGGCCTGGCGCTGCACGCTGAGTGCCTGGTCATAGGGCGTCGAGTCGGCGCGCGGCGCGCCCCAGCCGGCGTAGGCCGGGCGGGTGCCGCCGTTGTCGGTGGTGGACCAGGACGCCAGCGCACGGTAGCCGATGGGATCCTGCTCCAGCGCTCGGATGCCGTCGCGCGCCACGTAGACGTTGCCAGGTCGCTCCGACACGTAATAGCCGCGCGGCAGCAGGTGCTTGCCGGTGGCGGTGAACAGCAGCGCCTCGCGCGGCTTCAGCTCGAACTCGCGCTTGTCCGTGAACGTGCCCGCATCGGCGCGAGCCCAGGCGTCGCGCAGCGCGACGGGTGCTGTCGCGTCCATCTTCAGGTGTTCGGCGGTCAGCGTGAACTTGGCGGCAGCACCCGTGCGGTTGAACAGCAGCACGGCCTTGCGTCCATCGGCCAAGCTCTTGACGAGGATCTGCCGGTCACTGTCGGCATAGGCGAGCACGCCCTGATGGCCGGCTGGGTCCTGGTTGATGGCGACGACCTCGGGTGCCTTCAGCACGTCGATGAGGGCGGGCGAGGCTTTCGACAGGTCGGTGCCGATCATCAGCGGCGCGGCAGCGATGGCCCACAAGCCCATGTGGGTACGGGCTTCGAGCAGGTGATTGCCGTCGAAGTCGCCGTTGCCGATCTCCAGCATGTCGGGGTCATTCCAGCGGCCCGGGCCGGCGTAGAACTCGCGCGTTGCCACGGTGTCGAAGTTGTGCACCATCTGCGAGAAGCTGGGCGCGATGTCGCGGCTCGTGCGCCACATCGTGCCCACCTCGGCGCCCCAGCTGCGGACATTGGCGGCGCCCCAGAGGCAGACCGACAGCACGTAGTCGCCACGCGGCCGCACGCTGCGCAACGCCTGCGTGACGCGACCGTACAGGGCGTGGGCGCCGTCCATGTCGGACTGGTTGGCATTGCCCTCGACGACCGTCGGCCCGAACTCGCGGAAGCGGCCCGACGTGACCGGGGGGCGGTCCTTGCCGTACGACGACAGCCCGCAGCCGTCCACCTTGATGAAGTCGAAGTTCCAGTCGCCGAAGTAGAGCGCGATGTCGCGCTCGACGTTGTCCATCAGCCCCACCTCCCGCTCGGCCTGGCTGCCTTCGGGCAGGTTGGGGCTGTCGGTGTTGTAGGCCTGCGAGCAGGCGTTGCGGCCGATGTCGGAGTACAGGCCGGCCTTCAGCCCCATCGCGTGGATCTTGTCAGTGAAGGGGCGCAGCGACGTGCCGGCCGCGCCGCCGGTGCCCGCGCTCGGGAACAGATTCGTGCGCACCTGCATGCGGCCGTCGCTCGCGCGGCGCTGCCGCCACCAGCCGTCGTCGATGTTGATGTTGCTGTAACCCGCCGCGGCCAGCCCGGTGTCGACGATGACCTGGGCCGAGTCAAGCACCCTCTGCTCCGTGAGGTCCATGTGGAAGGCATTCCAGCTCGACCAGCCCATCGGTGGCGTCGGCGCGCTGCCGACGCCCTGATGGGCCCAGCGGCCGGTGGAGGCCAGGGGTTGCTGCTGCGCATGGGCGGTGGCAAGGAGCAGGGTCAGGGCGAGGGTGATCGGGGCGAGGCGATGCTTCATACGGTGCGGGTCATCAGGCGGCCGAAGGCGGCGGGAAGGTGGAAGTCGGGCTCGGGCGTGTGCGTCGGGCTCCAGCTGGAGTAGACACGACCCCTACCCTGGCCTTCGACGCGGAACAGATTGAGCCGCCAGCCGTCCTCGGCACCGCCTGCACTCTGCATTGGCACGCCCAGCTCGGCCGTCCACACCTTGTGCTTGGCGTCGATGTGCGCCTTGGCCCGGCTCTCGCCAACGATGCGCTTCTTGCCCGAGGCCTCGACGGCGATCTCCAGCAGCAGGCCGTTGGGTGACACCTCGACCTCGCGATAGCTCTTCAGCCCTGCGCGGTCCGGCGCCTGCAGGAAGACTTCGACGACGTCACGCTCCCACAGCGGCCAGATGTCCGTCGCCGAGCCCGGGCGGTCGAAGGTGCTCAGCGCCTCGAACTTGCAGATGAAGCGCAGACAGAGCTGGCTTGGCGCCCGCAGCATTTGCACGCGGGTGGACTGCGGGCCGGCGAGCGCCTTACCCTGCCAGTCGTGGCGGAAGAAGGTGGCCGGCGCATCGGCCCATTGCGAGGCGAGCGGGAAGCCGTCGGCGCCGATTTGCGTGACCTTGCCGGCAAAGGCGACGGGCAGCGTGTCGGGCACTTCAGGCCGCGCTTCGATCAGCAGGCTGTGCGTGAAGCTCACGGGCAGCGTGGGTCTGTCGGCGGCGACTTTGCCCAGCTCTTTGCCTGTCACCGCGTCGCGCAGCGTCCAGCGGCCAGTACTCAGGCCGCGCAGGGTCACCGGGCCGTCCCAGCGCTCCGCATAGAACGCGTAATGCAGCGCCCCGCCCTGCTCCACAACATGCGTCTCGGGCTTGTCGAAGCCCAGGTCGTACAGCTCGCCACGGTAGCGGCCTTCGGCCAGGCGCTGGCGGTTGTACAGGTTCACCCACTGGCGCCAGTGCTGCTCGCGCTCGGGCGTCAGCAGGAAGGAGTCCTTGGGCTTGGGGTCCACCGGCCAAGTGAATTTGCTGGCGACGACGGCACCGATGCCGACGCTGGATGCGAAGTCATGCCCGCCCGTACTCAGCTCCACGTGGTCGCCCGCGTAGGCGGCCCAGGGGCCCATCAGCGCCTTCAGCGTCTTGCCCTTGTGGCGCACTTGCCAACTCGACAGCGGGTCGGACGCCGGCACCTGGTCCATGAAGGGCATGTTGTGGAAGGCATAGCCGGTGCCGCAGGGGCAGACCTCCACCACCGCTTCCGGGTTGGCCGCGTGGGCCGACGCGTGCATGACCTTGTAGAAGTCGGCGAGCTTTTCCACCGCGTCTTCTGGCCGCGCATGCTTGTGCGCGGGGTTGAAGCAAGGCGCCACGCCGTTGAGGTGTTGACCGTCGACCTTGAGGCCATCGAAACCCCAGTCGCCGATGATCTTCTTCACCGTGGCGGCCAGGCGGGCCTGCGTCTTCTCGTAGGCCGGGCAGAGGTAGAAGCTGTTCCACCACGTCACGTTCTGCACCGCGCCGTCCTTGTCCAGCAGCAGCAGGTCGGTGTGGTCGTGCAGCTCGTCGCTGCCGGGCGCCACGGCCAGCGGCGCAATCCACAGGCGCGCCTTCATGCCGCGGGCGTGGATGTCGGCGACGAGCGCCTTCATGTCGGCCTCGCCCTTGGGGAACTTGGCGAGGTCGGGTGTCCAGTCGCCGGTCTTGACCTGCCAGCCGTCGTCCAGCACCGCCCACCTGAAGCCCAGCTCCTGCACCTTGGGCAACGTGGCGCGCACATAGTCGAGCGAGAAGTCGCGCTCATAGCCCCAGGCGCACCACTGCGGCTCGTAGGCGCTCGATGGCGGCTCGGGGGCCACCAGGCCTTGCGCGGCCATGAGACGGCGGTAGCGGTCCAGCGGCACGAAGAAGTCGCCGCGGTGCACGGCGATGAAGCTGGGCGGCGTGGTGAGCGTGGCGCCGGGCGCCAACGTCTGCGGTGCGTCGCCGCGCAGAGAAATGTCGACCTGGTCGCCGCTGGCCTTCACGGGCAGCGCGACGAGCTGCGGGTGAAGGGCCAGATGGCCGACGGCCAGGCCGACATCCCGCCGCCAGACATCGACGACCGGCGTGCCACCGCCGTAGTCCGACGCATTCATGCCCATGAAGTTGCGCTGCTCGAAGCCGCGCTTGACAGGCTGCACCCAGTCGCGGCGGTCGGCGTGGCTGGCACCCGAATAGGTCCAGTAGCCACCGGCGTGGCGCGGCGCGGCGGCCAGGCGGTGGGCAGCGTTGACCCAGGCGTCGATGGCCAGCGGCTTGTCGCTCGTGTTGACATAGGCGACGTCCAGCAGTGCGACGCCGGGGTGCTCGTCCAGCAACGTGACGGTCACGCGCTTCTCGATGCCGTCGGAAGAGCGACCGACAAGGCGCAGCGTCTGGCCGGCGCCGAAAGGCGTGGTGGCCTTGCCAGGCTCGGCCTGCTTCAGCGCAAAGCGTGCCAGCGCCTTGCCCTTAACGACCAGATGCTCACTGGCATCAAAGCCCGTCAACTCGACCGGCAGCTTGCCCAGCAGGCTGACGACGCGGCGGCGCATCTGCTCATCGAACTGCAGCGACAGCGCGCCGTCCTGCACGCGCACATGGCCCTTGCCCTCAGCTCGGGCAAGCGGCAACTGCGTGGCCAGTGGCGCAGCGCCCAGCCACTGCAGAAACGCCCGTCGTGCCGTCATCGCTTGCCGCCCCAGGCCGTGGGGAATGTCCGCTCGGCGTTCAGGTGGTAAAGCTTGTCGACGACCTCACGCGGCAGCGCGAGCCCCTTCACCGGCTTGTCGAGGTCGGCCACCTTGAAGCTGTCAGCGGTGTTGAAGTAGCGCCAGTGCATGCGCCACACGCCCTCAGCCTCGCGGGCCAGCGCGGTGCCGTCCTGGTCGGGCGCCTGCGACATGTCGCTGCCGTACATGACGCGGTCCTGGTATTTGATGAAGAAGCGGCGCACCCGCTCGCGGTCCTTCTGGCTCTGGTATTGCAGCTGGCCGATGCGCGCGGCGACGTCCACCACGGCATTGGGGAACCGGTCGAGGAAGGCGGCCAGCTCGTCCACGTTGCGCTCCAGCGAGGCCAGGTGCACGCCGACGAAACGCAGGCCCGGATGCGCGGCCACCATGCGGTCGCGCGCGGCCATCTGGGCTTCCCAGCTGGGCATCTCGGGGCGCAGGGCCATGTGGTACTGCGGGTGCGCCTTGAAGTACTCGCGGTCATTGTTGACCGTCATCTGCTCGAGCGGCAGCCAGCAGTTGTGCGGCTCGCCCTGGTGGCCCAGCAGCGGGATGCCCTGTTTGGCGAAGTCGTCGAACAGCGGCGCGAAGCGGGCGTCGTCGATCATCACCAGCTTGCCGTCGACACCCCGCAGGCCCATGCCGATGTTCTTCCACACCTTCACACCGACGGCGCCGGCCTTCATGGCCGCCGCGATGCGCTGGCGCGTGGCGGGAAGCCATGCAGGTTGGTCCGAACCGTCCACCGAGAAGCTGGCCGCCCAGGCCACGTCCTTGGGGAACTGCTTCTGCAGCTCGATCGCCACGCGCTGCTGATCGCCCAGCGGCGGGAAGTCGGGGTAGTCGACGTTGATCGTCAGCACCTTGAACTTCTGGCGCTTGGCCGCCGCCATGAAGGCCGGCGCGGGGTTGTGCAGATGCAGGTGGGTGTCGATCTTCACGACACGGCTGTAGTCGGCCATCGTGTAGCTGGGCTCGGCCGCCATCGCCGGCAAAAAAGCCGCCCCGGCAAGCAGGGCGGCAACGGAGGAGACAAGGTGTCGCATCAGAACTTTATAGAGGCGCCGACCGTGAACGAGCGGCCATAACGGTAATAGCCCTGAGGCAGCTTCACGCTGTCGTTGCCCAGCGTGTACTCCTGCGTCGCATCGGTCAGGTTGTTGCCTTCGATGCTCAGGCGCAGCCACTTGTTGACCTCGTAGGCGATCTGGGCCGTCGCCCAGGTCACGGCCTTGGCGCGCTCGTTGAAGCCGGCGCCCAGCACGTTGGTGGCGGTGACGAAGGCGTCGGTGTGGTCGGCCGTGGCGCTCATGCTCCACGGGCCCTTCTCGTACAGCAGGCCGAGCGACGACGTGGCCGGCGCGATGCCTTCCAGCGCACGCTCCTCGCCGCCCACCCAGCTGCGCGACTTGTTGCGCGTGTACTGCGCTCGCACGCCGAAGCCGTTGTCGAACAGGTGTTGCAGGCCGATCTCGAAGCCGCGCGCGGTGGCCTTGTCGCCATTGATGGGGCGGCTGACATTGAACAGCCGGCCGCCCGGCGCGCCGATGTTCTGCCCCGTCAGGTACTCGCTGGTGATCTGGTTCTTGATGTTCTTCTGGTAGACGGCGAAGTTCAGGGCCGAGTCCTTGGCGTAGTACCACTCCAGCGACACATCGGCCTGGCGGGCGCTGTAGGGTTTGAGGTTGGCGTTGCCGCCGAACACCTGCGTGAAGTCGCCCCAGGAGATGCTCTGCGTCGTGCTCGTCGGCGCCAGCTTGTCCACCGACGGGCGGGCCATGGTCTTGGCCGCGCCCAGGCGCAGTTGCAGATCGTTGGTGATCAGCCAGGTGAAGTTGACCGACGGCAGCGCGAAGTTGTAGCTCGACTCCTGCTGCAGAACGGAAGGTGGCGCGTAGACGGCCGTGTAGTTGAACGCGCCGTTCTCGATGATGTCGACGATCTTGGCGTCCCAGGCCTGGGAGGTGGTCTTGGTCTTCACGAAGCGCACGCCGACATCCGCGTTCCAGCCGTCACCCGACAGGTCTGCTTGCACGAAGGCGGTGGTCGTCTTCTCCGTCACGCGGTAGCTCTCCAGCGGGTTCCAGGCCGGCGCCGCCTTGCTGAAGTCGTAAGTGCCGCCGCCCGGGCGGGGCTTGCCGTCGTAGGCCTGCAGCGCTTGCAGGTAGGTGTTGATGTCGAAGCCCAGGAAGCTGCGCGGAAAGTTGCCGCTGACGCCGTCCATGAAGCCGGACGGGCTCAACGTCTGGTTGATGACATTGCCGCCCAGCGCGCCGACGTTGATGGCGTTGGCGCCCGAGTAGTGGCCGTCGCCCGCGTTGAAGGCGTTGTTGATGAGGTCGCGCGACTTCTTGCGGTTGGTCTGGCTGAGGCCGAACTTCAGCTGGTCGATGTAGAAGCGGTCCAGCTTCCACTCGAGATTGCCGGTGGCGCCATCGATCTTGTCATCGATGTTGTCGCCGGCCAGGCTGAAGTAGTGGGTGTTGAAGTCACTGGCCTTGAACAGGCCTTGCGCCAGGCCGGTCTGCAGGTCGCGGCCGTCGGTGAAAGTGGTCTTCACATCGGGCACAGCCGCCCCCGTCAGCTGGATGCGCGTGACATTGGGCTGGTTCATGCGCAGCACGACATAGCTGTCGTTGCCGCCGGAGTGGCGCTTGGAGGTGGACTTGTAGATGTCACCCGTCGCTTTCAGCGTGGGCGAGATCTTCCATTCCGCGTTGGCACCGTACATCGCGGTGTCCACCACGCGGTACTCGGTCTTGTTCAGCAGCTCGGGGTTGAGCGCCATCTCCGGGTCGGGGTTGGCCAGCGTGAAGTCGGTGACCACGCCGTTGGTGATCTTCATGTTGGACCAGCGGCCCGGCGCGTACAGCGGATAGAAGGACAGCTGGTAGCCGACCTGCGGCGAGTCCAGCCGCGTCTTGAAGCCGTCGACGACGACCTTCACGTCGCTGCTGGGCCGCCACTCGACCTTGCCGGAGAGCGCCATGCGCTCCTTCTTCTCCATGATGGTGCCGAAGCGGAACTGGCCCGGACCGATCAGGCCTTCCTCGTCGGGGTCCAGCTGCCCGTTGCCGTTGGGGTCGATGGCGCCACCCCAGGTGTTGCCCCAGGGCCAGAAAAGCTCCGGCTTGTTCGGCGCCGGGTTGCGCGACCAGCCGCCATCATTGCCGGCCGTGTCGGTGCGCACATCGCGCTTCGCATACACCACACCGAGCAACACGCCCACCTGGTCGCCGAAGGTGTTGCTGTAGGTGCCCGACAGCTTGGTGCCGTTCAGGCTGCTCATCTGGTTGCGGTCGGCCTCCACGCGCAGCAGGCCGCGCTGGCCCTTCTGGTCGAAGGGGCTGGCCGAGCGCAGGTTCACCAGGCCGCCAATGGCACCTTCGACGAGGGAAGCCTGCGCGGACTTGACGACGTCGGCGCCGCTGATGACGTCGGCCGGCAGCACGTCATAGGCAAAGTAGCGGCCGGCGCTGTCGGTGCCCAGCAGGCGGCTATTGAAGGTCGTGATCGTGTACTCGGGCCCCAGGCCGCGGATGCTGACTTTCTGGCCTTCGCCACCCGCCGTGCGCGAGATGGACACGCCGGTGATGTGGCTCAGCGAATCGGCCACGTTGTTGTCGGGGAAGCGGCCCAGCTCGGTCGCGCTGATGCTGTCCTGCACGCCGGCGGCGTTGCGCTTGAGCGCGAGGGACTTCTGCAGGCTGGCGCGGGTGCCGGTCACTTCGACGCGATCCAGCGTGTTGTCGGTCTCGGCTTTGGCGGCCTCCTGGGCCCAGGCCGGGGCGACGGCACCGAAGGCGGTCAAGGCCACCAGGCCAGCCAGCGTCAGCGGGTGCAGCGCGAAACAACGGGGTTGCAGGCGAGGACTCATCGAACAGTTCCTTTGATCTTGTGTGTCGGGGCTGCCATCAGGGCAGCACGATGTCATCTGCTTTGGATGCCGGGGGCAGCTCTCCCCGGTGCGGTGTGCCGGCTCCTCGGATGCCCCTCGAACCGGCTTGACGCAAGTCTACGAATTCTTTCGTTTGATTTCGTATAGAGTTTTCACGGATGCCGAATGCTTTCGATGAATCATGCCACGAAAGGCTTCCGCAGAGCTGACATAGAGAGTCGGCCCGAGCTATACGGCATTTCGCCCCTCACATGCGGGATTTGATATACGAAAGAGCTTTCGCCGTTGTGTTTTCGTTTTTGTTCGTTTATGCTTTCGCTCGAAAGTCACAAAGACATCGCAGACATAGAAAGACGACCCATGCAGAGCAACTGGCTCACGTACACGCTGATCACGACCCTGCTCTGGGGCGTCTGGGGCGCCTTCGCCGGGCTGCCTTCGGAACACGGCTTTCCGGACACCCTGATCTACGTCGTGTGGGCGCTGACCATGATTCCGCCCGCCGTCATCGTGCTGGCACGCAGTGGCTGGCGCATCGAGCGCGACCGCCGTTCCGTGGTGCTCGGCCTGACCGTGGGCCTGCTGGGCGCGGGCGGCCAGATGCTGCTGTTCCGCGCGGTGCAGTCCGGCCCGGCCTACCTCATCTTCCCGATCGTGTCGCTGTCGCCGGCGCTGACGATCGCCCTGTCCTTCGGCCTGCTGGGCGAGCGCACCGGGCGCCTGGGCATGACCGGCATCGCACTGGCGCTGTGCTCGCTGCCGCTGTTCGACCTGCAGCTCGGCCAGGGTGGCGCCGGACTCGGCACCTGGTTCCTGCTGGCCCTCATCGTGCTGGTGGCCTGGGGCCTGCAGGCTTACTTCATCAAGCTGGCCAATGCGGGCAGCAGCGCCGAAAGCATCTTCTTCTACATGACCGTCGGTGCCCTGGCCTGCGTGCCGGTGGCGCTGGCGATGACCGACTTCTCCCAGCCCATCAACTGGGGCTGGCAAGGCCCCGGCCTGGCGGCCGTGACGCAGGTGCTGAACGCCATCGGCGCGCTGACCCTGGTCTACGCCTTCCGCTACGGCAAGGCCATGGTGGTGTCGCCGCTGGTCAATGCCGGCGCGCCGCTGCTGACGGCGGTGCTGTCCATGGCCCTCAGCGGCACCGCACCCAGCGGCAGCAAGCTGGCCGGCGTCGCGCTGGCGCTGCTCGCTGCACTGCTATTGGCACTGCAACCCGAAACCCCTTCTTCCTCTTCCCAACCCGTTCAAGGAGACGCCGCATGAAGCTCATGCTCGACCTCGTGCGCCGCCACAAGCAAGCCGCCGCCGGCGACACCGCCATTGGCATCCCGTCCGTCTGCTCCGCCCATCCCGTCGTCATCGCCGCCACGCTGCGCGAATGCGCCGCGCAAGGCCGGCCAGCCCTCATCGAGGCCACGTCCAACCAGGTCAACCAGGACGGCGGCTACACCGGCATGACGCCGCTGGACTTCCGCCGCTACGTGATGGACATGGCCGCGCTCGAGGGCCTGGCGCCCGAGCTGCTGCTGCTGGGCGGCGATCACCTCGGCCCCAATGCCTGGCGCAAGCTGCCCGCCGAGGCCGCCATGGCCAAGGCCGAGGTCATGGTGGCGCAGTATGTGAGCGCAGGCTTTCGCAAGATCCATCTCGATTGCTCGATGAGCTGCGCCGGCGACCCGGTGCCGCTGCCCGAACCCGAGATCGCCGCCCGCGCCGTTCGCCTGTGCCGCGCCGCCGAGCAGGCGTGGCGGGACGCACCCGACCGTGGCGATCCGCCGGTCTACGTCATCGGCACCGAAGTGCCCGTGCCCGGCGGCGCGCATGAAGACCTGGGCGAACTGGCCGTCACATCGCCTGAGGCCGCCGCCTCCACGCTGGAACTGCACCGCAACGCCTTCGCCCGCGCGGGGCTGGACCTGGCCTGGGAACGCGTCGTCGCCATGGTCGTGCAGCCCGGCGTGGAGTTTGACCACCACAAGGTCATCGACTACCGCCCCGAGAAGGCGCGGGCCTTGAGCGCCTTCATTGAGAGCCAGCCCGGCCTCGTCTTCGAAGCCCACTCGACCGACTACCAGACCCCCGAGCGCCTGGCCCAGCTGGCCCGCGACCACTTCGCCATCCTCAAGGTCGGCCCGGGCGTGACCTTCGCGTTGCGCGAGACGCTGTGGGCCCTGGCCGCCGTCGAGCGCGAATGGGTGGGCCAGGGCGAAGGCCTCGTCAACACCGTGCTCGACGTGATGCGCGCCGAGCCGGAGCATTGGCGCGGCTACTACCAGGACCCGGCGCGGCTGAACGTCGACTTGGCCTACTCGCTGAGCGACCGCATTCGCTACTACTGGGCCCACCCCGCCGTGCGCGAGGCCTGCCGGACCATGCTGGCCCGCCTGGATGCTGCGCCGCCGCCGCTGACGCTGTTGAGCCAGTACCTGCCGCGCCAGTACGAGGCGGTGCGCGACGGCCGCATCACCATCGGCACCGATTCCCTGCTGCGCGACGGCACTGTCCAAGCCCTGCGCCCCTATCTGCACGCCTGCGCCGCCTGAACCATGACCCTGCTTCACCTCGACCCCACCGACCTCGACCACCGCGGCGCCGCGCACACGGCACGCGAGATCGCTCACCAGCCTGCGGTCTGGCAGACGGTCCACGATCAACTGCAGGCCGAGCGCCCGGCGCTCGACGCCTTCCTGAACCCGCTGCTCGCTCTGCCCCAGCTGCGCATCGTGCTGACCGGCGCCGGCAGCTCGTCCTTCATCGGCCAGTGCCTCGCACCGTCCCTGCTGAAGTTGCTCGGCCAGAGCCCCGGCATCCGCGTCGAGGCGGTGGCCACGACCGACATCGTCTCCAGCCCCGAGCAATGCCTGCAGCCCGAGGTGCCGACCCTGCTCGTCTCCTTCGCCCGCTCCGGCAACAGCCCGGAAAGCCTGGCTGCGGTGGAGCTGGCCGACCGCTTCGTCAAGACCTGCCACCACCTCGTCATCACCTGCGCCGCCGACGGCACGCTGAACCGCCGCATGGCCGGCCAGGCCAGCGCCAAGGTGCTGCTGCTGCCCGACGAGACCAACGACCGTGCCTTCGCCATGACGTCCAGCTTCAGCGGCATGCTGCTGGCCGCCGCCTGGGCCTTCGGCCTGCCCCTGGCCCCGGTGACAGCGCTGGCGCAGGCCGCCGCCACCTTGGTGGCCTCTGAAAGCGATCGCCTCTACGCGCTGACGGACGTGCCCTTCGAGCGCATCGTCTTCCTTGGCAGCAACACCCTGCTGGGCCTGGCGCGCGAGGCCGCGTTGAAGATGCTGGAGCTGACCGACGGCAAGCTCGTCGCGATGGCCGACTCGACGCTGGGCTTTCGCCACGGTCCCAAGACCATCCTGAACGACAAGACGCTGGTCGTCATCATCCTGTCCAACGACCCATACACCCGCCAGTACGACCTCGACCTGGTGCGCGAACTGCGCCAGCAAGGCCCGGCCCGCGTGCTTGCCCTGCGCACCAGCGCGCTCAACGGTGCCGAGGCCGCGCATGCCGACGACGTGACCCTGGCCCTGCCGGCCAGCGCCCCCGACCTGGCGCTGGCGCCGGTGGCCCTGGTGTTCGCGCAATGCCTGGCCCTGCTCGCCTCGCTGCAGCTCGGCATCACGCCCGACAACCCCAGCGCCTCGGGCACCGTGACCCGCGTCGTCAGCGGTGTCACCATCCACCCCGTGAACCAGCAGCGGCACCCATGAGCGGACTTTTCCTCGGCATCGACGGCGGCGGCACCAAGACCGCCTTCGTCCTCGTGGACGAGATCGGCCGCCTGCTCGCCCGCCACGAGTCGACGACGAGCTACTACATCGAGATCGGCTTCGACGCGCTGCGGGCCCTGCTGCGCGACGGCGTGCAAGCGGCGCTGCGACAGGCGGGCGTGTCGGCCAGCGACGTAAGCTACACCTTCGCCGGCCTGCCCGCGCATGGCGAGGACAGCGAACTGCTCGCCACCTTCGACGCGTTGCTCACCGGCGTGGTGCCGCACAGCCGCGTCGGCAACGACATGATCTGCAGCTGGGCCGGCTCGCTGGCCGGCGCCGACGGCATCAGCCTTGTCGCCGGCACTGGCTCCATCGCCTATGGCGAATGGATGGGCCGCGGCGCGCGCTGCGGCGGTTGGGGCGAGGTCTTCGGCGACGAAGGCTCGGCCCATTGGCTGGCGCGCGAGGTGCTGGCCCTGTTCTCGCGCATGGCCGACTGCCGCACCGAGCCCGGCCCGCTGCTCGGCCTGGTGCGCGAGCATTTCGAACTGAAGCACGACCTCGACCTTTGCGGCGAGATCAACGGCAGCGCGGCGCGCAGCGAGTTCGCCCAGGTCGCCCGCCTGGCCACAGCCGCCGCCCACGCGGGCGACGTGCTGGCCCGCCAGCTACTCGTGCGTGCGGGGGATGAGCTGGCCGCTCTCGCCGCCGGCGCGGCGCGAAGTCTCGGTGTTACCGCCATTCAGGCGGTGCCGGTGTCCTACTCCGGCGGCGTGTTCGCGGCCGGCGAGCTGGTGCTGGGGCCGCTGCAGGCGGCGCTCGCGCGACGTCTGCCGGGGTCGGTGCTGAAGACGCCGCGCTTCGGGCCCGAACTCGGCGCGGCTCTGTATGCGGCGCGCCTGGCCGGCCGGCCGTTAGCGCCCGAGGCGCTGGCCAGGTTGGACAGCTAAGCCGTCGATATCATTCGAAAGTCGGCCCCGCCTTCTATTCCCGCATGCCCGCCTCCCTCTCACTGCCCGCGAAAACCGAAAGCCCGCTCCTCATCGACGAGCGGCGCCGGCTGATCCGTGAGCTGGTGCAGAGCCAGGGCCGCGTGACGGTGGATGAGCTGGCCGAGCGCTTCGGCACCTCCGTCGTCACCATCCGCAGCGACCTGAACTCGCTGGCCTCCACCGGCGCCGTGCTGCGCACCCACGGCGGCGCACTGGCCCAACGCGACACCGAGGAAGTGCCCATCGGCGTGAAGCAGAAGCTTCGCCACGAGCAGAAGGTGCGCATCGCCACAGAGGCCGCCAAGATGATCCGCGATGGCGAGACCATCCTGCTCGATTCCGGCTCCACCACCGAAGAGATCGCCAAGCAGATCCGCGGCCTGCGGCTGACGCAGTTGAACGTCATCACCAACGCGCTGAACATTGCCGCGTTGCTGGCGACCGTGCCGCACATCAACCTCATCATGCCGGGTGGGCAGCTGCGGCCCAACTCCTTCTCGCTGTCCGGCCCCCAGGCCGTGGCCGCGTTGCAGGGCCTGTATGCCGACCGCCTCTTCCTCGGCGTCGACAGCCTCGACCCCGACATCGGCCTGATGACGCCCCATCTGCTCGAAGCGCAGCTCAACGCCCAGATGATGAAGATCAGCCGCCAGGTCGTGGCCGTGGCGGACGCGTCCAAGCTGATGAAGCGCAACCTGTCCGTCATTGCGCCGGTGGAGCAGCTGGACGTGCTGATCACCGACAGCGGCGCCGATCAGGCCATCGTAGATCAGTTGAGGGGGCGGGGGATTGAGGTGGTGTTGGCGTAACCGTCATAGACCCAACGCCCACGAAGCAACCGATAGGTAGCAGCCATCACCTAGGACCACCAGCCAGCGCATGCGTTCGTCGAAGAAAGTTATCTTGGTCATCGCGGCAGTAGCTGCCGTCCTTGCCTCAGGGTGGGCATGGCGCATCTTTTCGCTGAGCACCCAAGACACTCTCACCAGCTCAGCTGCGCCGGCATCTCGGGCATCTCCGGTGGCTAGCGCGGCAAGCGCTGCAGCGGAAAGTCCCCCTGAGGAATGCGGAGTCAACAAGGCAACCGTGATCAAGCCTATGAAGGCGACCATCGGGGTCGATAAAACGGAGGTGATAGTTTCCGTCTGTGAAGACTACGACAGCGTTTCATCGCCGACGCATCTCGTGGACTTTCGATCAATCTCTGGGAAGAGATTGCATGCGATTCGAGTGACGTCGAGCATGCCCACAGACATGTTTGGAATCTCACTCGAAGACATTGATGGAGACGGCTTCACTGACCTCGTCGTGAGTACGGGGTGGGAGGCTGGGGAACCGTACATTCCGGTCGACGTTTATTTCTACGACGCCGAAGCTCGCGACTTCCAACTCGGTGAGCGCTTTGTGTCATCCCCAACGTTGACGGCGACTCCTGGATGCGTCGTCACTGAATATCAAATCAGATCCGCAGGAACGTTTGCGAATCGCGAATGCTTCAATAAACAGGAAAAGAAGTGGCAGACGGAAGCAACCTGTCAGCTGAGCGATGACGGCTGTCCGGAGAGGCTTAAACATTAAAGCCCCCAGGGTGCCGGGGCGGCAGCGAGCTACCGATGTCGGATAGGCAGCCCCAACAAAATCTCAGCCCGGCACCACTGCCGTCACCTCAATCTCCACCTTCGCCCGGTCCTCCATCAGCGCCGACACCTGCACGGCGCTCATGGCGATGCCGTAGTCGCGGCCCAGCACGTCGCGGTAGGCCTGGCCAATCTCGCGGCCGCGGGCGATGTATTCGCGCTTGTCGATGAGGTACCAGGTTAGGACTCTCCCGACCCTTCACCGGTCGCGACGCCATGCGTCCAGCCGGGCACGTTGACGTAGTAGCGCAAAGCCTTGCCAGCGCCGGTGCTCCAGAGTTGTCCACGCTTGACCATCTCGGCCAGATCCCGAGTGGCCGTGGCCTTGGACGCACCGGTCATCTTCATGTACTTCTCGGCGTTGAGCCCGCCCAGGAAACCGCCGTCACCGTCGTCGAGCAAACGCTGCAACACCTTGCGCTGGCGCTCAGGCAGCCCGGCGATGCCGTGGTGCTCCGCAAACCGGCGCTTCACGAGGGCGGCGTCCATCGTGGCGCTGGCCGCCGAGTAGGCGGCAGCACACTGCTGCGCGAACCATTGGACCCAGCTCGTCACGTCCATGCCGCCACGCTGGCAGAGATTCAGTTGGTCGTAGTAATCGGAGCGGCGCTCCAGCAGTTGCCGCGACAGGCTGAACAGCCTGACCGGCGTGCTGAGGTGCTGGGCCACGGCCATGTCGACGAGGGCGCGGCCGATGCGGCCGTTGCCGTCCTCGAACGGGTGGATGCTTTCAAACCAAAGGTGGGCGATAGCGGCACGCGCAAGGCCGTCCAGGCGTGCCGCCGAGGAAGCGCCGCCGGGCGCGGTGTCGTTGAACCAGTTGATGAAGCGCGTCATGTGCCGCGGCACATCGGCCGATGGCGGCGCCTCGTAGTGGACGACCTCGCGGCCGGGCAGGCCGCTGATGATCTGCATCGGGTCTTCGTGATCCCGATAGCGGCCCACGGCGATGCGTTGAACACCTGAAGTGCCGCCCGGGAACAGCGCCGATTGCCACCGGCAGAGCCGGTCTTCATCGAGCGGCGTGCCGGATGCGGTGGTCGCGTCGTGAACGACGGCGACCAGGCCGTCCACGGCACGGTCGATGGGCCCCGGCGCCTTCAAGCCCATGCGGCGCATGACCGACGACCTGACGGCGTCCAGCGACAGCCGCTCCCCTTCAATGGCCGCCGTGGTCAGCACCTCGTCGGCCATCGAGTCGAGCGCGACGTCGCTGGTACCGGTGAAGCCGATGGCTGCAGCCTTGCCTTCCATGACGCCATGCAAACGGTAGGCCTGGGCCAGGTCGGCGCTGACGACCGCATTGTCGTAAACGAAGTCCGGCCAGTCGGCGCGAAGCCAGTTCCAGGGGCGTGCTCTCGCGGTCATGAGCCGCAATTTAGCACTATCGGCTCAAATTGTGAGCCGAATTACCAGAATTGCGGCTCAAGCGCCCTGGCCCGCAGCCTCCGGCACCATCGCCGTCACCTCGATCTCCACCTTGGCCCTGTCCTCCATCAGCGCCGACACCTGCACGGCGCTCATCGCGATGCCGTAGTCGCGGCCCAGCACGTCGCGGTAGGCCTGGCCCACCTCGCGGCCGCGGGCGATGTACTCGCGTTTGTCGATGAGGTACCAGGTCATGCGCACGATGTGCTCGGGCTGTGCTTGCGCCTCGGCCAGCACGGCGCGGATGTTGAGCAGGGTCTGGCGCACCTGGGCGATGAAGTCGTCGCTGTCGAACTCGCAGCGCTCGTTCCAGCCGATCTGGCCGGCGACAAAGACCTGGCGGCCGCTGGCCGCGACGCCATTCGCATAGCCGCGCGGCTGGGTCCAGCCGGCGGGCTGCAGGATTTGCTTGTGGTTGCTCATGTGTTTGTCTCCTGTTGTGCGGCGAGCGAGCGCTCCAGCGCAGCACGCAGATCGGCCGGAAAGGCTTGGGGCTTGTGGGTGGCGAGCGAAGTACAGACCAGCACCTGCGTGAACTCGACGCGCGTGCCGTCGGCGCCGTCGAAGGCGATGCGCAGCGTCATCGAACCGCCGCCCAGGCGTTCGATGTGGATGGTTTGCACGAGGCGGTCGCCATGGCGGCTGACGCGCAGGAAGCGCGTGTCGAGCTGCGCCGTGGGCATGCCGACGCCGCGCTGGCCGATGAGCACGTCGAACGGCAGGCACAGGCCCTGGGCGAACCAGTCCTCGATCAGCTCATTGAGCATCTCGAAGTAGCGCGGGTAGAAGACGATGCCGGCGGGGTCGCAGTGGCCGAAGCGCACAAGTTGCTCGCGTTGAAAGGCGAAAGCGCTCACCGTCAGACTCCCACGTACCTTTGCCACAGCGCCGGGTCGGCCGCCAGCGCCGCCGAAGGGCCGGCCCACGCGACACGGCCGCGCTCGACGACGGTGTGGTGGTCGGCCAGGCGAATCAGCCGCTGCACATATTTGTCGACGACGAGGATGGTCTGGCCAGCGGCCCGCAGCAAATCCAGGCAGCGCCAGATCTCCTCGCGCACCAGCGGCGCCAGGCCTTCAGTGGCTTCGTCCAGCACCAACAGGCGCGGATTGGTGACCAGCGCGCGGCCGATGGCCAGCATCTGCTGCTCGCCGCCCGACAGCTGCTGACCCATGTGGCCGGCGCGCTCGGCCAGGCGCGGGAAGAGGCCGTAGACGCGCTCCACCGTCCACGGCTCGGCCGCGCCGCTGCGGTTGGCCGCGAAGGCGCGCAGATGCTCGTGCACGCTGAGGTTGGGGAAGACCTGCCGCCCCTCCGGCACCAGCGCCAGGCCCAGCCGCGCGATGCGGTCGGCCGGCCAGCCGGTGACGTCCTGGCCGCAGAAGCGGATGCGGCCGGCGCTGGGCGCCATCCAGCCGCACAGGCAGCGCAGCAGCGTGCTCTTGCCCATGCCATTGCGGCCCAGCAGCGTGGCCACCTCGCCGGCTTGCATGGTCAGGTCCAGGCCAAACAGCACCTGGCTGGCACCGTAGCCGGCTTGCAGGTCCTTGATCTCGAGCAAGGCCGTCATACGGCCGCCTCCAGCTCGTCGCCAAGGTAGGCGCGCTTCACCTCGGCATGCTCGCGAATCTCGGCCGGCGTGCCGCTGGCGATGACGCGCCCGGCCACCAGCGTCGAGATGCGGTCAGCGAGGCGGAAGACGGCGTCCATGTCGTGTTCGACCAGCAGCAGCGTCAGGCCTTCGCGCTTGAGTGCCTGCAGCAGCTCGACCATACGGGTGGACTCGTCCGGACCCATGCCAGCCAGCGGCTCGTCCAGCAGCAGCAGGCGCGGCTTGGCAGCCAGCGCAAGGCCGACTTCAAGCTGGCGTTGCTCGCCATGCGCAAGCTCGCCGGCGGTGCGGCCGGCCTGAGCCGTCAGCCCCACCCGTGCCAGCAGCGCGTCGGCTTCTGCATGCGCGGCCGCGTCGGCGCGCGCGGTGCGCCACCACGACGGCGCGCCCTCGCGCCGCGCCAGCACGGCGAGCACGAGGTTGTCGCGCACCGAGCAGGGCTTAAACAGACTGGTGATCTGGAAGCTGCGCACCAGGCCGGCTTGTACGCGACGGGCCATGCCTTGCCGCGTGACGTCCCGACCATCGAAGACGATCTGGCCCGCGTCGGGCGCGAGGGCGCCGGAGATCTGGTGGATCAGCGTCGTCTTGCCGGCGCCGTTGGGGCCGATCAGCGCATGCAGCTCACCCGCCCGCACTTCAAAGCTCGCGCCATCGGTCGCGGCCAGCGCGCCAAAGCGCTTCACTAGTTGTTTGACTTCAAGCACGGCGCGTCTTCCAGTTCAGTCCCGCCAACCCGCGCGGCGCATAGAGCACGACCAGCAGCAGCAAGGCTCCCAGACCGAGCTGCCAATGCAGGGTGTAGCCCGACAGCAGCTCCTCCAGCAGCAACAGCGCCAACGCACCCAGCGGCCCGCCCCACAGCGCTCCAGCGCCGCCGATGATGACCATGACCATCAACTGGCCGGACTGCGACCAGTGCATCAGGTGCGGCGACACCAGGCCGTTGAGGTTGGCCAGCATGGCGCCCGCCAGACCCGCGATGGCGCCCGCGAGCACGAAGGCCTGCCAGCGCAGCGCGAACACGCGACCGCCCGCGGCGGCGACGCGCACCTCGTTCTCGCGCGCGCCCTGCAGCAGCCAGCCGAAGGGCGAGTTCACGACGCGCTGCAGGCCGGCCATGACGATGGCGAAGAGTGCGAGCGCAAGCCAGTAGAAACTGGCGTCGTCCTTCAGGTCCAGACCGAAGCCAAAGGCCGAGCGCTGCGCCAGCGCCAGGCCGTCGTCGCCGCCATAGGCCTTCAGCGACACGGCGAGGTAATAGAACATCTGCGCGAAGGCCAGCGTGATCATGATGAAGTAGACGCCGCGCGTGCGCAGGCTGATGGCGCCGATCACTGCGGCCGCCACGGCACTGACGAGCATCGCGGCCGGCCACGCGACCCAGACCGATGTGATGCCCGCATCCATCAATACACCGACCGTGTAACCACCCAGGCCGATGTAGGCCGCGTGTCCAAAGCTGACGAGCCCGCCAAAGCCGAGGATGAGGTTCAGGCTGGACGCCGCGATGGCGAAGATGAGGATGCGCGTCGCGACGACGGTGTAGAACTCCAGGCCCATGGCCTGCAACAGCGGCGGCAGGGCTGCCAGCAAGGCCAGCAATGGCCAGATCCAACGGCCGAGCCCGCGGTGGTGGAGGCTGCGCGCTTCAGCCATGGGCGGGAAAGAGGCCGCGCGGCTTCCAGAACAAGATGGCCGCCATCAGCACATAGATGAGGATGGAGGCCAGCGCCGGGCCGAGGTTGGACGCGACCTCGGGTGAAGCGAGCTGGCGCAGCGCGGCGGGCAGCAGTGTGCGGCTGGCGGTGTCCACGAGGCCGACCAGCAGCGAGCCCACCAGAGCACCGCGCACCGAGCCGATGCCGCCGACGACGATGACGACAAAGGCCAGGATGAGGATGCTTTCGCCCATGCCGACCTGCACGGCCAGCAGCGGCCCGAGCAGCGCGCCGGCCAGCGCGCACAGCGCGGCGCCGAGGCCGAACACGGCGGTGAACAGCTTGCGGATGTCGACGCCCATGGCGGTGGCCATCTGGCGGTTCGCCGCGCCGGCGCGCACCCACATGCCGGCGCGGGTGCGGGTGACGAGCAGCCACATCAGCAGGGCGACGGCGAGGCCGACGCCGATGATGAGCAGGCGGTAGGCCGGGTAGTGCAGGCCCGGGAGCAGTTCGACGGGGCCGGACAGCGCGGCCGGCGTGTTGAGCATCAGCGGCTGGTCGCCCCAGAGGATGCGAACGCCTTCGTTGAGCATGAGGATCAAGGCGAAGGTGGCGAGGACTTGGCTGAGGTGGTCGCGGGCGTAGAGGCGTCGCAGAAGTGTGACTTCGAGGGCCATGCCGAGGATGGCGGTGCCTACGAGTGCGGCGAGGACGGCGAGCAGGAAGGAGCCGGTTGCGCCTGCGACCGCCGCGGTCAGGTAGGCGCCGACCATGTAGAGCGAGCCATGGGCCAGATTGATCATGTCCATGATGCCGAACACGAGGGTCAGGCCGGCGGCGAGCAGGAAGAGCATCAGGCCGAATTGGAGGCCGTTGAGGAGTTGCTCGGTGATGAGGATCCAGTCCATCAGTTGGGTGCTTTCCCAAGCTGGGGCTTTGCGCCACTGCCCAGCGGGGAGTTCGCCCCCGCGGGCGACCTACTTTCTTGTGCGCACAAGAAAGTAGGCAAAGAAAGCGCCCCCGAACCGCCCGCCCCTTTGCTTCGCAGCGGGGTGCCCTGCGATGCTCGGTCCTTGAGGCCCCCGCGCAAAACTCGCGCCGCTACGCTCTGCTCAAACAGTTGCGCGGAGTCAGAGCTTGAAGCGAGCTTCGCTCGCGGCCTCAAGGCCCTGCGCTTCTCGGCGGGCTCAGAGGGGGAAATAGAAATGCCTCGTTGCGAACGGCCTTCGGGCTTGGCTGTCGGCTGCTCGGTTGTTTCGGGAGCCTCCCCTTCTAAACCGCCGAGAAGCGCAGAAGCCCGGGGCGCGAGCGCAGCGAGCCTCAAGCTCTGACTTCGCGCCCCTTTGTTTGAACGGAGCGTAGCGAAGTGAGTTGGGCGCGGCCCCGGGCTTCGAGCATCGCAGGAGACCCGGCTCCGCCGGGCGGTTTTGCAGGAGAGAGCTTTTTGCCTACTTTTTGGCGGCGCAAAAAGTAGGTCGGCCGCCGGGACGAAATCCCGGCTGGGCCTGTACGTCAACCCATGCTGCGACAAAACAGCCCTCAGCTCATCTTGCAAGAGGCCGCATACGCATCCTCATGCTGCGTGAAGATCTTCCCCAACGTCCGGTTCGTCACCCTTCCCTGCCCATCCTTCGTGATCACCCGCAAGTAGTAATCCTGAATCGGGTACTGATTCCGATTGAACTTGAACGCCCCCCGCACCGACTCAAACTTCGCCGCCTTGATCGCCTTCAACAGCGCCGGCTTGTCCTCGACCTTCCCCTTCACATCCCTCACCGCCGCATTCATCAACAACGCCGCGTCATACCCCTGGCTCGCATACAGCGATGGCAGCCTTCCGTAGTCCTTCAGAAAATCAGCGACGAACTTCTTGTTCGCCACGTTGTCCATGTCATGCGCCCAATGCGAGCTGTTGAACATGCCCAGCATCGGCTCGCCCACCGCCTTGATGACGTCCTCGTCCGCCGAGAACCCCGGCCCGAACAGCGTCACGTCCTTGGACAGCCCCGCGCCGACGAACTGCTTGATGAAGTTGATGCCCATGCCACCAGGCAGGAAGATGTACATCGCATCCGGCTTGGCCGCGCGGGCCTGCGCCAGCTCCGCCGCGTAGTCGAGCTGGCCGAGCTTGGTGTAGATCTCCTCGACGACGGCGCCCTTGTAATAGCGCTTGAAGCCCGTCATCGCGTCCTTGCCGGCCGGGTAGTTGGGCGCCAGCAGAACCAGCTTCTTGAAGCCCTTCTCCGTCACCGTCTTGCCCACGGCCTCGTGCAGGTTGTCGTTCTGCCAGGCGACGTTGAAAAAGTACGGGTTGCATTGCTCGCCCGCGTACTGCGAGGGGCCGGCGTTGGCGCTGATGTAGGGAATCTTGGCGTCGAACACCGACGGGCCGACGGCCAGCATCACGTTGGAGAAGACGATGCCGGTCATGAAGTCGACCTTGTCGCGCTTGATGAGGCGCTCCGCACTTTGCTTGGCGACCTCGGGGTTCTGCTGGTCGTCGGCCGTGACCACCTCGACCGGCAGGCCGCCGAGCTTGCCGCCGCTGTGTTTGAGACCGAGCGCGAAGCCGTCGCGGATGTCCACGCCCAGGCCGGCGCCGGGGCCGGACAGGGTGCTCAGGAAGCCCACCTTGAGCTTGTCGGCGGCCTGGGCCGCGGGGAGCAAGGCAAGGCCGATGGCAACGGCGGCGAAGGTCTTCTTCATGGGCAGGCTCTCCGGTGAAAAGGTCAGGGAGTTTCTCTGAGTCGGAAGCGTTGCAGCTTGCCAGTCTCGGTACGCGGCAAACTGGTGCGGAACTCGATGACGCGCGGATATTTGTAGGGCGCGATGGTCGCCTTGACGTGGTCCTGCAAGGCCTTCACGTCGCCGGCATGGCCGGCACGCAGCACGACGAAGGCCTTGACCAGCTGGCCGCGCTCTTCATCAGGCACGCCGATGACGGCGCACTCGGCGACGGCGGGGTGGCTCAGCAGCGCGGCCTCGACCTCGGGGCCGGCGATGTTGTAGCCGCCGGAGATGATCATGTCGTCGGTGCGGGCCTGGTAGACGAAGTAGCCCTCGTCGTCGATCAGGTAGGAGTCGCCGGTCAGGTTCCAGCCGTCCTGCACATACTGGTGCTGGCGCTCATCGGCCAGGTAGCGGCAGCCGGTCGGGCCCTTCACGGCGAGATGGCCGACCTGGCCCGCGCGCAGCGGCTGGCCGCCGTCGTCCAGGATGCAGGCCTGGTAGCCAGGCACGGGCTTGCCCGTGGCGCCGGCCTTGGCCGTCTCTTCGGTGTGGGAGATGAAGATGTGCAGCAGCTCCGTCGCGCCAATGCCGTCGAGCAGCTCGATGCCCGTCGCGCCCTTCCACAGCGCGCGCGTGGCGGCGGGCAGCGCTTCGCCGGCGCTCACGCATTTGCGCAGGGAGGCGATGTCGTGCTGCCCCACAAGCGGTGCCATCGCGCGGTAGGACGTCGGCGCCGTGAAGCAGACCGTCGCGCGATGCTGCGCAATCGCCGCGAGGAGCACTTCGGGTGCGGGCTTCTCCAACAGCACCGTCGACGCGCCCACGCTCATCGGGAACAGCAACAGGCCGCCCAGGCCGAAGGTGAAGGCCAGCGGCGGGCTGCCGATGAAGACGTCGCTCGCCTGCGCGCGCAGGCAGTGCACCGGCCAGCAGCGGCAGATCGCGAGGATGTCGCGATGAAAGTGCATCGTGCCCTTGGGCTGGCCCGTCGTTCCCGACGTGAAGGCGATCAGCGCGCAGTCGTCGCTGGCGGTGTCGATGTTGGTGAACGTTGCCGGCTGTCGTGCAGCGCGCGCCTCCAGCCCGTCGGGCTCGCCGCTGCGGTAGTGGCAGATGCCGCGCAGCATGGGGTTTTGCAGTTGCGCCGCGGCGAGTTCGTCGGCCAGGGCCGCGTCACACAGCGCATGCGTGACCTCGGCCTTGGCGATGACTTTGCCGAGTTCGATTGCACGCAGCAGCGGCATCGTCGCCACGGCAATCGCGCCGGCCTTGATGACCGCGAACCAGCAGGCCGCCAGCTGTGGCGTGTTCGCGCCACGCAGCAGCACGCGGTTGCCGGGCACGACGCCCAACTCGTTGACCAGCACGTTGGCGATGCGGTTGGCCTCGGCCTGAAGCTCGGCATAGGTCCAGCGGACGCTGGCGCCCTGCACGCAGGGCCGGTCGCCCTGGCCCTGCTCGACCCAGCGGTCCAGCAGCTCGGTCGCCGCGTTCAATCGGGGGCCGAACTGCAGCTCGGGCAGGTCGAACACCAGCTCCGGCCACTGGTCCTGCGGCGGGAGGTGGTCTCTTGCGAAGGTATCCAGGTGGGCCGATGGGTGCATGACGTCCTCAGGCTTGCTTGAGCAGTTCGCGACCGATGATCAGTTGCTGCACTTCGCTGGCGCCCTCGTAGATGCGCAGCGCGCGGATTTCACGGTAGAGGGATTCGACGATCTCGCCCCGGCGCACGCCGCGGCCGCCGAAGAGCTGCACGGCCGCATCGATGACCTGCTGGGCGCCCTCGGTCGCCATCAGCTTGGCCATGGCCGCTTCCTTGGTGATGGTCTTTCCCTGGTCGCGCAGCCAGGCGGCGCGGTAGACCATCAGCGCGGACGAATCCACCGTGCAGGCCATGTCGGCGAGCTTGGCTTGCGTGAGCGGCAGGTCGGCCAGCCGGGCGCCGAACATCGGCCGCGACCTGGCCTGGTTCAACCCTTCCTGCAGCGCGCGGCGCGCGAAGCCCAGCGCGGCGGCGGCGACGGACGTCCGGAACACATCCAGCGTGCGCATGGCCAGCTTGAATCCTTCGCCGGGCGCGCCGAGCATCTGGCTCTTGGCGACGCGACAGTTCGTGAAGCGCAGCCGCGCCAGCGGATGGGGCGCGATGACGTCAATGCGCTCGGCGATCTCGAAGCCGGGAATGCCAGCGTCGACGATGAAGGCACTCAGGCCGCGTGAGCCGGGCGCTTCGCCGGTGCGCGCGAACAGCACATAGAAGTCGGCGATGCCGCCGTTGGAGATCCAGGTCTTCTCGCCATTCAGCAGATAGCCGTCGCCGTCTTCGGTGGCGCTGCACTGCATGGCGGCGACGTCGGACCCCGCTTCAGGCTCGGACAGCGCGAATGCCGCCAGCGCCTCGCCGCGCGCCACCAGCGGCAGATAGCGCTGGCGCTGGGCCGGCGTGCCTTGCAGCGAGATGGCGCCGGAGCCGAGGCCCTGCATCGCGAAGGCGAAGTCAGCCAGGCCGTCGTGTTTGGCCAGCGTCTCGCGGATCAGGCAGAGGGCGCGCGTGTCGATGGCCTGACCTTCACCGGCCACGGCATGGTTCAGCCAGCCGGCCTTGCCGAGCTGCGCGACCAAAGTGCGGCATTGCGCATCGATGTCGCCATCATGGTCGACATGCTGCAGATGCTCACCGCACCAGGCGTCGAGCGAAGTCGCCAGCTCGCGGTGCTTGGCGTCGAAGAAGGGCCAGTCGAGATGTTGCATTCAGTCCCCCTGGAAGACGGGCTTCTGCTTCGCCACGAAGGCCTCGTAAGCGCGATGGAAGTCCTGGGTCATCATGCAGATGGCCTGGGCCTGCGCTTCGGACTCGATAGCCTCGTCCACGCCCATGGACCACTCTTGGTGCAGCATGCGCTTGGTCATTGCATGACCGAAGCTCGGACCCGAGGCGATCTCGCCGGCCCAGGCCGTGGCCTCGTTCAACAGCTGCTCCGGCGTGACCAGGCGATTGAGGAAACCCCACGCCAGCGCCTCTTCGCCGCCGAGGCTGCGGCCGCTGTACAGCAGGTCCGACGCCCGCCCCTGGCCGACGATGCGCGGCAGCATGGCGCAGGCGCCCATGTCGCAGCCGGCCAAGCCCACACGCGTGAACAAAAAGGCCGTCTTGCTGCGTGCCGTGCCCACGCGCAGGTCCGATGCCATCGCCATGATGGCCCCCGCGCCGGCGCAGACGCCGTCGATGGCCGCGACGATGGGCTGCGGGCAGGCGCGCATGGCCTTGACGAGGTCGCCCGTCATGCGCGTGAAGGCCAGCAGGTCGGGCATGCTCATGCCGGTCAGCGGGCCGATGATCTCGTGCACGTCGCCGCCCGAGCAGAAGTTGCCACCGGCGCCCTGAACGACGATGGCGCGCACGTCGTCGACATAGCTCAGGCGGCGGAACAAGTCGCGCAGCTCGGCATAGGACTCGAACGTCAGCGGGTTCTTGCGCTCGGGCCGGTTCAGCGTGATGACGCCGACGGCGCCCTGCTGCTGCCAGACGAAGTGCTCGGGCGTGTAGCCGGCCAGGCTCTGGCTGTTGCCGGAAGTCAGGTAGGGGGTCATGCGGCGTCCTTGGCCAAATGCGTTTTCAGCTGCGCGAGCAGCTCGTGGACCTGCGTCTTCTGCGCGGGCGTCCAGCCGGCGAACAGCTCGACGATCCAGCCCTCGTGCGTGGCCGCCATGCGCTTGAACTGGCGGCGCCCCTGGGGCGTGAGCTTGACGATGAAGCTGCGGCGGTCGTCGGCGCGCGTCTCGCGCAGCACCAGGCCTTCGGCTTCGAGCTGGTCGGTGATGCCGGTCACATTGCCACCCGTCACCATCAGGCGCTTGGAAAGCTCGCGCATCGTCAAGCCGTCGGGGTGGCGCTCCAGCTGGGCGAGCAGGTCGAAGCGCGGCAGCGTGGTGCCGAAATCGGCCCGCAGGCGCTGGCGGATCTGGTCCTCCACGCGGGTTGTGCAGGACAGCAGGCGCAGCCACAGCTTGAGGGCCTGGTGGTCGTCTTCTGACAGCCGGGTTTCGAGGTCGGACTCGACGGTCGACATCACATCGTCTCCCCGCCGCAGACGGCGATGGCCTGGCCGTTGATGGCGCCGTTGCCTACGATCCAGGCCACGGCGTCCGCGACCTCCTCGGGCTGGATCAGGCGGCCCTGCGGATTCACCTTGGCCAGCTCGGCGCGTGCCTCGTCGGCCGTGCGGCCGGTCTTGGCGACGATGTTGTCGACGGCAGACGCAACGATGTCCGTCTCGGTGTAGCCCGGGCAGACCGCGTTGACCGTCACGCCCTTGGCCGCCACCTCCAGCGCCATCGCCCGCGTCAGGCCCAGCACGCCATGCTTGGCCGCACAGTAGGCGGCGACGTAGGCATAGCCCTTGAGCGCCGCCGTGCTGGCGACGTTGACGATGCGGCCCTGCCTGCGGGTCACCATGCCGGGCAGCACGGCGCGGCTGCACAGGAAGCTGCCGGTGAGGTTGACGTTGAGCAGCCGCTGCCAGAGTTCGAGCGAGGTGCGGGCCAGCGGCGCCGTCTCGACCTGGCCGGCGTTGTTGACGAGGATGTCCACGTCGCCGATGGCGGCGAAGGCGTCGGTGACGCTGTCCTCGTTGCCAACGTCGCAGACCTGGATGGCGACCTCACCCAGCGCCGCCCGTGCCTGGCGCAAGCGGTCTTCACTGCGGCCCATCAGAGTGACTCGAAAACCGTCCGCGAGCAGCCGCTTCGCGACGGCGGCGCCGATGCCGCTGCCTCCACCTGTTACGACCACGTGTTTCATACGCCCAACGCCTTGTTCGCCTGCTCGGCCGCGGCCACATTGCCGGCGCGCTGGCGCTCGAACTCGCGCTCCAGCTGGCTTTTGCCGGACAGGTACTGTTTGGGCCATTCCAGGCCGACAGGCCCGCGGTAGCCGATGCGCGCGGCTTCGGTCAGCGTCCAGGCCGGGTTGGCCAGGTGCGGCCGGGCGATGGCGCACAGATCGGCGCGGCCCGACGCGATGATGCTGTTGACGTGGTCGGCCTCGGAGATGGCGCCAACCGCCATGGTGGCGATGCCGACGCGGTTGCGGATGCTCTCCGCAAACGGCGTCTGGAACATGCGGCCGTAGACCGGTTTCTGCGCCTTGCTGACCTGGCCCGAGGACACGTCGATGAGGTCGGCACCGGCCTGCTTGAAGGCCGCGGCGATCGCCACGGCGTCTTCGGGCGTCGTGCCGCCGGGCGCCCAGTCGTGGGCTGAGATGCGCACCGACATGGGCCGGTCCAGCGGCCACACCTCGCGCAGCGCGGTGAAGACTTCGAGCGGGTAGCGCAGCCGGTTCTCCAGCGAGCCGCCGTAATCGTCGTCGCGCTGGTTGGTCAGCGGGGAGATGAAGGCGGACAGCAGATAGCCGTGGGCGCAATGCAGTTCCAGCCAGTCGAAGCCGGCGTCCGCCGCACGGCGGGCCGCGCTCACGAAGTCTTCCCGCACGCGGTCCATGTCGGCGCGCGTCATCGCCCGTGCGACCTGGCTGATGCCGGCCAGGTATTGCTGCGGCGAGGCCGAGATCAGGGGCCAGTTGCCGTCGGGCAGCGGCAGGTCCTCGCCTTCCCAGGGCACGCGCGTCGAGCCCTTGGGGCCGGCGTGGCCGAGCTGCATCGCGATCCTGGCGCTGCTGTTGGCGTGCACGAACTCGACGATGCGCTGCCAGGCCGCGCCCTGAGCGTCGTTCCACAGGCCCGGGCAACCTGGTGTGATGCGGGCGTCGGGCGACACGCAGGTCATCTCGGCGAACACCAGCCCCGCCCCGCCCAGGGCGCGTGCGCCGAGGTGCGCCAGGTGGTAGTCGCCCGGGATGCCGTCCTCACAGCTGTACTGCGCCATCGGCGACACGACGACGCGGTTCTTCAGCGTGACGCCGCGCAGCTTGAAGGGCGTGAACATCGGTGGCACTTGCGCATCAACGCCGCTTTGCGCCGCCAGCCAGCGCTCGAAGTCGCCGACATAGCGCGCGTCGCGCAGGCGCAGGTTCTCGTGTGAGATGCGCTGCGAGCGCGTCAGCAGCGAATAGGCGAATTGCTCCGGCGCCAGCCTTGCGTGGCGCTCGACGTTTTCGAACCACTCGGTCGAGTTGCGCGCCGCGTTCTGGATGCGCAGCACCTCGATGCTGCGCGTGGCCTGGTAGGCGTCGAGCGCCGTTGCCAGGTCGCCATGCTTCTCAATGTCGCGGGCCAGGTCGATGGCATCTTCCAGCGCGAGCTTGGTGCCTGAGCCGATGGAGAAATGCGCCGTGTGGGCGGCGTCGCCCATCAGCACGACGGGAATGCCGCGGTCGTTGCGGTGCACCCAGGTCTTGCAGACGACGCGCGGGAAGCGGATCCACGCCGCCGACCCGCGCAGGTGGCTGGCGTTGGAGATCAGCGGATGGCCGTCCAGCACCCGGGCGAAGAGGTTTTCGCAGAAGGCGATGCCGTCTTCCTTGCTCATGTCCTCCAGGCCGGCGGCGCGCCAGACGTCCTCGGGGGCCTCGACGATGAAGGTCGAGTGCGTGGCATCGAAGCGGTAGGCATGTGCCTGGAACCAGCCCCACTCGGTGTGCTGGAAATCGAAGGTGAAGGCGTCGAAGAGCTTGGTCGTGCCCAGCCACACGAAGCGGCATTGGCGCAGGTCGACGTCGGGCTGGTAGGTGGCGGCGTACTTCTGGCGGATGCGGCTGTTCAGCCCGTCGGCAGCAATGACAAGATCAGCGTCGATATCGGCGTCATCCAGCACGTCGGTCTCGTAGACCAGCTCGACGCCGAGCGCCTCACAGCGCGCCTGCAGGATGTTCAGCAGCCGCTTGCGGCCGATGCCGCAGAAGCCGTGGCCGCTGGAGACGATACGGCGGCCCTTGAAGTGGACGGCGATGTCGTCCCAGTGGTTGAAGGCCTCGCTGATCTGCTCGGCCGTCTCGGGGTCGGCCCCGCGCAGCGCGTCGACGGTCTGGTCGGACAGCACGACACCCCAGCCGAAGGTGTCACCGGCGCGGTTGCGCTCCAGCACCCGGACCTGGTGGACCGGGTCCGCCTTCTTCATCAGCAGCGCGAAATACAGGCCGGCGGGCCCGCCGCCGACACAGGTGATACGCATGGGATGCCCCCTCTGCGTAGCACTTTAGGAATCGATAGTTCAAACGTCAAGCATTTATCCGCACTGCGGCACCGCGGACAAACCCGCAGCTTGAAGCAGTTGGGACGGGCTGTGCGCCCGAGTCAGCGAGGCTTGCTGTAGTTGACGCTGCCGCGCCCGCCGGCCAGCGGCTTGACATTGGCGAGACGCTCCCGGGCAGCCGCGTTGTCGCGCAGGTATGCGTCGAAGAACAGCAGCTCCCAGGCGGTGGCTTCCTGTTCAGCGGGTGCGCTGAGCAGGTGGCCCTCACTCGGCATTTCGACGGCCCAGGCCGGGCCGCCGAGGCGGCGCACACCGGCCTTGACGCTGTCGGGCGAGACCGAGCCGTCCTTCTCGGCGTAGACGGCGAAGAAGGGCGTCTTGACCTGGGCGAGGCCGCTGAAGTCGCGGCCGAAGGACCAGGCATGGGTCTGGAAGGGCCAGATGCCGAAGCTGGCGCCGAGGAAGGGCACGAGGCCAAAGCCGGCCTTCAGGCGGGCGTCGCGGAACGACTGCCCGGGTACAGCCGGATCGGCGCCGCCGAGCATGGCGAGCACCGTCTGGCCGCCCGCGCTGGCGCCCGAGGCGCCGATGCGGGCCGTGTCCACCGCGCCGGCAAAGTCAGGGTGGCTGAGCACATGGTCGAGCGCCGCCTTGAAGGCGACCCGGCGCAGGGCGACGGTTTCGGCATAGCCGCTGACGCGGCCGTCGCCGTGGAAGATGTCGACGACGATGTAGCCGTGCGAGGCCATCCGCTTCAAGTGGGCCAGGTGCCAGAGGCCGTGCGTGTTGTAGCCGCCCGAATAGACGATGACCGGGTACCTGGCCGCAGCATCGGCGAAGACGGGCCGCTCGCCCGGCGCCTGCATGTGCGGGAAGACGTTGTCGCCGGTGTCCTTGTACGGAAAGGTGTAGTTCGGCCGGACGTTGTCGGCGCGCGTGGGGTACAGCACATAGAGCAGCAGCGGCAGTTGCTGCCCGGCCAGCGCGCCGGCGCCGGGCTCGTTGGCCGGCACGGTGACCTTCAGCAACAGCGGGGCGTCACGGCGGCTCAGCAGCTCATCGACGTACAGGCTGCGCGAGCCGTCGACCTTGCCGTTGAGATAGTCCACCAGCGGCCGGTCGCCGGCGGCGCTCGCCGCCACCTGCATGTTCGTGCTGCCGACGGCGTAGGGGCCGGGTGGGGCGACGAAGTCGGCGGCGCGGGCGGGCGCCAGGCTCGCGATGGCCAGAAGGAGGAGCAGTCGGGCCAGCAGGCGAGGCATGGGATTCCTTTTGCGGGAGCGGTCAGCGCAGCACGTCGTCCCAGCGCAGGTGCACGACGTGGTAGCCCTTGGCCTTGAGCGCCTGCAGCAGGAAGGGCAGCGCCCGCGCGGTCTGGTCCTGCACGTCGTGCAACAGCACGATGCCGCCGCCGCTCTTGGCGAGCTGGCCGAGCATCTTGTCGGCCAACATCTGAGGCGTCTGGTCGGGCAACCAGTCCTCGGCGCCAGCGTCGACGGACATCACGGTGATGCCCCGCTCGCGCAGCGCGGCCATCAACACGGGCGATTCCGCCAGGAAGGGGAATCGATAGGCGGCCGGCTCGCTGTCCAACGCCTCGCGGTAGGCGGCAATCATGGCATCCAGGTCGGTGATCTGCGCCGCTGCGGGCAACTGACCGAATGCCAGATGCTGGAAGCCATGCATGCCGACGCTATGGCCGGCATCGCGCACCTGGCGGGCCAGGGCGGCGTGGGCGCGCATCGGTTCGCCGTTCATGAAGAAGCTGGCCTTCACGCACTGGTCGGCCAGGGCCTTCAGTACCAGGGGTGTGGACTCGGGCCGCGGGCCGTCGTCGAAGGTCAGCACGATTTCGCCGGGTGCCAGCGTCGGCAGCGCCGCATGTTGAGCCGTGCCCCAGGCCGCGCCGTCGCGCTGGAGCGTCAATGTGCGTGACGTGCCCAGTGCATCGGCCGCACAGGCGGTCTGGGCCGGCTGGGCGGATGTGGCGGCGGCCAGCGCCATGGCCAGCAGCAGGCCCATCAGTGGCCGGCCACGGCGGCGTGTTCGCCGAACTCGCCCGCCTCCTCGTGGTCATGCGGGAAAGGCGCCAGCCAGGCCAGCACCACGGGCGGGATGGAGAAGATCAGCACCCAGCCGAAGAAGCTCACGTACTGGTGATTGACGTAGTTCCACAGCAGGCCGCTGACGCTGCCGGTGCCCCACTTGGTCAGCGCCATGACGCCGGTGGCCATCGCGTAGTGCGCCATGCGGAAAGGTCCCGGGGCGATCTGCTGCATCATGTAGAGCATGTGGCCGACCGAGCCCATGCCGAAGCCGAACTTCTCGATGCAGACGATGGCCGCGATGGTGGTCGTGTCCGTCGGCATCGTCTGGGCCAGGTAGAAATAGGTCAGGTGCGGGATGTTGAGCACCAGGGCCAGTGTGAAGAAGCTGCGCGGCAGCGTGCGCTTGGCGACGAAGAAGCCGCCCAGGAAGGCGCCGGCGATGAAGGACAGCGTGCCGACCGTGCCGTTGATGTGGCCCAGCGACTCGTTGTCCAACCCCAGGCCGCCGGCAGCGATGCTGTCGAGCAGGAAGAGCGGACCGAACTTCTCGATGAAGCCTTCGCCGAAGCGGTAGAAAAAGATGACGGCCAGCATCATCCAGATCTGCGGCTTCTGGAAGAGGGTGACCCAGGCTTCGGCCGTGGCCGTCAGGCCGCCGCTCAGGCCTTGGCCATGCAGCGTGGACGGCGCGCCCGGCGGCAGCACGCGCACATGCCACAGGCCGAAGAGGGCCATGGACGCTGCGGCGATCAGCACGACGATGACCCAGCACTGCACCCAGCTCATGCCCATGTGGTTGTGCAGATAGCCCGTCAGTGACACGAACAAGCCGGAGGCGACAACGGCGCCCATGTTCCAGCACATGCCCTGCAGGCCCGAGTAGCGCGCCTGGTCGGTCTTGGAGACGGTCGTCATGAAGACACCGTCGGCACAGGTGTCCTGCGTGGCCGACGCGAAGCCGACGATCCAGAAGAAGGCCAGCGAGAGCTTGAAGAAACCCTCCATCGGCAGGCACAGCGCCACCAGGCCCAGGGCCGCCGCCATCGTGAACTCCATGCTGATGACCCAGAAGCGCTTGCTGCGGTAGGCCTCCAGCAGGGGCGCCCACAGGGGCTTGAGCACCCAGGGCAGGTACATCTGCGAGGTGTAGAGCGCGATGTCCTCGTTGGAGATGCCCAGGTTCTTGTAGATGATGGCTGCGACGACCCCCACCATCACGTTGGGCAGGCCCATGGCGAGGTAGAGCGAGGGCACCCAGGTCAACGGGTGGCGAATGGATTGAGTCATGGTGGAGTGGGCTTCTTGGTGCCGTTCAGCAGGGCGAGGACGTCAGACGCCTCTTGATTGGATTGCAGGGCTTGGAGCGCGGCCCGGGCCCTGTCGGTGCCCTCGCCGCCGTGCGGGTTGCTGGCCAGCGACTGCAGGCCGCGCAGGGCCTTGTCGCGGTTGCCGGATTCGAGATGCGCCCAGACGGCGAGGTAGACGTAGTCGCCAACCTGGGGCTCCAGCACGCTGGCAGCGTCCGCCGCGTTGGTCATGCTGGGGCTCACGCCCCTGACACCGAGCACTCGAGCCAGTTGATACAGCGTGGGGGCGTCGTTGCGGCGCTGCTTGTAGGCCGCCATCAGGCAGGCGCGGGCCTGCTCCAGTGCCTGGGTGCGTTCGGCGCCATTCGCCTGTGCGGCCACGGCCTGCCAGGCCCAGCCGAGCAGGCGGTTGGCTTCAAAGGGCGGCGATTCCTGCTGAGCCCATGGGGCAAGGATCTGCAAGGCCTTGTCTGCGTCGCCATAGCGGATCTCGGCATGCGCCAGCGCCCAGCGCATGGCATCGGGCGCACGGTCGCCGCCGGCTTTCTTCACGCTCTCCTGCAGGCGGGCCAGGACGGCCTTGCCATGTTCAGCTTCAGGGCGCGAGGCGATGACCATGCCGTCGAATTCGGCTTCAGCCTGCTCGGTGGGCAGCTCGGTGGTACGCACCGCGGCTGGCGCGCCGCCCGGTATCTGCGCCACATACAGGTTGTCCAGATGCTTGCGCAGCTCACTGTTCAGGCGGCTGGGCGCTATGCCGGTGGCTGGCTCCAGCGCAGTGAGCGCGTCCTCCCCGGCTGCGACACGGCGGAAGTACTCGTTGAAGCGCTGCACGCGCTCGGTCTTGGACAACACATAGTGGGTCAGCAGCCAGGACTGCGCGTAGAAGACGCCGAAGAAGCTGTCGTCGATGTCCTTGTCGCCGGTGGACTGGAAGCTCGGCTTGAGCAGCCTGGCCGGCTGCAGCCAGGTGCGTTGGGTCAGGATCGCGGCCGAGGGATTGAACGCGCCGATCTCGATCGAGTCCGGGGCGATGCGCGTCGCGCCGAAGTACTCGGCATAGCCCTCGACGAACCACACGGGATAGGCCATGCGGGCGTATTGAGCCATCACGCGATGCGCGTACTCATGGAAGAGCACCTGGCCGGTGAAGTCCTTCGACCAGGGATGGTTGACCGCGAAAGCCTGGGCGCCGTCGCTGCCCGAAACGAACAACCCCGACAAGCTGCGGTTGCGCAGATAAGGCTGGACCCGGGCGATGAGGTCGGGGTCGTCGCTGAGCACGATGGGAAAGGGCGGCCGCGCCATGCCTTGGCTGGCGCCAAGGGTCAGCAGCATGGCCTCGTGCAGGCGTTCGAGATCCTGCAGCCTGCCCTCGGCCGTGCGCTTGGACGTCTGGGCCAGCATGCGGAAATGCGGGCTCTCTGCCAGCACCCATGACGCGGACCAAGCCCAGGGACTCCAGCCCAACAGGCCCAGCAGCAGCGTCGCCAGCCATTTGCGGTGGTGCATCGTCTGCTCTCCCGGCCTGCCTTATCGGACCCGCGGCGTCAGCGCCTGCAGCGCCGCCGACACATAGACCAGCGGCGCATTCCAGTTGATGGCGACCTCGTTGCTCGCATGCGGCGGCGGCTTGGTGCCGAAGCCGGTCTCCATGAACTGGCCCATCGGGTTGCGGCCCAGCACATGGTCGAACAGCGCTTGGGCGGCGGCCGACGTGTCGGCCCGCGGCTGCGGGCGCCAAGCCTGGATGAGCATCATGGCCTGGTTGAGGGCCATGGCATTGCTGCCCCAGACATAGTCCTTGGCTTGCAGGCCCAAGCGGTAGGCCAAGCCCCGCCAGCGGGCCACCAGTTCATCAGCAAGCTCCATCACATGGGTTTGAACGACAACGCTGTCATTTTGACTCAGCCGCTTGCGGTACCGAGCTAGGGTTACCCATGCCAAGCCCTTCACATCGCCCCAGGGAAAAACTGGCGATTACCGTGCCATCCAGGCAAGCGGTGACGAGGCAGCGCAGATGTGGGCCTCATGGCGTGCCGATCCAGTGGATGTGATCAGCGGCACCGTTGTCGCCGCGGGCCTGCAGTCGGTTGCGGCCCGGCTGCAGCACGACGCCAGGCCAAGTGGCAATGCCGCCCTGCACTGCCCGCGCCGGCAGGTCGGTGCCGTTGACATTCAGTGTGGCGCTTTTGGCGTTGGTGTAGACCTTCACGTCGGCGCGGCCTGCAGCGCGCGGCGTGGCGCGCCGGTTGGCGATGTGGAGCATCGGCTTGTCGCTCCACTGGGCCTGGTAGTAGAAGAACGCCTCCTTGCGCGCCTGCCGGTCGTAGCTCGCCAGGCCCTTGTCGTTGATGCCGGGCCGGTCGCCCTCGTTGCGGCCAGCGGAGGCAAGGTCAAAGCCGACCCAGACGAAGCTGCCCCACAGCCAAGGCCGTGCGGCGATCTGCGGCCAGTAGGCCTCGTGGAAGAGCGCCTGGTATTGGTCGGGGTGCCAGGGGCCGGCCGGCTTGGGGCGCTCCGGCGGATCCTGCTGGTGCTTCACGCTGGCGCCGGCGCCGTACTCGGCCAGTGACATCGCCCGGTCGGGTTGGCCGGCATGCACGCGGTCGGCCCAGGGGCCGATGTCGCCGAAATGGCCGTCATACCAGCCGTAGTAGCGGTTGAAGCCGATGACGTCGGTTTGGCGCGCCATCGCGTGATCGTCCGCCGCGCAGCAGTGGGCGTAGCTGGTAGCGCGCGTCGAGTCGAGATCGTGCGCGAGACGGCTCATGTCCGACAGCAGCTTCACCACCGCATCGTCCGAGCGGTAGACCTCGTTGCCGACGCCCCAGATGAAGACCGACGGGTGATGCTGGTTCTGCTTGACCAGCTCGCGCAGTTGCTGCGCCAGGTTGGCGCGGAACTCGTCGCCTTCATCCATCGCCGAGTTCAGCGGGATCTCGGTCCACACCAGCAGGCCGGCGCGATCAGCGTTGTCGTAGGCGCGCTGCGGATGCTGGAAGTGCACGAAGCGCAGGCCGGTGACCCCCAGTTCGGCCAGGATGCGGAAGTCCTCATCGATCTCGGCACCGCTGACCGCCAGGCCACGGCCCGGACGGCCGCTGTGGAAGAGATTGACGCCATGCACCGCGTGCGGCCGGCCGTTCAGCAGCAGGCCGCGTTGCGGGTCGATCTGCACGCTGCGGAAGCCAACCGGCAGCGTCAGCGTATCCAGCACCTCGGCGCCGTCGCGTAGCTCGGCGGTCACCGTGTAGAGGTGCGGGTCGGCCGGGCCTTGCCAGAGCTGGGGCTTCGGCAGCGTCCAGGGCTGTTCGGCCACGACGGTGGCGCCGGGCGCGGCTGGCACTGCCTGCTGGCCTTGCGCCACGGCGCGGCCGGCGGCGTCGCGCAGGGTGAGGTTGAGCGCAAGGCGACGGGCTGCGTCGCCGTCGTTGCGCACGCGGGCACGCAGGGTCAGGTGGGCTCGCTCGGCGTTGACGTCGGTGGCCGATACATAGACACCCGGCCCGCCGTCGTCCAGCAGGTCAAAGTGGGCCGCCGGCACAGCCACCAACTTCACACCGCGGTAGAGGCCGCCGAAGACCGTGAAGTCGCCACCCAGCGGCGCGACGTGCTGGGCGGTCGCGTTGTCCACGCGCACGGCGATCTGGTTGCGCCCGGCGTGCAGCCAGCGGCTGATGTCGATGCGAAAGGCCGCGTAGCCGCCGTCGTGGCGGCCGGCAAGCTGGCCGTTGATCCAGACTTCGGCCCGCAGCGCGGCGCCATCGAATTGCAGGAAATGGCGTGACGCCAGCGCAGTGGCGGGCAGCTGCAGCTCACGCCGATACCAGCCCGGGCCACGGTAGTAGGCGCCGCCCGCTTCACCGTCGATGCCGTTCCACGTGTGTGGCAGGCGCACCGCCGTCCAGGCCGAGTCGTCAAACTCGGCCGCGCTCGCACCGGCGGCATCGGCGCGCAGGAAACGCCAACCATCATCCAGCGCAGTGACCTGCCGCGCCGATGCGGCGCCGCAGACACACAGCAGCAGCGTCAGCAGCAGGTCTCGAACACGACACCAAACCATCGTCACTCCATCAAACAATGAGCCGGTGGCGGCCCGAGTAGGCGCGTCCACCGGCTTGAGGGCTGCGGCCCGTCAGGCGGCCCAGTTCAAAACAGCGCCTTCGCCCAACACGGGACTGCGCTGACCGCCGACCTCCAGCGCCCAGTCGCGCAGCGCACCCTCGCTGACCTGCGCCGTGTACTGCCCGCCGTGGCGGCTGACCGTACCCCGCGCGGCGACGTTGCCGTCGGAGCCGACCACCGTGAAGGCCGCGCTCTTGCCGTCCTCCAGCTCGAACACGCGCAGCACCGTGCCGCGGGTGTAGTCGTAGTCCGGTTTCTCGGTCTCGGCGCCCCAGGCGATGACGCTGTTCGGTGCGGCATACAGCGGCATGCTGAGGAAGCCATGCGTCTCGCGATGCCAGCGGCCGCCTTCGCGCTTCTCGCCACTGAGCAGGCGCGTCCACTTGCCTTCGGGAAGGTAGAAGTCCACCTCACCGCTCTCGGTGAACACCGGCGCCACGAGCAATGCTTCGCCCAGCTGGTACTGCCGGTCCAGCGTCGCGCAGGCCGGGTCCTGCGGATGCTCCATCAGCATGGCGCGCATCAGCGGCACGCCCGTCTGCGTCGCCTCATGCGCCTTGGCGTACAGATACGGCATGAGCTGGTGCTTGAGCCGCGTGAAGACGCGCAGCACGTCGCAGCTCTCTTCGTCCACGAGCCATGGCACCCGGTAGCTGCTGCTGCCGTGCAGGCGGCTGTGCGAGGACATCAGCCCGAACTGGATCCAGCGCTTGTAGACGGCCGGCGGCGGGTTGCCCTCGAAGCCGCCGATGTCGTGGCTCCAGAAGGCGAAGCCGCAACTCGTCAGCGACAGGCCGCCTCGCAGGCTCTCGGCCATCGACTCGAAGGTGCTCCAGCAGTCACCGCCCCAGTGCACGGGGAAGCGCTGGCCGGAGGCATACGTGGAGCGGGCGAAGACGATGGCGTCCTTGCCCTGCACTTCTTCCAGCAGCTCGAAGACCGCCTGGTTGTATTGCAGCGCATAGAGGTTGTGCATCTCGACGGGGTCGGAGCCGTCGAAGTAGGCCACGCCTTCGCTGGGAATTCGCTCGCCGAAGTCGGTCTTGAAGCAGTCGGCGCCTTGGGCGATCAGGCGCTTCAGGTGGCCCTGGTACCAGGCCTTGGCGGCCGGGTTCGTGAAGTCCACGATGGCCATGCCGGGCTGCCACTGGTCGGTCTGGAAGGTGAGACCGTTGGTTCTCTTGATGAAGTAGCCGTGCTTGACGCCTTCAGCGAACAGCGGCGACTTCTGCGCCACATACGGGTTGATCCAGAGGCTGATCTTGAGGCCCTTGGCGTGCAGGCGCTTGAGCATCGCCTCGGGCTCGGGGAAGCCGCGCGGGTCCCAGGCGAAGTCGCACCACTGGAACTCGCGCATCCAGAAGCAGTCGAAGTGAAACACCGCCAGCGGCAGTTCGCGGCGGGCCATCTCGTCGATGAAGTGGGTGGCGGTGGCCTCGTCGTATTGGGTCGTGAACGAGGTCGTCATCCACAGCCCGAAGCTCCAGGCCGGGGGCAGCGGGGCGCGGCCTGTCAGCGCTGTCAGTCGGCCGACGACGTCCTTGGGCGTGGGGCCGGCAATGACGCAGTAGTCCAGGCTCTCGCCTTCGCGGCTGAACTGCACGCGGGCGACCTTCTCCGAGCCGACCTCGAAGGACACGGGGCCGGCCTCGTTGACGAGCACGCCGTAGCCGCGGTTGGTCAGGTAAAAGGGCACGCTCTTGTAGGCCTGCTCGCAGGCGGTGCCGCCGTCCTTGTTGGTGTTCTCGACGATCTGGCCGTTCTTGACCCAGGGCGTGAAGCGCTCGCCCAGGCCGTAGACGTTCTCGCCCACGCCCAGCGAGAGCTGATCGTGGACGTGGCTGCGCACCAGGCCGTCCTTGCCGGCCCACTGGATGTAGCCCAGGCCGCGCCAGTCGCTCTTGGTCAGGATGCGGTCGCCTTCGCGGAAGGTCAGGCTCCAGCCGTCGCCTCGTCTGACGTCAACCGAGAGGGCGCCGGAGGTGAGCGTGGCTTTTGCGTCGCCGTTGACGATCTGCACGGGATGCTTGCCGGCGCCGGGCATGGGGATGTGCAGGCGCGCCGCGCTGGATGCGGTGTAGTGCTCGACGCTGACGCGGATGACGCCAGGCAGCGGCGAGCTCAGCGTCACGGTGAGCGTGGGCCCCTGCAGTGTGTCGCCGCGGTGTTTGATGGGGCGGGTCGTGGCGAGCACGACCAGGCGGTCTTCGTGGACTTCGATCGCGTAGGCCTCGGCCGCGTAATGCGCGGCCACGCCCGGCTGATGCATCCACTGTCCGTCAGTGAACTTCATGATGAATCAATCTTCCTTGTTGTCTCCGGTCGGCCGGCGGGTGTGCCGGCCCCTCTTGCTTGGCTGGTTTGTCGGGTCTCCTAGGCTGAAGGCGCCTTGACGTGGCGCGCGACGTAGTCGCCGTGCTCGGGCATGCCGCCCACGGTATGTGTGATTGCTTGGCGCAGGCGCACGAAGTGCTGCAGCAGGGCCTCGGGGTCGATGTGATCGACGAAAGGGTCGTAGCTCTCGGGCCGCAGGCCCAGGCCGAAGAAGAGCGACACCCAAGACGGCTCGGCAAAGCCGTCGGGGTCGAGGATGGCGACACGGCCTGCGCTGCGAAAGAGCTCGATCTGGTGGGCCAGCGTGTCCGGAATGGGCATGGCCGCGCAGTAGCGCCACAGCTCGGCGTCGCGTCGGTCGGTCAGCTTGTAGTGCAGCACGATGAAGTCACGGATGGACTCGTACTGCAGGGCCATGCGGCGATTGAACTCGGCCGCCAAGTGGGGCTTGAATTGCTTGTCCGGGAAGTACTGGATGAGGCGGCCGACGCCGTCCATGATGAGCTGGACGCTGGTCGACTCCAGCGGCTCCAGGAAGCCTGAGGCCAGGCCGATGGCGACGACATTCTTGACCCAGCCCTGCTGGCGTCGTCCAGTCGTGAAGCGCAGCTGGCGCGGCGTGTCCAGCGCCTTGCTGTCCAACCCGGCCAGCAGCGTGCTGGCCGCTTCGTCATCGTTGATGAAGTGACTGCAATAGACATAGCCATTGCCGGTGCGGTGTTGCAGCGGAATGCGCCACTGCCAGCCCGCCGCCTTGGCGGTCGACATCGTGTAGGGCGTCAGCGGCTCGACACGCTCGCTCGGCACGGCCTGGGCGCTGTTGCAGGGCAGCAGCGCGCTCCAGTCCTCGAAGGGCGACTGCATCGCGCCGCCGATCAGCAAGGCGCGAAAGCCCGAGCAGTCGATGAAAAGGTCGCCATCGATGCGGCGGCCGTCCTTGAGCTTGACCGCGGCAACGAAGCCGTCCTGCGGGCGCAGCTCGACATCGACGATCAGCCCTTCAATGCGCTGGGCACCGCGCGCCATCGCGTACTCGCGCAGATAGGCGGCGTACAGGCCGGCGTCGAAGTGGTAGGCGAAGGAATAGGCATTGGCCGCCGACGGCACCCCGCCCTCGGGGGGCGTGAAGCGGTTGCGCCTGGCCATGACGGTGGAGGTTGACCAGTCCTCGTAGCTGGGCAGCCCGTCCACCTGGCGCTGCAAGCGCAGCCAGTGCTGCCAGGGCGCGCGGGCGTCGATGGCCGGGCCGAAGTCCCCGAAGCCATGGAAGAAGCGGTGGCCGACGTGGCCCCAGTCGCGGAACTCGATGCCGAGCTTGAAGCTGCCCTGGGTGCGCTTGACGAACTCGGCGCCGTCCAAGCCCAACGTTTGGTTGTACGCGCGGATGGGCGGCAGCGTGGCCTCGCCGACGCCGATCGTGCCGATGTCGGGCGACTCGATCAGTACGATCTCGCAGGCGCCCTGGCCGGCCTGCGCAAAGCGCTGAGCCAGCGGCGCAGCCGCCATCCAGCCGGCGGTGCCGCCGCCAACGATGACGATCTTGCGGATGGAGGGATCGGACATGGCTGTCTCTGGGCCAGTTTTTATGGAGCCTCACCACAGGAGACCGGCGGGCGGCGCGATCTTCGGCGAGTCAGGCTGTGTCGCGCTAGGGGCTTTTACCGTATTTACTTCGTACGACGGCCGAACTAATATGGCACCAAGCCCGTCGAAAGCATGGGCAGGACTAGGAGACAAATGCAGGCCGAAGCCGCAAGCAGCCAACAGCTGCTCAAGGTCATCAATCGCATGGCGCTGGTGCGACATCTCTGTGCCAACCCGGGGCTGTCGCGTGCTGACCTGGCCGTTGCCGTCGGCTTGACGAAGTCCACTGTCAGCCTGCTGGTGCGCGAACTGATTCTTGAAGGCTGGCTGGCCGAACGCGAGGTCGTCGCGACCGGCGACCTGGGCCGCCGCCCCACCCCCCTCTTCATCGATCCGGGCCGGCTGGTTCTGCTTGGCGCCGAGGTCGGCATCGAATCCTTGCGCGTCGTCGCCACCTCGCTGACCGGCGATGTGCTGGCCTGGACCGTCGCCCACTACAGCGCCAACCGCACAGCCACAGCCTGCATCGCCAGCCTCGCCACGGCGCTGCTCAAGCTGCGCAAGCAGCTGAATGCCGGCCAGCAGATCCTGGGCATCGGCGTCGGCTTGCCGGGTGGCGTCAACGAGGCGCGCGGCGTGCTGCACTTTGCGCCCAATCTGGGCTGGCGCGATATTCCCTTCGGCGCCCTGCTCGCCGAAAAGCTGCAAGACACTTCGCTCGCCGGCGCACCCCTCTTCATACAGAACGAAGCCGATGTGGCGGCCATGGGTGAGATGGAATTCAATTCCGCGCCGGCGTCCGATCCGCTGCTGTATGTGTCCATCAACCAGGGCCTGGGCGCGGGTGTCATCGTCGGCGACCGCCTGCTGACCGGCAGCCGCGGTTTCGCCGGTGAGGTGGGCCACATGGTGCTGCAGCTCAACGGGCCACGCTGCTCCTGCGGCCGGCGCGGCTGCGCCGAAGCATTGATCGCGACGCGCGCCATGCTCGGCGGCAGTGAGGATGGCACAACCCTGCGCTCGCTGGCCGAAGTACGCGCCCATCTCGTTGACGAGGACGCGCACACGCTGAAGGCCGTGAGTTCCGCCGGCCGCTATCTCGGCGTGCTGCTGCAGAACCTGGCCACCGCCTATGACCCCGCCTGCATCGTGCTGGGCGGTTCTGTGGTCGAGCTGGGCGAGCCCTTCCTGAAGCCGGCGCTGGACACGCTGCTCGAATATGCCGCTGCGGCCAGCCTGCCACCGCCGAGCGTGCGCACCTCGCTGTTCGGCGCCAATGCCGTCGCTGTCGGCGCGGCCGCGCTGGCTCGCTACCGCCTGACCCGGCCTGCCCTGCCCGGCGCGGTGACGGCCGTGAGCGAGAACGTCAGCGAGGAGTCGGCCTGATGTTTCTCGGCATTGATCTGGGCACGTCTGAAGTCAAGCTGCTGTTGCTTGACGACAGAGGTGGCATTGTGGGTACCGCCGGCAGCGCATTGACGCTGTCGGCACCCGAACCCCTGTGGTCCGAGCAGAACCCATCCGACTGGTGGCGTGCGACCGGCACCGCCGTGGCCCAATTGCGCACGACCCACCCGACTGAATTTGCCGCCGTGCGCGGCATCGGCCTGTCCGGCCAGATGCACGGCGCCGTGCTGCTGGGCGCTGACGACGCCGTGCTGCGCCCGGCCATCCTGTGGAACGACGGCCGCAGCCACGCCGAGTGCGACGAGCTGACCGCCGCCGCGCCGCGCCTGCACGACATCGCCGGCAACCTCGCCATGCCCGGCTTCACCGCGCCGAAGCTGTTGTGGGTCAAGAAGCACGAGCCCGAAGTGTTCGAGYGCGTGGCCAGCGTGCTGCTGCCCAAGGACTGGCTGCGCCTGCAGCTGACCGGCGACAAGGTTTCCGACCCGTCGGACGCCGCCGGCACGCTGTGGCTGGACGTGGCGCGGCGCGACTGGTCCGATGAGCTGCTGGCGGCCTGCGGCCTGACGCGCGCGCAGATGCCACGCCTGGTCGAGAGCAGCCAGCCCGGCGGCGTGCTCAAGCCCGAACTCGCCAAGGCCTGGGGCCTGGGCCCCGAGGTGGTCGTCGCCGGTGGCGCCGGCGACAACGCGGCCAGCGCCATCGGCATCGGTGCCACGCAGCCGGGGGACGGCTTCATCTCGCTGGGCACCTCGGGCGTGCTCTTCGTCGTCAACGACCGCTACCGGCCCAACCCCGCCTCGGCCGTGCACGCCTTCTGCCACGCGCTTCCCGCACGCTGGCACCAGATGAGCGTGATGCTGTCGGCCGCCAGCTGCCTGCGCTGGTTCTGCCAGCTCGTCGGTGCCGATGAAGCCACCTTGCTGGCCGAGCTTTCATCAAATGACAGCGCAGTCATCACCTCAGACCAAGCACCCCTCTTCCTGCCCTATCTCGCCGGCGAGCGCACTCCGCACAACGACCCGTTTGCAGTCGGCGTCTTCCATGGCCTGAAGGCGCAGACCAATCGCGCCGACTGCACTTATGCCGTGCTCGAGGGCGTGGCCTTCGGGCTGGCCGACGGACTGGACGCGCTGCGGGCAGCCGGCACCGAAGTGCACCAGTTGTCGCTGGTGGGCGGCGGCTCGCGCAGCCACTTCTGGGCCCAATTGATTGCCGACGCGCTGCAGGTCGACATCGCCTTGCACACCGGCAGCGAAGCCGGCGGTGCGCTGGGCGCGGCACGCCTGGGCTGGTTGGCCACCGGCGGCAGCGTCGAGGCCGTCTGCACCCGCCCGCCCGTGGCGGCCCTGTTCTCTCCCGATTCCCAACGCCATGCCCGCCTGGCACCCCGCCTGGCGCGTTTCCGTGACCTCTACAGCCGCTTGCGCGGCGCCTGAGTTTTTGCATCTCCTGAAGTTCGACATGACCTCCTATTTCCATCACATCGCCCCCATCCGCTTCGAGGGCGCCGACAGCCAGAGCGAGCTGGCCTTCAAGCACTACGACAAGGACCGCATCGTCCTGGGCCAGCGCATGGAGGATCACCTGCGCTTTGCCGTGTGCTACTGGCACAACTTCGTCTGGACCGGCCTGGACCCGTTCGGCGGCGCCACCTTCGAGCGCCCCTGGTTCCAGGGCGGCAGCCCGATGGAGCTGGCCAAGCTCAAGGCCGACGCGGCCTTCGAGTTCTTCGAGAAGCTGGGCGCCCCCTACTACTGCTTCCATGACCGCGACGTCGCCCCGGAAGGCGCCACGCCGCGCGAGAGCCACGAGAACTTCCTGCGCATGGTCGACGTGCTGGGCGAGAAGCAGCAGGCCACCGGCCGCAAGCTCTTGTGGGGCACGGCCAATCTGTTCAGCCACCGCCGCTTCATGAGCGGTGCGGCCAGCAACCCCAACCCCGAGCTGTTCGCCATGGCCGCGCTGCAGGTGCGCGACGCGATGGACGCCACCAAGAAGCTCGACGGCGAGAACTACGTGCTGTGGGGCGGCCGCGAGGGCTATGAGACGCTCTTGAACACGCGCCTGGGGCAGGAGCTGGACCAGCTGGGTCGCTTCCTGAACATGGTCGTGGAGTACAAGCACAAGATCGGCTTCAAGGGCGCCATCCTCATCGAGCCCAAGCCGCGCGAGCCGTCCAAGCACCAGTACGACTTCGACACCGCGACCGTGTACGGCTTCCTGGTGCGCTACGGCCTGGAGAAGGAAGTCAAGGTCAACATCGAGGCCAACCACGCCACGCTGTCGGGCCACAGCTTCGAGCATGAGATCGCCACGGCCGGCGCGCTGGGCATCTTGGGCAGCCTGGACATGAATCGGGGTGATCCGCAGCTGGGCTGGGACACCGACCAGTTCCCCAACAACGTGCCGGAGACGGCGATCGCGCTGTACCACGTCATCCAGGCCGGCGGGCTGGGCTCGGGTGGGTTGAATTTTGATGCCAAGGTGCGCCGCCAGTCCATCGACGCCGAGGACCTGTTCCACGGCCACATCGGCGGCATGGATGTGTGCGCCCAGGCGCTGCTGATCGCCGAGAAGATGATCAACGACGGACGCTTGAAAGCCGCTGTCGACAGCCGCTACGCCGGCTGGGACGCACCCGCCGGCCAGGACATCCTCAACGGCCGGCGCTCGCTGACCGAACTCGCCGACCAGGTACTCGCCGCCAACACCGACGTGGCCCCCGTGTCCGGCCGCCAGGAAGTCTTCGAGAACCTGGTCAATCGCTTCTGCGGTTGAACGCAGGCGCCCCCATTTACCCCCGCCACCGCCCAGCAAACCCGGACTGACAACGCTGCCATGACGAACACCCTCGCTCATACGCCATGCGCTCGTCGGCCCGGGCGATGTTGACCCCCGCCCCTTCCCCCGAACCAGCAGCACGACACGGGCCCAGAGCCCAATCACAACGAGAGGAGACAAAGTGACACATCACCATCCCCGCCGAACCGCTGTATCCCTTGCCGCCGCCCAGGCCGCCCTGCTCTGCAGCGGCATGGCGATGGCGCAGACCGCGCCGGCCCCCGCCGCCGCCGCATCCGCACCCACCACCAACCTGGAAACCGTCGTCGTCAGCGGCCGCCGAGCGGCGCTCGAATCGGCACAGAAGATCAAACAGAATTCCGACGAGATCGTCGATTCGATCGTGGCCGACGACATCGGCAAGCTGCCCGACCGTTCCGTCACCGAAGTGCTGCAGCGCATCGTCGGCGTGACGATCGAGCGCACCATGGCCCGCAACGACCCCGAGCACTACTCGGTGGAAGGTTCCGGCGTCAACATCCGCGGCCTGTCTTACGTGCGTTCCGAAATGAACGGTCGGGACACTTTCTCCGCCAACGGTGGTCGCGCACTGAACTTCGAAGACGTGCCGCCCGAGCTGATGGCCGGCATCGACGTCTACAAGAACCCGTCGGCCGAACAGATCGAGGGCGCTGTCGGCGGCCTCGTCAACCTGCGCACAGCGCTGCCGTTTGACTACCAGGGCTTCAAGGGTTCGGTCACGGTGCAGGAGGCTTACAACAAGCTCAACGGCAAGAAGAAGCCGTCTGCCAGCGGCCTGCTGGTCAACAGCTGGAATACCGACTTTGGCCGCATCGGCGTGTTGCTGAACGCTGCGAGTTCCAAGAGTGCAACGCGCTCCGACTTCTTCCAGGTCGAGCCCTACTACCCCCGTACCGACGCGGTGGCCGGCCAGCCCGCCGGCACCTACCTGTGGGTGCCCAAGGGCGCGCAATGGCGCACCCTGGAATTCGAGCGCAAGCGCGACGGCCTGTACGGTGCCCTGCAGTGGAAGAAGGACGACATCGACAGCTCGCTGACCTACTTCCGCTCCAAGTACCGCATGCAGTGGGACGAGCAGGCGATCTTTGCAGGCACTGAGCCTTACAAGATCAGCGTCACGAATGGCAAGTTCAATGACCAGGGTGCGATGGTCTCCGGCACGTTGACCAACAACGACGGGTCGCTGCTGAACTTCAACGACGACACCCGCACGGCCACCCGCGACTCCAAGACGGAAGACTTCGCCTGGCGCTTGAACTGGAAGGCGAACGACCGCTGGAGCTTCACGTCCGACCTGCAGTACGTGAAGGCTTCCACGCGCGGCCTGGATTCCACCGTCGCGACCGGTGTCGGCATGCAAAAGGAAGTCATCGACCTGAGCGGCAGCACGCCCAGCCTCACCTTCGACGCCGCAGACCGCGCCTACCTCGCTGACCCCAAGAACTACTACTGGGCGTTCACGATGGAGCATCTGGACCGCAGCAAGGGAACCCAGAAGAGCTGGAAGGGTGATGCCCGCTACCGCTTCGAGCACCCGGTGCTGCAGGACCTGCGCTTCGGCGTGCGCCTGACGGAGCGCGAAGCGCAGAGCTCGACCAATCCGTCGAGCTACCACTGGCAGGCCATCTCGCAGCCCTGGACGGCAGGCGGCCCCGCCTACCTGAGCGACTACCCGGGCGGCACCCAGACCAACACCTTCAACAACTTCTTCGGTGGCAGCGTCCCCACGCCGCCGTCGGTCGTGTTCCCGTCGGTCGCGCAGGCCTCCGGCTTCCCGGCTTCCTACGCGGTGCTGCATAAATACGGCGCCGACAACTGCGTGGCCAAGCTGACCGCTGCGGGTCAAAGCACCGACCCTTGCAGCCAGTGGCCATTCGCCTTCACCCCCGAAGGCCTGGGCAGCGACATCGCCCAGGACATCCAGAGCGGCAGCGGCAACAAGCAGTCTGAGAAGACCCAGGCGGCCTTCGCCCAGTTGCGCTTCGGTTTCGACGAATGGAAACTGCCGGTCGACGGCAACGTGGGTATCCGGGTCGTGCGCACCCAGAACGACGCCCTCGGCTACACCTCCTTCGCCGGTACCGAACAGGGCAAGCTGGGCCTCGGCGGCGTGCCGGTGCCCAACATCCCGAAGTACCAGAAGCTTGAGACCTTCAAGAACAGCTACACGGACGTGCTGCCCAGCCTGAACCTCAAGCTCCAGGCCGCGCACGACCTGCAGTTCCGCTTCGCGCTGGCCAAGGCCATCGCCCGGCCTGACTTCGACAGGTTGCAGGCGAGCACAACGCTGAGCCAGACCATCAACAGCACCGCCACCACGGTGACCAGCGTCTCGCAGAGCGGCGCGGCCAAGGGCAACCCGTTGCTGCTGCCGACCCGCTCGACGCAGGGCGACTTGACGGGCGAGTGGTACTTCAGCCGCGCGGGCTCGTTGACGGTTGCAGCGTTCCACAAGGACCTGAAGGACGTCGTCATCAACCAGACGACGAACTTCCAGCTGCCCGACGCCGCCGGCAAGCCGCAGGACTTCTCGGTGACGAGCCCGGTCAACGGCGCCTCCGGCAAACTCTCCGGTGTGGAACTCGCCTTCCAGACGTACTTCGACAAGCTGCCGGGCTGGCTCTCCGGCTTCGGCGTGCAGGCCAACTACACCTACGTCGACAGCAAGAGCAAGCTGTACAACCCGGTCAACTCGCTCTACTGCAGCGGTACCGCCAACTCGGCCGACAACTTGGGCCTGAACCTGAACGGCTGCGACACCGATGGCCGCCAGTTCAGCAACCTGCCGTTGCAGGGCATGTCACGCAAGGCTTACAACCTCGCGCTGATGTATGACCATGGCCCGCTGTCCGCACGCCTGGCCTACAGCTGGCGCTCGCGCTACCTGCAGGCCATCAATGTGAACGGCACGCAAGGTACGGACGGTCTCGTGACCGACCCGAGCAGCCCGAACCTCGGTCAGAGGAATGTGGCCTGGGGCCTGCCAGTGTGGGCCGAGAGCTATGGCCAGCTGGACGCCGGTGTGTCGTACAAGCTGTTCAATGATCAGATGTCAATCGGCCTGGAGGCGCAGAACCTCAATTCCGCCCGCCAGCGCCAACTGATGCAGCAGCATGTCGGCTACATGACCCGTGGTCTGTTCTACACCGGTCCTCGCTACGTGGTCACGGCGCGCTACACGTTCTGACCTTGATTTGCGCCCGGCGGTCCGCAGGATCGCCGGGCGCCTGGAATCCCGATGAAGAAAAACACCCTTCTCTCGATGGTGCTGGCCGGCTTGCTCTCCCTGCAAGCCGCCGGTGCCGCCGAGGCGCCCCGCCTCGTCGAGCGCGACGGCCGCCACGCACTGCTGGTGGACGGCAAGCCCTTCCTGATGCTGGGCGCGCAGGCGCACAACTCCAGCAACTACCCCGCCGCGCTCAAGCCCGTCTGGGAGGCGGCCAAGGACGCCAAGTCCAACACGGTGCTGATGCCCGTGGCCTGGGAACAGGTCGAGCCCGAAGAAGGAAAATTCGACTTCAGCTTCGTCGACACCCTCGTCAAGGAGGCGCGCCAGCAGAAGCAGCGCCTGGTGATCCTGTGGTTCGCCACCTGGAAGAACACCAGCGCCCAGTACACGCCCGAATGGGTCAAGCTCGACCCCAAGCGCTTTCCCGCCAACCTCGACCGAGAAGGCAAGCCCAACTACAGCCTCAGTCCCTTCGGCGCCGAGACGCTCAAGGCCGACAAGCGCGCCTTCGTCGCACTGATGGCGCATCTCAAGAAGATCGACTCGGCCGAGCGCACCGTGCTGATGGTGCAGGTCGAGAACGAAGTCGGCACGTACGGCCTGGTGCGTGACTTCGGCAATGCGGCCGAGGCGGCCTTCGCTCAGCCCGTGCCCGCCGCCGTGCTGGCACGCAAGAAGGCCGTCGTGCCGGGTGCAGCAAGCGGCAACTGGCGCGCCGTATACGGCGACTACGCCGACGAGTATTTCCACGCCTGGGCCATCGCCCGCTACATCGGCGAGATCGCCGCGGCAGGCAAGGCCGTCTACGAGCTGCCGATGTACGTCAACAACGCGCTGCGCAACCCGCTGGACCAGCCGCCCAAGCCCTGGAACAAGGACTTCGCCAGTGGCGGCCCGACCTGGGACGTCATCGACATCTACAAGGCCGCCGCACCCGCGCTGGACATCGTCGCACCCGACATCTACCGCCCCGAGTCCGAGCAGGTGAACGCCAACCTGCGCCTGTTCCAGCGCGCCGACAACGCGCTGTGGGTGCCCGAGATCGGCAACGCGGCCGCGTACGGGCGCTACCTCTATACCGTCCTCGGGCGCGGCGCCATCGGCGTGGCGCCGTTCGGCATCGACTACTTCAACTACAGCAACTTCCCGCTCGGCTCGACGTCGACCGACCGCGAGATGGTCGAACCCTTCGCTCGCGTGTTCAAGATGTTCGCCCCGATCCAGCGGCAATGGGCGCAGTGGGCCTTCGACGGTCGCACGCGCGGCGCCGCCGAGGGCGATGACCGCAAGCCGCAGCTGCTGGAGTTTCCCGGCTGGGTCGCCAAGCTGAGCTATCGCGAGTGGCAGTTCGGCGAGACCAGCTGGAAGATGACCGACAAGTTCCCCGCCGGCACCGAGCAACCCGGCGGCGGCGTCGCCATCGCGCAGATCGGCGACGACGAATTCCTCGTCATTGGCCAACGGACCCGCGTGCGGATGGAAGCGGCGCCGGGCCAGAATGGCATCATGCTGCGCACCGAGCAGGGCCGCTTCGACGACCAGGGGCGCTGGGTGATGGAGCGCGTGTGGAACGGCGACCAGGTCGACTACGGTCTGAACCTGCCCGCCGAGCCCGTCATGCTCAAGGTCAAGATGGGCCGCCCGAACTGAGTTCATGAAGCAGAGCCTCCGATCAATGCGGGCCGTTGCAACGCTGCTCGCCTGCTGTCTCGGCCTGCCGCTGCAGGCGGGCGAGCTGGTGCTGCGCTACGACCGCCCCGCAGCCGACACGGCCCAGGGCTGGGAGCAGCAGGCCCTGCCGATCGGCAACGGCCGCATCGGCGCCATGCTGTTCGGCCAGGTCGCTCGCGACCGGTTGCAGTTCAACGACATCACGCTGTGGACCGGCGATGCCCAGGCCCTGGGCGCCTATCAGGCCTTCGGCGACGTGGTGCTCGAACTCGACGGCGCCGACGCGCCTGTAGCCGACTACCACCGTCAGCTCGATCTGCAGCATGCCCGGCACCGACTGAGCTACCGCCAGGCTGGCGCCGGCTTCACGCGCGAAACCCTGGCCAGCCAGCCAGCCCAGGTCATCGCCTGGCGGCTCAGCGCCGATCAGCCTGGCCGCTACAACGGCCGCGTCACGCTGGCCGACCGGCACGGTGCGGCGCTCTCCGCGGCGGCCGCCACCCTCACCGCCACCGGCCGCCTGCCCAACGGCCTGGCCTATGCGAGCCAGCTGCGCGTCGTGCCGGAAGGCGGCTCGGTGACGGTGGACGGCAATACCTTGGTGTTCCGCGGTTGCGATGCGCTGACCTTCATCCTCGGCGCCGGCACCAGCTATGCCGACGGCCGGGTCGACGGCCCCGCGCCGCTGCCGCGTGTGCAGGCCCAGGTCGCCGCGGCCGCTGCCAGATCCTGGCCGGCGCTGCAGGCGGAGCATGAAGCCGACGTCAAAGGCCTGCTCGGCCGCGTGCAGCTGGACCTCGGCACGAGCCCGCCCGAACGCCGCGCGCTGACGACCGACGCCCGCCTGGCCGCCTACACCCGCGATGGCGGCGACCCCGAGCTGGAGGCACTGTACTTCCAGTACGGCCGCTACCTGCTGGTCTCCAGCTCGCGGGATTCCCTGCCCGCCAACCTGCAGGGCCTGTGGAACGACAGCCTCACGCCGCCGTGGAATGCGGACTACCACAGCAACATCAACCTGCAGATGAACTACTGGCCGGCTGAGCCGACCAACCTGGCGGAGACGGCGCGGCCCTTGCACCGTTTCGTGCAGAACTTGACTCCAGCCTGGCGCCGCCCCGTCGCCGAACGCGCCGCACTGGCACTGAAGGATCCCAAGGCCTTGCCGCCCGAGACGCCCCCGTGGGACAACTCGGTGCAGCCGCCCATCGAGACCTTCCTCACGACCGCGGGCAAGCCCATGCGCGGCTGGGCGCTGCGCACAGCGACCAACCCCTTCGGCGCCCAGACCTACCTCTGGAACATGACCGGCAATGCCTGGTACGCCCGCCACTTCTGGGAGCACTACGCCTTCACGCAGGACAAGGCCTTCCTGCGCAACGTGGCCTGGCCGGTGCTGAAGGAAGTCGGCGAGTTCTGGGAAGACCGGCTGAAGGCAACGGCTGACAGCAAGCTCGTCGCGCCCAACGGCTGGTCGCCTGAGCACGGCCCCATCCAGGACGGCGTGGCCTACGACCAGCAGATCCTGTGGGACCACTTCGACAACATGGTCCAGGCCGCCGACGTGCTCGGCGACCGCGCGGCGCGCGTCCATGCCGCCTCGCTGCGCGACCGCCTCGCCGGTCCGCGTGTCGGCAGCTGGGGCCAGTTGCTGGAATGGCAGGCCGAATTGAAGGACGCGGTGCTGGACACGCCGCGGGACACGCACCGCCACGTCTCGCACCTGTTCGCGCTCTTCCCCGGACGGCAGATTTCCCCGGCGCGCACGCCCGAACTGGCCGCCGCGGCGCGCAAGACGCTGGAGGCCCGCGGCGACGTCAGCACCGGCTGGTCCATGGCGTGGAAGATGGCCTATTGGGCGCGGTTGCGTGACGGCGACCATGCGCACACGCTGCTGCGCGGCCTGCTGGCCACGCCGGGTGCCCGGGCCGCTCGAGCCGGTGGCGAGGTGAACCAGGGCGGCACCTACCCCAACCTCTTCGACACCCACCCGCCTTTCCAGATCGACGGCAATTTCGGCGCGACCGCGGCGATCGCCGAGATGCTGGTGCAATCACAGGACGGCGTCATTGACCTGCTGCCCGCCCTGCCTGCCAGCTGGCCCGAGGGCTCGGTCAAGGGCCTGCGCGCCCGCGGCGGCTTCGAGGTCGACATCGCCTGGGCAAGCGGTCGCGTCACAAGTGCCACCGTGCGCTCGGTGGCTGGCATCGGCGGCGGCCGCGTTCGCATCGGCGAGCGCGTCGTCGAACTAAAGCTCAAGCCCGGCCGGTCGCGCACGTTGTCGTCTCAAGACCTCCTCTGATGATGATTCGCTGCCTGCTCGCTTTCGCGGCCGTGCTCCCGATGACAGCGCAGTCATTGGACCTGAACATCGGCCGCCCCGCCAAGGGTTGGCAGATCGTCATCACCGATTTCGAGGGCGAGGCCAAGCTCGTCGGCGACCATGTCACCGTGCCCAAGCCCGCCAACCCGCGCGTGCCCGACAGCCATGTTGCGGCCCGCCGCGGCGATGACGGTGCGCTGACGCTGCAGTTCAGCAATTCATGGATCGCCCAGGCCCGCTGGCAGGACGGCCCGCCGCTGGACCTGCGTCCCTACCTGGCCGAAGGCACCGTCGAATTCGACCTGAACGTCTTCGATCTCGCCCACGGCGGCATGAAGTTCAAGCTGGGCTGCGGCAAAGACTGCGAGCGCAAGATCCCTTTCCTGTTCGCTGGCCGCTTGGCTGTCGGCAAGGGTCGCAAGCACCTGTCCTTCGCGTTGAAGTGTTTCTGGCGCGAGGGCGACGATTTCAGCGCCGTCAACGTGCCTTTCGCACTGGAAGGTACGGGCAGCGGCGAACTGCGGATTGCCCACCTGCGCATCAACAAAAAGGGTAAGGCGACAACCGCCTGCCCCGACTACCACACCCAGTCCATCACGCCCGAACGGCTGCAGGAGTCCTGGGCCGTGGACTGGTGGCTGCCGCGCCACGAAGCCAAGCTGGCAGAGATCCGCGCGCACCGGGAGGCCGGCCGCCACATCGACCTCGTCTTCCTCGGCGACTCCATCACGCAAGGTTGGGAGAACGAGGGCAAGGCTGCCTGGTCCCAGAATTTCGCGCAGTACAACGCGGTTGCACTCGGCTTTGGCGGCGACCGCACTGAAAACCTGCTGTGGCGACTACAGCACGGCGAGCTCGACGGCATGGCCCCAAAGGCCGTCGTCGTGATGATCGGCACCAACAACACCGGCGAACGGTTGGAAGACCCGGCCTTCACGGTGGCGGGCATCCAGAAGAACCTCGACGAGATCCGCAAGCGCCAACCCCAGGCCAAGGTGCTGCTGCTGGCCCTGTTCCCGCGCGGCGAGAAGCCCGACGACGTGACTCGCAAGCACAACGACAGGATCAACGCGCTGCTGCCCGCGTTGGCCGATGGCCGACAGGTCGTCTTCCTGGACATCGGCCGCGCGCTCGCGAATCCGGACGGCACACTGTCCAAGGACATCCTGCCCGACTGGCTGCACCTCAGCCCGCAAGGTTATGAAATCTGGGCTCGCAGCCTGCAAGCGACCCTGACCCCCTGGCTGACGCCCTGACGGCCAAGCCCTCTTCTTCTCCTGGATCGCTATGACTGCCTCTAGCTCCTCCGATTTCATCCGCGGCATCGTCGCTACCGCCCCATTGCCGCAGGATGGCTCCTTGACAGACAAGCTCACCTTGACCTACTCCAGCCCTTTCCCCGCCGACTTCGTCTTCGGCGTTGCTGCCGCTGCCCCGCAGATCGAGGGCGCCGCCTTCACCGACGGCAAGGGCGAATCCATCTGGGATCGCTTCTGCCGCCAGCCCGGCAAGGTGCATGACGGCGACACCCTGGACGTCGCCTGCGACCACTACAACCGCTTCGACGACGACTTCGCGCTGATGGCCTCGCTGGGGCTGAAGTACTACCGCCTGTCCCTGGCCTGGCCGCGCATCTACCCGAACGGCGACGGCGAGCTGAATCAAGCTGGCCTGGACTTCTATCACCGCTTGTTCGCCAGCATGAAGAAGCACGGCATCGAGCCGTGGGTGACGCTGTTCCACTGGGACCTGCCGCAGTCGCTGGAGGACCGCGGCGGCTGGACGTCGCGCGTGACGGTGGACGCCTTCGGCCGCTATGCCGACACGGTCGTCAAGGCCTTCGGCGGCGTCGTCAAGCACTGGATCACGATGAACGAGATCCGCTGCTTCACCGAGCTGGCCTATCGCTGGGGCACCAAGGCCCCGGGCCGCCAGGAGAGCGCGGCCGTCGTCAACCAGACCTTCCACCACGCGCTGCTCTGCCATGGCCACGGTGTGCGCGCGGTGCGCGAGTTCGGCGGCGCGGGTGCGGTCGTCGGCCTGACGGACAACCTGGACGTCTGCATTCCCGTCACCGAGACGCCGGCCGACATCGCCGCGGCCAAGGCTTGGTTCCTGGAGAAGAACGCCCATGTGCTGGGCGCCATGCATGCGGGCCGCTATCCAGCGGACTATCTTGAGCGCGTCGGCCCGGACGCGCCGCAAGTGGCCCCCGGCGACTTCGACCTCATCAGCCTGCCGACCGACCACCTTGGCCTGAACATCTATACCGGCACCTATGTGCGCGCCGGCAAGGACGGCGCTGCTTTCGAGGCCCTGCCCAACCCGGTCAACTATCCGCGCGCCGACAGCCCCTGGCTGCGCCTCGTGCCCCAGTCCATCTACTGGGCCACGCGCTTCGCCGCCGAGTGCTACGGCCACCAGGCCCTCTACATCACCGAGAACGGCTGCGGCTACAACGACGAGCCGGTGGTCAACGGCGAAGTGCTGGACCTTCACCGCCGCGACTTCCTGCGCAGCCACTTGCGCGAAGCCCACCGCGCGATTGCCGACGGCGTGCCGCTGAAGGGCTACTTCCTGTGGTCCTTCATCGACAACTATGAGTGGGAAGACGGCTATCAGCGCCGCTTCGGCATCGTGCACTGCGATTACGAGACGCAGGTGCGCACGCCCAAGCTGTCCGCGCGCTACTACGCCGACGTGATGCGCGAACGCCGAATCCTCTGAAATGAAGGAGGTCCTATATTCCCTCGCGCCGCAGCGGGCTTTCACCCTCCGAGCGGCCTACCGAGGACCCTTCAGATGACATCCTTTCGCCCCCTGCGCCGCCGCCAACTCTTCGCCGCCGCCGCGCTGCCGGCATTGACCACGGCCTCGCTCGCCGCCACGCCGCCGCGCCGTTCTGCGCCCGCGACGACAGCGCTGACATACGAGAGCCCCTTCCCCGCCGACTTCGTCTTCGGCGTCGCCGCGGCCTCCGCGCAGCTCGAGGGTGCGGCCTTCGAGGACGGCAAGGGCGAATCCGTCTGGGACCGCTTCAGCCGAATCCCCGGTAAGGTCCACAACGGCGACACGCCCGACGTGGCCTGCGACCACTACCACCGCTTCGACGAGGATTTCGCGCTGATGGCCTCGCTAGGGTTCAAGACCTACCGCCTGTCCATCGCCTGGCCACGCATCTACCCGAACGGCGACGGGGCACTCAACCAGAAGGGACTGGACTTCTATCACCGCCTCTTCGCCAGCATGAAGAAGCACGGCATCGAGCCGTGGGTGACGCTCTTCCACTGGGACCTGCCCCAGGCATTGGAAGACCGCGGCGGCTGGACGTCGCGCGTGACCGTCGACGCCTTTGCGAAATATGCAGACACCGTCGTCAAGGCCTTCGCCGGTGAGGTGAAGCACTGGATCACGTTGAACGAGATCGTCTGCTTCACGCTGCTGGGCTACGGCACGGGTGGCAAGGCGCCGGGCCGCAAGGAAAGCGCCAAGGTCGTCAACCAGACTTATCACCACGCGCTGCTGTGCCATGGCCATGGCGTGCGCGCGGTGCGCAAGTTCGGTGGTGCGGGCGCCGTCGTCGGCCTGACCGACAACTGCGGGGTGTCCGTGCCCGTGACGGAAACACCGGCCGACATCGCCGCGGCCAAGGCCTGGTTCGTCGATCGGAACGCCCAGGTACTGGGCGCCATCCATGCCGGCAAATACACCGCGAACTTCCTGGCGCACGTCGGTGCCGATGCGCCCGACGTGCGGCCCGGCGACTTCGACCTCATCAGCCTGCCGACCGACTTCCTGGGCCTGAACATCTACAGCGGCACCTATGTGCGCGCTGGCAAGAACGGCGCCGCCTACGAGGCCCTGCCCCACCCCGTCAACTACCCGCGCGCCGACAGCCCCTGGCTGCGCCTCGTGCCGCAGTCCATCTACTGGGGCACGCGCTTCAGCCATGAGGTGTATGGCCATCAGGCGCTGTACATCACCGAGAACGGCTGCGGCTATGACGAGGAGCCGGTGGTCAACGGCGAGGTGCTGGACCTGCACCGTCGCGACTACCTGCGCAGCCACTTGCGCGAGGCTCACCGCGTCATCGCCGCCGGCGTGCCGCTGAAGGGCTACTTCCTGTGGTCCTTCATCGACAACTACGAGTGGGAAGACGGCTACCAGCGCCGTTTCGGCATCGTGCATTGCGACTTCAAGACGCAGGTCCGCACGCCCAAGCTGTCGGCGCGCTATTACGCCGACGTCATCAAGATGAGAAAAATCCTGTGAGATGGAGCCCCTCGTCCAAGGCGTACCTTGGCCGGTCCCCCGCGGGGACGGCGATGCTCGCGGCGTTGAGCCGCGAGCACATCGCCAAACGCGGGCCGGCTTGGGAGCGGCCCGGCGCTCGGTCCGCAAATTCTGGACACTGAAATGAATCCGCAAACCCTGACTCTGAACGTGGCGCAAGCCGTACCGCCTGCCGACCGCCTGCCCATGCGGCAGAAGATCGGCTTTGGCCTGGGCTCCATCCTGGACATGTGGGGCCACTGGCTCTACCCGTCGCTGGCCTACCAGGTCTTTAACATCTTCCTCGGCGTGGCCCCCGGCCTGATCTCGACGGTGCAGATGATCAAGATCTTCGTCGACGCCGGCTCGGACGCCGTCTTCGGCTGGCTGTCGGACAACACGCGCACGCGCTACGGGCGCCGCCGTCCCTTCATCCTGGTGGGCGGCGTGCTGGCCGGCATCGGCCTGCCGCTGATGTTCGCCGTCGGCAAGGGCTGGACCCAATCCGAGTACTTCGTCTTCATGCTGGTCAGCACGGTGATCTACGTGCCCATCATGAGCTGCTTCAACATGCCCTGGAGCAGCCTGGGTGCGGAGATGACGCCGGACTACCACGAGCGCACGATGGTGATGGCGATCCGCAACGCCATCCAGAAGGGGCCSGAGCTGGCGATGTTCTTCGCCGCSCAGTTCACGACGCTGGCCCTCTTCAACCAGGCCAACGGCAAGCCCGACATCCTGCGCGGCGCGCAGACCTATTGCGCCATCCTYGGCGCCATCATGGTGGCTGCTTCCATYGCCATCTTCCTGCTGGTGCGCGAGCGCTACTACGAGAAGCTGGTGTCGCGCACRCAGACCCACATCCCGTTTGCCGACACGCTGTGGCGCACGCTGCGCTGCAGGCCCTTCCGCCATGTGCTGGGCATGATGCTGGCCTAYGGCACCGGCACGGCCATGGTGGGCACGCTCGGCTACTACGCGACGGTCTAYTACGTCTGCGGCGGCAACGTCGTRGAGGGCGCGAAGTGGAACACGGCCATGGGYYTGTCGGGCATGGCCTTCGGCTTCGCGGGCATCCCCTTCTTCGCGTGGATCGCGCGYCGCCASGGCAAGCGGGTCGGCCTGGCGGCRGTGCTGTTCCTGGCCATTTGCGCCTTCATCGGCGACTGGTGGCTGTACGACCCGGCRCGGCCYTATCTGCAGCTGYTGGCCTGYGGCTTCGTGGCTTTCACAGGTGCAGGGTTCTGGACGCTGTACAACGCCACGCTGGGCGACGTGGTGGACTACGACGAGATGCAGACCGGCCAGCGCCGCGAGGGCTCGTTCTCGGCCTGCCAGTCGTGGATCTCCAAGGTCGGCATCGCGCTGGGCACGGGCGCCTCGGGCTGGATCCTGCAGTTCACCGGCTTTGACGCCAAGCTGGAGGCCCTGCAGACGCCGCACGCCAT
>NZ_JBFUMS010000003.1:0-463861 GCF_054049255.1 Roseateles sp. P5_E4 | reverse complement strand
CCCGGCTCAGCCGCGCTTTGCGGTGGTCTTGGCGGCAGCCAGGGTCTGGCGGGCCAGCGTGGCTTCGCTGAAGCCGATGACCACGACGCGAGGCAGTTGAGCCACTTCACGCTGGGCGTAGCCGGTCACGACGACGCGCGGCAGCTGGGCGATCACTTGAGTTTCAGCGCGGACGGCCTTGCCGGTGACGACAACGCGTTCCAGCTTGACGGTGGGCTGCGGGGCGGCCTGGGCGGCAATGGCGGAGAAGGCAAGGACGGCGGCGGTGAAGGCAGTTTGCAGGCTCATGATGGACTCCGTTCGGTGGGTTTCGAACCGCGTGATTGCTTGTTCGATGGAGTCAGTTTCGGCAATGAGCCCGCGCCCTTCCAGGCCGCTGCGATCAAGCGCGAGAGCCGCCGGATGAAATGCAGGCGCGGCGGATGAACTGCGGGGAAATCCCGCGCAGCGGCATCAGTCCAGTTGCAGGCCCAGCCGGCCCAACTCGCCGCGCCCCTGGCGCACCAGCACGGGCTCGTCGCCCTGGCTCAGGTCCAGCACCGTGGTCGGCTGGGCCGGGCAGGCGCCGGCGTCCAGCACGAACTGGAGTTGGCGGTCCAGCCGGGCGCAGACGTCGGCGGCGTCGTTCATCGGCTCGGTCTCGCCGGGCGGAATCAGCGTCGTCGACAGCAGCGGTTCGCCGAACAGGGCCAGCAGCTCCTGGAGGACCTTGTGCTCTGGCACCCGCAGGCCGATGGTGCGCCGGCTCGGGTGGGAGAGCCGGCGCGGCACTTCCTTGGTGGCCGGCAGGATGAAGGTGTAGGCGCCGGGCGTGGCGAGCTTGAGGAGCCGGTACTGGCGGTTGTCCACCATCGCGTAGGTGGCCAGCTCCGACAGGTCGCGGCACAGCAGCGTCAGGTGGTGCTTGTCATCCACGCCGCGCACGCGGCGCAGGGCTTCGGCTGCACCCTTGTCGTTGAGGTGGCAGACAAAGGCATAGCTGGAGTCGGTCGGCACGGCACCGATGCCGCCGGCCTGCAGCATCTGCGCGCATTGGCGCAGGAAGCGCGGCTGGGGGTTGTCGGGGTGGACTTCGAAGAGCTGGGCCATGCGGGCATTTTGCGTCCGCTGGCCCGGTTAGCTTGCGATCGCGGGTTCAGATGGAAAGGGAACAGGTGTCAGCAGCCTATTTCGGATGGAAGAAGGCCATGATGGTCTTGCCCTCGTCGTCGAGCAGGATGCCCCAGCGCCATTGCCCCTTCGCGAACTTCACGTCGTAAACGCTCTCTCCCATCGGTCCCACCTCGACAAAGGCCACGCTCTGCAACGGCCCCAGCGCGGCGACCTCGGCCTGGAGCTCCGGCAGTTGATGGCGTGTCAACTCTGCCAGTTGCGGACTCAGCAGGTCGTAGCGTGGCGCGCCCGCCCGAAGCTCTGCCGCGCTGCGCCTGAGTGCCGCCTCGCTGCCGGGCTGGGCCGTCGATCGCGGCCTGAACAGGGGACGGCTCATCACTTCATCGGGGCCGGACGGGGCCGCGCCAAGGGGCGGGTTCCTTCCTGCGGCCTTGCGCGCGGTCTGGTAAGCGGCGGCGAAGGCCATGGCCGACGCCGCAGGAATGTCGGGCGCGACGCCCCGACCTTCCCAGCTGGTTTGCGTGATCGGATTCACCGCCCGGCCGGTGGGCAGGAACATGGACAGATCCGCGGGCAGAGATCGAGGACCGCCCGGGTTGGCACCGCCGCCCGTGATTTCCCCCACCAGCGTCGCGCGTTTGAGGTTCTGCATGTCGTACGCGAACTCCTCCCCGCCCGAGAAGGTGCCCGGCCCGGTGAGGATGACGACGGGCCTGGCGAGATAACTGGACGGGGTCGCCTCGGTCCGGAACACATCGCGCCGGTAGTCGTCAGTTCCAGGCTTGCGCCACAGCAGGTCGTTGACATGGACCGGAGTCTTCGGATCCAGGAAGAAGCTCACCAAATAGGCCACAGCGGCCGGGTCGCCGCCGCCGTTGCCGCGCAGATCGATGATCAAGGCATCGGTGCCCGCCAGCAACTGCATGGCCTTGTCCGCCACCGGCTTGAACTGGGCTTTCGGCAGGAAGCCACTGAGGTCGACGTAGCCGATGTTCTGGTCGAGCACGTCCGCGCGGGTGAAGCCGCCCTCGCTGCGTTGCGGCTTCGCGCGCCGCTCGGCGGAACCGGGGCCACGCCCATCTCCGCGCACCCGCAGGTGTTTGTCCTGTGCGACGGCGTTCAGGTCCTCAGTCAAACGCCGGGCAAAGTCGCCTGCGTCCGTGACAGTGTCGTAGTCGCCCGCCGCGAGCTTCTGGGAGATGGCGCTCGCCGCGCGACGCCCCACGTCCGGGAATGCGTACTCATCGGTCATGAGCTTGGCGACTTCGTCGACGACGCCCCGCCTGGTCGCCGCATCGAGGCCCTGCCTTGACGGCATAGCGCTCGGGACCTGACCCGTCGCCGGCTGCGCAGTCCCGGCCGTTCCGACCGCCATGCCCGCTGCCAGCAGGATCGCAAGGCAATGAATCTTCATGTTGTGCTTTCTCCCTTGGCTGCTGCGCCATCGGCGCAGCGCGTTGTGTCAGTCGATGATCAGCTCGAACAGCTGTTCCAGCTCTGCGCCGGCCCACTCCGGCTTGCAGCCGTAGCCCTCTATCGTTTGCCGGCCCCATTCGGCCAGCAGCGGGTTGGCGAGCACCTTCACGGCTTGTGCACGGCCGTCCTGGCCGACCTTGAACTGCACGTCCACCATGTGCTGGCCCTTGGGTAGCCCTTGCCATGGGGTGTCGGGAGGCTGCGGCATCTGCGGGCAGGCCTCGAACAGCTTTGCTTTCATGCCCACGGGCGTCAGGTCCGAAAGCCCCGTGCGATAGATTTTGGGCTTGGGGAGGATGACGATGGCGTCGTTCAGCGCCTGGACGGCGCCAAAGCCCGTCACGGCGCACAGCACCAAGGCCAGGCGGGCCGCGCGGCGAGCCCCGGCGCCGGGGGCGGATTGCTTGAGCAGCGTGATCCGCTGCTTCAACGGGTGAGGGGATCCCCAGGCCGAGGCCGCGGGCGGCAGGCTGGCCGCACCGTCGAGCTTGAGCATGGCCAGGCCGTAGCGGCGCCAGCTGCCGGGGTAGCGCCTCATGACGGCGGCATCGCAGGCCAGTTCCTGGTCGTGGCGCAGCAGGGTGACGGCGACCCAGGCCAGCGGGTTGAACCAGGCCAGGCCGGCCAGCACGGCGGCCAATAGGCGGGCCGGGTTGTCGAAGCGGCGGGCGTGGGCGGCCTCGTGGGCCACGATCCAGCGCCTCTCGTCGGCGCCGAAGCGCTGGCGGAAGTCCAAGGGCAGCACCAGCCGAGGGCGCCAGAGGCCGAGCAGGCCCGGGGAATCGCCCGGCGGCGCCAGCCAGGACCTGCGGTCGCGCCCCAGCAGATGCCGCTGGTAGCGGCGATGCCTGGCGGTCTGCACCAAGGCCACCGTGAAGACGCCGGCCAGCCACAGGTCCAGCCAACCGATCCGCCAGCCGTCTGAGGGTGCGGCGGGCAGCCCGATCAGCGCGGAGACGGGGGTGGGCGGCGGCACGGCCAGCGTTGGCAGCGCCAGCACCGGCAGGCCAGCCGACGACGGCAGCAGTGCCACCAGGGCCAGCCACGGCGGTAGCAGCCACAGCGCACAGGCCGCATGGGCGCCCGCGAGCCGGCGCCAGGGCTTGCGCAGCAACAGCACGGCGAGCAGGCCGAGCGTGAAGCCCGTGTGGGCTTCCCAAAGCGTGGCGATCCAGGCCTCAGGCAGCATCATCGTGTTCCTGCAGCAGGCGGCGCAACGCCTCGGCGTCCTCGCGGCTCAGCTTGCGCTGGGCGGAAAAGTGCGCCACGAGGGGCGACAGCCGCCCGCCGAAGACGCGGTCCAGCAGGTTGAGGGACTCGCCTTGTTCCCAGTCCTCGCGGGCCGCCAGCGGCTTGTAGAGGTAGCGGCGCCCGTCGCGCTGGGCCTGCACGGCGCCCTTGTTGAGCATGCGGTTCAGCAGGGTCTTGACGGTACCCAGCTGCCAGCCGTCCTCGACGGGAAGGGCAGCGAGGATGTCATCGGCACTGAGGGGGTGGCGCTCCCAGAGGGCGCGCATGATTTGCGATTCGGCGTCGGAGATGGTGCTCATGAACGACAACGTTTGTTGACGAACAATTGTCAACGGCTGTTGTCGATGAGGCCTATCGAGGCAAACCCGCGGTTTCGCGAACCGCTAGGGTTATTGGTGGATTCGATCGGCTAGCTCGGCCCAGACCGGCGTCAGCCGGCCCTGCAGTGCGGGCAGCGTGCCCAGGTCGATGCGGCTTTCCTCGGGGCAGTGGAAGTCCGAGCCGCGCGAGGCCAGCAGGCCGAACTCGATGGCTGTATCGGCGTATTGCACGAACTCCGCCGGTGTGTGGCTGCCGGTCACGACCTCGATGCCGCGCCCGCCGTGGGCCATGAACTCGGTGATCAATGCGTACTCTTCCGTCGGCGTGAAGCCATAGCGGCCCGGATGGGCGATGACGGCGACGCCGCCGGCGCGGGTGATCCAGCCTACTGCGTCTTTCAGCGCCGCCCACTTGTGCGGCACGAAACCGGGCTTGCCCTCGGTCAGGAAGCGGCGGAAGACCTCGGGAATGTCGCTGCAATGGCCGGCCTCGACGAGGAAGCGCGCGAAATGGGTGCGCGAGATCAGGTCAGGGTTGCCGACGTACTTCAGCGCGCCCTCGAAGGCGCCGTGGATGCCCACCTCGGCCAGGCCGGCAGCCATTTCCCGGGCGCGCGGTTCGCGGCCGCCGCGGGTGGCGCGCAACCCCTCGATGATTTCGGGCGCCTCATGGTCGAAGCCCAGGCCGACGATGTGCACGACGCGGCCGGCGAAGCTGACCGAGATCTCGGTGCCGGTCAGGTAGGCCAGGCCGTTCGCCCGTGCCGCGGCGATGGCGCGGGTCTGGCCGCCGATCTCGTCGTGGTCGGTCAGCGACCACAGCGCCACGCCGCCCGCCTTGGCTCGTTCGGCCAGGGCCTCGGGCGTCAGCGTCCCATCCGAAATCACGGAATGGCAGTGCAGGTCGGCGTTCAGGGTGGGGTCGAGGTTCACCGCGCCATTGTAGGAAGCGCTTCTCACCCCTCCTGCTCAAGCGGCCTTCCGGTGGCCCTGACCCTGACGTGAGCGCAAGCGCAAGTTGCTGGTGGCGGAAAAAGCTCAGGCCGCAAGCAGGGCGCGCTGCGGCGTGCGGCGGTCGACAAAAAAGCGGCTGCCGCCGGCGCGCCCTTTGGCGACGCGCTTGGGTTCGGCCAGGGCGGCGCTCAGCGCGTGGGCGCTGTCGAAACTGCCGGGCAGATGCAGTACCGCGCCGGCCGAGATGGTGGGCAGCGGGTGGAAGCTGGGCTGGTTCTGCCGGTTCAGCGTGATGTAGCCACCAGCGGTCAGGTGTTCGGCGGAGAAGAAGCTGCGCACGCCGGCATCGAAGGCCTGGCAGACGCGGGTGAGCCTGTCCTCCCAGTCGGTGCTGCCCAGCACCATGACGAAATCGTCGCCGCCGATGTGGCCGACGAAGTCCAATTGCGGGTCGGCGGCCTGGGTCAGCACGCGGGCTGCCAGGCGGATGATGTCGTCGCCGATGCGGTAGCCGTAGACGTCGTTGAAGGGCTTGAAGTGGTCGATGTCCCACACCACCGCGGCAAAAGTCTCGGCCGCCTCGATGAGGCGGTCCAGGTGGTTGTCGATGGGCACATTGCCGGGCAGTAGCGTCAGCGGGTTGGCGTAGCGTGCCGAATGCACCTGCAGGTCGGACACGGCCTTGAGCAGGTCGGAGCTGCGGCCCGAGCCGAGGTAGCAGCCGTCGCGCGTGACGATGAAGCCGTCGACCAGCAAGCGCTCGTCGAGGTTGGCCATGGCGTCGCTCATTGCGCGCAGCGGCGTGCTGACGTCAAACACCAGCGGGTTGGCGTCCATCAGCTCGACGCAGCTGCGCTTGTCGAAGATGTCCATGAAATAACGCTCGGTGCTGCGCTTGAGCACATGCAGGGAGCGCAGCACGCCAATCGGCCGCTGCTGGGCGTCCAGCACGGGGATGGCGAGCAGTTGCTCGTCGCGGTGGAAGAGGTCGACGACGCTGCGGCAGTTGGTCTCGGGCGTGACGGTCAGGCTGCGGCGGGCCAGCTGCGCGGCGCTGCTGATGGCGCCTTGGCCCAGTGGCAGGGCCAGGTCGTTCTGCAGCAGGCGCGGCTGGGCGTCGGCGGCCAGGCGCCCGCTCCACTGCGCGCTCAGGGATGCACGCGGCGCCGCGCTTGGGCGAGCGAACAGATAGCCCTGGCAGATGGTCAGCCCCAACCGGCGCAGCACGTCCAGGTCGGGCTCCTGCTCCAGACCCTCGGCGACCACTTCGCAGCCGCTGGTGGCGGCCATCTCGACGATGGAGCGCACGAACTGCTGCTTCAGCGGCTCCTGGGCGATGCCGTCGATGAAGTGGCGGTCGATCTTGACGAAGTCCGGCCGCATCTCCATCCAGCGGCGCAGCGAGGCGAAGCCCTCGCCGAGGTCATCCAGCGCCACACGAAAGCCGAGGTCGCGCAGCGCCTGCAGCGCATCGTCGAGCTGGGCCAGGTCCTCGATGGGGCGGGTTTCGGTGAGCTCGATGACGACGCGCGAGGTCGGCAGGCCGAGTTCGGCCAGCTCGGCCGCCAGCAGGCCGGCATGCTCACGCGCGCCGAGCAGGGTGTCGGCTGTCACGTTCAGGAAGAGCTGGCCCGGCAGCCCCAGGGCCTTGAAGCGCTGGATGGCGCGGCGAATGATGAGGTGTTCCAGCTCGACGAGGCGGCCCAGCCGGGCGGCGGCCTCGAACAGCACCAGGGGCGAATGCAGCGGGCCGTCGGCAGGCGCGCGGGTCAGCGCCTCGAAACCAAAGATGTCAGCCCTGTCGATGGCGACCAGGGGCTGGAAGTGAATGTCAAAACTGCGCTGCTCGATCAGGCGATCGAGAGCATCGGCAAGGGGATCGGGCGCGGTGGCGCGCATGAGGAGGCTCCGGGCTGGCTGGCCGGGCGGATTCTTGAAAGCGTCCGTGACACTCCGGTGACTTGGGGCGGCAGGGCGTGCGTCCCTGCCAACTCCGTCACGCCTCAGCCTTCGGCGCAGGCTTCAATGACGTATTGGACGCGCTGCTGGCCCTGCCATTCGTCCAGGCTAAGCCGGTAGGCCAGCGTGACGCGCTCGGGCAGCATGTCGACGTGGTTGAACCAGATGGCGTCGATGAGCTGGCCGCCGCGGCGCAGGCGCAGCTTCAGATGCTTCTCGCCGACCAGCCGCTGCGAGATCAGCTCGAAGCGGTCACAGAACACCGGCGCCTCAAAGCCCTGGCCCCAGACCTGGGCGTCCAGCAGCCGCGCTGTCTCGGCCGTGGCGGCATCGGGCGCGAGCGAGCCGTCGTGGCGCAGCGTGCGGGTCAGGTCCTGCTCGTTGAGCCATTCCTCGGCCACGCGCGCGAAAGCCAGCGCGAAGCGGTTCACATCGTCGACCGCCAGCGTCGCGCCGGCCGCCATCGCATGGCCGCCGAACTTGGCCAGCAACTCGGGCTCACGCTTGCTGACGAGGTCCAGCGCATCGCGCAGATGGAAACCCGGAATGGAGCGGCCCGACCCCTTGAGGTTGCCGTCGGCACCGCGCGCGAAGACGAAGGTGGGGCGGTGCACGCGGTCCTTGATCCGCGAGGCGACGATGCCGACGACGCCCTCGTGGAAGTCGGCATCGAACAGTGCCACCGCCGGGGGCAGGGCGCCCTGCAGCGCCTCGACCAGGGCATCCAGCCGCGCCTCGGCCATCTCGCGCATGCCGCTCTCGATCTCGCGGCGCTCGCGGTTGATGGCGTCGAGCTGGGTGGCGAGCTGCAGCGCCCGCTCGGGGTCATCGGTGGTCAGTGTCTCGATGCCCAGCGTCATGTCGGCCAGGCGGCCGGCCGCGTTGATGCGGGGCCCGAGCGCAAAGCCGAGATCGAAGCCCTGGGCCTTGCTCGCGTCGCGCTTGGACGCGCTGAAGAGCGCCATGACGCCCGGCTGCGCACGGCCGGCGCGCATGCGCTTGAGGCCTTGCGCAACGAGGCGCCGGTTGTTCGCGTCGAGCTTGACGACGTCGGCGACGGTGCCAAGAGCCACGAGGTCGAGCAGGCCGTCCAGACGCGGCACGTCAGCGAACGCGCCGCGTGAACGCAGCTCGGCGCGCAGGCCCATCAGCACATAGAAGGCCACACCGACGCCGGCCAGCGACTTGCTCGCGAAGGTGCAGCCCGGCTGGTTGGGGTTGACGATTGCCGAGGCGTCCGGGACGACGACGACGCCATCGACCAGGGCTGGCAGGTGATGGTCGGTGACCAGCACCTTCAGCCCCTGGGCACGGGCGTGCGCCACGCCGGCGAGGCTGGCGATGCCGTTGTCCACCGTCACGAGCAGAGTCGGTTTCTGCGCCATCGCCAGGTCGACGATGGTGGGCGTCAGCCCGTAGCCGTGCACGGCGCGGTCCGGCACGACATAGCCGAGCTGCTCGGGCTGCGCGCCGAGCAGGCGCAGGCCGCGCAGCATGACGGCGCAGGCAGTGGCGCCGTCGCAGTCATAGTCGGCCACGATGACGAGGCGCTCGCCGCCCTGGATGGCGTCGGCCAGCAGCCGGCCGGCCTCCAGCAGGCCTTTCAGGTCGGTGGGCGGCAGCAACTGGGCCAGGCTCTCGTCCAGCTCGCCCGCCTCGCGCACGCCGCGGGCCGCGAGCAGGCGGGCCATCAGGGGTGCGACGCCGGCCTGCTCGAGCGCCCAGGCCGTGCGCGGCGGCACGTCGCGTTCGACAAGACGAGGTGAAGTCATAGCGCCTCCAACACGGCGCTCACATCGGGCGTCTGCCAGCGCCGCTTCAGCCTGTCGATGAAGGACAGTGGCTCCGTCGTGAAACGACGCGCGAATCGTTCGCCGCACAGTGTCAGGCTGGTCAGGGGCTGTGCCAGCGGCCCGGCGTCCAGGCGCTGCCAGGCCTCGGCCCAGGCCGCGAGGTCGCCGTTGAGCAGCGGCTCGGTCAGGCGGGCATCCACCGTCACGTCGGCGGCCTTGCCGTTGCTGCGGCCAATGTCGCCGATCCAGACCGAGTTGACGGGATGCTCGCCGCGTGCTTCCCGCTCGAGGTTCAGTGCGTGCTCATGCAGCAGCATCTGGGCCTCGTTCTGCCAGCGGCGCAGCACGCGGCTTTGCGGCAGCCAGGGCTCGATGGGCCGGCCGCCGGCGCGCTCGATGCTGGCAGCGCGCAGGTCATCCAGCGCTGTGGTGTGGCCGATGGCCCAGTGCGTGGCGTCCATCAGCCGCCATTGCCAGCCTTCGGACTCGGGCCAGAGTTCGCGCAGCAGCGCCGTGAAGCGCGCCGCGTCGGATTCGGACAGCCGCAGCGCCGCGGGCGGCAGCACATCGACGCCATCGCTGCCGACGGCCAGGTGCACGGGGCTCATCAGCGCCCAGGCCAGTTCGGGCCCGGCCTCGACGGCCCAGGCCGCGGCGCTTGGCTCGGCTTGCTGGCGCAGCGCTGCCAGCGCGATGTGATGCGGCGGCTGCGGCGATAGCTCGTCGCTCCCCCAGGTCTCGGCCGGAGTGAGCCGGTTCAGCTGCGCAGCCAGGTTGGGCAGGGGCAGGGTGCCGAAGGCATGCCGCGCGGCTTCGTCCAGCGCGCTGGCATGGGGGATCATCAGGTGCATGGGCCTGGATTATCCCGGGGGCATTTCAAGCCGTTGTCACACAAGCTTCATACACTTTTCTTCATGACCGACCCGACCCCGCTGAAGCTGCTCAACCGTGAGCAGGCCATTCTTGAATTCAATCGTCGCGTCCTTGCCCAGGCCCAGCGTGAAGATGTGCCGCTGCTGGAGCGGCTGCGCTATGTCTGCATCGTGTCGAGCAACCTGGACGAATTCTTCGAGGTGCGCTTTGCCGACATGCTGGAGGCCGTGCGCGATCCGCTCAGCACCGTGACAAGCCAGGACGTCGAACGCGTCGGCCGCGCGGCGCACACGCTGATCGACGAGCAATACCTGATCTTCAACGAGCAGCTCACGCCGCTGCTGCGCAAGCGACGCATCGTCGTGCTCAACCACGCCGACCGCGACGAGCCGCAGCGGCACTGGGTGGCCAAGTATTTCGAGCGCGAGGTCAGGCCGCTGCTGGTGCCCGTGGGCCTGGACCCGGCCCACCCCTTCCCTCAGGTGGCCAACAAGTCGCTGCACTTCATCATGCGGCTGTCCGGCAAGGACGCCTTCGGCCGCGACAACCGCATTGCCATCGTCAAGGTGCCGCGCGTGCTGCCGCGCGTCATCAAGCTGCCGGCCAACCTGAGCGACGGCCGCCAGGCCTTCGTGCTGCTGACCAGCGTCATCCGCGCCCACCTGGAAGATCTCTTTCCCGGCCGCAAGGTCGAGGCCTTCTCGCAGTTCCGCGTCACACGCGATTCCGACCTGGAAGTGGATGAGGAGGAGATCGCCAATCTGCGCCACGCGCTGCGCTCCGGGCTGACGACGCGCCATTTCGGCCGCGCGGTGCGGCTGGAGGTGGTCAACACCTGCCCGGCCGAGCTGTCGGAATTCCTGCTCGAGCAGTTCGGCCTGCCGAATGCGGCGCTCTACCGCGTCAACGGCCCCGTCAATCTGGTGCGGCTGAACGAGCTGATCGACCAGACCGACGCGCCGCCGCTGCGCTTCACGCCCTTTGAACCGGCCTGGCCGACCGGCCGGCTGCCGCGCCACAAGTCCATCTTCGAGAAGCTCAAGAAGGGCGATGTGCTGCTGCACCATCCCTTTGAAAGTTTCGACCCCGTCGTGCAGATGCTGCGCGAGGCGGTGGTCGACCCCGAGGTGCTGGCCATCAAGCAGACCATCTACCGCACCGGCGCCAAGTCGGAGCTGATGGACCTGCTGATCGAGGCGGCGCGGCGTGGCAAGGAGGTCATGGCCGTCGTGGAGCTGAAGGCGCGCTTCGACGAGGAAGCCAACATCAACTGGGCCGAGCGGCTGGAGGCCGTCGGCGCCCAGGTCGTCTACGGCATCGTCGGCTACAAGACCCACGCCAAGCTGCTGCTGATCACACGGCGCGAGAACGGCAAGCTGCGCCGCTACGGCCACATCTCCACCGGCAACTACAACCCCAAGACGGCGCGCCTGTACACCGACCTCGGCCTGCTGACGGCCGATGCCGACCTGACGGCCGATGCCGATTCGGTGTTTCGCCAGCTCGCGTCCCTGGGTAAATTCAAGGCGCTGCGACGCATGCTGCTGGCGCCCTTCAACATGCACAGCCGCATGCTGGAGCTGCTGGCCCAGGTGGAGGCCGCGGCCCTGGCCGGCTACAAGGGCGCGCGCGTCGTCGTGAAGATCAACGCGCTGACCGATGCCGAGCTCATCCACGGCCTGCTGCGCACGGCCCAGGCCGGCGCCAAGGTCGACCTCATCGTGCGCGGCGCCTGCATGCTGCCGCCGGGCCTGCCGGGCATCAGCGACAACATCGTCGTGCGCTCCGTCGTCGGGCGCTTCCTGGAACACACGCGGGTGCTGTATTTCCGCTGGGCAGAGGGCACCGAGGCTGACCCTGGCGAGGCGCTCTTCCTGTCCAGCGCCGACTGGATGAGCCGCAACATGTTCCGCCGCATCGAGGTGGCCTGGCCGGTGCAGGACGCGCGCCTGCGCCAGCGCATCGTCGACGAGGCGCTGCAGCCCTATCTGCACGACACCATGGACGCCTGGCAGCTCGGCCCGGATGGCCGCTCGGCGCGCATCAGCGACAGCGGCGTCAGCGCCCAGCAGGCCCTGATGCGGCGCTATTCAGAAGGGTAGACCCGCCATGGACCTGATCCTGTGGCGCCACGCCGAAGCCGAAGTCATCGCCCCTGGCCAGGATGACCTGCAGCGCGCGCTGACCCCCAAGGGCGAGCGCCAGGCCCGGCGCATGGCGGCCTGGCTCAACCATCGCCTGGCCGCGACGACGCGCGTGCTCGTCAGCCCTGCGCTGCGCTGCCGGCAAACGGCCGAGGCGCTGGGCCGCGAGGTGCGCATCCTGCCGTCGATTGCGCCCGATGCGCCGATCTCGGCCCTCATCGAGGCCTCGCGCTGGCCCAAGTCGGTTGAGCCGGTGCTGATCTGCGGCCACCAGCCGACGCTGGGCCTATTGGCTGCCCATTTGCTGGCCGGCGTGGACCAGGAGTGGGCCGTCAAGAAGGGCGCCGTGTGGTGGCTGCGCTGGCGCCAGCGCGACGGCGAACCCGAGGTGACACTGCACGCCGTCCAGGGGCCCGACGCGCTTTAGAGGTGACGAACCTCTTCGGGCTTGTTCCACCAGTTGTTGTGCAGCCCGTCGTAGTACTGCACCGGCGCCGCGACCAGCTCCTCGGCCGGCACATCATCGAGGCAATTCACCTTGACCGACACGAAGGCGCCGCCGACCTGTTCGATGTAGCCGTGACCATAGGAGCGCACGCCGCAGGTCTTGCAGAACAGGTTGTGCACGCTGTTCGAGCCGAACTGGTAGTCGCTCTGCGCGTCCTCGCCGGCCAGCAGCCGGAAGGCGTCGGGCTTGACGCTGGCGCTCCAGTTGCGCGTCTTGAAGCAGATCGAACAGTTGCAGCGGCCGGTGCCGGCGGCGAGGTCGAGGTCGACTTCGAAGCGCACGGCCTTGCAATGGCAGCTGCCGGTATAGGTCTTGAGCATGGCGGTCTCCGGGTGTGGAGCCGGCATGTTCGCTCAGTCGTGCTGTCAGCGGCTGGCAGCAGAGGCTGGTGCCGCTGGCGGAGTGAGGACGACGCGCACGCGCGAGCCCGTGCGCGGCACATGGCCCATCAGTTCCTGGCGCTGCCAGGCATAGAACTCGGCGATGCGCAGCTTGGCCGGGGGCTGTTTCCAGCTGCCGCGCCAGTGCACGGTCCAGACGTACTCCGGCAGATAGCCGGCAGCGTCGATGCGCATCAGCGTGTCCATGTAGGCGTTGGACTTGGGCGCCTTTTGCAGCAGCTCCCGCCAGATGACGAGCAGCGTCCGGCGCGCGGTCATCTCACCTTCGAAGCTGGGTTCCAGGATGCCCAGCGGTGCCTGTGCCAGCGCACCGCTCTGGCTGGCCCAGTTGGCCAGACCGACGCCATAGGCCAGCCAGACGACGCTTTCGGTGGGGTCGTCCGACGAGTCGATTTCGATCGCGGTCGATTTGCCGGCGTCTTCGCCCCAGGCGGGCAGCGCGACGCAGAGCGCCGCGAGGCAGGCGAGCAGCCGGCGACGCGAGCTCACGCCACGACGAGTTCGAGCAGCCCGCTGCGGGCCCAGGTCTCGGCCTCTTCCTTCAGCAGGAAGCGCGTGCGCGCTTGGCCGGCCGACCCGCCCTTGGGCAGTTGCAGCGTGAGCCGCTTGCCGTCGCGCGCCAGTCCGGGGCTGCCTGGTGCCTCCGTGCGGGCATGGCAGAGGATGACGGCCAGACGCAGCGCAATGAGCTGGTCCAGCAAGCTGGGATCGCTCAGCTGCGCTTCCAGCTTGCGCAGGCCACCGCGCTGGCCCAGGGCCAGGCCCGCCAGCCGCTGCAACTGGTTGGTTGAGAAGCCCGCCGCGTCGACATGGGCGATGACATAGGCGCTGTGGCGGTGGTGGTCGTGGTGGGAGACCAGCATGCCAACTTCATGCAGGGCCGCGGCCCAGCTCAACTCGCGCAGCAGCTCAGGCGCGGGCTTGAGCGTGAGCTGGTGGTAGAACAGCTCGGCCTGGCTGGCCACACGCTCGGCCTGCGCCATGTCCACGGCAAAGCGCTCCTGCAGCTCGGCGACGGAGTCCGCCCGCGGGTCGCGCGCGCCGCTGGGCTGCAGGCGCTCTACCAGATCGAAAATGACGCCCTGGCGCAGCGCGCCCTTGGTGGGCAGCAGCTCCTCGATGCCGAACTGGTTCAGCAGCGTGTAGAGGATGCACAGGCCACCGGCGACGACAGGACGGCGGTCGTCCTTGAGCCCAGGCAGTTGCAGCTTGTCCTGCGAGCCGGCCGCCAGGCATTGGGCGATGCACCAGCGCAGCGCGTCCGGCGTGATGCGGCCGTCGGTCTTGCCGCTGGCTGCCAGGATCTGCGACACCGCGCCAACCGTACCCGAGGAACCCAGGGCTTCCTGCCAGAGCTCGGGGCGGAACAGCGTCAGCGCTTCTTCCAGCTCGGCGCCGGCAGCCACCTGGGCGGCGCGGAAGGCCTCGGCCGTGTAGCGGCCGTCGGCGAAGAAGCGCACCGACAGCCCGACGCTGCCAACGCCGAAGGACTCGGCCAGCAGCGGCTTGCGGCCGCGGCCCAGGATCATCTCGGTGGAGCGGCCGCCGATGTCGATGACCAGGCGGGGCTTGTCGGAGGGCTGCAGCCGGGCGACGCCGGCAAAGATCAGCCGCGCTTCCTCGCGGCCGGCAATGACCTCGATGGGATGGCCAAGCACGGCCTGGGCGCGGGCCAGGAAGGCGTTGCGGTTGCGCGCCTCGCGCAGGGTCTGCGTCGCAACGGCGCGGATGCGTTCGGGCGCGATGCCGACGAGCTGCTCGCCGAAGCCCTGCAGGCAATTCAGGCCGCGCTGCATGGCCTCTTCGGTCAGCATGCCCTGTGCGTCCAGGCCGGCGCCCAGGCGCACGGCCTCCTTGATGTAGCTGACGCGCTGGTAGCGCTCGCCCGACAACCGGGCCAACTCCAGGCGGAAGCTGTTGGAGCCGATGTCGATGGAGGCCCAGATTCGGCCGGCTGGATCAGGGCGCGTCGTCATGGCGGCGGATTGTCGGGGCAAAATTTGACGCTCCCTTCGTATCTCACCCTGGAGCCCCCACCTTGAAAGACGAGATCGACAGCCTCGCGCCGTCCCGCGACTTCAGCCGCCGCAGCTTTGTGCAGACGACGGTGGGTAGCGGCTTCGCGGCCGCCGTGCTGCCGGTGACGGCCCAGACGATCTCCACCGACACGGCGGGCCTGGAGGCGGGTCCGGTCAGCATCCCCGTGGGCGATTTCCAGATGCCGGCCTATCGCGCCGCGCCGGCGGGCAAGAAGAACCTGCCGGTCGTGCTGGTGGCCTGCGAGATCTTCGGCGTGCATGAGCACATCGCGGACGTCTGCCGGCGGCTGGCCAAGCAGGGCTACCTGGCCATCGCGCCCGAGCTGTTCGCCCGCCACGGCGATGCCGGCGCCTACACCGACATTCCCAAGCTGGTCAGCGAGGTCGTCGCCAAGGCGGCCGACGCCCAGGTCAACGGCGACCTGGACGCCACGGTCGCCTGGGCGGCGGCGAACGGCGGTGATCCCGCCAAGCTGGCCATCACCGGCTTTTGCTGGGGTGGGCGCACGACCTGGTCCTATGCGGCCCACAACCCCAGGCTGACGGCTGCAGCCGCCTGGTACGGCCCGGTGGCACGCAACTACAAAGCTGGCGACAAGACTGTCGTCGAGCGCGCCGCGAGCATCAAGGCGCCGGTGCTGGCGCTGTACGGCGCGGCCGATGGCGGCATCCCGGTCGAGACGCTGACCCAGCTCGAAGCCGCGCTCAAGGCGGCGGGCAACACGAAATGCGAGTTCGTCGTCTACCCCGACACGCCGCACGGCTTCTATGCCGACTACCGCCCCAGCTACCGCAAGGCCGCGGCCGACGACGCCTGGGCGCGGGCATTGGCCTGGTTCAAGAAATGTGGTGTGGCTTGACCCGTCTGCTACGCTGACCGCCCTCGGGCCGCAGTCCATGGCTGTGGCCCGTTGCTTTTGCCTGATTCCATGACCCTTCTCTACATCGTGCTCGCCACCTTCGCGGGCGGGCTGCTGTCGGTGCTCGTTGCCGCGAGCCTGACCGTCGGCGTGCTGACCCGCCTCGTCAAGAGCCTCGTCAGCCTGTCGGCCGGCATCCTGCTGGGCACGTCGCTGCTGAACGTGCTGCCCGAGGCCTTCGAGAGCCACACGGCCAAACCGCAGGTGCTGTTCGCCGTGCTGCTGGGCGGCCTGCTGTTCTTCTGGCTGCTGGAGAAGGTGGAGCTTTACCGCCACGTCCACCATCACGAGGGCGACGGCCACCATCACCACCACCACTTCGACGCCGAGCAGGCCGGCCGCGGCGGCCTGACCGTGCTGGTGGGCGACAGCATCCACAACTTCTGCGACGGCGCCATCATCGCGGCCGCCTTCCTGGCCGACACGCGGCTGGGCTTCGCCACGGCGCTGGCCATCGTCGCCCACGAGATCCCGCAGGAGGTGGGCGACTACATCGTGCTGCTCAACGCCGGCTTCAGCCGCGGCAAGGCGCTGCTGTTCAACGCGATCTCGGGCATGGCGGCGGTCGTCGGCGGCGTGCTGGGCTACTTCCTGATCGGCGGCTTTGAGGGTGTGCTGCCCTATCTGCTGGTGCTGGCGTCCAGCAGCTTCATCTACATCTCGGTGGCCGACCTGCTGCCCCAGCTGCAGCAGCGCCTGGCCTGGCGCGAAACCTTTGCCCAGGTCGCGTGGCTGGGCGTGGGCCTGGGCGTGGCCTTCGCGGTGTCCCAGCTGCTGCATGGCACTCATTGACGCAGGGCTGCGCGGCGCGCTGGTTGCCGTGCTGATCCTCGTGGTGCTGGTGCTGCTGCCGCATTGGCGGCATGCACGGCACGCCGATCTCGTGCGCACAGGCATTGCGCTGTCGCTGTCCTCCGCCGTGCAGGCGGTTTCCGCCTCGCCCTGGGTTGAACACGAGCTGCGCTGCGCCGTCCAGGCGCCTGGCATCGGCATCTCGCTCGGTTCCGCCGTGCTGTTCTGGCTGTTCGCGCGCGCTGTCTTCGAGGACGGCTTTCGTCTGCGCGCCTGGCATGGCGTGCTGTGGGCCGCCGTTGCGCTGTTCGGCGCGACGATCTGTCTGTGGTGGGGTTGGTGGCCCGCCTTCGTGCTGTTGCGGGCCTTGCCCATCGCTTTCGCGGCACTGGGCCTGGCCGCCGTGGTGGGCCCATGGCGGGTGGATCTGGTTGAGAAGCGCCGGCGCCTGCGCGGCCTCGTCGTCGGTGGTGGCGCAAGCTATGCCGTCGTCATGGTGGCCCTGCGCATCGGCTCACCGAACGGCACGTTGAGCGGTGCCGCGGCACTTGGCGACGTGGCCATGATGCTGACGCTGACCAGCCTCGTCGCCTGGCAACTGTTGCGCCCGCGCGTGTCGGGCCTGTGGGACGAAGACGTCGCGCCGCCGCCACCTCCCGCGCTGCCGGCCGAGGACCCGCAGGACCGGGCGTTAGCCGCCGCGCTGGCCAGGCTGATGGGCGAGGGCCGCGGCTACGCACAGGAGGGTTTGAGCCTGGCCAGCCTGGCCGAACAGCTCGGCACGCCGGAGTACCGGCTGCGCCGCGTCATCAACCAGGGCCTGGGCCACCGCAACTTCAACGCCTTCGTCAACGGCCTGCGCCTGCTTGAGGCCAAGCGCCGCCTGGCCGACCCGACCGAGCGCGGCCTGCCGGTGCTGACCATCGCGCTGGACGTGGGCTTTGGCTCCATCGGCCCCTTCAACCGCGCCTTCAAGGCCGATACCGGCCTGACGCCCACCGAATTCCGCCAGAAAGCGCTGGCCGATTCTTAAAAAGCAGCGCCGAAACCTGCAAAGCGCGGGTTTCGGTCAGACATAGCGGGCAGGGTGGCCGAGGCTGAGGGCTTCTCAACTTCCGAGGAGCCAGCCATGTTCTTCCGCTTCCTGCTCACCAGCCTGGCGCTGAGTGCCTCCGCGCACGCCGCCACCGTCGGCACACTGACTCTGCCCGCCGACGATGACGGCGGCGCCGTCACGCTGTTCTATCCCACCGCCGCCGCCGGCCGCCCTGAAACGCGCGGCGACCTGCAGCTGATGCTGGCACCCGACGCGCCACCGGCCTCCGGCAATGGCCGCCTCATCGCCATCTCGCACGGCTCGGGCGGCGGCCCCTGGGTGCACACGACCCTGGCCAAGGCCCTCGTCGAGGCCGGTTTCACGGTCGTGCTGCCCCTGCACCGAGGCGACAACTGGACCGACCCCGGCCGCCCCGGCCCCGACAGCTGGAAGCAGCGCCCCGCCGAGATCAGCCATGCCATCGACCGCGTTGCCGCCGACCCACGCTTTGCCGGCCTGAAGCTGGACCGCGTCGGCGGCTTCGGCATGTCGGCCGGCGGCCACACCATGCTCAGCCTGGCCGGCGGGGCCTGGTCGCCCGAGCGCTTTCGTGCTCATTGCGAGAAGGACCTGGCGGAAGACTTCTACAGCTGCATCGGCCTGGCCACGCGGCTGACCGGCGGCGCGCTTGACGGCCTCAAGCTCTGGGTGGCCCGGCACGTGCTCGACTGGAAGTTCCGTGACGCGACGCCGCAGGTCCACAACGACCCGCGCATCGCCGCCGTCGTGGCTGGTGTGCCGGCGGCAGCTGACTTCGATCTGGCGACCCTCGCCAAGCCGCGCGTGCCACTGGGCCTGATCACCGCCGACGGCGACCGCTGGCTGCTGCCGCGCTTTCACAGCGACCCGTTGATCGCCGCCTGCCAGGGCTGCGAGTTGATCGCTGCGCTGCCGGGCGCCGGCCATGGCGCCTTGCTTGCACCGCCGCCAACACCCGGCAACCTTGGCCGCCTGGAATGCGACCTGCTGTGTGACCCGCCGGGGTTTGATCGATCGGTGACGACTGCGTTGTGGTTGGGCCGAACGGTGGGCTTCTTTCGCAGACATTTGCTTGGCACCGAAGTGTGACTATTTGAAACGGAAGCTAAACAACCGGACTCATCCCTGGATTACCTAAGTAATACCGATCCTTGGGAGAGAGACATGGTTTCAGTGGTCACCGGCAGTGGTAACGGTTTGGTCAACACGTCCAAGGACGTGTTGGGCGGGGCGGGCGGGATGGGACAGGCCGCCACGGGGCGTGCCGGCGAACAGATCACCGTCAATGCAGCCAACGGCAACCTCGTCATCCAGGACCGCGACGAATACCTGGTGGGCGTCGGTCCGGACGTCGACCTGCTCCGTACCTACAACAGCCAGGGCGGCTGGGACGGCGATAACGGGGATGGCTGGCGCGTCGGCTACTACCGGCGCGTGTCGGGGCGCGTGGGCACCGTCAACACCGCCGGCAGCAGCATCAAGCGCACCGATGCGGACGGCCATGAGGCGTCGTACTCCTTCGACACCGCCACCGGCAAGTACCTCACGGCCGAGGGCTCGGGCCAGTTCGACAGCCTGAGCTACGGCGCCGGTGTCTGGACCTGGACCGATGGCGACACCGGCACGGCAGAAACCTACGCCAATGTCGACGGGGAGATCTACCGGCTCTCACAGGTCAGCGACGCCCAAGGCAACCTGGTCAAGGTTGACTACGACGGCGGCGGCCTGATTAGCAGCCTGTCCACCTTCAAGGCTGGCAGCTCAACGGCCGACGAAGTGGTGACGCTGAACTACACCGGCACGCAGCTGTCCAAGATCACCACCAGCTACAAGGATGCGCAGGGCGCGCAACAGACGCGCAGCGTCACCAGCTACGGCTACACCGGTGGACGGCTCAGCCTGGTCACCACCGACCTGACGCCCGAAGACACCACCGACAGCAGCACCTACACGGTCAGCTACGGCTACGACACCAACGGCCGGCTGCAGACCCTCACTCAAAAGGATGGCAACACACAGACCATCGACTACTGGCCCGACAGCCGCGTCAAGTCCATCACGGACGATCAGAACCGCAAGACCGGCTTCGTCTACGACACCACCAACCGCACCACCACGGTGACCGATGCCCTGGGCCAGGTCACCACGCTCAAATACCTCAGCGGCGTCAACAGCGGCCAGCTGGAAGAGATCAGCGGCGCACTGCTCGGCGGTGCAAGCTTCAAGCAAAGCTACACCTATGACAACGGCGACGTGCTGACCAGCACCAACGCCAAGAGCGAAGTCACGACCTACGAGTACGCCGGCGCCGGCAAGCTGGCACGCCGGACCGATGCGGCGGGCAACGTGCTGGAGCGCACCTACACCAGCACGGGCCTGCTCGCCACAGAGACGACCTACACCGTTGCCGACCCGGACGGCGTCGCCGGCCCGCTCAAGGCCAGCGGTGCGCGCACCACCCAGTACATCTACGACACGACGCAAATCGCCAAGCGGCGCCTGGCCTATGTGCTGGGCCTGCAGGGCGAAGTGACACGCTACGTCTACAACGGCTGGGGGCTGCTCGCACGCCAGGTGCAGTACACAGCTGCTGTTTTCAGCGACCCCAATCCCAGCTTCACTTCGCTCGAGAGCTGGGTGAACGGTCCCCAGGCGCAGAGCCTGGATCGCCAGATCGTCGAGTTCGACTACGACCTGCGCGGCCAGGTGAAGGAGCAGCGCCGCTACACGACGATGGCCCTGTCCAACGGCGTTGCCACGCCCGGCGGGGCGATCAAGACATTCACCAGCTACGACGCTTTTGGCCGGCTGCTCTCCAGCAAGGACACGAACAGCAACGGCACCACCTATCTTTACGACGGGCTGAACCGCGTGACCAAAAGCGTGGACGCGAACGCCGCGATCACGCTCTATACCTACGCTGATTCGGATCGCAAGACCTCCGTCAAGCTGGACAACGGCCTGACCACGGTGCAGATCTTCGACACGATGGGCCGCCTCGTGTCCAACGACGTGCTCGGCGCCGTCAGCCAGACGGCGCTGGGCGCCACCAAGTACTTCTATGACTCGGTGGGTCAGCTGCGCCGCGTGCAGGACGCCACCAGCGTCTCCAGTCACACCTTGTACGACGTCAGCGGTCGCAAGAGCGCCGACATCGCCGCCAACGGCCAGCTCACCGAATACCTCTACGACGGCGCGGGCCGGCTGATCCAGACGGTGGCCTACGCCACGCTGGTGAGCGAAGCCACGCGGGCCAGCTTGAGCGACGCCCAGGGCCAACCCACCGCCAAGACGGTGGCAGACGTCCGTCCCGCGGTCGATGCAACGAATGACCGCGTCACGACCTTCTACTACGACGCCGCCGGCCGGCTGGCCGGCACGCTGGACGCCGACGGCTACCTGACCGAGAACAAGTACGACGGCACCTCGGCGCTGACGGCCCAGACCCGCTATGCCACCGCCGTGGCCGTCACGCGCCTGGATGCAACCCAGGGCACCACGCGCACCAGTGGTCCGTCCATGTCAGCGCCCACGGCAGACGCCGCGCGGGACCGCACGACACGCAACCTGTACGACGCCACGGGGCGCCTTGCCGCGCGGGTAGACGGCGACGGCGGCCTCACCGTCTGGAAGTACGACGCGGCGGGCAACACGCTCTCGCAGCTGCGTCGCTCCGCCCTTCTGAGCGATGCACAGCGTGCCAATCCTTCGCTGGCCGACTTGCAAGCCCTCGCGCCATTGAGTGACGACGAGTTCACTCAATGGGTCTATGACACAGCGGGCCGCCAAATCGCCCAAGTCAATGCCGAGGGTTACCTCACGGAGTACAAGTTCGATACCGCTGGCCGGCCCGCTGGAAGCACCAGCTACCTCACCCAGGCCATCAAGCCTGTGATCAGTGGGAGCCCAGCAAGTTTGAAGTTGTTCAAGACCGGCGACCTCACCGATGCCTTGCGGACCTCGTTGAGCAGTCCCAAGTTGCCCCTGTCCACCAGCAAGACGTACAACAACCGGGGTTTGCTTGAGCAGGAGACGGCAGCGGACGGCACCGTCACCTTCTACGACTACGACAGCCTGCAGCGCCTGAAATCCACCACGCTGGCCAAGGGCTCGGGCGAGGAGCGCAAGCAGAACATCGGCTACGACGACTGGGGCCGCGTGCAGAGCACGCAGATCGAAGGCGATGCCACAAGCACCACTTCCACCTACGACGCTGCAGGCCGCCGAACCAGCGTGACCGATGCGCGCGGCAACAAGACCTTCTTCTACTACGACGCGCAAGGCCGTCAGGTCTACGCCATCCTGCGCGACCCGATCAAGGGTGGCGAGGTCACGGAGACGATCTACAGCAATTTCAGTGAAGTGCAGGCCACGGTCACGCACAGCCAGCGACTCTCGGTGGCCGACGCCACCGGTCTGGTAGGTGGCAAAGCTGACACAGCGGTTGTGAGCCGTGCGCCTGCAGCTGACATCTCGCTGTCAAGCGCGATTGCCGCGCTGAACAACGCCAACCTGGACAACCGCAGTGCGGTGACCTTCAACCAGCGCGGCCTCATCCAGCAGGCCATTGATGCGCTGGGCAACAAGGCCGACTACAGCTACAACGCCTTCGGCCAGCTCAGCAAAGAGATCCGYGACATCGATCCTGTGGGCACCGCCAACGCGCGCCGCCTCACGCTGGACTATGGCTACGACCGGCGCGGCAACGCCACTCGAACCGAACGCRGCGGCCCGGGGCTGGCAAGCGCCGTGATCACGGGCGCGACCTTCGACGCWCTCGGTCGGCTCTACAACACCACCGACGAACTCAACCGGATCACTCAGTACACCTATCTGCGCGACGGTGGCACTGGCCGCAAGATCACGATTGCCGGGCCGGCCGGCACCACATCGACCACGTACGACGCGCTGGATCGAACGGTCACCCGTGTTGATCGCACCATCAGCACCGTCACCTACACCCATGACGCCGTCAATCGCAAGCTGACGGTAAAGACGGCGGCAGGTATCCAAACCGTCACCGAGTACAACCGCCACGGTCAGGTCTACAAAGTCACCGACGGCGCCGGGGCGACCACCACCTACACCTACGACGCCCACGGCAACCTGCTCACCGTGACGGATGCGCTCGGCAACGTCACGCAGAACGGCTACGACGCCAACGACAACCTCATCCAGGTCGTTCAAGGACTGAAGGCCAATGCCGGCGGCGCCCCGATCAATGACGGGACCGCCAGCACGACGAGCTACAGCTTCGACGCCGCCAACCGCGTGCTGATACAGACGGTGGACCCGCTGGTCAACAACGGTGTGGGGCTGAACCTGCAGACCCGCTACGAGTACGACGGACAGGGGCGCAAGCTCAAGATCACCGACCCTCGCGGCACCGTCACAACGCAGGTCTTCAACGCCAGGGGTGAACTTGCCGACGTCATCGTCGACGACGTGACCGGCGGGCTCAAGCTCAAGACCAGCTACAGCTACGACGCCCAGAGCCGAGTGCTCACCGTCATCGACGGAGCCGGCACGACCTCCGCCCGCAAGGTGGCCTATGCATACGACATCCTGGGCCGACGCACGTCCGAGACCGTCGACCCCGACGGGCTGAAACTCAAGACCAGCTACGAGTACGACGCGGCCGGGCGCCTGCTGTTGAAGCGTGACTCGCAGAACAACGTCACCGCCCGCTATAGCTACGACAACGCCGACCGGCTGCGCTACAGCGTCGACGCCCTTGGTGCCGCCACGCGATATGACTACGACGGTGAAGGCCGTGTCACGGCCATCCGGGCCTATGCCACAACGCTGGCGGCGGGCTGGGCCAGCAAGACCTACGACGAACTGCGTACTGCGCTGGACATATTGAGCGCCGGCCCGGCCGAACAGCTCAGCATCAATTCTTACGACGGCGATGGCCGTTTGATCTACAGCGTCGACGCCCTGGGGCAGGTCACGGAACGCAAGTACGACGGCGCCAACCGGGTCGTGTCGGAACGCCGGTACGAGCAGATCATCACCGGGGTCAGTGTGGGCATGTCGGCCTCCACGATCTATGGAAAGCTGGTCAAGGTCGATGCCAAGGATCATGTCACCCGCTACGCCTACGACAAGGTTGGCAATCAGCGGTTCGTCGTCAATGCAGAAGGTTTCGTGAGCGAGCGGCGCTATGACGCGGCAGGCCGGACGGAAGCGAGCGTGGAGCATGAGCAGCCTTGGACCTGGAGCGTCGGCACCGTGCCAAGCGAGGCTGACCTCGCGGCGATCTATTCGCCAACCAAACGCGAGTTCAACAAGGACATGGACGGGCTCGGCGGCTCCGTCGGTATCTGGGAAGCCGGGCGGCTCAAGCTGGTCAGCGAGCCCTTGCCGAACGGCGGCTATGCGCTCATGACCAGCCCAAAGCAGATGCCGGTGGGGTCTGTACTCAAACTCGACTATCAGCCGGTTCACCTCCAGCAGACGACGCACATCATGCTCAAGGATGGGGCTGGTGGTATGAGCCGAGCGGCCCTGATTTTCAAGAACAACGGCCACGTCTATACCCAGTGCCGACAGCTACCCGCCGGAACGTTTGTGGAGGTGGACATCGGGGTCTACGTTCCGGGCAAGACGTACAGCATCGAGATGGAGTCAACCGCCACCGGCGCGCGCGTCTTTGTCTATGAAAAAGGCACGTCGCGCGCCAGTGGCTTGGCGGCAACGATTGTCGAGCCGACGACGGACTGGCAGTCCGTTCGGGTTGAGTTTGCCGTCTCGCGTGCCTCAGACCTGCCAGCAGGTCAAACGATCAGCTACGTCGACAACGTCGAGGAGATCCCGCCGCTCAAAGGCCGCGTTACTCAATTTGCCTACGACGCAGCGGGCCGCCAGCGCTTTGCGGTTGACGCGGAAGGCTATGTCACCGAGACGCGCTACGACGACGCCAACGCCCGCACGACGGCACTGCGCTATGCCAGCCGTCTGAGTGGCAGCGGCAGCTACACGCCTGCTGCCTTTGCCCCCGTGCTGAACACGTTGACGGCTGCACTTCCGGGTCTGGGTGCGGCGACCAGCGTCATCCGTGAACTCGACCGCGCCGGGCGATTGAGCGTTCAGACAGACGGCAATGGCGTGCAGACCCAGTTCACTTACGACGCCGCCGGTCGCCTGGAGAGCGAGGTCCTGGCTAGCAACGTGGTAGGGCAAGCCAGCACGACACGCTACGGCTACAACGGCGCCGGCCAACGCATCTCGATCACCCGCGCCGACGGCACGGCGCTGGCCAGCACCACGCGCTACGAATACGACGCCCAGGGCCGCCTGTGGCGCGAGATCGACCCCCGCGGCGTCGCGCTGGCCGAAGGCACCGGCGCCTGGGAACAGGCCGAGCGCGCGCGGCTGGGCTACGCCGCCGACCTCTCCACCCTGGCCGCCGATGCCAAGGCCGCGGCGCAAACCGCGCTGCGCAAGCTCTACACCACCGACTACGGCTACGACGCCGCCGGCCGCGTCACGACAGTCACCGACGCGCTGGGCGGCGTCACCGCGACGGACTACGACGCCTTCGGCCGCGCCAGCGTCATCACCGATGCGCGCGGCTTCAAGCGCTACCAGGTCTACGACAAGACCGGGCGCCTGCTGCAGACCGTCGATGCACAGCGCTACCTCACCGCCTATGGCTACGACGCCTTCGGCAACCTCACCAGCAGCCTGCGCGTGGACGCCAAAGTGCAAGGCACGCTCTCGGGCGGCCAAGCCGTCGTTCTGGCCACCGCGGCGCAGGCCAATGGGGCCTACGTGCTCACCGCCGCCACGGCAGACGCCCTCACGAGCCGCACCTACGACCGCAACGGCCGCCTGCTCCAGGAGACCGACGCCGAGAACTACGTCGAGGGTACCGATGTGCTGGACGCATACGGCCAGCGCCTGAGCGTCAAGAACAAGCTCGGCGCCACCGTCACCTACACCTACGACCGCCTCGGGCGCCTGCTCACCGAAACCCTGCCCGTGCAGGCCAAGGACGGCACCGGCGCGCTCAAGGCCGTCGTCAACGAATACCAGTACGACAGCCGCGGCAACCGCATCACCAGTATCGAAGCCAAGGGCCTGCCGGAACAGCGCACCACGCAGATGGCCTACGACGCCAACGACCGCCTGGTCCGGCGCATCGGCATGGGCTACACGGCCACCGCCGCCGACGGCAGCACCAGCACCGTCACGCCGGCCGACGCGATGCGCTACGACGCCCGCGGCAACGTCATCGAGCAGGTCAGCCACGGCCAGCTCCAGGCCGACGGCCTCACCGTCAGCGGCGGCAGGCGCTCCGTGGCCTGGTACGACGCGCTCGACCAAAAGACGCTGGAGATCAGCGCCGACCGCGTCGCCTCGCGCGCCAGCTACGACGCCGCGGGCAACCAGGTCGTGCAAACCGTCTACGCCACGCGCATCGCCGACGGCGTGACCCTCGACCCGGTGGGCAGCGCGCCCGCGGTCACCGCCGACACCGCCAACGACCGCACGCTACGCACGCTGTACGACGCGCTCAGCCGCAAGACGCAGACCTCGCTGGACAGCCTCTACGCCTGGAGCAGCGGTGACGGCAACACCGCCTTCGTCATCAGCGGCCTGACGCCGCAGAACACGGTGCTGCAGAGCTTCTTCTACGACGCGGTGGGCAACCTCACCGAGCGCAAGGATGGGCGGAACAACTCCAGCTTCGAGTACTTCGACGGCAACGGCCGGCGGACCCTGTCCATCGACGCCGGCGGCGCGGCCATCGCGTGGGAGTACGGCCACGCAGGCAACGTCGCCACCAAACAAACCCGCTACGCCGCGATGCTGCCGGGCGGCTACGCCCGCCAGGCCGACAAGCTGGCCAGCGCCGGCGCCACCAACGACCCGACGCAGCTCATCCCCGTCATCGCCGGGCAGAACGTACCTGTGGGTGAGCAAAACCGCATCACCGAGGTCAGCCTGGACCGGCTGGACCGCGTCACGGAGCAGCGCCTCTTGAACGTGGCGCAGGACACCGTCGACGCCAGCGGCACCCGCACGCAGAACACGACGACCGCCATCACCCGCTACCAGTACAACGGCCTGGGCGCCGTCACGCAGACCCAGGCGCTGGCCACGGAGGTCGGCACGACCCTGACCTGGGAGCAGACCGACATCAGCTACGACGGCCTGAACCGCGAGACACACCGCGAGGCGCCGGGGTATGTGGACTACCTGAACGCCAACGTCCGCCCGACCACCGACACCGAGTACGACGGCCTGGGGCAGGTCAAGCGGCGCATCCAGCGCGGCAAGGACACCACCGTCGAGACGGACGACCGCATCACGCTCAGCGGCTACGACGCCAACGGCCTGCTCGTGCAGACGACGGACGCCGCCGGCGCCATCACGACCTATGCCTACGACGCCAACGGCAACCTCGCCCGGCGCGTGAACAAGGACGTGCGCCGCTCGGACAGTACCGCCAGCGCCCCCAAGCTGCGCGACATCATCACCAGCTACGAGTTCGACGCGGCCGGGCGCATCGTCGTGGAAAAGCACTGGGAGAGCGACAAGGTCGCCGCGGCCGAGACCCGCAAGACCCGCTACAACGCCTTCGGCGAGTTCAGCGCCAAGGGCATCGGCGACGGCTGGGAGGAGTTTGCCGAATACTCCACGCTGGGCAAGGTCGTGAAGACGAATTCGGGCGACGGGGCGATCAAGTTCTACGTCTATGACGCCAACGGCAACATGACCCGCGAGATTCGCGGCAATGGCGATGCGACCTACAAGGTGGCCGGGCTGGACGTGGCCATCGACCTGCGCAGCCTCACCCTGCAGCAGGCCACCTCCGGCAAGCGCAACCCCGCCGACACCGTCACCTTGCCGCTGTATTCGCGGGTCTCCGTCTACAACTCCCGCAACCTCATCACCCAGACCATTGATCCGCAGATCGATGTGCTCAAGAGCGCGGTGACGATGAGCAGCCTGTATGACCAATCCTGGGTTCCGGCTTGGCAGCCCATGCAGCCGGCGAATCTGCAAGCAGGGAATGTAATTCCGCTGGGAACATTCACGACAATCAGTGGATCAGCGCCGAGGATTAATTTCCAGCTGGATGCTGGAGATTGGTTTGACTTCTCCACGGGAACCAACCCATGGGCACCATTGGCGAGCAACCCTAAAAGTCAAGGTGGCGCGTTTTCAATTAACTTGGAGTCATACAAAGGTACGGGTCTTCATACATTCTTTTATACCAGGGGCACATCTATTTTCAATCTAGGGGCGCCCACAGTAAATGGCGTGGGGTGCAGCGTAAAAAGCCAGGGCGCCGGCCAATTTAGCGTCGACAACCAAGGCAACATAACCATTGTTTCTCATTCGCTCACACTTCCCGCGGGGGGATATCCCGCTGGCACGGATCGTAATCGTGTGGCCGTCAATTTTCAGGACCCGGTTGGGTTCGGAAAAGATGCGGACTATCAATTCTCATTAAGTACTAACGGTTCCAGCTACACCGATCTTGGTCGGTATACATGTTTGCAGCTCGGTACCAGCCCAAATTGCCCAGCTGCGGTAGACCTCTCTTCATACAGGCCAGCCAGCGGATCCGTCGTGCTTTTCTTGAAGTATGAATACTTCAGATGGCCCTACACGGCAGGGACCCTGCGCCTGCGCCTTTATGCTGACGGCACCTTATCGCAGGAAACGAATTACGCGGATCCTAATGCCATGCCGCTTGAGTTTTATGTCAAGGGCAGAAACATCCCCCAGGCGCAATTGTGGATAAACGGGCAATGGCGCGTGGCTACCGGTACATATCAGCCGCCCCAGAACGGGCAGGACGGCTATACATGGTTCTCCATAGATGGCCGTGGTCTGGTTTCTCCTGGCAATACTTACGCCTATCGGCTGTATCCAAAAACAAGCGCGGGCTATACCTACCTGAATGAAACCAACGAGGAGCTGCTGCAAGACGGCCAGATCGCCATTGACGGGTCTGGTGGAACCCGAATCCAACAACTAATTGCGGTACTCGCCAACCAACCCAGCGTCACCATCAAACGCTTCCAATCCTTCAACGCCTTCGGCGACGTGGTGGAAGAACGCGACGAACGCGTGGCCGAGCGGATGCTTGCGGCCATCAACGACGACCGCAAGAGCAAGAACCAATCCGCGCTGACCGCCCTGACCGCCGACCAACTTGCCAGCGCCAAGACCACGCTGCAATACAACACCCTGGGCCAGCTCGTCGCCAAGCTCGACCCCGAGACCTTCGTCACCGCAGAAAACGGCTATCGCTACCGGGCCCGCCCCGAGACCCGGTTCGGCTACGACCTGCTGGGCCGGCACACCACCATGCTGGATGCCAATGGCAACTTGAGCCGCGTGCAATACCTGGCCGGCAGCCGCGGCGACGACGCCCGGGTCGTGAGCGAATTCGATGCCGCCGGCGGCAACGCCGACGCGTACAACGCCACTGGTGGCGGCATCCGCACGAGCCAGTACGACATCTTCGGTGACGCCCGCAAGGTCACCGACGCTGAAGGCGCCGTCACCGAACGCAGCTTCGACAAGCGCGGCCTGCTCACCATCGTCACCCGCAAGGGTGTACAGCGCCTGGCCAACGCCACCAGCGACACCCTCGCCACCGGCCGCGACCTCAGCGACAGCTACGCCTACGACGAACTCGGCCAGCGCCTGACCGCCACCAACGCGCTGGCCATCACCACCCGCACCGACTACGACGCCCTGCAGCGCGTCGTGCAGACCGTCTCCGGCAACGGCTTCGTCACGGGCTACACCTACGAGCTGCGCCAGGCTGGCGCCAGCGGCATCGCCAGCCTGGCTGGCGCCGGCGGCGCGGCCACCACCACCGGCGGCTACGTGCGCACCACGCTGCAGGCTGACGGCCGCAGCCTCATCGACAAGGTCGACTACTTCGGCCACACCACATGGCACCAGGACCTCAGCGGCGCGCAGTTCACCTACACCTTCAACAGCGCCGCCCAGCTCATCAAGCAGACCAGCACCGTGCACACGGGCCAGAGCACCAGCCAGAACGTCGACTACACCTACTACGCCAACGGCGCCATCCGCTCCTTCACCGACAACACGCAAGGCATCACCAGCGAGTACGCCTACGACAACGCCGGCAACCGCGTCGCCGAAGGCACCTTCAGCCTCGTCAACGGCACCAAGACGACCGCCTACCAAAATGCCACCATCACCTACGACGAGTTGAACCGCATCTCGCGGGTGCGCGACGCCAACTTCTTCGACGTGGCCTACGAGTTCGACGCTGTCGGCAACCGCCGCCGCATCACCGCCACCTACTGGGATGGCCTGGCGGGGTTGCTGGGCGGCGGCACGCAGGACTACTGGTACGCCTACGACAAGCTCAACCGCTTCACGGTCAGCAAGGGACGCCTGGAAACTTCCGTCGGCGTGGCCACGACGGCGCGGGGCACCAGCACAGGCGACACCGGCATCGTCATCAAGCGCGGCACCGAGGGCACGCTGCTGGGCTACGACAAGGTCAGTCAGCGCCGCTTGGCCACCTATAACGACCCTTACCTAGTCGCCGGCGCCCAAACCGTCAGCGAAACCTATACCTACAGCCAGGACGGCTACCTGCTGACCACCGCGCAAACCACCGCGTACATCAACGGTCTTGTTGCCACGCGCAAGGTCGATGACGTGGGCCGCACCACGCTGCTCACCGACATCTTCAACCATCAGTCCACCCAAAGCACCTACGACAACGACAACCGGCTGCTCACCCAGAGCTTCGTGGGCGACATCCGCAACCTCAGCGACACGAGCAAGAACTACACCGTCACCTACAGCTACTACAAGGACAAGACCGACAGCGCAACCAGCCAAACGGGCTCCGGGGCGCTGGCCAGCGTCTTCCAGCAGCCTGCGGCCACCGGCGCCAATGCCTTTGCGACCACCACCACCTACAAGTACGACTACTGGGACGACACCAAGCAGTCCATCATCACAAAGTACACGGCCAACCAAAACACGGCCAGCACCCTCAAGTACGACGTCAACGGCCACCTCAAGAGCAACACCGACGCCGGCACCGGCCAGACCCAGAGCTACCGCACTAACGCCAACGGCCAGGTGCTGCAGCGCACCAGCGGTTCGATGGCGCATTACTTCTACTACGCCGACGGCCGCCGCATCGGCGACGTGGGCAACACGCCCGAAGACAAGCTGCGCGTGAGCTACGCCGAGCAACTGCACCGCAAGGGCATCCCCGAGACAGCCGACCAGCGCCGCGAGCGCTACAAGCGCCCCAGCCCCGTCACCAGCGCCGACTTCGACCAGAACTACGAGCCCATCAACGACAGCTACCCCGGCAGCGCCGCCGGCAGCTACACCGTGCGCCAGGATGGCGAGACGCTGCGCAGCATCGCGCAGTCGCTGTGGGGTGATTCCAGCCTCTGGTACCTCATCGCCGAGGCCAACGGCCTGCTGGGCGACGGCGCGCAACAAATGGGCCGAGTGCTGGTGATTCCCAACAAGGTCACCAACATCCACAACAACAGCCAGACCTGGCGGCCCTACAGCGCCGGCGAGGCCATCGGGGCGGTGGACCCGAACTGGTCCGAGGCCAATATGGCGGGGTTCGAGAGCTTGAGACAGGCGATCCAGCGCTCCATCGGCATCGCGATGAACAACATAGCTACCAGCAACTGGCTCATGCAGATGACCGAGCAGGCGGCGTCAATGGCTTCGTCCAACTTGAACTTCTTCTACGCGATGAAGGGAATCGACGCTCGCCTGGATGCAGCAAAAACGGCTGCTGAAAATGCTCGCGCGGCGAGGAACCGCAGCTTGCTCAACGAAGCCGAGCGAGCCTCGGATCCAGCTCGCTTCACTTCGCCAGCGACTGAAGTGTTGAAGAGCAGCTACAGCTTCCTGGCACGGCCGGGGCAGCAGTTGGCCGGATTGGGTGGTGTGAGCGTGGGGAGTCTCAGCGTCGAAGCGCTGGGGTGGGGCGCCGTCGCACAAGGAGCATTTGGCAATGCAATCGGTGAAAGCCTCGCAAGCTCCGGTGGCGTGGACTGGAGCAAGGCGCCAGACCAATCCGACGCGGAAACGGCCAGGCTGAATCGCTATGAAGCTGCGGCTGCCGCCAGTGATTCGTCTCGGATGATTGGCGGCTATGACTTCGGCGCGTCGCAGAGGTACTTCGACAGCGTGGCTGGCGATTCCGGTGTGCGGGTGGCCGATGCCAGCAAGGACGCCGCACAGCTGCGAGTGCTGCAGCTGGAGCGAAACATCAGAGAGTTGAAGGCGCTGCAGTCGAGCACGAGTTCGGCTGCGAGAGCCGCCACGGCGTCTGGCGGCAGCGCTGGCGCAGGCGGCGACCGCCTGGTCCTCGACCGCGCCGAAATCTTGATGGAGCAGGACACGACAAGGTATCTAAGCGCTGACGCTCCTGTCGTGGTCCGCCTGCCTCAAGAGGTGTTTGATATCGCCGCGGGCGTTGGCGACCTTGCGACCGCAGGGCTGTTTGGCCTGGCCGACATGACCGTCCTGCCGTTGGCAGACACGGTTCAGGCTGGCCTGAAATTCCTGCACGGCTCGGTCACTGGCGACTTCCAGCCGCTGACCTCGTTGAGCAGCTTCAGCGCACCTAACGCAGGCACGTGGGACGGCTTGAAGTCCACCGGGGCGAACGTCTTCAATGTCTCGCCGCTGGGCATGGTCTATCACTCGTACACCGGGGCTAGAGACACAACCACAGCGCTCATTAACGGCGACCTGCGCCGGGCCACGAGCAGCGGGCTGGGGCTGGGGCTGAACTTTGCTGCTGCGCGTGGCGCCGGGATGGGTGACTACGGCTTCACCATCACAGACGTGCGTGGTGCTGGGATAGGGCGCCTCAGCCAAGCAGGTGCAATTGGCATTAAGTTCGGAAAGCTCACTTTTGACAAATCAACCCAAACGTGGACTACGCCCGCAGGTCTGAACTACGGTCAGGGATCAATTCACGGCAATCGAGTGAAGCATGTGCTTGATCACGCGCAGCCGAATCCAAGCAAACCAGTACACAGTATATTCAACGTGGGAAAAAACGAGGTGATTGGACTTGTGGATGAAGCGTGGCTGGCACGAGGAAGTCCACTTCCACATGATCCGGCGGCCTATGTTATCCCCATGGGAAGAATAATTGGAACGGCAGGTGAAATGAGTATCAAAATCATTGTTCGCCCTGGAACCGCGAATATCGTTACCGCACATCCACTTTAAAGGAGTGAAAAAAATGTTATGCCCGCGCTGTCAGCAAGGATCTGTTGTCGAGGCCCGTGTCAGGAAAACCGGAGTGGTGCTTCATTTGTGCGAAGAATGCGAAGCAACATGGTTTTCGCCGGAAGAGGTGGACAAAGCGTCTTTTGTTGATTTTGAAACATACATGAAAGGAGAGGGTTTGCATCCTCTGTGGAATGAATTGACGCTTGCTGAAAATCGCCCCAAATGAGGCTGAGCGCCTTGTATTTTCTGATTGGTAATGGACAAATTCGCGGTTCGGGGTCCGGTTCGGGGTCGCGGTTCGGGGTCAGGTCTTAACTTTTAACCCCTTCTTGCTTTTTCTGACATAGAGTCAGCGCATGTCCCGCCCGCTGCGCATTGAGTTCCCTGGCGCGCTGTATCACGTCACGGCGCGGGGGGATCGGCGGGAAGACATCTTTGCCGACGACACCGACCGCGCTCGCTTGATGGCCGTGGTGGCACAGGGCCTGGGGCGCTTTGACGCCCAGTTGCTGTCGTATTGCCTGATGAGCAACCACTATCACTTCGTGGTGCACACCCAGGTGGCCAATTTGTCGTTGTTGATGCGGCACATCAATGGCGTGTACTCCCAGGCGTTCAACCGCCGGCACGGCAAGGTGGGGCACCTGTTCCAAGGCCGCTTCAAGGCGATCCTGGTGGACCGGGAGGCCTATCTGCTGGAGGTGTGCCGCTATGTGGAGTTGAACCCGGTGCGTGCGGGTATGGTGGCCGGGCCGGCTGATTGGCCCTGGTCCAGCTACCGCGCGCATGTGGGCCAAGCCGCCAGCTCCGCGTGGCTGGACACCCCGGGCCTGCACGGCTATCTGCTGGGCCAAGATCCTGCATCGCCGGCCGACGTCAAGCGAGCGCAGCGCCTGTACGCGGAACTGGTGGTCGCGGGGCAAGGCGTGCCGCTCTGGGACGAAGGGTTGAACCGGCAGATCTACCTTGGCGACGACGAATTCGTACAGCGCATGTTGGATGCTGCTGCGCCGAGCGCGCGACGCAGCCCCGAAGTCCCCAAACCGCAGCGCCATGTGCCCCGGACGCTGGAGCAATGGTTGAAGCAGTGCGCCAGCCGCGAAGAGGCACTGCGCCGCGCGCATACAGAAAGCGGGCTGTCCATGACCGCCCTGGCCGCAAAACTGGGTGTCAGCGTGGCTCGGGTGAGTCAATTGATCGCCAGGGCGGAGAGGCAGTTAAAAGTTAAGACTTGACCCCGATTTCGTGGGCCAGTTGCTTGGGCTGGCGAAGCTTGGCGGCCTTGTTCCGTTTGGGCCTTTTGAGCCGCAGCGACAGCCCTTCGTCCCGGTAGAGGCGGTACACGCGCTTGACGTTGTCGGGGTGGCCTTCGCGGCGCAGCAGCACGTGCACCCGGCGATAGCCGTAGTGCACGCGTGTGCTGGTGATCTCCTTGATGCGCATGCGCAGCGCGGACTCGTCCTTCTTGACCGGCTTGTAGAAGAAGCTGCCCTGCGAGACGTTGGTCACGTGCATGGCGTTGCGCTGGCTGCAGCCGAACAGTCGCATCAACTCCGGCACCAGCTCGCGGCGTCGCGAAGGCCCTAGACTTTTTTTTGGACGATGTGCTGCAGCATGGCCTTGTCCAGGCTCAGGTCCGCAACGATCTGCTTGAGCTTGCGGTTCTCCTCCTCGAGCTGGCGCATGCGGCGCAACTCGGACGGGCCCACTCCGGCGTACTTCTGGCGCCACTTGTAGAACGTGGCGCTACTGATGCCCATCTTGCGGCAGACCTCCTCGACGCTGATGCCCAGCTCAGCTTGCTTCAGCGCGTAGGCCATCTGCTCTTCAGTGAACTTGCTCTTCCTCATGGCATGAACTCCTGGCCCATTCAAGGACCTCTTCATGCCGGTCGATTCTGTTACCGAACGGTACGGGATCCTGGGACAGGGTCAACAACTCCAGGGCTCAGCCCTCTGTGACGTTAGGGCAGGGCGCCGTCCACCCAGGCGCCCAACTGGGCAGCCGTCATCGCACCGCTCTGCCGCCCAACCTCACGGCCGCCAACAAACAGAACGGTCGTCGGAATGCTGCGGATCTGCAGGCTGGCGCTGGTGCGCTGCGCTGCATCGCTGTCCACCTTGACGAAGCGGATGTCCGGCCGGTTGGCGGCGAGTTGCTCGAAGTGCGGCGCATAGGAGCGGCACGGTCCGCACCAAGCGGCCCAGAAGTCCACCAGCACCGGCGCCTCGGTGCCCTGGAGGTAGGGGCCGAGGTCAGCATCACTCAGCGCCACGGGCTTGCGCGGCGCAACGGGGCCGCCGCAGCGCCCGCAGGTGGGATCGTCGGCCAGGCGTTCGTCGGGCACGCGGTTGCGGGTTCCACATTGGGGGCAGACGAGCAGCATGGGGTGAATTTAGTCCACCGGACTGGGTGTGGCTGCGTGCGCGCCGCCGCATGCCCGAGTAGGCCTCGCCTGACAGCGAAAGCTCAATGCCGCGCCTGGTTGCGGCTCAGCGCCACCTCAAAACCGCTCGACGCCTATTTGACGATCAGCACCGGCGTTTCAATATGCGACAGCACCTTCTGCGCCTCGCTGCCCAGCAGCAGGGCCGCGAAGCCCTTGCGGCCGTGCGAGGCCATGACGATGAGGTCCACGTTCTCGGCCTTGGCGTGGTCGACGATGGCCTCCCAGGCGTGCAGGGCTTCGGTGGTGTGCCCGCGGCAGGACAGGCCCTGTGCCGCTGCGGCCGCGCTGACGGCCTCGACGCGCTGGGTGGCGACGCGCAGTTGCGCGTCGATGAACTCCTGCGGCGGCACGGGCTGGATCTCGGAGACGGCGCTGTACGGGAAGGGCTCCATGACGCTGAGCGTCAACAGCTGGGCGCCGTGAATCTTGGCGAGCTGGATGGCGGTGTCCACCGCGTGGGCGGTGATGTCGGAGCCGTCAGTGGGGACGAGGATGCGCTTGAACATTCGGTCCTCCAGTCGTTGCGAAGAACCACAGTGTGGCCGATCAGGCGCTGGAATGCTTGTCGGAGATCAAGCCTTTGCTCATCCCTTGGCCTAACCTTTAGCGATAGGCCGGGCCGGGTCTGATGACCATTCGCTCCAGGAGCCGGGGTAAAGCAGGCTGTCGCCCAAGCCGGCGTGGGCCATGGCCAACAGGTTGTGACAGGCGGTGACTCCGGAGCCGCATTGCTGGACCACCGCGCCGGCACTGTGCGGTGCCAGCAAGGCCTGGAACTCGGCACGCAGTTGGGCCGCAGGCTTGAAGCGGCCGTCGGCGCCGAGGTTGTCCTTGAAGAAGCGGTTACTGGCGCCGGGAATGTGGCCGGCGGCCTTGTCCAGCGGCTCGACCTCGCCACGGAAGCGCTCGGCGGCGCGGGCGTCGATGAGGCGGACGTTGCCGAGCTTCTTGAGCAGCGTGGCGGCGTCGATCTGGCCGACCAGGGGCTGGCCGGGTTGCCAATCGGTGGGCGCTTCAGTTGGGACATCCGCCGTCATTTCGCCGTCCCAGGCGCCGTCGAGCACGGCCACCTCGGCGTGGCCCAGCCAGCGCAGCATCCACCAGATGTGGGCGGCGTAGGGGCCGCCCTGGCGGTCATAGGCGACAACCTGGCGGCCGGCGCTCAGGCCCAGGCGGCGCATCAACGCGGCGAAATCCTCGCGCTCTGGCAGCGGGTGGCGGCCACGGAAGGACCCGTCGGGGCCGGTCTTGTCGCCGCAGAGGTCACGGTCCAGGTGCAGGTAGAAGGCGCCGGGGATGTGGCCGGCCGCGTAGGCGCGCTCGCCGGCGTCGGTGTCGGCGAGGTCGAAGCTGCCTTCGAGGATCAGCGGCGGCTCGGGGGACTGAAGCAGCGCGCGCAGCTCGGCGGGGGTGATCAGCGTGGTGTGGCTCATGACTCAGCAGGGTTGAACTGGCTGTCTTTTGGCGGCGGGGCGACCTTGGAGCGCAGCAGCGTCGCCGCAAGGCCGGCGCCGATGATGAGCAGCATGCCGAAGGTGGCGTGCCAGGTCAGCGGGTCCTTGAACAGCAGCATGCCGTAGATGAAGGAGAAGACGATGCCCAGGTATTGCAGGCAGGCGTTCACCAGCGGGCGGCCGATGGAGTAGGCGCGCGTCAGGCACACCTGGGCGGTGGTGGCCAGCACGCCGACGGCGAGGAGCAGAAACGCGCCCCACAGCGTGTGACTTTGCAAGCCGCCCTGGGTCACGGCCGTGATGACGGCGCCGGCCACGCAGCCGCCGACCGAGAAGTAGAAGACGATGCGCAACTCGGGCTCGCCGACGCGGCCCAGGGCCGTGACCTGCAGATAGGCCATCGCGGCGATCATGCCGGACAGCAGGCCGGCCAGGCCGTACCAGAGCTGCTGCTGGTCCAGCGTCGGGCGCAGGATCAGCGCGACGCCGACGAAGCCCAGCAGCACCGAAGCCATCAGCCGCCAGTCCAGCCGCTGGGCACCCATCAGCACGGCGCCGCCGAGTAGGAAGAGGGCCATCCAGACCGAGGACATGTAGTTCAGCGTCATCGCCGTGGCCAGCGGCAGGTGGCTGATGGCGTAGAACCACAGGCACAGCGAGGTGACGCCGGAGATGCTGCGCCACAGATGCATGCCGGGTAGGCGGGTCTTGAGGCTCAAGCCCTGGCGGTGCGACAGCAGGGCCATCATCACGGAGCCGACCAGGCCGCGGTACATGACGATCTCGCTGGCCGCGTAGAACTCGCTGGCCAGCTTGACGCAGACGCCCATGGTGGCGAACAACAGCGTCGCCGCGACCATGAGCACCGAGGCTGGCACGTCAGGCTTCTTTGCTGGTGCTGGATGCGGCCGTCGTGTCTGACCCAGTGACTGCCGCAGAACCGGCTTCGCTGGGCTGCTGGCAGTGCCCCCTTGAGGGGGCTGGCGAAGCCAGCAGGGGGTGGGACCGATACCATTCATGGAAGTGCTGCATGCCGTCTTCCATCGGGCTTTGGTAGGGGCCGGTCTCGTTGTCGCCACGCATCATCAGCGCCTTGCGGCCGGCATCCATGCGCTCGGCGATCTCGTCGTCCTCCACGCAGGTTTCCATGTAGGCGGCCTGGTGGGCCTCGACGAAGTCGCGCTCGAAAGCGGCGATCTCCTCGGGGTAGTAGAACTCGACGAGGTTGACGGTCTTCTGCGGCGACACCGGGTGCAGCGTCGACACGACCAGCACATGCGGGTACCACTCGACCATGATGTGCGGGTAGTAGGTCAGCCAGATCGCGCCGGCCTCGGGCGGGCGGCCTTCGCGGAACTTCAGCAGTTGGTCGTGCCAGCGCTGGTAGACCGGCGAGCCGGGGCGCTCCAGGTCCTTGTGCACGCCGACAGTCTGCACCGAATGGTGCTTGCCGAACTCCCAGGCCAGGTCGTCGCAGCTGACAAAGCCACCCAGGCCCGGGTGGAAGGGGCCGACGTGGTAGTCCTCAAGGTAGACCTCGATGAAGGTCTTCCAGTTGTAGTTGCACTCGTGGACCTGGACCTTGTCGAGCACATAGCCGGAGAAGTCCAGCTGCGCCCGCGGGCCCAGCTTGCTCAGCTCGGCGGCGACGTCATGGCCGTTGTCCTCGAACAGCAGGCCGTTCCATTCCCGCAGCGGGTAGCGGTTCAGGTTCAGGCAGGGGTCTTCGGCAAAGTGCGGCGCACCGATCAACTCGCCCTGATGTGAATATGTCCAGCGGTGCAGCGGGCAGACGATGTTGGCCTGGGTGTTGCCGCGACCCTTGAGCATCAGCGCCTGGCGGTGGCGGCAGACGTTGGAGATCAGCTCGATCCCCTGGCTTGAGCGCACCAATGCCCGGCCTTCGCCTTCCTGCGGCAGGGCGTAGTGGTCACCGATTTCGGGGACGGCCAGTGCATGGCCGACGTAGCGGGGCCCTCGCTGGAAGATGCTGGCCTGCTCGCGCTGGAACAGATCGGGGTCGAAATAGGCGCTCACCGGGAGCTGGGTCTGGCTGCGTTTGAGCGCCGAGACGGGAAGACTCAGGTCGGACATGATCCAGGCGGGTCTTTCAGGCGGGTAGAGGTGCTGCGTCCCTCCGGCGCATCTCGGGGCTGCCGAGTCGGCCAGGTTGCTAGGTGTGAAAAGGGGAGCTCGAAGGCACGCGCGTGCGCGCTCGAGCGAGAGGTCCGGGATTCTACGCATGCCCGCGTCCTCCGTCCGACGGTTACGTCCGCATGCACCAAGCTGAGGAAACCCGCTGACTACAATTGCTGTTTCGCGTTTTGAAATGACCAAGTCCTCTCCCCGCACCAAGGCCGCCTCGAGCGACGGCGATGCCGACCTCAGCTACGAGCAGGCGCTCGACGAGCTGGAGCGCATGGTGGCGGCCATGGAGGGGCAACAGCTGCCGCTGGACCAACTTCTGCACAGCTACAAGCGGGGCGCCGAGTTGCTGGCTCTGTGCCGCGGGCGGCTGCAGGCGGTGGAACAGCAGGTCAAGCTGCTGGACGGCGCCGAACTGAAGGCCTGGGAGGGCCCCGAATCTTGAATGCACAGGACTTTGACCGCTGGGTGCAGGCGTCTTTGAACGCCTTCGAAGCGGCGCTGGATGATCTCGTGCCCGCTGCCGCGCCCGCAGGCCTCGGCGAGGCGATGCGCTATGCGGTGCTGGGCGGTGGCAAGCGCCTGCGCCCGCTGTTGGTGCTGGCGAGTTGCGCGGCCGTGGGCGGCGACAGCTTTGCGGCCATGCGCGCAGCCTGCTCGGTCGAACTCATCCACGCCTATTCGCTGGTGCATGACGACATGCCCTGCATGGACAACGACGTCATGCGCCGCGGCAAGCCGACGACGCACGTCGCCTTCGGCGAAGCCCAGGCCATGCTGGCGGGCGACGCGATGCAGGCCCTCGCCTTCGAGGTGCTGACGCCGGACACGGGCATTGCTCCCGCCCTGCAGGCGCGGTTGTGCTCGCTGCTGGCCCGCTCGGCCGGCCACGACGGCATGGCCGGCGGCCAGGCCATCGACCTGGCCAGCATTGGCAAGCGACTGGACGAAACCACGCTACGCGACATGCACCGCCGCAAGACTGGTGTGCTGCTGCAGGCCAGCGTTCTGATGGGCGCGGCCTGCGGGTCGGTGTCGACGCAGGCGACCCAGTCGCTGTCCGACTACGGCGCGGCGCTTGGCCTGGCCTTCCAGGTTGTCGACGACATCCTCGACGTGACCCAGGATTCCGAAGTGCTGGGCAAGACGGCCGGCAAGGACCAGGATGCCAACAAGCCGACCTACGTCAGCGTGCTCGGCCTGAACGCGGCACGCGCCCTGGCTCAAGCGCTGCGCGCCGAAGCCAAGGCGGCCCTGGCCGCCAGCGGCCTGGCCGATGTGAGCCACCTCAGCCTGCTGGCCGACTCCGTTGTAGAGCGGGACAACTAAAGAGGACCGCCATGGAATACACGCTGCTCAAAGGCATCGACAGCCCGGCCGACCTGCGCCGCCTGCCGCGCACCGAACTGCGCAAGCTGGCCGACGAGGTGCGCGCCTTCGTGCTGGAGAGCGTCTCCAAGACTGGCGGCCACCTCGGCTCCAACCTTGGCACGGTCGAGCTGACCGTGGCCCTGCATTACGTGTTCAACACACCGGACGACCGGCTGGTGTGGGACGTGGGCCACCAGACCTATCCGCACAAGGTGCTGACCGGCCGGCGTGACCGCATGCCGGGCCTGCGCCAGATCGGTGGCATCAGCGGCTTCCCGCGCCGTGACGAGAGCGAGTACGACACCTTCGGCACCGGCCATTCGTCGACCAGCATCTCGGCGGCCCACGGCATGGCCATGGCCTTCAAGCTCAGGGGCGAAGACCGCCGCGCCGTGGCCATCATCGGCGACGGCTCGATGACGGCCGGCATGGCCTTCGAGGCGCTGAACAACGCCGGCGTGGCCCATGGCGGCCTGATGGGCGACCTGCTCGTCATCCTGAACGACAACGACATGTCCATCAGCCCGCCGGTCGGCGCGCTGAACAAATACCTCGCGCGGCTGATGAGCGGCAGCTTCTACGCCGCCGCCCGCGAAAGCGCCAAGAGCGTGTTGAAGAACACGCCGCTCTACGAGTTCGCGCGCAAGTTCGAGGAGCACACCAAGGGCATGGTCGTGCCGGGCACCATCTTCGAGGAGTTCGGCTTCAACTATGTCGGCCCCATCGACGGACACGACCTGGACTCGCTGATCCCGACACTCGAGAACCTGCGCGAGAAGAAGGGCCCGCAGTTCCTGCACATCGTCACCAAGAAGGGTGCAGGCTACAAGCTGGCCGAGAACGACCCGGTCAAGTACCACGCCGCCTCGGGCAAGTTCGACCCGGCAGTGGGCTTCGTCAAGCCGGCCACGCCGCCCAAGACGACCTTCACGCAGGTCTTCGGCGACTGGCTGTGCGACATGGCCGAGGCCGATCCGCGGCTGGTGGCCATCACGCCCGCGATGCGCGAGGGCTCCGGCATGGTGGAGTTCCACAAGCGCTTCCCGCAGCGCTATCACGACGTCGGCATCGCCGAGCAGCACTCGGTCACCTTCGCCGCGGGCCTGGCCTGCGAAGGCATCAAGCCGGTCGTCGCAATCTATTCGACCTTCCTGCAGCGCGCCTATGACCAGCTGATCCATGACGTCGCCATCCAGAACCTGCCCGTGCTGTTCGCGCTGGACCGCGCCGGCCTGGTGGGTGCTGACGGCGCCACGCATGCCGGCAACTACGACATCGCCTACACGCGCTGCATCCCCAACATGGCCGTGCTGACGCCGGCCGATGAAGACGAATGCCGCCAGGCGCTGTACACCGGCTTCATGCACAACGGGCCGGTGACGGTGCGCTACCCGCGCGGCGCGGGCGTTGGCGTCGTGCCTGTCAAAGCCATGACGGCCCAGGCCTGGGGCAAGGGTGAAGTGCGTCGGCAGGGCCAGCGCATCGCGATCCTGGCCTTTGGCACGCTGCTCTATCCCGCGCTGGAAGTGGCCGAGCGCCTGGACGCGACCGTGGCCAATATGCGCTTCGTCAAGCCGCTGGATGCTGAGCTCGTTGCCGAACTGGCGCGCACGCATGACGTCATCGTCACCGTCGAGGATGGCTGCATCATGGGCGGCGCCGGAAGCGCCGTCGTCGAGGCGTTGAACGCCGCCGGCCTCGGCGTGCCGGTGCTGCAGCTCGGCCTGCCCGACGAGTTCGTCGAGCACGGCGACCCGGCCAAGCTGATGAGCCTGTGTGGCCTGGACGCCGCCGGCATCGAGGCCAGCATCGTCAAGCGCTTCGGGACGAAGCCGACGGTCGTGCGCGCCGCAGCGCGCTGAGCAGGTCTTCGATCAAGGGCTGCGCCGGCCGATGCAGCGGGATCAGTGCGCTGACCCGGTAGGGAATCGACACCGACAGTGGCCGCACGACCAGGTCGGATCCCGCACAGGCCGCTGCCGTCAGCGGGTTCACGATGGCCACGCCCAGCCCGGTCCGCACCAGTTCGCAAACGGCCACGGCGCTGTGCGTCTGCACGCGCAAACGGCGCTGGATGCCCGCGGCATCGAAGCGCGCATCGATCTCGCGCCGATAGGGGTCGTCCTCGGCGAGGCTGATGAAGTGCTGGCCTGCGAAATCCTTCAGCGCCAGCCGCTTGCGCGACGCTAGTGCGTGGTCGGCCGGCAGCACGGCCACTTCGTCCGCCTCCAGCACCGGCTCGACGCGCACGCCAGGCAAGGGCGTCGCCTGTTCGGCCAAACCGAGGTCGAAGCGCTGCTCGCTGATCCAGGCATCCAGCAGCGGCGGTTCGGCTGGTGTGATGGACACGCGTGCCGACGGGTTGGCGGCCAGCAGTTGATTCAAGGCGCCGGGCAGCAGCGCGTGGCTCAGCGCGGGCAGGCTGAGCAGGCTCAGCTCGGCATCCTCCGAGCGGCCCAGCGCCTCGGCCCGCTCGATGACGCGCGCCAGGCCCTGGAAGCTGCGTTCCACCTCATCGAACAGTGCACGTGCCCTCGCCGTGGCCTTGAGGCGGCCGCGCTCGCGCTCGAACAGGGCATAGCCCAGGAGATGCTCGAGCCGGGCGAGGTCGCGGCTCAGGGTCGGTTGCGAGGTGTGCAGCAGCGCGGCGGCGCCGGTGACGCTGCCCGCCGTCATGACAGCGCGGAAGACTTCGATGTGGCGGTGCTGAATATCCATATCAGGATTGAATTGTCGCTGCACAAATTTCAATTTGATTGAATGGGTCGCCGCGGGCATGCTTCGATCCATGACCAAGCCCCTTCCTGCCGCCCTGAACCCCGCCCGCCTGCAAGCTCTCGCCGCCGGGCACGGCACGCCGCTGTGGGTCTATGACGCCGCCACCATCCGCGAGCGCGCCGCGTCGCTGAAGCGCTTCGACGTCGTGCGCTTTGCGCAGAAGGCCTGCTCCAACATCCACATCCTGAAGCTGCTGCGCGAGGCCGGCGTCAAGGTCGACTCGGTGTCGCGCGGCGAGATCCTGCGCGCGTTGGCGGCAGGCTACGAAGCTGGTGGTGACGAGATCGTCTTCACCGCCGACCTGTTGGACCACGCCACGCTGGCAACGGTTGTCGAGCACCGCATCCCGGTCAACGCCGGCTCCATCGACATGCTCGATCAGCTCGGCGCCGCTTCGCCCGGCCATGCGGTCTGGCTGCGCATCAACCCGGGCTTCGGCCATGGCCACAGCCACAAGACCAACACCGGCGGCGAGCACAGCAAGCACGGCATCTGGCATGCGGACCTGGGCGCGGCGCTGGCAGCAATAAGCCGCCATGGGCTCAAGCTGGTCGGCCTGCACATGCACATTGGTTCGGGCGTGGACTACGAGCATCTGGCCCAGGTCGGCCAGGCCATGGTCGGTCTGGTGCGCGAAACGGTCGCGGCCGGGCATGACCTGCACGCGATCTCGGCCGGCGGTGGCCTGTCGATTCCCTACCGCGATGGCGATGCGCGCATCGACGTGGCTCACTATTTCGGCCTCTGGGACGCCGCCCGCCGCGAGGCGGAGACCTTGGTGGGCCATGCGCTGAAGCTGGAGCTGGAGCCGGGTCGCTACCTCGTCGCCGAGAGCGCTGTGCTTCTGGCCGAGGTGAGGGCGGTCAAGAACGCTGGCGCCAACCGTTTCGTGCTGGTGGATGCGGGCTTCAATGAGCTGATGCGCCCGGCCATGTACGGCGCCTTCCATGCCATGAGCCTGCTCGGCGCCAGCGGCCCCGAGCAGCCCACCGTCGTGGCCGGCCCGCTGTGCGAGTCCGGCGATGTGTTCACGCAAGGCCCGGGCGGCGAGGTGCTGACGCGCGACCTGCCGGCAGCAAGCGTTGGCGACCTGCTCGTCATCCACGACGCGGGTGCCTATGGCGCCTCCATGTCCAGCAACTACAACAGTCGGCCGCTGGCGGCAGAGGTGCTGGTGGACGGCGACACGACCCGCCTGATCCGCCGTCGCCAGACTGTCGAGGAGCTGCTGGCGCTGGAAACCTGAGCGTTTCTCCGCTGCGGCGGCGCGTGCAAGTCCGGAGATCATCCGGCCATGAAACTCGTCCCCATCCAGCAGGTTGCCGGTCACATCAAGGCCGGGGCGCCCCTGCCTTTCGGGGTGCGTGATGCCGAGGGCAAGCTGCTGCTGGCCAAGGGCCAGCCGGTGCCCAACGAGCAGATGCGCGAGGCGCTGCTGAACCGCGGCGTGTTCGTCGACATGGAGGAAGTGCGCGACGCCTCGGCGCGCAGCAGCGATGGCGGTGCGGGCAGCGAGGACTTCTTCGGCCGCTGGGAGGCGATGCAGACGCGGTTGTCCGTACTGCTGCGCACGCCGCAGGAAACCCTCTTCCTGCCACGCGTCAAGGAATGCGCCGGCCAGCTGATCGCCTGGACCGAGCGTTTCCCTGACCAACTGCTCTTCGTCGTCATCCAGCACGACCACAGCCGCCACGAGGTCTACGGACTGGCCCATTTGCTGCACACGGCCGCTGTCGCCGCGCTGCTGGCGCGCCGCCTCTCATGGACGCCGGAGCGCCAGAAGAGCCTCGTTGGCGCCGCGCTGACGATGAATCTCTCCATCATCGACCTGCAGGGGCGCCTGGCCTCGCGTGGCGGCAAGCTGGCACCACCCCAGCGCGCGGCCATCGACCGCCATCCTGACGAAGCCGTGGCCTGGCTGCGCAACGCCGGCCTGGACGATGCGCAATGGCTGGCTGCGGTGGCCCAGCACCATGAGCAGCCGGGCGGCGGTGGCTATCCGCAAGGCTTGGCCGAGCCCGACGAGGCGGCCCAGCTGCTGCGCCTCGTCGACATCTTCCTGGCCAAGCTTGCCAGCCGCGGCGGCCGCGCAGGCATGCCGGCACCGCAGGCGGCCAAGTCGCTTTACACCGGCAGCAATGGCCATCGCTTTGCAGCGCTGCTGGTCAAGGAGGTCGGCATGTTCCCGCCCGGCACCCTGGTCAAGCTCGCCAGCGGCGAGATCGCGGTGGCGGTGCGCCGCGGTACATCAGGCAACACTCCCATCGTCAGCGCCGTTATGAATCGTCATGGGGATGCCTTAGGCTCTCCCGTCAGGCGTGACACGGCGGTGGCCGAGCATGCGATCACGGGTCTGGTGGCCGCGCAGGTACTGCGCGTGAAGCTCAGCCCGCACCAGCTCTACGACCGCCGCTACGAAGCCTGAGCGTCCGGCCTCATAGGCTGGATCAATGATGTCGATTTGATAAATGTTTTCTACTGAAAACTCATCTTCGATATAGTTCTACCTATCCCATCAACCAGCGCCCTACGGAGCTTTCGAATGTCCCTGATCAACACCCAAGTCCAGCCTTTCAAGACCGAAGCCTTCCACAACGGCAAGTTCATCACCGTTAGCGACGAAACCCTGAAGGGCAAGTGGTCCGTGCTGATCTTCATGCCGGCCGCTTTCACGTTCAACTGCCCGACCGAAGTCGAAGACGCGGCCGACAGCTACGCCGAGTTCCAGAAGATGGGCGCCGAGGTCTACATCGTCACGACCGACACCCACTTCTCGCACAAGGTGTGGCACGAGACCTCGCCGGCCGTCGGCAAGGCCAAGTTCCCGCTGGTGGGCGACCCGACCCACACGCTGACCAATGCCTTCGGCGTGCACATCCCCGAAGAAGGCCTGGCACTGCGCGGCACCTTCGTCATCAACCCGGACGGCGTCATCAAGACCGCCGAGATCCACTCCAACGAGATCGCCCGTGACGTGTCGGAAACGCTGCGCAAGCTGAAGGCTGCCCAGTACACCGCCGCCCACCCCGGCCAGGTCTGCCCGGCCAAGTGGAAGGAAGGCGCTGCCACGATCGCCCCGAGCCTGGATCTCGTCGGCAAGATCTAAACAGCCATGCTGTTCGTCAGGAACCCGGGAGGGTTCCTGCCTTCTGCAGAACCAGACAGGTTCTGCTGAAAGGGCCTCCGGCATCGGGGACCCTTTCAGCAGTGGCCCGCCCCGCCACGCCTCACTGAAAGGACACCACCATGTTGGACGCCGCACTCAAGACCCAGCTCCAGGGCTACCTGGACCACGTCAAGGTCCCCTTCGAGATCATTGCTTCGCTGGACAACTCCAAGTCCAGCGACGAGATGCGCGAGCTGCTCGAAGAGATCGCCGGCATGCACGACAAGATTTCGCTGCGTACCGACGGTGTCGACACCCGCACGCCGTCATTCCTGCTGCGCCGCACCGGCACAGAGCAATCGCTGCGCTTTGCCGCCATCCCGCTGGGCCATGAGTTCACGTCGTTGGTGCTCGCGCTGCTCTGGACCGGCGGTCATCCGCCGAAGGTCGAGCAGGCGCAGATCGACGCCGTCAAGGCGCTGGACCTGGATCTCGACTTCGAGATCTACATGAGCCTGACCTGCCACAACTGCCCGGACGTCGTGCAGGCGCTGTCGCTGATGGCCATCGTCAACCCGCGCATCCGCACCACCGTCATCGACGGTGGCCTGTTCCAGAGCGAGGTCGAGGCGCGCGACATCATGGCCGTGCCGGCCGTGTGGCTGAACGGCCAGCCTTTTGCCTCGGGCCGCATGTCGCTCGAGGAGATCGTCGCCAAGCTCGACACCGGTGCCGCCGTGCGCGACGCCAAGAAGCTGGATGCCGAGGAGCCCTACGACATGCTCATCATCGGCGGCGGCCCGGCCGGCGCCGCAGCGGCCGTGTACGCAGCGCGCAAGGGCATCCGCACGGGCGTCGCCGCTGAGCGCTTCGGCGGCCAGGTCAATGACACGCTGGGCATCGAGAACTACATCTCCGTGTCGGTGACCGACGGGCCGAAGTTCGCCGCCGCGTTGGAAGGCCACGTCAAGGACTACCAGGTCGACATTCACAACCTGCAGCGCGCGGAGAAGCTGACGCCGGCTGCGCAACCCGGTGGCTTCGTCGAGGTCGAGCTGGCCAACGGCGCCAAGCTCAAGGGCAAGACCGTCATCCTGTCCACCGGCGCGCGCTGGCGCAACGTCGGCGTGCCCGGCGAGGCCGAGTACAAGAACAAGGGTGTGGCCTATTGCCCGCACTGCGATGGCCCGCTGTTCAAGGGCAAGCCGGTCGCGGTCATCGGCGGCGGCAACTCCGGCGTCGAGGCGGCCATCGATCTGGCCGGCATCGTCAAGCACGTGACGCTGGTCGAGTTCGGCGCCGAACTGCGCGCCGATGCGGTGCTCGTCAAGAAGCTGCAGAGCCTGCCCAACGTCACCATCATCGTGAACGCGCAGACGACCGAGTTCACGGGTGGCAGCAATGGCAAGCTCGACGGCCTGAACTACACCGACCGCATCAGCGGCGAGAGCAAGCGCGTCGAGGTCGACGGCTGCTTTGTGCAGATCGGCTTGGTGCCCAACACCGAGTGGCTGCGCGGCACGCTGGAGCTCAGCAAGCACGGCGAGATCATCGTGGACGCCAAGGGCGCCACCTCGCTGCCCGGCGTGTTCGCCGCCGGTGATGTGACGACCGTGCCCTTCAAGCAGATCATCATCGCCGCCGGCGATGGTGCGAAGGCGGCGTTGGGTGCCTTCGACTTCCTGATGCGCAGCTGACGCCGGTCCGCCTAGACTGCCTCCCCAGCGCCCGCCAAGCGGCGCACAGGGAGTGCAGATGAAGGAAGGACTGCTGATCGCTCAGGCGGTGTTGCTTTGCGTGCTGCCGGGAATTCTTCTTGCGCTGTTCCTTCGTGAGCGGCGCCTGAAGAACCTGCAGAACAGGTTGCTGGATGAAGTGCTGCCGAAACTCGCGCCCCAGCAGCGCTGGTTTCGCGTCAATCTGGCACGCCCCGCCTACTTCGCGCGGCGCATGCGGATATTTGGCTTCGAGGCCAAGGGCCTGCTGATTGACCAAGGCGATTTGCTGCGCATCGTGGCGGTGCAACCCGACGGCGGGCGGCTGGAGCAACTGGTGACCAAGACGCCGGATGCTGTCCGATGGCGGGGCAACGTCGGGATACGGTCCGCCAACCTGCACTGGTTGGAACTGGGCAACGGTTCCGACTCGATCATGGCCTCGGCCGACACCGGCATGAACGCGGTGGCCTCCCGAGAGGCCACTGCCGACATCATGCGCAACTTGTTGCCTCAGCAGCCACTCGATGCCTCGGCTTTGGCGGACTTTGCGCTAGAAAAGCATCCGGGGGCACTTGCCGCCACCCTGAGCTCTCTGGTGCTGATGGTCGCCGCACTCGTCGACCTCACGATCACGGAGCATCAACTGTTGCAGCCACGCAGTCTGTTCTTCCTTGGATTGGTTGCCGTGCCGCTGGGCTTGTTTATCTATCTGCTGCTGGCGCGGCGCAAAGTGCCTGCCCGGGAGGCCTGGGCGCTCAGCGGCCTGATGGTCTGTGGGTTGGCGATCGCTGCGCCGGGTACCGCGATGCGGCTGGATCAATGGCTCTCCGGCGGCGCCCTTGCGACGCCCTACCGGCTGGTTTCCGGCGCTCGCCTCGAACCCGTCGAGCCCGGTCCGCCCGAGGTCACGCTGAACCATGTGCGCGAGTACTGGGCCCAGTTCGAGCCCGGCTCCGTCCATGAACTGGATATCGTGCACGGCCCTCTGGGCATCTGGCAGCTGGACCGCAGCCGCCTCAACGCACTCACGCGGGAGTGGTATCGGCGCGAGGACGACGCCACGCCAGCCGCAAGCCGTCCAGCGAGTACAGCGCCAACGCCGCCCAGATGAAGCCAAAGGCGATCAGCCGGCTCGCGTCCATCGGCTCATGGAACAGGAACACGCCCAGCAGGAACTGCAGCGACGGCGACACATACTGAACGACGCCCAGCGTTGCCAGCGGCAGGCGCCGCGCGCCGGCCGCGAACAGCAGCAGGCTGCCGGCCGTCACGGGCCCGGTGCCGATCAGCCAGGCCCAGTCCACGGCCGTCTGGCCAGCCATGCTGCCGTCCTGCGACCACCAGATCAGCCCGGCCGCAGCCAGCGGCGCAAGGATCAGCGTCTCCAGCGTCAGGCCTTCGATGGCACCGAGGGCGGCCGTCTTGCGCATCAGCCCGTAGAGGCCAAAGCTGACCGCCAGCACCAGGGCCACCCAGGGCAGCTTGCCGCCTGCCACCGTCAGCCACAGCACGCCGATGGCCGCCAACCCCACGGCCAGCCACTGGATGGGCCGCGGCCGTTCGTGCAGCACCGCAAAGCCCAGCGCGACGTTGACCAGCGGGTTGATGAAGTAGCCCAGGCTGGCGTCGATGACATGGCCATGGCCGACAGCCCAGACATAGGTCAGCCAGTTGATGGCGATCAGCGTGGCCGACAGCGCAAAGCGCCGCCAGGTCGCCGCGCTGACGTCCTTCAGCCAGGACAGATTGCGCGTCACCAGCAGCACGACGGCCACGAAGGCCAGCGACCACAACGTGCGGTGGGCCACGATCTGCAGCGCGGGGATGGAAGCGATCTGGCGGAAGTAGAGCGGGAACAACCCCCAGCTCAGATAGGCGCCGAGGGCGAAGAGGACACCGGAATTCATCGGCCGCATTCTGTCCGTGCGGGTAAGCCCGGGGATATTTGAGGGATACGAGGTCGTCGAATTCGATGGCCGTCGTTCGTCGTGCATCCATGGCCCTTGTCGAATTCACCCCCCAACTGCGCCGCTTCGTGGACGCGCCTTCCTGCCAATGCGAGGCGTCCACGCTGGGCGAAGCCCTGCATGCCGCCTTTGCCGAGCAGCCGCGGCTGCGGGGCTACATCCTCGACGAGCAGGGCCATCTGCGCGTCAACGTGGTCGTCTTCATCGACGGCAAACGGGCGCGCGACCTGCGCGGCCTGAGCGACCCGCTGCGGTCGGACAGTCGCATCCATGTCCTGCAAGCACTCTCTGGAGGTTGAACCATGACAGACCGCGCCTGGGCCGCGACCCGCAAAGGCCTTTTCGAGCTGCGCCGCCGTGCCGGCACCTGGCATATCGAGAACCTCAGCTTCGTGGCCGACCCGGTCACCATGCTGCTGCCGCCCGACGCCTCGGGCTTCATGCTGGCCGGCCTCAACCTGGGCCACTTCGGCGCCAAGCTGCAGGCAAGCGACGACGCCGGCAAGACCTGGTGCGAGGTCACGGCGCCGAGCTTTCCGGCCCAGCCCGAAGGCGCGGAAGGTCCGGCCTGGAAGCTGGAGCAGGTGTTCTCGCTGGAGCGCTCGGGCGACGCCATCTGGTGCGGCAGCATTCCCGGCGGCCTGTTCGTCAGCCGCGACCGCGGCGAGAGCTGGCAGCTCAGCGAGGCGCTGTGGCAGGACCCGCGCCGCCTGCAGTGGATGGGCGGCGGCAACCCGGCGCCGGCCCTGCATTCCATCTGCCCCCACCCGGCCAAGCCGGAGGAGTTGCTGGTGGGCGTGTCCTGCGGCGGCGCCTGGCGCACCACCGATGGCGGGAGCAGCTGGGGCCTGCGCGCCAAGGGCATGCGGGCCGACTTCATGCCGCCCGAGCTGGCCGGCGACGAGAACTCGCAGGACCCGCACCTGATCACCCGCTGCCGTGCCGAGCCTGATGTGCTCTGGTGCCAGCACCACTGCGGCATCTTCCGCAGCAGCGACAACGGCGCGACGTGGGAAGAGCTGCAGGCCCAGCCGTCCAGCTTCGGTTTCGCCGTCGCCGCGCATCCGGCCGACCCGCAGACGGCCTGGTTCGTGCCCGCCGTCAAGGACGAACGCCGCATCCCTGTCGACGGCGCCCTGTGCGTGACCCGCACGCGCGACGGCGGCAAGAGCTTTGACGTGTTGCGTGCCGGCCTGCCGCAACAGCATTGCTACGACCTGATCTACCGCCACGGCCTGGCGGTGGACGACGCGGGTGAGCAGTTGATGATGGGCTCGACGACCGGCGGCCTGTGGGCGAGCGGCGACGCGGGCGACAGCTGGCAGGCCGTGTCGGCCCACCTGCCGCCCGTCTACGCCGTCAAGTTCGGCTGATCACGCCTTCAGCCGCTTGCGGATTGCCGCCAGCTCGACGGCGTCGAGGGTGGGCTCGGGGTAGCTCATCTTCAGCGCCGTGAGCGTGTCGACAATGACCTGGGACACGATCAGGCGTGCGTTGCGCTTGTCGTCCGCCGGCACCACATGCCAGGGTGCCTCCTCGCTGCTGGTCGCGCCCAGCATCTCGCCATAGGCCTGCATGTACTTGGGCCAGAGCTCGCGCTCGGCCATGTCGTCGGCCGTGAACTTCCAGTTCTTGGCCGGGTCTTCCAGCCGCGCCAGGAAGCGCTGGCGCTGCTCCTCCTTGGACAGATGCAGGAAGAACTTCAGCACCCGCGTGCCGTTGCGGTGCAGGTGCTGCTCCAGGTTGTTGATCGACGCATAGCGGTCGGCCCAGACCTTGGGTGCCCGCACCGCCTCCTTGGGCAGCGACTGCGCCGCCAGGATCTCCGGGTGCACGCGCACGATCAACACCTCCTCGTAGTAGGAGCGGTTGAAGATGCCGATGCGCCCGCGCTCGGGCAGGCACTGCGTGGTGCGCCACAGGAAGTCGTGATCCAGCTCCTGGGCGCTGGGATGCTTGAAGCTGAACACCTGGCAGCCCTGCGGGTTCACGCCCGACATCACATGCTTGATGACGCCGTCCTTGCCCGCCGCGTCCATGGCCTGGAAGACCAGCAGCAGCGAGTAGCGGTTGTGCGCATACAGCAGGTTCTGCAACTCGCTGAGCCGCTCGACCTGGGCGCCCAGCCGCTGTTCGTAGTCGCCCTTGTCGCTGTACAGCGGGTCGACGGCCGTGGCCCAGTGCTTGAGCTTGACCTTCTGGCCGGGCGCAACTCGGTAGGCCTGGGTGTCGATCTTCATGGCGGAGCCTCCTGCAGCCTGACGAGCCGCCAGCCTAACGCCACGCTCCTCCCGGTCGGTGTCAGACTTCGCCCCTCCTTCAACCCGCCGTTGCCGACGATGCTGCTGTTGCGCGCCTCCTTCCTGTTGCTGCTGGGCCTGACCGGCCTGGCGGTCCAAGCCGCCGACGAGGAGAACAAGCCGCCGGCCTACGAGCCGCGCGAGCACTACACCAAGTACGAGTACCGCGTGCCGGTGCGCGACGGCAGGAAGCTCTTCACCGCCGTCTATGTGCCCAAGGACCAGAGCCGGCGCTACCCCTTCCTGATGGTGCGCACGCCTTATGGCTGCGGGCCCTACGGCGTGGACCGCGATGGCATCAAGGGCCTCGCGCCGAACGAGGAGTTCCTGAAGGCCGGCTACATCTTTGTCTGCCAGGACGTGCGCGGCCGCAACATGTCGGAAGGCGAGTTCATCGAGATGACGCCGCACAAGCCCGTCAAGAAGAGCGTGGCTGACGTCGATGAAAGCTCTGACACCCACGACAGCGTGCAGTGGCTGCTGGACCGCATTTCCGGCAACAACGGCCGCGTCGGCCTCTGGGGCGTGTCCTACCCGGGCTTCTACACCTCGGCCTCCATCATCGACTCGCATCCGGCCATCAAGGCCGCGTCGCCGCAGGCGCCCATTGCCGACCTCTTCAAGGGCGACGACAGCTATCACGGTGGGGCCTTCATGCTGGCGGCCAACTTCGGCTTCTACACCGGCTTCAAGCCGCAGCAGGCACCGGTGCCACCGCCCAAGCAATGGCCGCAGTTCGACTGGGGCACGCTGGACGGCTACGAGTTCTACCTGCAGCACGGCAACCTCGACGCGCTGGCGCAGCGGCTGGCCAAGGACGGCGGCCCCAACCCCTACTTCGACGTGCAGCTGGAGCATGACCGCTACGACGAGTTCTGGAAGTCCCGCGCCATCACGCCCCATCTGAAGAACATCCGCGCCGCCGTGTTGACGGTCGGCGGCTGGTTCGACGCCGAGGACCTGGCCGGCCCGCTGGCCACCTTCCGCGCGATCGCTGGGCAGAGCCCTGCCACCGACAACCGCCTCGTCATGGGCCCCTGGGTGCATGGCGGCTGGGTCGGCGCGCCGGGGCGGCAGCTGGGCCGCGTGCAGTTCCAGCAGCCCACCGCCGAGCAGTTCCAGAAGGAGGTGCTGCTGCCCTTCTTCGAGCAGCATCTGCGAGAGGTCGCACCCAAGGCACCCATTGCGAAGGCCACCGTCTTCGAGACCGGCACCAACGTCTGGCGCCGCTACGACGCCTGGCCGCCCAGGCAAGCGCAGGCCCGCACCCTCTACTTCGCACCCGGCGGCAAGCTCAGCTTTGCGCCGCCCGACGCGACCGAGCCCGCTTTCGATGCCTGGGTCAGTGACCCCAACAAGCCCGTGCCCTACATCGGCTATGCGAGCTTGGGCGTGCCGCAGGAATACATGGTCAGCGACCAGCGCTTTGCGGCCACCCGGCCGGACGTGCTGACCTTCCGCAGCGACGTGCTGGAGGAGGACATCACCATCGTCGGCCCCATCGTCGCGCGCCTGTTCGCCTCGACGACGGGCAGCGACGCCGACTGGGTCGTCAAGCTCATCGACGTCTACCCCGCCGAACTGGAGGAGGAGGCCGCGAAGAAGCGCAAGCCGCGCACCGAGGACGTCGAACCGCCCGAGGCACCGCTCGGTGGCTACCAGCAGCTGGTGCGCGGCGACCCATTGCGCGGGCGCTTTCGCAACAGCTTCGAGGCGCCCGAGGCCATGGTGCCGGGCCGCGTCGAAGAGCTGCGCGTTGGGCTGCAGGACATCAACCACAGCTTTCGCCGCGGCCACCGCATCATGGTGCAGGTTCAGAGCAGCTGGTTCCCGCTCATCGATCGCAACCCGCAGACCTTCGTGCCCATCCGCAGCGCGAAGCCCGAGGACTTCCAGGCCGCGACGCAGAAGCTCTACCGCTGGCGCGGCCAGGCCTCGGGGCTGGACATCAGGGTGCTGGAGCCGCACTGATGCCACCGTGCGGGACTATCCTCAGTCGCTAGCCGCCAAGGACCAGAGCCGAGATGTTCCGACGACTGCTGCTTGCGCTGATGCTGTTCACGCCGCTGCTGGCCCAGGCGGCCTGCACGCGGCCGTTGCGCGTGCCCTTTGAGGACTGGCGGCCCTATTCCTTCATGGCCGACGGCCATCACACCGGCCTGGAGACCGAGTTGCTGGCCGCCGTGGCCAAGGAGGCCGGCTGCCGCGTCAGCTATGTGCGCGAAGTGCCGCGCAACCGCCGCCTGCCCATGCTGCTCGCGGGGGAACTCGATGTGCTGATCGCTGCGACGCCGCGCTCTGACGCCGCCTGGTACACGCGCGCCTATCGCGACGAGGTGCTGGGCGTGTTCATGCGTGCCGACGAGGCCCGCATGGACGTGCATTCGCTGGATGAACTGCTGCGCGCCAACCTGCGCCTCGTTACCCACCGCGGGCCGGCCCTGGTGCCCATCATCAACGACTTCAAGGCCCATGGCCTGCTGACCTGGTTCGAGGAGTACGCCAAGGGCGTGCAGCTGATGCAGATCGGCCGCGGCGACGTGCTGCTCGGTGACAGCGTCGCCATCGCCTTTGCTGCGCGCGCCGCCGACGTGCCTCTCATCGAGCTGCCCATCCACCTGCTGCGCGACCCCGTCACCTACAAGCTCAGCCGCAAGTCGCTGACCGAGGCCGACCTGCGCGCCTTCAACCAGGCCATCCAACGCCTGGAGTCGCGTGGTGAGCTGCAGCGCATCCGCGCGCGCTGGCTGGGCTCGGTGCCGAGACGCTAGAGGACGGTGTCCGCCGCGGCTCAGTGGGGACTCAATGCCTGGGCACGACAAGGATCTTGCCGTCGCGCTCGCCGGTTGCGGCCGCGGCAATCGCCTCCTTGATTTGCTCGACGGGATAGGTCGCGTGGATGCGCGCCTTCAGTTGGCCGGTGGCGAGCAGCTTGGTCAGCTCGCCATAAAGCGCCATCTGCGCCTCGCGCGATGCGACGCGGAACCACTTGGCCAGCCAGAAGCCCCGCAGCGTCAGGTCGTTGAAGACGAAGGACTGCGGCGACACCACGCAAGGCTCGCCGCTCATCAGCCCGTAATTGACGACGGTGCCGCCCTCGGCGACGCAACTCGCCAGCCGGTTGGTCGCCTTGCCGCCGACGGCGTCGATGCCCAGGCGGATAGGCGCGCCCGATACGGCCTCCTTGACGCGCTTGGCCAGGTCGTCGCCATCCACCAGCACCACATCGCCGCCGTCCGCCTTCACGACCGCTGCCGCGCCCTCGCGCCGCACGATGTTGACGGTGCGCAGGCCGCGCAGCTTGGCGAGCTGCGTGAGGTAGCCGCCCACGCCCGAGTTGGCGACGTTCTGGATGACCCAGTCGCCCGGCTGCAGCGTGACGAACTCCGACAGCATCAGCGAGGCCGTGGCCGGGTTGACGGTCAGCATGGACAACTGCTGCGCATCGGCGCCAGCGGGCAGGGGCACCAGGCGCTTGGCGTCGGCGACGAGATGGCTGGCCCAGGTGCCGCTGCCGGCGGGCAGCAGAACCGTCTGGCCCGCACTCAGATGAGTCACACCCTCGCCGACGGCCACAACGCGGCCCACGCCCTCGCTGCCGCCCACTGCCGGCAGCGGCGGCAGGATGCCGTAGCCACCGGTCAGCATCAGCACGTCCGACGGGTTGATGGGTGCGGCCAGCACAGCGACGAGGGCCTGGCCGGCGCTGGGTGCGGGCGGCTCGAAGGGCAGGGCCCCGATGACGTCCTGCGGCACCGGCCCGCGTTGTTCGTATTGCGCCTTGATGCCCTGGATCGTCATGCCGGTCTCCTGCTATTGGATGGAACGGTCGATTCTGAGCCCGCCCGGGGCGTCGCGGCATCGCCGACGCGACAGGGGCTTCAATCAGTCCAGTCCCTGTCAATGCCGGGCCAGGTGGCGCCCGGTTGCGCCTCCAATTGCAGTGGCGATCCAGTGACCGGGTGAACCAGCTTCAGCTCGCGCGCATGCAGCCACAGCCGCTGTGTGCCCAGGAATGCTGCGACAGCTCGATTGAGCGGCCCCTTGCCATGCGTCGCATCGCCGAGGATGGGATGGGCGATGTGCTTCAGATGGCGGCGGATCTGGTGGCGGCGGCCTTGCAACGGTTCGGCTTCGAGCAGGGCGACGCGGGTGGTGGGGAAGCGCGGGTCGGTGGCCAGTGCCCACTCGATGCGCTCCAGCACGCGCCAGCGGGTCTGCGCTGCCAGCATCGCCTGCCCCGCCGACGGCTGCTCAGGGTCGCGCGCCAGCGGGTGATCGACCAGACCTTCGTCAGCACCGGGCCAGCCGCGCACAAGAGCGAGATAGCGCTTGTCCATCAGCCCCTGCTCGAACATCGCGCCGAGCAGCGAGGCAACCTCGGCCGACAGCGCAAACAGCAGCACGCCCGAGGTGCCTCGGTCCAGCCGGTGCACGGGCCAGACGGTGCGGCCGAGCTGGTCGCGCAGCAGCTGCAGCGCGGCCTCATCCTCGTGGGCCGCGAGCTGGGTGCGGTGCACCAGCAGGCCGGCCGGCTTGTCGATGGCGACCAGGTGCTCGTCCTGATAAAGCAGGGTCAGAGTCAATTTTTAAGGTCGCCGCTCAGTTCGCCGTCCAGATAGAACCACGCGCCGTTCTCGCGCACGAAGCGGCCGACTTCATGCAGCCGATGCGCCCGGCCGCCGAGCTTGCTGCGTGCGACGAACTCGACGCTGCCGTGGTCGGCGTCCGGCATCGCGGTGCGCTTCACGTCCAGGCCCAGCCATTTCAGCCCCGGCTCGGGCGCCTCCAGATCGGCAGGCCGCGTGCTCGCATGCCAGCTCGCCAGCAGATAGTCGCGCAGGTCCAGCACGAAGGCCGAGTAGCGCGAGCGCATCAGCGCCTCGGGCGTGGCTGCGGTCAGGCCCTGGCCAGCCTCAAAGGCCTTGTGCAGGGCGCCGCAGCAGTGGGCATAGGCGGCACGGCGACCGCAGGGGCAGGGCATGGAGGTTTCCATGCCGGCACTCTAGCGGGGGTATCAGCGGCCGAGCGGCCGTCGAGAAAAGACTCGATGAGCCTTGGCAAAGGCAGGGGCCGGCCGAGCAGATAGCCCTGGCCAAAGGCGCAGCCGCATTGGCCCAGCACTTCGAGCTGGTCTGCGCTCTCGATGCCCTCGGCAATGACCTCCAGCTGCAGGTGCCGGCCGAGGTCGACGATGGTCTGGGCAATGGCGCGGTCACGCTCGCCCGTGGCTAGGTCGCGCACGAAGCTGCGGTCGATCTTCAGCGAGCTGATGGGCAGGCTTTTCAGCATGGCCAGCGACGAATGGCCCATGCCGAAGTCATCCAGCGAGATCTCGAAGCCGATCTCGCGCAGCTGGTGCATGACGCGCCTGACCTGCTCGGGCTGGCGCATCAGCATGCCCTCGGTGAGCTCCAGCACCACCTGCGAGGCCGGCACTTCGAGCCCGGTCGACATGGCGCCGAGCATCTCGGGCAGGGCGCTGCTCGTGAACTCGGACGCCGCCATGTTGACGTGGACCTTGAGCTTCTGCAGTGCGGTGCCCTTGAGAGAGGCCAGGTCGCGCAGGGCCTGGCCCAGCACCCAGCGGCCGATGTCGACGATAAGGTCGCTCTGCTCGGCGATCGGAATGAACACGTCCGGCGGCACCGTCGTGCCATCGGGCTTGTGCCAGCGGATCAGCGCCTCCGCGCCATGCAGGGCGCCCGTGGCGATGTCGACGATGGGCTGGTAGACCAGGCGCAGCTGCCCGGTCTGCAGCGCCTCGTGCAGCTCGGTCTCGATGGACAGGCGCTGCGCCAGCTTGGCGCGCTGCTGGGCCAAGGTGTCGGGGCTGCTGGTCGAGAAGACATTGCTGCCGTTGCGGCCGTTCTGCTTGACGCGGTACATGGCCGCGTCGGCGCTGCGCAGCAGCTCGGGGCCGGTCTGGCCGTTCTCGGGAAAGCGGCTGACGCCAATGCTGGCCGACACGGTCAGCGCCACACCCTCGTAGCTGATGGGGCGGCTGGCGGCGGCAAGCACGGCATCGGCCAGGGCCGCCAGCGCCTGCTCGTCGCCGCTGTCAGGCACCAGCACCGCAAACTCGTCGCCGCCCAGGCGGCCGACGCGGGCCGGCGGCGGCGCCAGCTCGCGCAGCCGCTGCGCAAATGCCTGCAGCACCGCATTGCCGGCCTCGTGGCCGAAGGCGTCGTTGATGGGCTTGAAACGGTCGAGGTCGATGAACATCAGCGCAAAGCGGCGACCCTGTCGGTGGCTCAACGCGCAATGGCGATTCAGCTGGGCGTAAAAGTGGGCGCGGTTGTCCAGCTCGGTCATCTCGTCGATCTGGGCCAGGCGGTGGATGACGGCCTCGGTCTCCAGGCGTTGGGCGGTCTGGGCGATCAGCGCGCCGATGGTGGCCGAGACCTTGGGCAGCTGCGCCTCGGGCTGGCGGGCCAGGCTGCTGTAGAACTCCAGCACGCCGGGGCGGTGGCGTTCGCCGTTGTCCGACACATAGGTGACCGGGAACACATAGCCCGACCACAGCCCGCACATCTGCGCGCTGCCACGGCGCAGGAAGCGCGGGTCGGTGCTCATGTCCTCCACCCACTCGGCGCTGCCCGTGGCCCAGACACGGCCGACCAGGCCCTCGCCGGGCGCCATCTTCAGTGTCGAGCTCACCGCGCTGAATTGTTCGAGCCGGGCGTCGGGTTGGTGCCAGAAGTGCCGGCAATGCAGGCGGCCGCCGCCGTCCTCCATGTTCCAGTAGGCGCCCCACTCCCAGCCGAGGTTGCGGCAGATCAGCTGGATGACGTTGCTGATCGCATCCTCCAGCGTGTGGGTGCCGATCAGGTATTCCGTCAACGCATAGCCCAGGCGCTCGCGCACGGCCGCGTGGGTGAGGGCGGTCACGTCCTGCAGCAGGCCGTGGCGCCAGCGAGGGTGCGCCGGGTCGGGGGGCAGTGGCGTCACGCGCAGCCAGCGCAGGCCGCGGGCCAGGCCGATGACGCGGATGTCCAGTGGGAGCTGGGGCTGGGCGCCGGTCCAGAGCCGGATCAATTCCGGCAGATCGTCCTCGACGACATGGCCCAGGCAGACGCCCAGGCCGCTGGCCGAACGGGTCGGCATCTCCAGGTATTCGGCCGCCGTGGGTGACAGATGGGTGACGCCGGTCTGCGGGTCGTACCACCATTGGCCGAAGCCGGCGGCCTGTTCCAGGTGCTGAGGGCAGGCGGCAACGGGTGCGGGAAGTTGTCGCGGCGGCCCGAACTGCGTGGATGCGGCCGGCATGCTGACTTCCCGATTGCTTGTCATGGGCGGTCACAGCGCAAATCGCATGCCAGCACGGGACCGGTCCGGAATGCGCAGAACCGCACAGCGGCGGCGGAGGCCGCGGTCGGGAGCCCCGCAAGTGTGCAACGGCCCGCACAGGGCTGGTGCGAGGCGCTAGAGGGTCAGCTCCCAGCTCTCGCTGATGACGTCCTGGCCAAAGCTGTTCAAGGGCTCGCTGTGCACCAGCCGGTAGCCCTCGGCCGCGTAGATGGCGCGGGCGGCGGTCAATGCGCTCTGCGTCCACAACTCGATGTGCTTGTAGCGGGCGGCGCGGGCGAAGTCGCTGCACTGGCGAACCAGGAGCTTGCCCAGGCCGAGGCCCCGCGCATGGGGCTCCAGCAGCAGCAGGCGCAGCTTGGCGACGCCGGGGCGCGGCTTGCCGGTGGCCCCATCTTGAGATTCATCGCGTGCCTGCACGAGCATCACGCAGCCCAGGCGCTCGGTGCCGCGCGCGGCGATCCAGCAGGCCTCGCGTTGGGGCTGGAAGCGGTCGACGAAGTCGGCGCAGATGCGCGCCACCAGCGCCTCGAAGCGCACGTCCAGGCCGTACTCGGCGGCGTAGAAAGCGCCATGCCGCTCGACGATCCAGCCCAGGTCGCCTGGTTGGGGGGAGCGCAGCTCAACGGCTGCCGTGGCGTCGGGCTCCAGCACGGCCTGGATGCGCGACATCGAGCCCAGCAGCGCGTGGCGTTGTGTTGCCGACAGCGGCGCGAGCATGGCCTGGGCCTTGGCCGTGCCCTCGCGGTCCAGCGGCACGAAGGCGCGCTTGCCGGCGGGGCTGAGCTTGAGCAGTGTCTGGCGGCCGTCGCTGGGATGGGCCTGGCTGGCCAGCAGGCCGCGGTTCTTCAATCCGCGCAGCAGCCGGCTCATATAGCCAGCGTCCAGCTGCAGGCTCTTGCTGAGCGCCGAGGCGCTGATCGGCGCGTGATGCGCCAGTTCCCACATCAGCCGGGCCTCCGGCAGCGTGAAGTCGCTGTCCAGCTTCGGCGCCAGCACGCCGATGCGGCGCGTATAGAAGCGATTGAAGGCGCGGACGTCCAGGGCTTGATCGGCGGTCATGGGCCATCATCTTCAAAATACTTGCTTTTGGCAATCAATTGCCGAGCCGCTACGCTGCGGCCTTCAACGCAGACGGAGACGCGCTTGGGCATCGTGGTGTATTGGCTGGAAGGTGAGGGCGAAGAGGCGACCCCGGTCTGCCAGTTCTTCAGCAGCAAGGAGCTGACGCAGGCCCTGGCCTGGGCCGAGGACCGGCGCAGGGCAGGGCATCGCCACGTCAGCATCTCAACCGAGCTGGATGAAAGCGTGGGCCGGCCGGGCGTGGCCGCGGTCGAAGGCGGGCGAACGCCGGACGGCGAGACCTATGAATGGTCCAAGGCCGGGCGGGCCGGCAAGGTGCGCAAAGGCCGTTGAGGTCAAAACTTGTAGCCGAAGCCCACGGTCAGCAGGTTATCCGTCTTCTTGGTGCCCGCGGGCACGTGGCCGGTGTAGCGGCTGGACAGGCCGGCGTTGAGCGTCCAGCCGGCGATGATCTGCGTGGCCAGCCCGGCGTCGAAGGTGGCGCGGTTGCCGAGGTCGCCGCCGCCGGGGTAGTAGACGAGGCGCTGCTTCAGCGTCGTCGTCTCGCTGACCTTGTGGCTGGACTCTTCGCCGAACAGCACTTGCGCGCCATTGGCCTCGCTGCCGTCCGTCAGGCGGGTGGCGGTGTAGCCGAGACCGCTGAAGACGTCCCAGCTGTTGGCATCGTCCTTCACCAGGTGGTAGCCCGCGCCGCCGTTGAGGCTGTAGCGGTCGCGCACGCCGCCGGCCTTGTTGGTTTCGCCTTCCGCGCCGCCAAAGGAGAACCACTGCGGGCCGAGGTTGAAGTCGTAGCGGCCGCCCAGGCGCAACAGGTCGGCGGTGGTGGTGTCGACGCCCGCGTTCTTGTTGCGGCCGTAGTTGGCGATGCCGTAGAGGCTGAGCTTGTCTTCGGCCGTCGCGACGCTGGCATCCGCATTGGCGGCCAATGTGCGGCTGCTGCTGTTGCCGCTGGCCAGTGCGCCGGAGACGCTGAGCCCGCCGTGCCATTTGCCGTCGGGCGTGTCTTGGGCCAGCGTGGCCTGCGAGGCGAGGGTGAGGGCGATGGTGCCGAGGGCGAGAGTGAGACGTTGCATTCCGAAAGTGCTTTAGGGGAAAACCAGAAGTATCCCCAACGACCCCGCACGGTCAGCGGCGGGCGCCGGCCAGGCTGTAACGAGGGGCTTCCCTAGAATGCCGGGATGACTTCTTCCCCTGTCGACGCTGTGGTCGACGCTGCTTCCAGCCCCCTGCTGCGCAACCTCAACCCCGAACAACTCGCCGCAGTGACCGCGGCGCCGGAACCCGCGCTGATCCTGGCCGGTGCCGGCTCGGGCAAGACCCGTGTGCTGACGACCCGCATCGCCTGGCTGCTGCAGACCGGCCAGGTCAGCCCGGGCGGCATCATGGCCGTGACCTTCACGAACAAGGCCGCCAAGGAGATGCTGACGCGTCTCTCGACCATGCTGCCCTTCAATGTGCGCGGCATGTGGATAGGCACCTTCCACGGCCTGTGCAACCGCTTCCTGCGTGCGCACTGGAAGCTGGCCAATCTGCCCCAGGCCTTCCAGATCCTGGACGCCAGCGACACGACCTCGGCCGTCAAGCGTGTCATCAAGGCGATGAAGCTCGACGAGGAGCGCTTTGTGCCCAAGCAGGTCGGCTGGTTCATTGCCGGCCGCAAGGAAGACGCCCAGCGCCCCGGCGACGTGGAGCAGCGTGACGAGCAGACCAAGACCCTCGTCGAGATCTACGCCAACTACGAGGACCAGTGCCAGCGCGAGGGCGTCGTGGACTTCGCCGAGCTGATGCTGCGCAGCTATGAACTGCTGCGCGACAACGCCTCGGTGCGCGAGCACTATCAGCACCGCTTTCGCCACATCCTGGTCGACGAGTTCCAGGACACCAACAAGCTGCAGTACGCCTGGCTGAAGATGTTCGCGCCGCCGGGCTTGGACAACGGCCAGAGCATCCTGGCGGTGGGCGACGACGACCAGAGCATCTATGCCTTTCGCGGTGCCCGCGTCGGCAACATGGCCGATTTCGAACGCGAGTACCGCGTCAGACGAGTCATCAAGCTGGAGCAGAACTACCGCAGCTTCGGCCACATCCTGGACGCCGCCAACGAGCTGATCAGCCGCAACAGCCAGCGCCTGGGCAAGACGCTGCGCACCGACGCCGGCCTGGGCGACCCGATTCGCGTGCAGGAGTCGCCGAGCGACTTCGCCGAGGCGCAGTGGGTCATCGAGGAGATCCAGAGCCTGCACCGCGGCGGCATGGACCGGCAGGAGATTGCCATCCTCTACCGCAGCAATGCGCAGTCGCGGGTCATCGAGTCGGCGTTGTTCAACTCGGGCATCCCGTATCGCGTCTATGGCGGCCTGCGCTTCTTCGAGCGCGCCGAGGTCAAGCATGCGCTGGCCTATCTGCGCCTGCTGGAGAACCCGAGCGACGACACGAGCTTCCTGCGCGTCGTCAACTTTCCGACGCGCGGCATCGGCGCCAAGACGCTGGAGAACCTGCAGGACGCCGCCAAGGCCAGCGGCCGCAGCCTCTACCAGAGCGTGGGCGCCATCACCGGCAAGGGCGGCGCCAATCTGGTCGCCTTCACCAACCTGATCGACTCGACGCGCAACCTGACGCAAGGCATGACGCTGCGCGAGATCATCGAGCAGGTGCTGGAGACCTCGGGCCTGCTGGACTTCTACCGCACCGACAAGGACGGCGCCGAGCGGCTGGAGAACCTGGACGAACTGATCAACGCCGCCGAGGCCTTCGTCATGCAGGAGGGCTTCGGCAAGAACGCCGTCGGCCTGCCGGTGGACGAAGTGGCTCCGAGCGTGCAGTCCACGGGCACGCCGGGCTCGGTGCCCGACGCGGAGACGGGCGAGATCATGTCGCCGCTGGTGGCCTTCCTGACGCATGCCTCGCTGGAGGCCGGTGACAACCAGGCCCAGGCGGGCCAGGATGCCGTGCAGCTGATGACCGTTCACTCGGCCAAGGGCCTGGAGTTCGACGCCGTCTTCATCACGGGCCTGGAAGAAGGGCTGTTCCCGCACGAGAACTCGATGTCCGACCATGACGGGTTGGAGGAAGAGCGCCGCCTCATGTACGTGGCCATCACGCGGGCCCGCAAGAAGCTGTCACTGAGTTTCTGCCAGACCCGCATGCTGCATGGCCAGACGCGTTATCACATCAAGAGTCGCTTCTTCGACGAGCTGCCCGAGGAAGCGCTGAAGTGGCTGACGCCGCGCAACCAGGGCTTCGGCTCCGGCTTTGCGCGCGAGTATCAGCAGGCCTGGCAGCGGGGCTCGGGGCTCAAGGGCATGGTGGGCGCGGGCAATGTGCCCAATCGTGGAGAAAGGGCCGCCTGGGTGGAGCCGCCCGTGCCGGCCAGCATGAAGCAGAAGGTGTCCGAGGAGCACGGCGGCCTGCGCGTGGGCAAGGGGGTCTTCCACAACAAGTTCGGCGAAGGCGTGCTGCTGACGCTGGAGGGCTCGGGCACGGATGCGCGGGCGCAGGTCAACTTCGGCCGGCATGGCACGAAGTGGCTGGCTCTTTCAGTTGCGAAGCTCACTCCAATAGACTGAGTCGGCGGGATCTTCGGGCCGAGCGCTGGGCCGCTCCCGAGCCGGCCCGGTTGGCGATGTGCTCGCGGCTCGATGCCGCGAGCATCGCCGTCCCCTCGGGGGACCGACCAGACTCGCGCGCGTTCAGCGCTGCGAGGTTGGGCGAGGGGCTTCAGTGCCCCACGATGACCACGTGGGCCTGCATGCGCGAGTCGATGGCGCCGACACCGAAGCGGTCGGCGATGGCGCGGGCCGCGAGGGCCGTCATCTCGGGCAGGCGGCCCGGCGCGCGCTTCTCGATCTCGGCGCGCAACGGCGTGCCCTGGCAGAAGCCCAGGGCGGGCTGGGAAGGTGACTCCGCGCAGGCGCGCAGCGGCAGCGTGACGAAGTCCGCCTCGTGCTCGAAGCCGGCGTCGCTGAGCTCCTGGCGCAGCGCGTGGATGTCGTGGCAGCCGTGCGGCGCGCGAGCGAGGAAGCGCGGCGGGTCGTCCGGGAAGGCCTGGGCCAGGGCCTGCGTGATCGTCTCGGCCAGCTCATTGCTGTCGAGGTGATCCCAGACGTTGAAGAGGAACACGCCGTCGGCCCTGAGCACGCGGCGGATCTCGGCAAAGGCGCGCGGCCGGTCGGCGAAGAGGCTGACGCCGAACTGGCAGGCGACGAGGTCGAAGCTCTCGTCGGCAAAGGGCAACTGCGCTGCATCGGCCAACCGCCACTCGACGGGCCTGTCTGTGCCACGGGTGGCAGCCATGTCCAGCATGGTGGCGTTGAGTTCGCTGGCCACAATGTCGACGTTGTCGGGCAGCTCGCCGACGAGATGGCGCGTCAGCACGCCGGTGCCTGCAGAGATCTCCAGCAACCGCCCCGGGCGCAACGCAGCTGCCCGCGCGGCCAGGTCCTCGGCATAGGGATCGAAGAGCATGGGCACCAGATAGTGCTCATGGAGTTGGGGGATGGAGCCAGTGAAGCCCCGGTCGGCGAGGTTCATGCGGGTCATTCTGGACGCGGTGCTAGGCTGGCGGCCGCTTCCCTCGCAATTGCTTGCAAAACGCCATGTCTGAACACCGCCCCTCACATGCGGAGCTAGTGGCCTTTCTGAAGGCCGAGTTCCCGCAGAACCGCTGCACGCTGGAGGAGGTGGACGAGGACGGCAGCGTCGTCGTCGCCCATCCGGTGGGCGAGCACGAGCTCCGCCCCGGCAACACGGTGTCGGGCCCAGTCATGATGACGCTGGCCGACGTGGCCCTCTACCTCGCCATCCTGGCGCGCATCGGCATCGTGCCGCTCGCGGTTACGACGAATCTCTCGATCAACTTCCTGCGCAAGCCGCGCGCCGACCGGCGGGTGGTGGCGCGTTGCCGGCTGATGAAGCTGGGCAAGTCGCTGGCCGTGGGCGAGGTGTGGATCTTCTCGGAGGGCGAGGACGAGCCGGTGGCGCACGCGACGGGGACGTATGCGATTCCGCGTGAGCGCTGACGTGCACGGCGTTCCAGCTACTTTGGAGCAGTCTTGCTGCACGCGCGAATCATGAGCACTACGCCCAGCAGCACGAACGGAACGCTGAGCCACTGGCCGACGGAGAAGACTGCGCCGGCTTCGTATACCGCCTGCGGTGTCTTCCAGGTCTCGATCACCGCTCGTGCACCGAAGACTAGCGCGAGGAACAGGCCCGTGAGGCAGCCCGGCTTTTGCAACGCTGCGTGCCGGCGCGCGGCGATTCGAAGTGCTACGAGCACCAGCAGGTAGGCCACCGCCTCGTACAACTGCACAGGATGACGCGGGCTGGCGTCGACGCGGCTAAACACCACGCCCCAGCGCCCGGAGGTGGGATTGCCGACGATCTCCGAGTTCAAGAAGTTGGCCGTGCGAATGAGGGCCGCACCAAACGCCGCGGCAAATGTCGTCGCATCGAGCAATGACAGGAGTGGCAAGCCCGGTGCATACCGTGGCAGGCCCCAGCACAGCGCAACGACCAAGCCTACCGCGCCGCCGTGGCTGGCCATCCCACCCTCCCAGATCGCCAGGATCCTGAGGGGATGAGAAAGGTAGGACGCTGGGTCGTAGAAGAGGCAGTGAGCCAGGCGGGCGCCGAGCATGGTGCCCAGCAGCGCCCACACGACGAGGGTAGACACGTCAACGTCATGCCACCCCATCGCCGCGAGCCGGCGACGCACGCTGAATTCGGCGCCGAAGAAGGCGACCGCCCAACAAATGCCGTACCAGTGGATCTGTAGCGGACCGATGGCGAACGCGATGGGGTCAAACTGCCAGTGAAGGATGAGCGAGTCGTGCATGTTCTGGGAAAGCAGGCTACCTGAAACCGGCGCGTCGCTTGCCGCGTCTGGCGTAGCTGAGTCCCAGCGCATGCGTTCCATCGGGTCCAGCGTGGCCCGGACCTTGCCGCGCTGGCCGGCAGTCATGCGCGTTTGGTCCGGCAGGGCGTTTGAAACTTACGTCGCCCTATTGCCTATCCCATTGCCGCTGACGCCGCCGTGTGTGCGAGTTCAGTCCAGCAGGTTATCCGCCGCCGCCATGCTCGGACTTCGTTCGGCCAGGCGCCCTACGGCATGCCGCTTGCCCCTTGGTTTCAAGCGCGCGACTTCCGTACGCCGAAAGGAATGCAATGCAGGTGCAAATCGAGACCGACAACCACGTAGAGGGCCGTGAGAAGCTGATTGAGCATGTCGAGAGCGTGATCCGCGGCGCGGTCGACCACTACAAGGGCCAGGTGACGCATGTGGAGGCGCATCTGGGCGACATGAACAGCGGTGAGAAATCGGGCCCTGATGACATGCGCTGTCTGCTGGAGGCGCGCGTGGTGGGGCTGAAGAACATCGCGGTCAAGCACCAGGCCGAAAGCATGCACCAGGCCATCGAGGGCGCGGCCGACAAGTTGACGAGGGCCCTCGAATCGGCGCTGGGCAAGCAGCAAGACCGCCAGCGGCGCCATGCGGGCACCGGTGAGCTGAGTGCCGACGTGGCCCGCGAGTTCGGCGAGGGCGTGCAGCCTGCGGCCGAGCCATGGTGATGCGATAGGTGCCGGGCGCAATGACCCATGAGAAAGGGCTGCTCACGCAGCCCTTCAGTCAGACGCCGGCAATCAGCCGATCTTGGCCAGTTTGACGCTCGTGGCCGCACCGGTCAGATAGCCCACCTGGGCGCCAAAGCGGTCCTTATAGTTGGCGCGCACCAGCGGGTCCAGCGTGGCCTTGACCACGTTGTGCAGCGGCACGCCCCAGTCGCCGGGATGCTGGAAGTTGCTGGTGATGTAGGTCCAGCCGTTGAGGTCGTCCACAACGCCCAGGCCGGTGGCCTCGGCGCCCGAGGGCATGGACACGAGGCGGGTCAGCGCCTTGGTGTCGACGTTGTAGGCCCAGACGAAGTTGTTGACGTGGTAGCTGCTGTCCTCGCCGATGAAGAGGGTGCGCAGCTTCTCCGAGAACTTCAGGTTGTCGGGCGCGCCAATCTTGTCGGGGTTGGCAAGGTTGCCCAGGGCGTCGGCCGTGGCCAGGTCTTCGCCGATCAGCAGGGTCTTGGTCAGCGAAGGTACCCAGTCGCTGGTGATGGCACCGCCTGCCGTGTCCTTCTGGCCCGTGCTCAGCGTGTGGGCCAGCACGCCGCCGGCGTTCAGGGCCTTGTCGATGGTGATGTTGGCGGCCTCGTTCCAGGCCGCGTTGCCGCGCACCATGGAGCTCTGCATGTTCTGCAGCGCGGAGTAGGCGATCTTGTCCTTGGCGTTGACGGTCGTGCCCTCCATCTTGGTGAAGGCCATCGAGCCGCCCTTGAGCGCGGCGTAGCGGTGGGTTTCAAGGAAGGCGGCGGCCTTGTCCATGCCGGCCTTCACGCGCACCCACTGCACCTTGCCGCCGAGCCAGATCTTGGTGAAGCTGGCGTCTAGCGGGTCGGTGGTGGCCACGTCCATGATGTCGGTGGCCTTGAGCGTGTCGGCCAGCGCCTTGATCTCCGCGCTGGTGGCCGAGCCGAGCTTGATCCAGCTGATGGGCGCGCCGGCGGCAGCCGTGTCCAGCGAGAAGCCGGCGCCGAACTTGGCCACAAACAGCGAACCGGCGGAGAGGTCCTTCTCCTTGTCGGCCACGAACATGAAGAAGCCGCCATTGGTCGCGTCGTCGCCCATGATGGCGGTGCGGTTGTCGGGCATGACCTGGATCAGCTCATGCGAGATGCGGCCCAGGCAGTAGTGCTTCTTGATGGTGCCGCTGCCGTCGGGGTTGACGGTGACCTCCGGCAGGTGGCCGTAGTGGTAGGGGTTGGCCTGGGTCTCGCTGCCGAACAGGTTCTTGCTGTAGGCCTTGAACTGGGCGTTGCTGGCGATCGTGAAGGCGTCGGGCTCGTACTCCTCGCTGGACAGGTGCGTGCCCCAGGGCGACAAGCTGGCGCCGCAGGTGATCCACAGGCCCATTGCCGGTGCGGTGTCGACGTTGTGGTATTTCACGAGCGACAGCTTGCCTGTGGCCGGGTCCTGGTCCAGCGTCAGCACGGCGATGGGCGAGGGCAGCTTGCCGTACATGTCGGTCTTGCCGTCCTGCGCCCAGGTCGTGTATTCGAACTGCACGACGGCGAAGACGGCGTTGCCCTTGATGCCGGCAACGCTGGCGTTGTCGAGCTTGAGCAGCGAGGTGCCGTCGGGCGAATCGCTGAAGAACTGGCGGTTCTTGTCGGCCACCGTCGTGTCGATGATGGGCTTGCCGGCGAAGTCGACATAGCCGCCCGCCAGCAGGGTTCCGCCCTTGCCGTCCGGCACCAGGTCGCCGGTCGTGAAGAAGGGGGCATACGACAGCGAGAAGCCCTGGGTGCTGTCGTCGCTGAACTTGACCATCAGCGTCGAGTTGACGAGGGTCTTGGCCATGTCGGCCGGGGTGGCGAGGCTGGGGGCGGCCATCGCGACGAAGCTGGCGGACGCGAAGCTGGGAGCGGGCGTGTTGTTGTCATCGCTGCCACCGCCGCAGCCGGTCAACAGGCCGGCGACAGCGGTTCCACCGAGGGGGAGCATCAGGGGAACGCCCATGTACTTCAGGGCGTGGCGACGATTCAGGGTCTGGGACATGTTGGCGGCTGCTGTTCAGGGACTGCACAGCCAGGCCCGCACACGCCGTGCGCCGGCCTGGCACGAGCCGCGCAATGTAGGGAGCTTGCATGTCGGCCGCGTGAAAACGCGGCCGACCCAGCGAGGGGTCAGCCCTTCGAGTCGTCGAGCAGGTTCGGCGGCGCGCCGAACATGAAGCAGTCGACAAAGCTGAAGTACAGCGAGGCGTAGAACACCGCCGCCAGCACCAGGAAGCAGGCCACCGAGGCCACCGGCGCGAACTGCAGCAGGCCGAGCAGGCCGAAGACCACGCTGATGACGCCGCTGCAGGCAAACATCAGCGCCGCCCACAGCAGGGCGTTCAGCGCGAAAGCGCCCTTGTTGCGCCACAGCGCCAGCGTGCTGGAGAACAGCGACTGGGCGGCGCTCTGCCCACCCCAATGCACCAGGGCCGGTGCATGCCAGTAGGGGATCGACAGTGCGGTCATGCCGACCGCGCGGACCATGAAGCCCCAGATCAGCCGCGGGTCGGCCGCGATGGCGGCGATCGCGTCGGCGTTCGCGTCGCGCTTCATCAACTCCATCAGCTCGTGGGTGACCTCGCCGTCGATCTGGTCGGCCAGCAGCAGGATCAGCAGCATGACCAGCGCAAAGCCCGCGCACAGCACGAACTGGTGGCGGCGCCGTTCAGGCGTCAGCCGGAAGGGGGCGATGAAGACGTCCACATGGGGCATCTTGCGCTGCAGCGCCAGGTGCGTGGCCAGCATGAAGCCCAGCGAACAGACCGGAATGGCCATCAGGCCCAGCATGGGGCCGACGAAGGGCAGCGCGCTCAGCAGCATGGAAACCAGCAGCGCCAGGCCGAGCAGGCCCGAGAAGGCCAGTGGCTGGCGCCTGAAGATCTTGAAACCATGGCGTATCCAGAGCCGCCCGTTGCCGGCCGGCACCTGCTGCAAGTGCAGTTGCATCGTCATTCGCCGACCCCGCCGTGCAGTGCGTGCCAGGGCTTGGCGATGCGCTCGCGCAGCACGCGCTCGAAGTGGCGTGGGTCGTGGGCCTTGAGCAGCGAGGCCTCACGCGGCAAGTGCAGGTCAAAGAGGCGTGACACCCAAAAGCGCAGTGCCGCCGCGCGCAGCAGGGCCGGCAGCAAGCGATGCTCGGCACCGGACAACGGCCGCTCGCTCTCGTAGGCGGCGACGAACACGGCGGCGCGCTCCTCGATGAGGCGGCCGTCGGTCAGGTCGATGCACCAGTCGTTCAGGCAGACGGCGAGGTCGAACAGCCAGGTGTCGACGCCGGCGAAGTAGAAGTCGAAGAAGCCCGTCAGGCGCTCGCGGCCAGGGCCTTCGCCGGGCTCGAACATGACGTTGTCGCGGAACAGGTCGGCGTGGATGGGGCCGCGCGCGAGCTGGGCGTAGTCCTGCGACGCGGCGAGCTGTTCCTGGTAGGCCAGCTCGCTTTGCAGCAGCTCGGCTTCAGGGCCGCTCAGAAAGGGCAGGAGCTGCGGCACCACCTCGCGCCACCAGGCCAGGCCGCGCAGATTGGGCTGGTGCAGCGGGAAATCCTGGGCCGCCAGGTGCATGCGTGCCAGCGTGGCACCCACCTGGCTGCAGTGGAAGGCGTCAGGCGCCAGTTGGTGGCCGCCATGCAGACGGTCGACGATGGCCGCGGGCTTGCCCGCCACCTCGAAGAGGATCTCGCCGGCGGCGTCCGCGTGCGGTTCAGGGACCGGCACGCCGCGCTGGGCCAGGTGCTGCATCAGGCGCAGGTAGAAGGGCAGTTGCTCGGCCGTCAGGCGCTCGAACAGCGTCAGGACATAGTGGCCACTTTGATTGGCATCCTGGCAATCGACGAAGTAGTTCGTGTTCTCGATGCCCGCGCCGATGCCGCGCAGCGAGCTGAGTTGCCCGAGGGCGAGATGGTCTAGCAGGGCTTGCGCCTGCGCCGGGCTGACTTCGGTGAAAACGGCCATGGGTCCAGAAAGCGACCCCGAGGGCCGCTTGCGATCAGAATTTGAGAACTCGCCAGACCCGCGCGCCCGAGCCGCTCTTGGGCATGCCCGTGCCCGTGCCGCCGGCCGATTCGCGGCCGGCGTCGTTGACGACGATTTCGTAGTCCGGGGCCTTGGTCAGCTTGTTCTTGACCGTGACCTTCTTGGCCTCGCCGCGCACCTTCAGCTCCTCGATGCGGACCTGATCGTCCTCGGCCACGGTGCGCTCGACCTTGGGTTCTGGCGGCGGGTCAGCGAGGGCGCCGCCACACAGGGCAGCGAGCAGCAGGGGTACGGCAAGGCGCAACATGCTGCCGATTCTAGGTGGCGGGCTGCCGGACAATCCGTCGCCATGAGTAAACCCATCCTGCTGCTGGTCGACGGCTCCAGCTATCTGTATCGCGCCTTCCATGCCATGCCCGACCTGCGCGGCCCCGAGGGCCAGCCCACCGGGGCGGTGCGTGGCATGGTGGCCATGCTGAAAAAACTGCAGAGCGACATCGGCGCGGCCCACGCCGTCTGCGTGTTCGATGCGCCGGGCAAGACCTTCCGCGACGACTGGTATCCCGAATACAAGGCCCAACGCTCGCCCATGCCGCCTGAGCTGCGCGCGCAGATCGAGCCCATCCACGAGGTCGTCAAGCTGCTGGGCTGGCCCACGCTGACGGTGCCGAACGTGGAGGCCGACGACGTCATCGGCACGCTGTGCTGCATTGCGGCCCAGGAGGGCCATCGCGTCATCGTGTCGACCGGCGACAAGGACCTGGCCCAGCTGGTCAACGCCGACGTCGAGCTCATCAACACGATGAGCAACGAGAGACTGGACGAGGCCGGCGTGCTGGAGAAGTTCGGCGTGCCGCCCAATCGCATCATCGACTACCTGACGCTGATGGGCGACACCGTGGACAACGTGCCTGGCGTGACCGGCGTCGGCCCCAAGACCGCGGCGAAGTGGGTGTCCGAATACGGCTCGCTGGACGGCGTCATCGCCGCTGCGCCCACGGTCAAGGGCAAGGCCGGCGAGAACCTGCGCGCCGCGCTGGACTGGCTGCCCATGGGTCGCAAGCTGGTCACCGTGAAGCTGGATTGCGAGCTCGCCGAGCATGTGCCGGGCTGGCCCAAGCTGGAGGAGCTGGCTTTCCGCGAGCCGGACAAGGCGCGTTTGGGCGAGTTCTACGTGCGCAACGGCTTCAAGGCCTGGCTGGAGGAACTGACCGGCACCGCGGTGGTGGCCAAGCCCAAGGCGGCACCGGTGGCCAACCCGGGCCTGTTCGACGAGCCGGAACCGCCCGCCGGCGCGGCCGAGGTTGCCCGCCAGTACGAAACCATCCTGAGTTTCGAGCAACTGGAAGCCTGGCTCATCCGCCTGCACGCCGCGCCGCTGTGCGCGCTGGACACGGAGACCGATTCGCTGGACCCGATGGCCGCCCGCATCGTCGGCATCTCCTTCGCCGACAAGCCCGGCGAAGCGGCCTACATCCCGCTGGCCCACAGCGGCCCGGACGCGCCCGAGCAACTGCCGCTGGACGCCGTGCTGGCGCGGCTCAAGCCCTGGCTGGAAGACGCATCGGCCAAGAAGATCGGCCAGAACCTGAAGTACGACCGCCATGTGCTTCTCAACCATGGCGTCAACCTGGCCGGCGTGCAGCACGACACGCTGCTGCAGAGCTATGTACTGGAGGCCCACAAGACCCACAACCTGGAAGCGCTGGCCGAGCGCCACCTGGGCCGCAAGGGCCTGAGCTACGAGGACCTGTGCGGCAAGGGCGCGCACCAGATCCCGTTCGCGCAGGTCGATGTGGCCAAGGCCACGACCTACTCGGGTGAGGATTCCGAGATGTGCCTGCATCTGCACAGCGTGCTGTGGCCGCAGATCGAGGCCGACGCTGGCATGACGCACATCTACCGCGACATCGAGATGCCCACGGCCGACCTGCTCGCGCGGGTGGAGCGCAACGGCGTGCTGATCGATTCAGAACGGCTGAAGCTGCAAAGCCATGAGATCGGCCAACGCCTGGTGCTGCTGGAGCAGCAGTGCTACGAGATCGCCGGCCAGCCCTTCAACATCGGCTCACCGAAGCAGATCGGCGACATCCTGTTCACCAAGCTGGGCCTGCCGGTCGTGAAGAAGACCGCCACCGGCGCGCCATCCACCGACGAAGAGGTATTGACCGAACTCGCCGCCGACTTTCCGCTGCCGGCCAAGATCCTGGAATACCGCGGCCTGTCCAAGCTCAAGAGCACCTACACCGACAAGCTGCCACTGCAGATCAACGCCCACACCGGCCGCGTGCACACCAACTATGCGCAGGCCGTGGCCGTGACCGGGCGGCTGTCCAGCAACGAGCCCAATCTGCAGAACATCCCCATCCGTACGGCGGAAGGCCGGCGAGTGCGCGAGGCGTTCGTGGCGCCCGAGGGCTTCAGCATCGTCAGCGCCGACTACTCGCAGATCGAGTTGCGCATCATGGCCCACATCAGCGAGGACCCGGGGCTGCTGCGCGCCTTCCAGGAAGGGCAGGACGTGCACAAGGCGACGGCCAGCGAGGTGTTCGGCGTCGCGCTGGGCGAGGTCTCCAGCGAGCAGCGTCGCTATGCCAAGACCATCAACTTCGGTCTCATCTACGGCATGGGCGCCTTCGGCCTGGCCTCGGCCCTGGGCATCGAGCAGAAAGCGGCCAAGGACTACATCGAGCGCTATTTCACCCGCTTTGCCGGCGTCAAGAAGTACATGGACGAGACCAAGGCGAGCGCAGCCGAACTCGGCTATGTGTCGACGCTGTTCGGCCGGCGCATCTACCTGCCCGAGATCCGCGGCGGCAATGGCCCGCGCCGCGCCGGTGCCGAGCGCCAGGCCATCAACGCGCCCATGCAGGGCACGGCGGCCGACCTGATCAAGCTGGCCATGCTGGCCGTGCAGGCGGAACTGGACAGTGCCGGCAAGCAGTCCAGGATCATCATGCAGGTGCACGACGAACTGGTTTTCGAGGTGCCCGAGGTCGAACTGGACTGGATGCGCACCGAGGTGCCACGCCTGATGGCCGGCGTGGCCGAGTTCAAGGTGCCGCTGCTGGCCGAGGTGGGTGTTGGCGCGAACTGGGAAGAAGCGCACTGATTTTCGGCCTCCCGCAATCCCCTAAATTTCCTATTTTTCCCAAAATAGGCAAAATGCGGCCATGCCAGTCGGGAGCCTCATCATGTCTGCAGTCCTCGAACAAGCCCTGGCCGACCAGCTGCCCAGCGTGTCGGCCACCCAGCTCGTGGCGGGTATCCAGAAAGTCGGCCGCACGGTCGCGGCCCATGGCGCGGTGCTGATCACCAAGCATGACCAGCCCGCCTTCGTGCTGATGTCGGTCGAGCGCTACCGCGAAATGCAGCGTGCCGCCGAGCCCGATCTGGGTGCATTAGGCGGCGAGTTCGACGCGATGCTGGCGCGCATGCAGGACCAGGGCGAGGCGCTGGCCGATGCCTTCGCGATGACACCCGAGGCCATCGGCGCCGTGGCCGTGAAGGCCGCCAAGCCGCGCAAACCCGTTCGCAAGGCCGCCTGAATGAGACGGCCCCTCGCCCAGTTTGGCCTCGCTGGACGCGGGCCAACCTGGTCGGTCCCCCGCGGGGACGGCGATGCTTGCCGGATTGACCGGCAAGCACATCGCCTGACGGGCCGGCTTGGGAGCGGCCCGGCGCTCGGCCCGGTGCCTGTGTCCGGAACGGACTGCTGAATTGCCGGCACGCCTCTACGTGCTCGCCGGCGTCAATGGCGCTGGCAAGAGTTCCCTCGGCGGCGCGGCCATCCAGGCCAGCGGGGCCGAGTTCTTCAATCCCGACATCGCCGCCGCGCGCTTGCGTGAGCAGCAGCCCAGCCTGTCCGCCGAACAGGCCAATGGCCTGGCCTGGACGCTGGGCCGACGCGGCCTGGAGAAGGCGCTGGCCGAAAGCCTGACCTATGCCTTCGAGACGACGCTGGGCGGCACCAGCATGACCCAGTTGCTGCTGGACGGCGCACGGGGTGGTGCCCAGGTGCATGTCTGGTACGCCGGCCTTGCCACGCCTGAACTGCACCTGCGCCGCATCCAGGCACGCGTGGCCGCGGGTGGGCACGACATTCCCGAGGCCAAGGTGCGCGAGCGCTTTGACGCCAGCCGCGGCAATCTCGTCAAGCTGATGCCTCACCTGGCCAGCCTGCGCCTTTATGACAACAGCTTCGAGGCCGACCCGCGCGCCGGCCGCCGGCCCCAGCCCGTGCTGCTGTTGCAGATGCAGTTGGGCCGGGTCGTTGCCCATGCACCGCTGCGCAGCGTGCCCGCCTGGGCCAAACCCCTGCTCGCCGCGGCCCTGCGTTGAATATCATGCCGCCGCGGTTCAACGAGGAGGGGTGATGAAGGTTTTGCTGGTCGATGCTTTTCCGATGGTGCGCGCCGCGCTCACCGGCCTGATCGAGCAGCATTTCGCCGGGGCGCAGGTGCAGGGCGTGGACACTGTCGCCGCCGCGCGCGACGCGCTGGGCCAGGCCATCCCCCGGCTCGTGCTGCTGGACCTGCGCATCGATGGCGGCTTCGAGCTGCTGCAGCAGATCCACCGCGAGCACCTGCTGCTGCCGGTCGTCGTCATCTCCGGCAGCGACGACACCGAGGAGGCCCTGCAGGCTCTGGGTGCCGGCGCCATGGGCTATGTGCCCGAACGCAGCGACCTGAATACCTTGGTCCAGGCCCTGCACCTGGTGCTGGCCGGTGGCACCTATGTGCCGCCGCTCAAGCGTGCGGCTGAACCCGTTGCAGCCACACCGGCCTCGGCTGGCCCCGCGCCAGGCGACTGGGCGGAGCTGCCGCTGACGCCGCGCCAGAAGCATGTGCTGCATCTGCTCACGCAAGGCCTGTCCAACAAGCTGATCGCCCGCGAGCTGGGTGTCAGCGTGGACACCGTGAAGGACCATGTGGCCGCGGTGCTGAGGGCGCTGGGCGTGAACTCGCGCACCCAGGCGGTGGTGGTCGCGACGCAACGCGCGCGTTGACGATGGACGCCGCGGTCAGCGGTATATCACCAGCGCTCCGGTCCGATCAGCGATTCGTGGCGAGAAACCCCGGTCGATCAGGACACAGGCCGCAGCGTCGCGATAGGCCCGGGGGCGGTCTGCAGGCGAGCCGTCGAGCAAGCTCTGAAGCGTTCCCCAGCCGCCGAATCCTGTTGCAAGTTCAGCGTCGCTGTAGGGCGCCAATCGTTGCCGCATCACTTCAAGGTCGGCGTCGGCGTAGCTGATGACCAGGTTGGCCAGGGCCTCCGGCTTGGTGAATTCGAAACGCCGCTCTTTGTTGGTCAGTGCGAGCCTTAGCGTTTCCGCGTGTGAGCCGACCGGCAGGCTGTGCTCAAGTCCCAAGGCGCCGAGAAGAGAGTAGGCGTTGATGCAGCGCGTGTGAACCTCCGACGTCCGTTTGTCCACCACCGTGACCTGCACATACGGCGGCGAACTGGAAATGACGATGGTGTCGGCGTTGCCTGCGACCACGCCGTAAGCCGCGTTGAAACTTTCTTGCGATTGACGCAGGGGCGACGCGGTGCTGCAGCCTGCCGCCAGCAGTGCAGCGGTCAAAAGCAATGGTTTCATGACGTCGCCCTCTCCCGTTTCGGCATTTTGTGCACCGATTGAAGCACGCCCCAGCGGCGCCGCCCCGTCAGCGCACGTCGCATGTGCTGCACCTGCTGACGGCACGCGACGTCAGCTCGCGCACTCAGCCGTCGTGGCGGCCACGCAGAAAACCCGCTGATCAGAGGCGCTTGCCCACCTCGGCCTTGAACCAGCCGGATTCCAGGTAGGCGTACAGATTCTTGCCCGGGCAGACGGTCTGCCGGCTGTAGTCCTTGTGGCTGGCGATGGCGTCCAGGCCGAGGTGGTGTTGGCGGACCAGCCACGCGGTCAGCTCGACGGCGGCGTTGAGCTGGGCCGGCGTGGGCTGCTGCTCCTCGAAGTTGCCCACCAGCATGACGAGGGCGTGGCCGCGCGGGTCGTATTCGGTGTTGGTGTCGCCGGCCTGGGCCAGCGGCCGCGCCGCGTAGATGCGGCCGTCGGGTGCGATGACGTAGTGGTAGGGGATGTCCGCCCAGCGCTTGGTCAGGCGCGACCACTGCTGCAGCCGGCGCAAGTAGGCCTCGACGTCGGCGCCGTCCTTCCAGATCTCGCCCTGGTGGTGGATCGTGATGTGCGTGATCTGCTGCGGCGCTGCCGTGGATGTGGCTGCACTGCCGCCCCAGCTGTCGACGCTGACGATGTCGGGCGCCGGCGGTGCAGTGGCGCAACTGCCGAGCGCCAGCAGGACGGTGAGGGCGGCGATGAGCTTCAACGGACGGCGTCGATCGCGTTGAGCACCGCCTCGGCCGTGGCCGGCGCCTGCAGCGGCGGATCGCAATTCTCTGGGCCGCAGGCGGCGCAGGCGTCCTTGATGGACAGCAGGGCCGCAAACCCCAGCAGCAGCGGCGGCTCGCCGACGGCCTTGCTGCGGTGGATGGTTTCGCTGGCATTGGCCACGCCGAACAGCTCCACACGCAGTTCCGGCGGGCAATCGTTGGCGGTCGGGATCTTGTAGGTGCTGGGCGCGTGCGTGGTCAGCAAACCCGTCGTGGGGTGCCAGACGAGTTCTTCCGTCGTCAGCCAGCCCATGCCCTGGATGAAGCCGCCCTCGATCTGGCCGATGTCGATGGCCGGGTTCAGGCTCTGGCCCACGTCGTGCAAGATGTCGGCGCGCGTGATGCGGCTTTCGCCGGTCAGTGTGTCCACCAACGCCTCACAGACGGCGCCGCCCCAGGCGTAGTAATAGAAAGGGTGGCCCTGCAGCTTGCTGCGGTCCCAGTGCAGGCCGGGCGTGGCGTAGAAGCCGTCGCTCCACAGCTGCACGCGCTTCAGGTAGGCCGCGGCGACGAGTTCGCCAAAGGGCAGGCTTTGGCCGCCGCCGCTGACCTGGCCGCCATCAAAGGCGACCAGCTCGGCGGCGCAGCCAAAGCGCTCGGCGGCGAAGGCGGCCAGCCGCCCCTTGATCTTGCGCGCGGCATCCTGCGCGGCCTTGCCGTTCAGGTCGCTGCCGGTGGATGCGGCCGTGGCGGACGTGTTGGCGACCTTGCTCGTGTCGGTGGCCGAGCAGCGCACGCTGGCCAACGGCAGGCCCAACTCATGCGCGACGACCTGGGCCACCTTGGTGTTCAGGCCCTGGCCCATTTCCGTGCCGCCGTGGTTCACCAGCACCGAGCCGTCGGTGTAGACATGCACCAGTGCGCCGGCCTGGTTCAGGTGGGCGACGTTGAAAGAGATGCCGAACTTGACCGGCGTGAAGGCCAGCCCCTTTTTCAGCACCGTGCTGGCCGCGTTGAAGGCGGCGATCTCGGCGCGGCGTTCGGCGTAGCGGCTGCTGGCAAGCAACTGCGCCGTCAGCGGTTGGGCGTGCAGTTCCTCGACCCGCTGGCCGTACGGCGTCATGTCCTGGCCGGCGGTGTAGAAGTTGCGCTGGCGCACCTCGGCCGGGTCCAATCCGAGCTGGCGGGCGACACCGTCCAGGATCATCTCGATGGCAATGGCACCCTGCGGTCCGCCAAAGCCGCGGAAGGCCGTGTTGCTCTGCGTGTTGGTCTTGGCGCAGTAGCCGTGCATCGCAACATGCGGCAGCCAATAGGCGTTGTCGAAATGGCAGAGCGCGCGGGCCATCACGGGGGCGGAAAGGTCGGCGCTGTGCCCGGCGTTGGCGATCAGATCGATGTCGACGGCAAGGATGCGGCCGTCGGCGTCGAAGCCGACATCCCATCGGTAGTCGAAGCCATGACGGCGTCCCGTGACGAGGAAATCGTCGTCGCGGTCCACGCGGAGCTTCACGGGTTTCTTCAGCTTCAGCGCAGCGATGGACGCGACGCAGGCGAAGAGAGCGGATTGGCTCTCCTTGCCGCCAAAGCCGCCACCCATGCGCCGGCATTGCACGACGACACGATGCGCATGCCAGCCCAGGCAATGCGCCACGAGCTGCTGCATCTCGCTCGGGTGTTGGGTCGAGCAGTGCACGAGCAAGGCGTCGCCGCCCTCCTGCGGCACGGCCAGGCTGATCTGGCCCTCCAGATAGAACTGCTCCTGGCCGCCCAGGCTCCAGCTTCCCTGCAGCCGGTGCGGTGCGCTGGCGAGCTGTTCGGCCGGCTCGCCGCGCGTCAGGTGCGCAGGCGCCAGCACGTACTGGCCGGCGGCATGCGCTTGCAGTGCCGTCAGCAGCGGCGGCAGCGGCTCGGCCTGGATGACCTGTCTGGCCAGCCCCGCCGCGCGGCGCGCCAGTTCGCGGTGGGTCGCGATGACGGCGAACACCGGCTGGCCCACATAGCGCAGCTCGTCCGCCGCCAGGATGGGGTCGTCATGCAGCAGCGGCCCGCAGTTGTTCTCACCGGCAATATCGGCTGCGCTGAGCACGGCGACGACGCCGGGCATCTGCCGGACGCGCTCCAGGTCGACGCTCAGCAGCTTGCCGTGCGCGATCGGCGACAGGCCCAGCGCCGCGTGCAGCGTGCCGGCGGGCTCGGGCAGGTCGTCGATGTAGGGCGCGGCGCCGCTGACGTGCAGATGCGCCGACTCGTGCGGCAGCGACTTGCCGACGACGGGCTGTGCGAGGTACAGGGTTTCGGGCTTGTTCATGCCAGCACCTCTTGCATGGACGGCCAGACGCCGACAGGCACAGCGCCGACGGTTTCCAGCCACAGCTTGATGAAAAGGTTCTGCGCCACCTTGAGCCGGTAGTCAGCGCTGGCGCGCATGTCGGTCATGGGCTTGAAGTCCTGCGGCAGCGCGGCGGCTGCAGCCTTGGCAGTGGCTTCGCTCCAGGGCTGGCCGACGACGGCGGCTTCCGCCGCGGCGGCGCGCTTGACGATGGCGGCCATGCCACCGAACGCGAAGCGCGCCTCCTGCACGGCGCCGGCATCCAGCCTGATCGCCAGCACGGCGCAGACGGCCGAGATGTCGCTGTCATGGCGCTTGGCGATCTTGTGCGCGCTGAAGCGCCAGTCGGGCGAGGGCAGGGGGACATGCAGTGCCTCGACGAATTCGCCGGGCTGCAGGTCCTTCTTCATGTAGTCGAGATAGAAGTCCTGCAGTTTGAGGCGGCGCTGCTGCGAGCCGCGGCGCAGGATGATGTCGGCGCCCAGGGCGATCAGGGCCGGCGCACCGTCGCCGATGGGCGAGCCATTGGCGATGTTGCCGCCCAGCGTGCCGGCATGGCGCACCGGCGGCGACGCGAAGCGCAGCCACAGTTCACGCAGGCGGGGCACGGCGGCGGTCAGCACGGCCCAGCTGTCTTCCAGCGAAGCGGCGGCACCGATCCACAGGCCGGTACCGTCGTTGCGGATCTCGCGCAGCGCCGCGACACGGCCGGTGTAGATGACGTCCCCCAGGTCGCGGAACTGCTTGTTCACCCACAGGCCCACGTCGGTCGACCCGGCCAGCAGCGTCGCCTGCGGATAGGTCTCGCGCAGCAGGGCCAGGTCGTGGATGCTTTGCGGTGCATGGAAGCGGGCGCCGGCGTGGCCATAGTCCAGCGGCTCGTCGGCGGCCAGGGTCTGCAGAGCCTGAGCGATGGGCGCACGGTCCAGGCAGCGGGCGGGCGCGTCGAACATCTGTTCGCCGGCATCCAGGATGGGCCGGTAGCCCGTGCAGCGGCAGAGGTTGCCGGCCAGCGCATCGGCCAGTTGCTGGCGGGTGGGCTTGGTGCCGGCGGCTTGGTGGGTTTCATAACAAGCCGTCAGGCTCATGACGAAGCCGGGGGTGCAGAAGCCGCACTGGGAGCCGTGGCAGTCCACCATGGCCTGCTGGGCGGGGTTGAGCCGCTGCGGGCCGCCCAGGTCTTCCACTGTCAGCAGTGCGCGGCCGTCGAGCGTCGGCAGGAATTGGGTGCAGGCATTCACGTTGCGCAGTTGCAGCTGGCCTGATGTGTCCAGTTCGCCCTGGATGACCGTGCAGGCGCCGCAGTCGCCCTCGGCACAGCCTTCCTTGGTACCGGTACAGCCGGCATGCTCGCGCAGGTATTGCAGCACGGTGGTCGTCGGGGGCAGGTTCTGGACCTCGACGACCTCGCCGCGGTGGAAAAAACGGATGGGTCGGGTATTCATGCTGGCCTCGATTGTCGAGCGTTGCCTCAGAATTGCCATATGAGTTTTACTAACCAGGAAAAATTCGTCGACAGTCCACGCCGATGGGCCCTGCGGGGCGATCTGCTGGATTTCACGGCCGCACCACGCTGGGGCGACACCGAGCCACCGGCGGTGCGCTTTGACCGCGACCACTGGCTGCTGATCGAGGACGGCCGCATCGTCGGGAGGCAGGCCGCCGAGCCGGATGCCGGTTGGGCGCGCAAGGACCATGCCGGCAAGCTGGTGCTGCCGGGGTTCATCGACACCCACGTCCACTGCCCGCAGCTGGAGGTCATCGGCTCCTACGGCACCGAGCTGCTGGATTGGCTCAAGCGCTACACCTTCCCGAGCGAATGCGCCTTTGTCGACCCGGCGCGCAGCCGGGCAGGGGCCGAGGTCTTCCTGGATGCGCTGCTGGCCAGTGGCACGACCTCGGCCGTCGTCTTCCCGACCGTGCACAAGGTATCGGCTGAGGCCCTGTTCGACAGCGCCGCGGCACGCGGCATGCGCCTCATCACCGGCAAGGTGTTGATGGACCGCCATGCGCCGGACGGGCTGCGGGACGACGTCGTTCAGGCCGAGAAGGATTGCGTCGACCTCATCGCCCGCTTCCATGGCCGCGACCGCCTGGCGTACGCCGTGACGGTGCGCTTTGCGCCGACCAGCACGCCCGAGCAGCTGGCGATGGCCGGCGCGCTGTGCCGCGCCGATGCCAGCCTCTATATGCAGACCCACGTCGCCGAGAACCGCGCCGAGGTCGCCTGGGTGGCGGAGCTGTTCCCGGACGCGCGCAGCTACCTGGATGTGTATGAGCGCGTCGGCCTCGTGCACGAGCGCTCGGTGCTGGCCCATGGCATTTATCTGGACCCGCACGACCGCGTCGTCATCGCTGACCGTGGCGCCCAGGTGGCGCATTGCCCGTCGAGCAATCTGTTCCTGGGCAGCGGCCTGTTCGACTGGCCGGGTGCCGCTTTCAACATCAGCCTGGCTTCTGACGTCGGTGGTGGTACGACGCTCAGCCTGCCACGCAACATGCTCGATGCCTACAAGGTGCAGGCCCTGCGCGGCGAGCGCATGACCGCATGGATGGCCCTGCATGCCGCCACGCGGGGCGCGGCCGAGGCGCTGCAGCTGGGTGGCGAGATCGGCGGCCTGTCGGTGGGGCAGACGGCCGACATCTGCGTGTGGGACTGGGCGCAAGGCCCGGTCGCCGAGGCGCGCGACGCGGTGGCGCGCGAGCTGCACGAGCGTGTCTTTGCGTGGATGACGCTGGCCGACGAGCGCAACCTCGCGGCCTGCTACGTTGCAGGCCAGCAGCGCATTTGATGGTGCCCCCAGGGCTGGCCTGAAGCCCGCCCGCCCCCCGAGGGGGTCAAGGCGACTCGGGAACGGCCCAGCGTCGCCTTGAACCGCCTGTCCCCCGATTCCGCCGCTTCGTCACAACCCTGATGGGGGACGGCGGGGCGGCTGGCTAGAGTCTGCCCACTCATTTCAACGGAGACTCCATGAGCCGACCCCTGCTGACCCTCGTCGCTTCCCTGGCCTTGCTGGCTGGCGCGTCCCAGGCCGCTGTTGCCGCCGACAAGCCGGCCGCTGTCGCCAAGGCGCCCAAGCCCGCCAAGCGCTACACCATCGAGCAGTTCATGGCCACCGTGAACATCGGTGGCGCCAGCTTCTCGGCCGACGAGAGCCGCATCCTCTTCCACAGCAACGAGACGGGCATCTTCAACGTCTATGCGATGCCGGTGGGCGGCGGCAAGCCGGTCCAGCTGACGAATTCCAAGACCGACAGTCACTACGCGGTGGGCTTCTTCCCGGGCGATGACCGCTTCCTCTACACCCGCGACCAGGCCGGCAACGAGCTCAACCATCTCTATGTGCGTGAGCTCGACGGCAGCGAGAAGGACCTGACGCCGGGCGACAAGCTCAAGGCTTCGTTCGCCGGCTGGAGCGGCGACGACACGGCCTTCTACGTGACGACCAACGAGCGCGATCCGCGCTTCTTCGACCTCTACCGTTTTGATGCCAAGACCTACGCCCGCACGCTGGTCTTCAAGAACGAGGCCGGCTGGGAGTTGAGCGACATCAGCCGCGACGGCCACTGGCTGGCGGTGGGCAAGATCAACACGACGGCCGACTCCGACGTGCACCTGGTCGACCTGAAGAGTGGCGAGGTCAAGCACATCACCAAGCACCAGGGCGTGGCCAACTACACGCCGCAGGACTTCACGCCCGACAGCCGCGAGCTGCTGATGACCAGCAACGACGGCGGCGAGTTCACCCGCGTCATCGGCTACGACCTGGCCAGCGGTGCGACCCGCGAGATCGAGAAGGCCGATTGGGACGTGGACTACACGGCCTTCTCCAAGGACGGCCGCTACCGCATCACCGGCATCAATGCCGACGCCAGCATCGCGCTGCGCCTGTACCGCGACGGAAAGCCGATGGCGCTGCCCCAGCTACCCGGCGGCGACGTGCGCGGCGTGACCTTCTCCCGCAGCGGCAAGCGCATGGCCTTCTACGTGAACGGCGACCGCTCGCCCAACAACCTGTTCGTCGCCGAGGTCGGCTCCAACGCCGCGCCGAAGCAGCTGACGCAGAGCCTGTCCAAGGACATCGACCCGGCCGAGCTGGTGGACGCCTCCATCGCCCGCTTCAAGAGCTTCGACGGCATGGTCGTCCCGTCGGTCTACATGCTGCCCAAGGAAGCCTCGCCAACCCACAAGGTGCCGGCCATCGTCTGGGTGCATGGCGGCCCCGGCGGCCAGACCAAGCGCGGCTACTCGGCGCTGATGCAGTACTTTGTCAACAACGGCTATGCGGTGCTGGGCATCAACAACCGCGGCAGCTCGGGCTATGGCAAGAGCTTCTTCACGGCTGACGATGGCAAGCATGGCCGCGAGCCGCTGTGGGACTGCATCGAGGCCAAGACCTTCCTGGCCGGCACCGGCGTCATCGACCCCGAGCGCATCGGCATCGTCGGCGGCAGCTATGGCGGCTATATGGTGCTGTCGGCCATGGCCTTCCGCCCCGAGGCCTTCAAGGTCGGCATCGACATCTTCGGCGTCGCCAACTGGATCCGCACGCTGGAAAGCATTCCGCCCTATTGGGAGAGCTTCCGCCTGGCTCTCTATCAGGAAGTGGGCGACCCGGTGAAGGACCGTGAGCGCCTGATGGCCACGTCACCGCTGTTCCACGCCAGCGAGATCAAGAAGCCGCTGATGGTCATCCAGGGCGCCAACGACCCGCGCGTCATCAAGCCCGAGAGCGACGACATCGTCGCCGCGGTCAAGAAGAACGGCGTGCCGGTGGACTATCTCGTGTTCGACGACGAGGGGCATGGCTTCTCCAAGAAGAAGAACACGCTGGAGGCCAACCGCCGCATGGTCGAGTTCTTGGATAAATACCTGAAGCCCGGCATCAGTCAGCCGGTCAAGTAAGAAGGAGTCCGCGATGTTCAGCTTCCTGCTCTGGTGCATCCTGTTCGTGATCTGCTGGCCGCTGGCCATCCTGGCGCTGCTGCTGTGGCCGCTGGTCTGGCTGATCACGCTGCCCTTCAGGTTGCTGGGCATCGCCGTCGACGGCGCCTTCGGGCTGCTGCGTGCCATCGTCATGCTGCCTGCGCGCGTGCTGAGCGGGCGCTAGCCGGGCGAGGGGTCGCGGGGCGCCAGCGGCCTTGCACAATGATTTCGTGGCACCGATCGGTGCCAGAATCCTTGCCATCCCCATAACGCTTCAGGTGCGCCGACGCTGTGACGCTTCAGCACATTGCCGTTGTCGATGACGAAACAGCGATCACCGAGCTGCTAGGCCGCTATCTGCCTGGGCACGGCTTTCGCACGACGCAATTGCATTCGGGCCGTGCGCTGATGGAGCTGATGGCCAGCGATCCGCCCGAGCTGGTCCTGCTGGATTTGGGCCTGCCCGGAGAGGACGGCTTCGCCATCGCACGGCAGCTGCGCGAGCACTGGCGCTGCGGCCTGGTCATCATCACCGGCCGCGGGGACTCGGTCGACAAGGTCGTGGGCCTGGAAGTCGGCGCCGATGACTACGTCACCAAGCCTTTCGACCTGCGCGAGCTGGTCGCGCGCATCAAGGCCGTGTTGCGGCGCATGGAGCCGCACCCGTTGGCCTCCGGCCAGCCGGCCAGCGGGCAGGCGCCCCGGCAGGTGGCCAGTGCCTCGGGTGGCGAGCACCTGACATTTCTCGGCTGGCAGCTCGACCTGGGCGCCCGGCGCCTTGACGATCCGAACGGCGCAGAGGTGCGGCTCACCAGCGGCGAGTTCTCCCTCCTCGCGGCCCTGGCCCAGCATGCGGGTCGCGTGCTGTCCCGCGACTTTCTGCTTGAACAGACGCGGGGCCGCGAAGCTGCGCCCTTTGACCGCACGATCGACGTGCAGATCGGACGCCTGCGCAAGAAGCTGGAAGTCGATGCGGAGAATCCACAGATCATCAAGTCGGTCCGCGGCGCCGGCTACATCTTCGTTCCGCCCATCGGCTCCGCACGGGCTAAAACCTGATGGTTGGAACGCCTCCCGCCAACCAGCCGACGCCGCAGCCCGTCGATGACCTGACCGTCTACCGCTCGCTGTTTTCCGCCTATCCGGACGCCCTGCTGCTGGTGGACGCCGCAGGCCTGATCGCCCGAGCCAACCCCGCGGCGGCGGCGCTGCTGGGGTACTCGATGGAGGAGCTCGTCGGCACGAGCGTGGACGAACTGGTGCCCGACAGCATTCGCCCTCGCCACGCGTCATACCGGCAGGCCTACGGTCACGCGCCGCGCGCTCGGCCGATGGGCACGCAGATGGAGCTGGTAGCCCGGCGGCGCGACGGTAGCGAGGTGATGGTGGAAATCGCGCTGAGCCCTTTGCAAGACCACGGCCTGCCCTTCGTGGTTGCCGCGATCCGCGGCATCGGTGGCTATCCGCGCGTCAAACAGGCGTTGCAGCGGGCGCGCTACAGCGAGCATCTGGCGCAGCTGGGCCGCCTGGCCGTCGACGCACGCGATCCGCAGCAGCTGTTGCAGCAGGTACCGGCCATCGCCGCCGAGGCGCTGGAAGTCGAGATGGCGCTCGTCTTCCTGCTGGAAAGCAACCGGCTTGAACTGCGCGTCGCCGGAGGCGTGGGCCTGATCGCCGGCGAGTCGCTGGGTTGCATCGTGCCCAATCGCGGCGACACGCCGCTGGGCGTCGTGCTGAGCCAGGGGCAATCGGTCGTGATCGAGGACTTCCGCGCAGAACACCGCTATGCGGTGCCCCCCGACTATCTCGAGGCGGGGTTGGTCAGCGCATTGGCGGTGCCGCTGCTGGACCGCGGCCGCGTCATCGGCGCCTTGAAGGTTCGTTCCCGCCAGTCGAAGCGGTTCGGCGACGATGAACAGCGCTTCCTGGAGTCACTGGCCAATCTGCTGGTCACCTGCCTGCAGCGGGCGCAGACCGAGGAGGCGCTGAGCCATGCCCAACGCCTCGAAAGTGTTGGCCAGCTGACGGGCGGCATTGCCCACGACTTCAACAACCTGCTGACCGTCATCCAAGGCAATCTGCAGGTGCTGGAGGAGCTGCCGGCACTGGCGCAGGACGGTGGCGCCCTGCAACTGGTGAGCGCCGCGATGCGCGCATCCAAGCGCGGCGCGGAGCTGACCGGCAAGCTGCTGGCCTTCTCGCGCCGCCAGGTGCTGCAGCCCAGCGCGGTCGACGTGCATGGCCTGCTGCACCCGCTGTCGGACATGCTGCGCCGCACATTGGACCAGCGCATCCGCATCAGCGTCGATGTCGCGCCGGACTGCCCCCTGGCCCTGGCCGACGCGGGCCAGTTGGAAGCTGCCCTGCTCAACATCGCGATCAATGCGCGCGACGCGATGCTCGACGGCGGCGATCTGCGGTTTTCCGCGGCGGCCGCGGGCATGCTGCCGGCGGGCCTGCAGGACGAGCTCGGCGAAGGCCGGTTCGTCCGCATCGCCGTCACCGACACCGGCACGGGCATGCCGGAGGCCGTCAAGGAGCGTGCCTTCGAGCCCTTCTTCACGACCAAACAGGCCGGCCGCGGCACGGGCCTGGGCCTGAGTGCCGTCTATGGCTTCGTCAAGCAGTCGCAGGGCGCCGTCGCGCTGGACAGCACGGCCGGCCTTGGCACGACGATCAGCCTGTATCTGCCGGTGCCGCACGATGCCCAGACGGGGGCCCAGGACGGCGACCACGTCGGGCACACAGTGCCCGCGGGGCTGAAAGTGCTGGTGGTCGAAGACGACGCCGAGGTGCGTGCCGTGGCGCAGCACTTCCTGGCCAGCCTGGGTTGCGTGTTCAGCGTCTGTTCCAGTGCCGAGCAGGCGCTTCAACTGCTGACGCCTGAAGCCGATTTCGACCTGCTGCTCACCGACATTGCATTGGGTGCCGGCATGCGCGGCACCGAGCTCGCCCGCATCGCCCAGCAGCGGCTGCCGCAGCTGGCCATCCTGTTGATGTCGGGCTTCTCTGCCGAACTGCTGGATGCCGACCGCGAGTCCCCGGCGGACTGGGAACTGCTGCCCAAGCCCTACAGCCGCGGCCAGCTGGCACAGGCGATGGCCCGCGTGCTGTCGGCCTAGGTCTCGCGCAGCCGGGCGGCGCGCCGCAGGCCGACGGCGTCGGGCTGACCCGGCGCAGCGGCTCCCCGCTCCGCCGGCCGCCAGCTGCGGCTGTCTGGGTAGAGGTAAAGGCGGGCGCCAGGGGCCGAAGAGGTGAGGTATTTCAAGGCGCGCTCACCGCGATTGCGCCGTTTGCCAACAGGTGCTGCAGCGCTTCGGCTGGTGCCGGACGGCCGAAGTGATAACCCTGCATCTCGTCGCAGCCGCGCTGGCACAGGTAGTCGCGTTGCTGCGCGGTTTCGACGCCCTCGGCCACCACGCGCAGATGCAGCCGGTGGGCCAGTGCAATCACGGCATCGACCAGGGCCGCGCCGTCGGGCTGCTCGCCGATGCGGCGCGTGAACGACTGGTCGATCTTCAGCGAGTCGATCGGGAACTGCTGCAGGTAGGCCAGGCTGGAGTAGCCGGTGCCAAAGTCGTCCAGCGACAGCTTGACCCCGAGGGCCTTGATCCGCTTGAGCATGCCGATCGCAGCGCTAGGCTCGGTGATCAGCATGCCCTCGGTGATCTCGATCTCCAGCCACTGCGCGTCGACCTGATGGCGCTGAAGAGCGCGGGCCACCACCTGGTCCAGGTCACCTGCGGCGAACTGCCGCGCCGCGACGTTGACCGCTATGCGCACCACGGGCTGGCCGGCATCCATCCAGGCGCGGATCTGGCGGCATGCTGCGTCGATGACCCAGCAGCCGATGGCCAGGATCAGGCTGCTCTGCTCGGCCACGGGGATGAACTGGCTCGGTGGCACCAGTCCGATGCCGCTGCGCTGCCAGCGCAGCAGGGCCTCGGCGCCGACGACCTCGCCGCTGCTGGCATCCACCTTGGGCTGGTAGTGCAGCAGCAGCTCGTCGCGTTCGATGGCGCGGCTCAGTGCGGCTTCCAGGTCCAGCTTGGTCCGGGCCTCGGCATTCATGTCATCCGTATAGAAGCAGAACTGGTTGCGGCCCAATTCCTTGGCGCGATTCATCGCCGCATCCGCGTCACGCAGCAACTCGACTGCGGTGGGGTTGCCTTCGTCGGGGAACATGCTGATGCCGATGCTGGCCGTCAGGTAGGCATCCTGCCCACACGACAGCGCCATCGGCGCGGCGATGGTCGCCAGCAGGCCGCGCGCGAGCACGGCAACGCTGGTGCTGTCCATGTTGGCTTCGAGGATGACCAGGAACTCATCGCCGCCGAGCCGGCCCAGGAAGTCTTCATGGCGCAGGCGCGCCTGCAGGCGCGCGGCCACACAGACCAGCAATTCGTCGCCGGCCGGGTGCCCCAGGCCGTCGTTGACCGTCTTGAAGCCATCGAGATCGATGACCAGCAGCGCCGCGCGGCTCTCGCGCCGATGTGAGCGGGCCAGCGCATCCTCGAGCCGCCTCTGCAGTTGAACGCGGTTGGGCAGGCGTGTCAGCGGGTCGTTGTGGACCAGCCAGTCGGTCTGGGCCTCGCTGTGCTTGAGGCGACTGATGTCGGTGAACACGCCGACGTAGTGGGTCACTGCCGCGTCGTCGTCGCGCACCGCGCTGATGGTCAGCCATTCCGGATAGACCTCGCCGCCCTTGCGGCGGTTCCAGATCTCGCCCTGCCAGTGCCCGCTGGCATCGAGCGCGGCCCACATCCGCTGATAGAACTCCGCGTCGTGCCGGCCGGACTTCAGCAGCTTGAGGCTGGCGCCGATGGCCTCTTGCGCGTTGTAGCCGGTGATGGTCGTGAACGAGTGGTTGATCGATTGGATGCGGCCCCGTGAGTCGGTGATGATGACGCCGTCGCGGATGTCCTCGAAGACCGTGGCCCACTGGCGCATGCGCTGCTGCATGTCGTGGCGCTCGGTGATGTCGCTGGAGACGCTGTAGATGCCCAGCGTGCGGCCTTCGTCGTCGACCAGCTTGCCCTTGGTGCAGGCGTAGAGGCGGTCGCCATCGGGCATCGTCAGGCACGTCTGGACGCAGACTGGCTTGTCGGCCCGCAGTGCTGCCGCGTCGTCTTTGAGCAGCTGACGCACCTGCTCGGCTGGGAACAGACCGGTGGAATCGAAGCCGATCAGTTGCTCCGAGCTGCGCCCCAGCGCCCGGCACAGCGCGCGGTTCACGAACAGGTAGCGCCCCTCGAGATCCTTGGCGAAGATGACGTCGGTCGAACAGTTGGCGATCGCCTCGGCGATCTTCCAGGCCCGCTCCTCGTCCTGGCTTGCCACCGCCATGCGTGCGGCTGCCAGCAGTTCGCGCCGCTTCAGCGCAGCGTAGGTGAAGGCGCCCGCGGCCAGCACGGCCAGCAAGTTCACCAGGGCCAGCGTCGTCGCATCGGCGATGCTGCCGCCCAGCAGCGCATCGCGCGGCGCCTGGATGGCGACATACCAGCCGGAATTGCGAATCCGGGCCGCCACCGCGGCCTGGGCAACTTCGCCGCGATCCAGGCCGTCCATGAGCGAACCGGCCAGCGACGGATCGCCGGACAAGGCGGTCAGCGCCGCGCGGGAGGAGTTGCGCGGAGGGACGAACGGGGTGTCGGAGCCGTCGATGCGCAAGGCCAGCAGATCCCGTGCGGCGGGGCGGAAGAACAGCGTCTCGGGAGCGTCACTGGCGGAGCCCGGCGTCAGCTGCGGCAGCAGCGTGAGGCGCGGCGCTGTGCGCAGCAGCAAGACGGTCCCGGGCCGGCCGTCCGCGCTGGGCAGTGGCACGAAGAGGTCGAACTGCAGGCTGGCGGGGTCGCCCACCTCGGCCCGGAAGTCGCCGCCAGACACCCGCCCGCCTTGCAGGGCCGAACGCACGCCATGCGACATGGCCGCATCGACATGCCGCGCGGCGCCGTCCGGCGCCAGTAGCAGCCGGGCGTGTTCGTCGAACAGCAATGCGTCGGCGTAGTGCGTGGAAGTCAGCAGCAACAGCAGTTCCTTCCTCATCTCTGCCGCCGATGCCTCATCGGGGCTGCGGCGCCAGCGCAGCAGGCTGATGCGCAACTGGGGGTCGGTGGCAAGCCGGCGTGCGTCCTCCGTGCGCCGCTCGATCCAGCCCTGGACGATCTCGGCTTTCAGCTCGGCTTCGCGGCGCAACTGCGCAACCTGCTGTTCATGCGACATGTGAGTCGATCTGGCATAGCCCATCAGGCTTGCCAGCACGATGGCGGCTGACAGCAGGGCGAACACCCAGAGCACGCTGACCGGTCCGCCCTGACGCGCCGGTCCGGTCGCCTCGCCCTCGGCTTGCCGGCTGGGGGTGATCACATAGATCAGCGCGCTGGTCGCCAGCACGAAGGCGATGCCCTTGCCCTGGCCAACGGCGGACAGCGTGGCGATGTCGGGCGCCAGCTTTTCCAGCAGTCCATCAGACAGCAGGATCCAGGCAAGGCCAAAGGCCGCGTAAGCCGCGGCCATGGTCAGCGGAGCGGTCGGCGCCAGCCGGCGCCGCCAGAGGTCGAAGTGCCGGCCGAAGCCCCCGCTGGCGAAGCGAAGAGGCGGTGCGACGGCGTCCTGATGCGGTGAATTCATTTTTTTCTCCCTGGATCGATGCGCGGCCGCCGAGGCCGACGCGCCGCCTAGTGCAGACCGGCAGGAGCGGCCTGCCCACCGATGAAGGCGGCCAGTGCGGGGAAGTCGGGAATGCAGATGTCGCGCCGGCTCTTCTCGTGAAAGGCGATGAGCCGCGCTCGCGCGAGCCTGGACAGCACGCGGCTGACGGTCTCCAGCGTCAGGCCGAGGTAGTTGCCGATCTCGGCGCGCGTCAGGCGCAGGCTGATCTGGTCGGTCCTGAGGCCACGCGCGGCCAGGGAATCGGCCCAGTTGTGCAGAAAGGTCACCACGCGCGCGGCGGCCGGCAGCGCGCACAGGGCCGTCAGCGCCTCGCGTTCGCGCATGATTTCGTCGCTCATGGCCTCGTGCACGGTGGCCATCAGGCGGGGATGGTCGGCGCAGGCCTTCAGCAGTGCGTCGTAGCGCAGCGTCCAGACCTCGGCGGTGTCCATCGCAATGGCTTCGCAGGCGTAGCTGCCCTTGGCGATGGCGCTGAAGCCGAGCCAGTCGCCGCGGAACTTCAGCCCGACGACCTGCTCGTGGCCCTCGGCCGACGGGCTGATCAGCTTGAAGCAGCCGGAGTTCAGCACGTGCAGCTGCTCGAACCGCTCGCCCGGCCGGTACAGCACATCGCCGGCATGGACGATGCGGCGCCTGGGCGCCAGCACGGCCTCCAGCAGCTTCAGCTCGTCAGCGATGCGCTGCCCCTTGGTCGGCGCGGCGCTGGCATGGATCGCGCCGTTGGCGGCGAAAGCGGTGCTGCAACGCACGGCAGGGTGCGGGGTATGCGAGGGACTGGCGTGCATGAGGGTCTCCATTGGGGCTGCTCGAAGAAATCGATGCTAGGCAGGCCCCGCCAATGACGTGTCAACACGCGACATCGCTGGGTAGCGGTGCGTAAACACTGCGTGAACCGTTGGTGACGGAGCCTCTCAACACCGAGCCGGACTCTGCCGGCTTGACCTTGGTCAATGGCCGCGCAGTTGGCGTCGATACGCTGCCACTCATGTGTTCCGAGGCTCGCCAAGGCGCCGCTGGCGCCACTTCTTCCTACCCCGTCGACGCCGCTGCCGTGCTGCGGCAGGCGAGGGTGCTCTTGAGGCTGCAGGCCTCGGAGATGAAGCCGTTGACGGGCAGGCGGCTGGCGCTGATGTCGCCGCACCCGGAGGACGACGAGGGGAGCGAATTCGCGCAGGCGGCGACGGCGCTCGGTGCCCATGTGTCCTTTGTCCAGCCCGGGCTTGACGAGCACAGCAGCCCATGGCGGGTCGATGCAACGGCACGCATGCTGAGCCGTCTCTACGACGCGGTTGAATGTCAGCACCTGCCCGCCGCCCTGACAGGGCGCCTGGCCCGCAGCGCCGACATTCCTGTGTTCGCCGGGCTGGCGACCGCCGGCCATCCCACGGCCGTGCTCGCACAGGCACTGGACGGCGACGTCGCGTGGGCCATCAAGCGGCGCAAGATCCTGCAGGCGGCGCTGGTTATCAGCCTGGCTTGAGGAGCTGCGCTTGGCCCGTCGTCATGAGCCGTTGCAGCCCGAGGCTCGGCTGACGAGGACGATCTCCGACGGCTGGGCACCGCCCGGCCTGACGTCAAAACCCATGCGTTTGAGCAGGTTCAGCATCGCCCGGTTCTCGCGCAGCACGTGGCCGACGACGCGCTGCGTGCCGCGCGAGGCGGCGTAGTCCAGCAGGGCCTGCATCAGCAGGCGGCCGAGGCCCCGGCGCTGCAGGTCGCTGCGCACCAGCAGGCCGAACTCCGCCTCGACGTTGTCGGGATCGCGCACGAGACGGGCCACGCCGAGCGTGCGGGGGCCGCCAGCGGCCTGCTCATCGACGATGACGAGCGCCATCTCGCGCTCGTAGTCGATCTGCGTCATCCGGGCGAGGTCGTCATGCGTCAGCGCGTGCGGCGCCTGGAAGAAGCGCATGCGCAGGTCTTCGGGGCTGCAGGCCTGCAGGAACTCGCGATGCAAGGCCTCGTCCTCGGGCCGGATCGGTCGCATCAGCAGCGTGCTGCCTTGGCAGTGCAGAGTTCGCACCAGCTCTGCCGGGTAGGGGCGCACGGCGAAGCGCGCCATGCCGGAGGGTGCGGACGCCGACAGGCGCACGCGGGCATCCAGCGCGAGCACGCCGTGCTCGTCGGCCAGCAGCGGGTTGATGTCCAGCTCGGCCATTTCGGGCAGATCGGCCAGCATCTGCCCGACGGCGGTCAGCGCGTCGCACAAGGCGTCGATGTGGGCCGGCGGCCGCCCGCGATAGCCGGCCAGCAGCCGGGCCACCCGGGTGCGGTCGATCAGCTCGCGTGCCAGCGCGCGGTTCAACGGCGGCAGCGCCACGGCGCGGTCGCCCAGCACTTCCACTGCGATGCCGCCCTGGCCGAACAGCAGCACCGGGCCGAAGATCTGATCCACGTGCGCGCCGACGATGAGCTCCTGGGCGCGGGGCCGTTGCACCATGGCCTGCACGCTGAATCCCTCGATGTGGGCTTCCGGACGCGTGGCTTGCAGATGATCGAGCATCTCCTGTGCGGCCAGGCGCACGGCGGCTTCGCCGCGCAGGTCCAGGCGCACGCCACCGGCGTCCGACTTGTGCAGGATGGCCGGGGACACCACCTTCAGCACCACCGGCCCGTCGATGCGCTGGGCGGCCTCGGCGGCGGCCTGTGGCGAGGCTTCGGCGCGCAACGTCGGCACGACCGCGATGCCATAGGCAGCCAGCAGTGCCTTGGCATCGATCTCGTCCAGCCATTCACGGCCAGCGCCCAGCGCGGCGTCGATGATGGCGCGCGCCCGTGCCAGGTCCGGCTTGCCGTTCGCGCCGGCGCTTGGCGTTTGGCGTAGTGCCGTCTGGTTGCGCCGGTAGGTCTGCATCAGCGAGAACGCGCGCACGGCCTCCTCGGGCGTCTCGTAGCCCGCGATGCCGGCCTCTTCGAAAGCGCTGCGCGCCGGCGCCACCGTGTCACCGCCCAGCCAGCAGCTCAGCACACGGCCCCGGTGCTCGGCGATCAGTGGGGCGCATGCCCGGGCGATGGCTTCACTGGAGACGATGGCCGTCGGTGCGTGCACGAACAGCACCGCGCCCGCCTCGGGGGCGTCGAACAGGGCCTTGAGCGTGTCCACGTAGCGCTGCGCGGGCGCGTCGCCAATGATGTCGATCGGGTTGCCGTGCGACCAGTTGGCCGGCAGCACGGCGTTGAGCCGCTTCATCAGCGCCTCGCCCGGGCGCGCCAGCGTCACGCCCAGCGGCGCGGCGGCGTCGGCCACCATCACGCCCGCGCCGCCGCCATTGGTCATGACCATCAGCTCGCGGCTGTGGTTGTCACGAAAGCGCGCGAGCGTCTGCGCGGCGATGAAGAGATCCTTCAGCGTGTCCACGCGCAGCATGCCGGCGCGGCGGATGGCGGCGTCGAAGACGATGTCCTCGCCCGCCAGCGCGCCCGTGTGTGAGGCGGCGGCCTTCATGCCGGCCGGCGCCCGGCCGGCCTTGACGACGATGACGGGCTTGATGCGGGCCGCGGCACGCGCTGCCGACATGAACTTGCGTGGCGATGTGATGGATTCGATGTAGAGCAGGATGGCGCGCGTATGTCGGTCCGTGGCCAGATGGTCCAGCAGGTCGGCGAAGTCGACGTCGGCGTGCTCGCCCAGCGAGACGAGGTGCGAGAAGCCGATGCGCTCGGCGTTGGCCCAATCCAGCAGGGCCGTCAGCAATGCGCCCGACTGGGACACCAGCGCCAGTTCGCCGGGCAGCGCCTTCGCCTGGGTGAAGCTGGCGTTCAGCCCGAGGTGCGGGCTCAGCAGGCCGATGCAGTTGGGCCCCAGCAGGCGCAGCGTGTGCGGCCGGGCGGCGTCCAGCGCCGCCTGCTTCTGCGCTGGTGTGAGGCCCGCCGTCACGATGATGGCGGCCCGAGTGCCGCGCACACCCAGCTGCCCGACCAGCGGCGCGATGGTGTCCGGTGGCGTGCACAGCACGGCCAGGTCCGGCGTGAACGGCAGCTCGGCGACGCCGGCAAAGCAGGGCTGGCCGTCCAGCCTGTCCAGCCGCGGGTTCACGGCCGCCATCGGGCCCTTGAAGCCGCCGCTCAGCAGGTTGCGCCAGACGGTGGTGCCGACGCGGCCGGGCTTGTCGGAGGCGCCGAAGACGGCTACCGAGTCGGGCGTGAGCAGGCGATCGAGATGGCGCTGGGTCATGAGCGCATCCTCGCCACCGCCCGCAGCCCGGCCCTTGCGCTGGATCAAGCCAGCGCGGGATGCTGCGGGGGATCAATGCGACATCAGCACCGGCACGGTCATCGATGCCAGCAGCCTGCGGGAGACACCCCCGAACAGCCGCTCCGCCCAGCGGGCGTGGCCATAGGCACCCATGACGATCAGGTCCGCCCCGGTGTCGGATGCCGCATTCAGCAGAGCGTCGCCGATTGGCAGCGTCGTCACCTCCTCGCGCACGATGGCATCGACGCCCTGCAGCGCCAGCCATTGGCGCTGGCAGGCGAGGCGCTCGGCCGGGGCTTCGCCTTCAGCGTCTCGGCGCCAGTGCATCAGCCAGACGTTGTCGGCGCGGCGCAGCAGCGGCAGCGCGTCCGTCATCGCCCGCACCGACTCGCGGCTGCCGTCCCAGGCCAGCAGCACGCGGCGCGTGCGCAGGGGTTCGCGATGCGTGTAGGGGATCATCAGGACCGGACGCACGCAGCGCAGCAGCACCTGTTCCAGCGCGGCCGCGTGCTGGCGATGGTCGGGCAGCGACGGGTCGGGTTGGCTCATGATGAGCAGGTCCGTGCATTGCGAATGCCGTGCCAGCGATTGCGCCGCGGGCGTCTGGTCGGCGAGCGCCTCGAATGAGGGCAGCCCGGCAGCGCCGCAGCGTTGGTGGAAGTTTTGCGCGAGGGCCTGGGCCTGTGCGAGCAGGGTGGCACCCGCCTGGGCAACGAAGTCGTCCATCGCGGCGGCAGCCTGCAGCGCCTGCAGCTCGACCGTGGCGCTGGGCGCCAGGCCGATCAGGTGGGCTTCGAACTCCCTGGCCAGCGCGATGGCAATGCTGACGCGCGTCGGGTTGGCCGGGGTCGCATCCAGGGCAACCAGCAGGCTTCGATAGCTCATGGAAATCATCTCCTTGGGAAGGCGAAAGTCAGGCAAAGCTCAACACGGCCCGGCCGTCGATGCGCCCCGTGCGCAGGTCGTCGAAGATGCGGTTGATATCGTCCAGCCGGTGCGTGGTGGTGCTGGCGTGCACGACACCGTCCGCGGCGAACTGCAACGCTTCGTTCAGATCCTGGCGCGTGCCGACGATGGAGCCGCGCACGGTCTTGGCATTGAGGACGACGTCGAAGATGGGCAGCGCGAAGTCGCCGGGCGGCAGGCCGACCATGGACATGGTGCCGCGCTTGCGCAGCATGCCCAGCGCCTGGCTGAAGGACTGGCGCGAGACGGCGGTCACGAGGGCGCCGTGCACACCGCCCAGTTCGCGCTGCAGTGCGGCGGCCGGGTCCTCCTCGGCGGCGTTGATGCACAGCTCGGCGCCCAGCCGCTGGGCCAGTTGCAGCTTGGCCGAGTCGATGTCCACGGCTGCGACGTGAAAGCCCATCGCGCGTGCGTACTGGACGGCCAGGTGCCCGAGACCGCCGATGCCGACGACGGCCACCCATTGCCCCGGCCGGGCGTCCAGTACTTTCAGGCCCTTGTAGACCGTCACGCCGGCGCACAGGATGGGCGCGAGGGATTCGAAGGACAGGCCGTCGGGCAGATGGCCCACATAGGCCGGATCGGCCAGCACGTATTCGGCGAAGCTGCCGTTGACCGTGTAGCCAGTCATCTGCTGGTGATCGCACAGCGTCTCCCACCCCGTCAGGCAATGCTCGCAATGCCCGCAGGCAGTGTGCAGCCAGGGCACGCCCACGCGATCGCCTTCGCGGATGCCGCGCACACCCGCGCCGACGGCGGCGACATGGCCGACGCCCTCGTGGCCCGGAATGAAGGGCAGCGGTGGTTTGATCGGCCAGTCGCCGTCGGCGGCATGCAGGTCGGTATGGCAGACGCCGCAGGCGGCCACCTTGACGAGGACCTGCCCGGCGGGGACTTCGGGGATGGCCACTTCCTCCAGGCTGAGGGGCTCGCGGTAAGCGCGGACGACCGCAGCTTTCATCATGGGCATGGCAACTCCTTGGGCGGGACGGCGTCGAGGTATTCGGGTACCGAGGCCGGCCAGCCCAGGCCTTCCTCGATAGCCTGGCGCAGTGCGTCGGCGGCCTGGGGCTCGCCGTGGGTCACGTAGACGTGGCTGGGCGGGTGCGGCAGCGTTTGCAGCCAGGCCAGCAGCTGGGGTTGGTCGGCGTGCGAGGACATGCCGTCGATGGCGGCCACCTCGGCGCGCACGGGCACCCACTGGCCGTGCATGCGGATGCGGTCGGCGCCAGCCAGCAGGGTGGCGCCGCGCGTGCCGGCGGCCTGATGGCCGACGAAGACGATGCTGTTCCTGGCGTCGGGCGCCAGTGCCTCCAGGTGGTGCAGCACGCGGCCGCCCGTGGCCATGCCGCTGGCGGCGACGATGACGCTCGGATAGGTGGGACGGTTCAGCGCACGAGATTCCTCCTCCGTGCGGACGTAGCGCACCTTGTCGACGAGGTCGCGGCGCTCAGGCTCGGTCAGCCTGTGTTCATCGGCATGGACCTGCACCAGGCGCGTGACCTGCGTGGCCATGGGGCTGTTGAGGTAGATGGGCAGGTCGGCGATGCGCCCGGCGGCTTTCAGGCGCAGCAAGGTGTGCAGGATGGCCTGGGCCCGGCCGACGGCGAAGGCCGGGATCAGCGTCGTGCCGCCGCGGGCGGCGGTGCGCGAGATGACGTCGCAGAGCTGGTCTGCGCTGGGCGTTGGAGAGTGCCGCCGATCGCCGTAGGTGGACTCGATGACGACGATATCGGCCGCGGGCGCCGCGGCTGGCGGCAGCATGACGGTGTCGTCACTGCGGCCGAGGTCGCCCGAGAAGGTGATCGAGCTGGAAGCCGTTGCGAGGTGGACGCTGGCGGCGCCAATGATGTGGCCGGCATGGCTGAACGTTGCCGTCAGGCCGGGGACGGGTTCGAAGACTTGGCCGAAAGCGTGCCGGCGTACCTGCTTGAGGCTGTGCAGGGCCTGGGCCTCGGTGTACAGCGGCAGCGCCGGTGAATGCTTGCTGAAGCCGTGCCGGTTGGCGTAGCGGGCGTCCTCCTCCTGCAGCCGGCCCGAATCCGGCAACAGCACTGACAGCAGGTCGCTGGTGCCAGGCGTCGCGTGGATGGAGCCGCGAAAGCCCTCCGCCACCAGGCGGGGCAGGAAGCCGCTGTGATCGATATGGGCATGCGTCATCACCACGGCATCGATGGACGCTGCCGGCACCGGGAAGGGAGCCCAATTGCGCAGGCGCAACTGCTTCAGGCCCTGGAACAGCCCGCAGTCGACGAGCAATCGCCGGCCGGCGAATTCGACGAGGTAGCGGGAACCGGTCACGGTGCCGGTTGCGCCGAAGAAGCGCAGTCGAAGCTCGTCCGTGCTCATGGCCGGTATCCCAGCAGCCGGTACACCGGGCCGTGGCCCACAAGCAGGCGGAGTGCGGGTTCCACCGATCCGACATTGATGACCATGGTGGCCTCCTGACCTGTTGAAGTCAGGTCCAGCGTAGGCCGGCGCACTGCCGGTAGCCTTGCGCTGGATCAAGCCGCGCGTGAACGGCCCTAGCTGGGCGTGGACGGGCGCTCGACGCCCCAGCGCCGGTACAGCTCGATGGCCGAGCCGGTGCGCAACCACTGTTCGAAGGCCTGGTCGTAGCGTTGCGACAGGGCCTCACCGCCGGCGCTGCGTGCAAACGCCATGTGCCCGTGCAGCACGTCCAGCGGTGGCGAGCAGCGCGCGACGGCGTCAGCCAGGCTCAGGCGTTGCAGCACTGGCTGGCAGTTGCGGTCGTTCGCCGCGAACAGCTCGATGCGCCGCTTCATCAGCATCTGCAACCCGGCGTCGACGCTCTGCACCCAGGTCAACTGGTTCATGCCCGTCTTCATGCGCTCGAAGCGGCTGCCGTAGGCCCAGCCGCGCACAGCGGCCACGGGGGCCTGGGCCAGCTCGCCGAACTCACCCGTCCAGCGCGCCTCCTCGCCGCGGCGGGCGTACCAGACCATGGCGTCCGAGTAGAAGGAGCGCACGCTGAACAGCATGCGGGCCTCGCGTTCCGGCGTGCGGTAGGGGCCGATGAGGATGTCCGCCTCGCCCTGCTCCAGCATCAGCTGCGCGCGCGGCCAGGGCAGCCATTCGCAGCGTACGTTCTCGCCAAACAGCATGCCCAGCAGGTCCACCGCCAGGCCCTTGGGCGCCTGGCCCTCGGCGCCCTCGAAGATGCGCGCGAACTGCGAGCCCACCGCGCGCAGCGGTGTCGCGTGGGCCGGCCGCGCCAGCCCCAGCCCCGCCATCCAGCCCAACCCCGCCTTGCACCACACGCGCCGTGTCGTCATGGCTCATCCCTCCGTTGGAGACGCCGTTGATGATGCGCGCCGCGGAGGGTGAGATCAAGGAATGTCGATGTCGTGCAGCGCAAAGCCGCCACCCTGGCGGCGGTCTTCGAAAAAGCAACGCAGCGTCTCGCGTGTCGTCTTGAAGGCGATCTCGTCCCAGGGGATCTCGTCTTCGCTGAAGAGCCTGGCCTCCAGCGACTCCGGCCCCGGGTTGAACTCGGGCGAAAGCAGCTTGGCGCGGTAGAAGAGATGGACCTGGCCCACCCGCACGACATTGAGCACCGTGTACAGCGGCCCCATCTCGATGTCAGCGCCGGCTTCCTCCTGGGTCTCGCGCAGGGCGCCCTCGGCGGTCGTCTCGTTCAATTCCATGAAGCCGGCCGGCAGCGTCCACAAGCCATGCCGCGGCTCGATGGCGCGCCGGCACAGCAACACGCGGCCGTCCTCCCAGACCGGCAGCGTGCCCACCACGTTCAGCGGGTTCTGGTAGTGGATGGCGCCGCAGCCCGGGCAGACCGCGCGTTCGCGGTTGTCATCGGCGGGGATGCGGTATTCCACGGCGGTGCCGCAGTTCGGGCAGTGTCTGAGCGGGCTGGGAAAGGGCATGCGACCCAGTTTATGGCGAGCAGAATGACAGCCATGAAGCTCTACAACTACTTCCGCTCTTCCGCCTCGTGGCGCGTGCGCATCGGCCTGGCGATCAAGGGCCTGGACTACGACTACGCGGCCATCCACCTCGCAAAGAACGAGCAGTTCGCTGGCAGCTTCGCTGAGCAGCAGGTCTCCCACCTGGTGCCGGCGCTGGTGCTGGACGACGGCCCCTGGTTGAGCCAGTCCATGGCCATCCTGGAGTATCTGGAAGAGACCCATCCCGAGCCGCCCTTGCTGCCCAAGGGTGCCGTCGCGCGGGCCCAGGTGAGGGCGCTGGCCCAGGACATCGGTTGCGATATCCACCCGATCAACAATCTGCGCGTGCTGCGCTATCTGAAGAACGACCTCGGTCAGGAGCAGGCGATCGTCGACCGCTGGTACCGCCATTGGGTGGCGACGGGCCTGAGCATCGTCGAGCAGCGCCTGGCGGCCACGGCGGGGGAATACTGCTTTGGCGACACGCCGGGCCTTGCTGATTGCCTGCTCGTGCCCCAGATCTACAACGCCCAGCGCTTCGAATGCCCGCTGGACGACTTCCCGACCGTCATGCGCGTGAACGCCGCCTGCCTGGCCCTGCCGGCCTTTGCCAATACGCATCCCAGCGTCTGTCCCGATGCAGCCTGATCCGAACTGGCTGCGCCCGGATTGGCCGGGCGTGACGGCCTTCATGACCACTCGCGGTCCCAACTTCGGACGCAAGGCGGGCGACCCCGAACTGGCCAAGGCCAACCGCATCGGACTCGCCGAGGTGCTCGGCGCGCGGCCGGTCTTTCTCGATCAGGTCCATGGCGCCGACGTCGTGCGCCTGCGTGCCGGCTGGCACGATGACAACGCGCCCAAGGCTGATGCAGCCGTGTCGACCGACCCCGAGCTGGCCGTGGCCATCCTGGTCGCCGACTGCCTGCCGGTGCTGTTCTCGGCGCCGGGCGGTGTGGCCGGCGCGCACGCGGGCTGGCGCGGCCTGGCGGCTGGCGTGCTGGAGAACACGGTGGCCGAGCTTTGCGACGCCGCGAACTGCGAGCCGCATGAAGTGAAAGCCTGGCTGGGCGCCTGCATCGGCCCCGCGGCCTTCGAGGTGGGCCCAGAGGTCGTCGCCGCCTTTGGGCGTGAGCCCATCGAGTGCGACCAGCCCGGCTTCGTCTACCGGCCCAACCCCGAGCCTCGCTGGCGCGCTGATCTGCCCCTGTTGGCTCGCGAAAGATTGATCTCGGTCAATATCACCCAAATCAGCGGCGGCACCTGGTGCACCCTGACCGATGATTCACTTTTCTTCTCGTTCCGGGGCGAGGCCGTCGGCCGGCCCCGCGGCCGGATGGCCGCCTGCATCTCCTTGCGCGGCTAGCTCGGCAGCACGCCGCCGACGCTTGCGGCCGGGCGTGCCGAGGATGTAGAGCAGCAGGCCCAGTGGAAGGACGCCGTAGAGCATCAGCGTGACGAAGGCACCGAACAGCGAGCCCTGAGGGCTGATCGCTTCTGCTGCCGCCATCATCAGCGCGACGTAGGCCCACGCGATGGCAACGAGGTACATGATGGGGGTGTCATTGGCGCGTCAGTGCGCAAGAGTACAAACAGGGTCTGCGAGATGTGGCAAGCTTATTGCAACGGATCGAGACAACACCGCTGACGCGGGAGCTCCGAGGAAGACATGGCCACACGCAAGAAGAACGACGCCCCGCCCGCTATGGAGGGGCCGGCTGTATTCGCGGACCTGATGCAGCAGATGGCGCATCTGCCGCAGATCTCACCCACCGCACTGGCCGAATTGCAGGCCGATTATCTGAAGCAGGCCACGGCGTTGTGGAACACGTCGCTGGGGCAGGGCGAGGCTCCGGCCATCGGCGACCGCCGCTTCGCCGCGCCCGAATGGCGGAGCAACCCGGCCGCCAGCTTCATGACCCAGCTCTACCTGCTCAACAGCCAGACGCTGGGCCGGATGGCCTCGGCCATCGAGGCGGACGACAAGACCAAGGCGCGCATCCGTTTCGCCGTGCAGCAGTTCGTCGATGCCGTGTCGCCCAGCAATTACCTGGCGTTGAACCCCGAGGCGCAGAAGCTGGCGCTGGACAGCCAGGGCGAGACGCTGACCCGTGGCCTGCAGCAACTGTGGGGCGACGTGCAGCGCGGCCATGTGTCGCAGACGGACGAGAGCGCCTTCGAGGTCGGCAAGAACGTGGCCACCACGGCCGGCAGCATCGTTTTCGAGAACGAGCTGTTCCAGCTCATCGAATACGCGCCGCTGACGAAGGAAGTGCACACGCGACCCTTCCTGCTGGTGCCGCCCTGCATCAACAAGTTCTACATCCTGGACCTGCAGCCGGACAACTCGCTGATCCGCTACGCCGTCTCCGAAGGCCATCGCGTCTTCGTCGTCAGTTGGCGCAACCCGGATGAATCCATCAAGCAGCTGGGCTGGGACGACTACATCGAGACCGGCGCCATCGAAGCCATCCGCGTCGCGCAGGAGATCTCGGGCCAGGACAAGATCAACACCTTGGGCTTCTGCGTCGGCGGCACCATCCTCGCTACGGCCCTGGGCGTACTGGCCGCGCGCGGCGAACAGCCGGCCGCCAGCGTGACGCTGCTGACCACACTGCTGGACTTTGCCGACAACGGCATCCTCGACATCTTTGTCGACGAAGCCATGGTGAGGCTGCGCGAGGCGACGCTGGGCCCCGAGTCGCCCAAGGGCCCGCAACTGTTGCACGGCCAGGAGCTGGCCACGACCTTCAGCTTCCTGCGCCCCAACGACCTGGTCTGGAACTACGTCGTCGGCAACTACCTGAAGGGCGAGCAGCCGCCGCCCTTTGACCTGCTGTACTGGAACGGCGACTCGACCAATCTGCCCGGGCCGATGTACTGCTGGTATCTGCGCCACACCTACTTGCAAAACGAGTTGAAGCAGCCAGGCAAGCTGACGGTCTGCGGCGAGAAGCTGGACCTCGGCGCCATCGAGGCGCCGGTCTACATCTACGGCTCGCGCGAGGACCATATCGTGCCTTGGACCAGCGCCTACCGCAGCACCCAGATCCTCAAGGGCAAGAAGCGCTTCGTGCTGGGTGCGTCGGGTCATATCGCCGGCGTCATCAACCCGCCCGCCAAGGGCAAGCGCAGCCACTGGATTGCCAAGGGAGCAGCCCTGCCGGCCGACCCCGAGGCCTGGTTGGCCAGTGCCGCCGAACACCCCGGCAGCTGGTGGCCGGACTGGTCCGCCTGGCTGGCCTTGCATGCCGGCGCCAAAAAGCCCGCGCCCAAAGAGCCGGGCAACCGCAAGTTCAAGGCGATCGAGCCCGCGCCCGGTCGCTATGTGAAGGTCAAGGCCTGATCGTTTTTAAGGAGACATCCATGAGCAAAGAAGACATCGTCATCGTCGCCGCCGCACGCACGGCCATCGGCAAGTTCGGCGGCACGCTCGCCAAGACGCCCGCCACCGAGCTGGGCGCTGCCGTCATCCAGGACCTGCTGCGTCGCACCGGCCTGGCCGGCGACCAGATCAACGAGGTCATCCTCGGCCAGGTGCTGACCGCTGGCGTCGGCCAGAACCCGGCGCGCCAGTCCGTCATCAAGTCCGGCCTGCCCAACGTCGTGCCAGCCATGACGATCAACAAGGTCTGCGGCTCGGGCCTCAAGGCCGTGATGCTGGCGGCTCAGGCCATCCGCGATGGCGACAGCGACATCATCATCGCCGGCGGCCAGGAGAGCATGAGCATGAGCCCCCACGTGCTCAACGGCTCGCGCGATGGCCAGCGCATGGGCGACTGGAAGATGGTCGACACCATGATCGTCGACGGCCTGTGGGACGTGTACAACCAGTACCACATGGGCATCACGGCCGAGAACGTGGCCAAGAAGTACGGCATCACGCGCGAGCAGCAGGATGCGCTCGCACTGGGCAGCCAGCAGAAGGCCGCCGCGGCCCAGGACGCGGGCCGCTTCAAGGACGAAATCGTGCCGTTCAGCATCGCGCAGAAGAAGGGCGATCCGATCGTCTTCGCCGCCGACGAGTTCATCAACCGCAAGAGCAACGCCGAAGCCCTGGCTGGCCTGCGCCCCGCCTTCGACAAGGCCGGCAGCGTGACCGCAGGCAATGCCTCGGGCCTGAACGATGGCGCCGCCGGCGTTGTCGTCATGACGGCCGCCAAGGCTGCGGCCCTGGGCCTGACGCCGCTGGCGCGCATTGCTTCCTACGCCTCGGCCGGCCTGGACCCTGCGCTGATGGGCATGGGCCCCGTGCCCGCGGCCCGCAAGGCGCTGGAGCGCGCCGGCTGGAAGCCCGCCGACCTCGACTTGCTGGAAATCAACGAAGCCTTCGCCGCCCAGGCCTGTGCCGTGCACAACGAGATGGGCTGGGACATGAGCAAGGTCAACGTCAACGGCGGCGCGATTGCGCTGGGCCACCCCATCGGCGCCAGCGGCTGCCGCGTGCTCGTCACGCTGCTGCACGAGATGATCAAGCGCGATGCCAAGAAGGGCATCGCCTCGCTGTGCATCGGCGGCGGCATGGGTGTCGCACTCACCGTCGAACGTTGATACCCTCACCCAATCACAACAGGAGACATCCATGAGCAAAAAAGTTGCCTACGTCACGGGCGGTATGGGCGGCATCGGTACCGCCATCTGCCAGCGCCTGCACAAGGAAGGCTTCAAGGTCATCGCCGGCTGCGGTCCGAGCCGCGACTTCAAGAAATGGCTCGATGAACAGAAGGCGCTCGACTACGACTTCTACGCCTCCGTCGGCAACGTGGCCGACTGGGACTCCACCGTTGAGGCTTTCTCCAAGGCCATCGGTGAGCATGGTGCCATCGACGTGCTGGTCAACAACGCCGGCATCACCAAGGACCGCATGTTCCTGAAGATGACGCCGGACGACTGGCATGCCGTCATCGACACCAACCTGAACAGCATGTTCAACGTGACCAAGCAGGTCGTGCCGGGCATGGTGGAAAAGGGCTGGGGCCGCATCATCCAGATCAGCTCGGTCAACGGCGAAAAGGGCCAGGCCGGCCAGACCAACTACTCGGCCGCCAAGGCCGGCATGCACGGCTTCACGATGGCGCTGGCGCAGGAGCTGGCGTCCAAGGGCGTGACGGTCAACACCGTCAGCCCTGGCTATATCGGCACCGACATGGTCCGCGCGATCAAGCCCGAGGTGCTGGAGAAGATCGTGGCGACGATTCCCGTCAAGCGCCTGGGTACGCCCGAGGAGATCGGTTCCATCGTCGCCTGGCTGGCCAGCGGGGATTCGGGCTTCTCGACCGGCGCTGACTTCTCCTGCAACGGCGGCATGCACATGGGGTGAGAGCCGGGCGGCTCCCATCTGCAAAGCCGGCGCCAGCCGGCTTTTTGTTGCTTGCACCGCATTGGGGCGACACGGCAACAATTCCACGCTTGCCCGCGCAACGACCTGCGGTTGTGAACTTATCCCCTGAATCGGGAAGGCGGCCTGACTACATTCCGGCATCTGTGCCAAGCAACTGGCGCATTAGCAATGGGAAGAGCCGGATGAACCTTGTCTTTCTGCCCGCCGTGAGCCTGATGCGCCGCCTGCCGATGGCGCACAAGTTCTTCATCGTCTGCCTGTGCTTTGCGATTCCGCTGGTCTACCTGCTGGTGGCGCTGGCGGGCGATCGCTCGGACGCCCGTGACTTCTCGGCCAAGGAACTGGTCGGTGTTGCCCAGGTGCGCCAGGTCAGTGGGCTGCTGAACGCGGCCATGGTGCTGCGCGGGGCCTCCATCGGCGTGAGCGCCAAGATGCCCGGCGCCGAGGCCAGGCGCGAAGAGGCCCTGGGCAAGTTCGAGACCCAGGCCCAGGCGCTGGAACGCGAGATCGCAACCGACAAGGACCCACTCAAGCTCGCTTCAGGCCTGGCCGCTGCGCGCGCCAAGGCCAAGGCCCTGGTCGCTCTCGGTGCGGCCGAACCCGAGTCGGTCGTCGTGGCCAGCTTTGCGCTGACCGACGCGGTGCAGTCCCTCGTCGAGCAGGCCTCGTCCGAGTCCAACCTGGCCCTGGACCCTGACGCGGATACCTACTACCTGATGCTGAGCGTCACCGATGCCTTGCCACGGCTGCGGGATGCTGTCGGCCGCATGCGCGCCCTCGGCGCCGCCGCTGCTCAAATGGGCTCGCCGCCCGCTGGCGTGCTGCAGCGCCTGCACCAGGCCGACACGGTGACCGAGGAATACCTGACGCGCCTGACCGCCGCACTGAACCGGGTTGCGGCGGCCAATCCCGAGGCCGTGAAAGACCTGGACGTGCAGCTCGTGGACCGGATCCGCAAGGACTTTCGCGAGAAGTTCGCTCAGGGCTTTGTGCTGGGCGAGCCGCCCAAGGTCGATGCGGCCGAGTGGTTCGCGCTGGGCACGGCGCAGATTGCCGCGTGCGACAAATTGGAGCGCGCCGCGGAGGCGAAGCTGGCCGAACTCGTCACCGCGCGGGTCCAGCGCCTGACGCGTGACCTGTGGACAGCCATGATCCTGGCCATCAGCTTTGTCACCATTGCCGCCTATGCGCTGGTGAGTTATTACCTGGCGTCGCGCAGCAGCTGCGCCGTGCTGGGCCGCCGCATCGAGGCCCTGGGCGCCGGCGATCTCAGCGAGGCACCCGCCCTGGACGGCCGCGACGAGGTCGTGCTGGCGACGAATGCCTTGCGCGAGGCCACGCTGCGCCTGAGTGGCCTGGTGCATGAGGTGCGCGCCGGCGCCGAGCACATCTCCACGTCGGCCACGCAGATCTCGGGCGCCAACCAGGACCTCTCGGCGCGCGGCAATGCGATGGCTTCGGTCGTCGAGCAGACCAGCGCCAGCACCGGCGTGCTGGAACAGACGGTCGACCACAACATGAACAGTGCCCGCGAGGCCCATGACCTGGTGCAGGGCGCGGCCGAGCTGGCTGGGCGCGGCGGCGCCATCGTGCAGCGCGCGGTGAACTCCATGGAGGAGATCACCGCGAGCTCGCGCAAGATCGGCGACATCATCCAGGTCATCGACTCCATCGCCTTCCAGACCAACATCCTGGCGCTGAACGCCGCCGTCGAGGCCGCCCGCGCGGGCGAGCAGGGCCGCGGCTTCGCGGTTGTGGCGAGCGAGGTGCGCTCGCTGGCCCAGCGGTCGGCCGAAGCCGCGCGCGAGATCAAGACGCTGATCAACTCCTCCATCGAGACCGTCCACCAGGGCGAGGCCTATGTGGCCCAGGCTGGTGGCTCCATGGGCGAGATCGTGCAGGCCATCCACCGCGTGGCCGCCATCGTGGGCGACATCAGCAGCCAGTCTTCCTCCCAGGCCGACCAGGTCCGCCAGCTCGCGGCTGCCATTCGCGAGGTGGATTCGACGACGCAGCAGAACGCCGCCCTCGTCGAGGAGACGGCGGCTTCGGCGTCGATGCTGGAAGACCGTGCCGGTCAGCTGCGCGAGGCGGCGGCGAGGTTCAGGACAGCGATGGCTTGATCGCGACCCGGCGTCGCTGCCAGTGGTCCACTGCGTCCACGACTGCTTCCCAGGCGCGGCGGTCGTAGGTGACCGCGGCGAAGAGGTTGTCCGCGCTGGGTTGCTGGCGGACTGCGGTGAGGGCGAGCCGCTCCAGCGGCTCACGCGCCGCCGCGACGCAGCCCGCCAGATCGGCGAATCCCGCGCCGACCCTGTGAAACAGCACCGCGCGGCGCAACTCGGTGGCCTTCAACGAAGGTGACTCGAGCACCCTCAGGAAGATTCGCGCCTGGCCTTCGCCCCGCAATTCGACGCAGAACTCCCTGCGCCAGCCGGTCAAGGCCTGCTCCGCCGTCAACTCGGGCTGGAGGTCATCGATCTGTAGTGTCATCGGCTGCAGTCTGGGGCATCGGGCGGGCGCGCAAGGCGTTCATGTATCTCGATGCTTCCTTGCGGCGCTGGCCGATGCACAGGGACACAAATTGGCGGCCCGTCATCCGGCGCCACGGCAACGGCTTGCCGGGCCCGAAATCCCTGACGCCGCCGCACGGCGCCGACACCCGCAGGTCGCCCTATCATCCAGGCCGTTTTTTTATCGCCGGGAGAGCCACATGGCCATGGATGTTGTCGACTATGAGATCAAGGGTGCCGAGATGCAGTTCGTCGAGATCGAGCTCGATCCCGGCGAGGCGGCCATCGGCGAGGCGGGCTCGATGTTCTTCATGGACTCCGCCATCGGCATGGACGCCGTTTTTGGCGACGGCTCGGCCAACCAGGGCGGCTTCCTCGGCAAGCTGCTGGGCGCGGGAAAAAGGCTGCTGACGGGCGAGTCGCTGTTCACGACCATTTACACCAACAACGGCGCCGGCAAGCAGCGCGTGGCTTTCGCGGCGCCCTATCCGGGCAAGATCATCCCCATGGATCTGTCGGCGCTGGGCGGCACGCTGATTTGCCAGAAGGACGCCTTCCTGTGCGCGGCGCGTGGCGTGTCCCTGGGCATCGCCTTCCAGCAGAAGCTGTCCGCCGGCTTCTTCGGCGGCGAGGGCTTCATCATGGAGCGCCTGGAGGGCGACGGCCTGGCCTTCGTGCACGCCGGCGGCACCATCGTCCGGCGCAGCCTGCAGCCGGGCCAGACCCTGCTGGTGGACACGGGCTGCGTCGTCGCCTACACGCCCAACGTCAATTTCGAGATCCAGTACGTCGGCAAGATCAAGACGGCGCTGTTCGGCGGTGAGGGCCTGTTCCTGGCCAAGCTGACCGGCCCGGGCGAGGTCTGGCTGCAGAGCCTGCCTTTCTCGCGCCTGGCTTCGCGCATCTTTGCGGCGGCGCCGCAGATGGGCGGCCACAAGGAAGAGGGCTCGGTTCTCGGTGGTTTTGCCGGCGGTGGGCTGCTGGGAAGCATCCTCGGCGGCGACGACGAGTAAGCGCCCCGGTAAACTGGCGCGTTGTGGAGGGCGGCGGCTGCCGCCCTTTTTGCTTTTAAGGACTCCTGGAATGTTTCGTCGCAGCGCGTTCGCGCTCCTGATGGTCCTGGCCGGCCTGGCCCAGGCCAATGCCCAGGGCAATGGCCGCCCCCCTGTCTTCGTGCTGAACTCGCTGGACGCCGACATCTCCGTCGTCGACCCGGCCAGCTTCACCGTCATCAAGCGCATCCCGACCGGCAAGGAGCCCCACCACCTCTACCTGTCGCCCGACGAGAAGTCCCTCATCGTCGCCAATGCGCTGGCCGATTCGCTGACCTTCATCGATCCGCGCACGGCCGAGGTCCAGCGTGTGGTGCGTGGCATTCCCGACCCCTATCACCTGCGCTTTTCGCCGGACATGAAGTGGCTCGTCACGGCGTCCAATCGACTGGACCGCGTCGACCTCTACCGCTGGCAGGGCAGCGTTGCGGCCGAGCCGCTGCAACTGGTCAAGCGCATCCCGGCGCCGAAGACGCCGAGTCACCTCAACATCGACACCAAGAGCACGACGCTCTACGCCAGCCTGCAGGACAGCGACGAGCTACTGGCCATCGACCTGGCGACGCAGACCATCAAGTGGAAGCAGGCCGTCGGCAAGATGCCGGCCGACATCTACCTGACGCCGGATGACCGCTTCATCCTCGTCGGCCTGACCGGCGACAAGTTCGTCGAGGTCTGGGACGTCAGCGGCGGAGGCGCACCCAAGCTTGCCAAACGCATCCTGACAGGCGCCGGTGCCCATTCCTTCCGTGCATGGGGCGACAAGCGCCATGTGCTGGTCAGCAACCGCGCCGCCAACACCATCAGCAAGATCGACCTGACGACGCTGACCGTCGTCGACCAATATCCGGCGCCGGCAGGTCCCGACGACATGGAGCTGCTGACCGATGGCAAGACGCTGCTCGTCACCTCGCGCTGGGCCGGCAAGCTCACGCAGATCGACACCGCCACGCGCAAGGTCGTCAGGCAGGTCAAGGTGGGCAAGTCGCCGCACGGCATCTGGACGCTGGATCACCAACCTCGTCTATGAAAGCCTGGGCCCTGGCGCTGGTGGTCACTGCGGCCACCGCGCAACCGTCTTGCGACAAGCCGGTCTACCTCACCTTCGACACCGGCCACATGGGTGTTGCGCCGCTGATCGCCGAGACGCTGAAGAAGCACAACGCGAAAGCGACCTTCTTCCTCGCCAGCGAACCGACGCTGACCGGCGGCACGACGCTGGACGACACCTGGGCGCCCTGGTGGCGCGAGCGTGCAGCCGAGGGCCATGACTTCGGCGCCCACACCTGGGACCACGACATCTTCATGGAAGACGTGCTGGATGCCGACGGCAAGGTGGTGCGCTTCAAGGTGAGGACGCAGGCCGGCGTCAACCCGCCTGTCGTTCACGAGGTCACGCCCGAGCAGTATTGCGAGAGCCTGAAGAAGGTCGGCGAGCGCTTCACGGCCATGACGGGCAAGTCGCTGGGCCCCATCTTCCGCGCGCCGGCGGGACGCTCCTCCAAGGCCCTGCTGAATACCGCCAAGGCCTGCGGCTTCACCCATGTGGGCTGGAGCAGCGCGGGCTTCCTGGGCGATGAACTGCCCAGCCAGAGCCACCCCAACGCGCAGCTGCTGGACAAGGCGCTGCGCGACATCAAGCCCGGTGACATCCTGCTCGCCCACCTTGGCATCTGGGAACGCCAGGACCCCTGGGCGCCGGCCGTGCTGGAGCCGCTGATGACGGGATTGGAGCAGCGGGGCCTATGCTTTGCACTGCTGCGCGAGCATCCCCGCTACGCCCCACTGTTCAAGGCCGCCGACACCAAGGTCGCCCTGAAGATCGAACCCAAAACCTACGCCCGCAAGCCGTGATCGACTGGATCGCCAACGCCTTCGACAGCCTGCAGCTGTGGCTCTACGAGTCCGTCGTGCAGCCGGTCGTGTTCGGACTGGGCTTTGGCAACCTGCTGGAGGACGCCTTCGATGCGACCGGCTGGCTGCTGCTGGGGCTGATCCAGATCGTCGTCATCGTTTTGGGCATCGGCATCCTGGAGCGGCGCTGGCCGGTCGAGCCGGTGACTGACCACGCGGCCGTGCGCACCGACGTCATCTACACGCTGATCCACCGCCTCGGCCTCGTTCGCCTGTTGATCTTCTTCAGCATCGAGCCGCTGTGGGACGGCATCGCTGGCGAGCTGCGCATGGCGGGCCTGCCGACCTGGCAGCTCGACGGCATCTGGCCCGGCGTTACCGATGTCGCCTGGGTCAGCCTACTGCTCTACCTCGCCGTCTTCGACTTCGTCGGCTACTGGCTGCACCGCGCCCAGCACCAGTTCAACTGGTGGTGGGCCCTGCACAGCCTGCACCACAGCCAACGCCAGATGACGATGTGGAGCGACAACCGCAATCACCTGCTGGACGACGTGCTGCTCGGCACGGCGCTGGCCCTGCTGGCCCGCCTCATCGGTGTGGAGCCGGGGCAGTTCGTCGCCATCACCGTCATCACCCAGCTGCACGAGAGCCTGCAGCATGCGAACGCGCGCATCAGCTTTGGGCGCATCGGCGAGCGCCTCTTGATCAGCCCACGCTTCCACCGCCTACACCACAGCATCGGCATCGGCCACGAATCCGGTGGCCGCGGCACGCTGGGCGGCCACAACTTCGGCGTCCTGCTGCCGCTATGGGACCTGCTGTTCCGCACCGCCAACTTCGAGAATCGCTTCGACGCCACCGGTGTGCGCGACCAGTTGCCCGAGGAAGGTGGCCGCGACTACGGCGGCGGCTTCTGGCACCAGCAATGGCTGGGGCTGACCCGCCTGCTCCGCTCGTTCAGGAAAGCCGCTTGATGCAAAGCCTCGTCGACTCCTTCTGGCGCGCCGCCGCCTACTGCCTGCATCCGCGCGTTATCGGGCTGTCGTTGCTGCCGCTGCTCATCTGTGGCGTGTTGGTGTTCGGCTTCATGTTCTTCTTCTGGGAGGGCGCCATTGCCGCAGTGCGCGCGACGCTGGAGAGCTGGCGCCTCATCGAGAGCCTGCTGCAGTGGCTGGACAGCTGGGGTCTGCAGGCCTTCCGCAGCGCGTTGGCGGCCATCGTCGTGCTGGCTGGCGTGCTGCCGGTCGTCATTCTGATGAGCCTGCTGCTGGTCGCGCTGCTGATGACGCCGGCCATCGTCCGCCTCGTCGCCCAGCGCCGCTTCCCGCTGCTGGAGAAGAAGCGCGGCGGCACGCTGATGCAGAGCGTCGCGGCCTCGCTGGGCGCCACCGTCATCGCGCTGGTGCTCATCCTGCTGTCCATGCCGCTGTGGCTGATCCCGCCCCTCGTCATGGTGCTGCCGCCGTTGATCTGGGGCTGGCTGACCTACCGTGTCTTCGGCTTCGACGTGCTGGCGGACCATGCCTCCGCCGAGGAGCGCCGCGCATTGCTGAAGGAGCACCGCATCCCGATGCTGGCGATGGGCGTGGTCTGCGGTTATCTCGGCGCAGTGCCGTCACTGATCTGGGCCGTTTCCGGTGTGGCCGCCGTCATCTTTGCGCCCTTCGTCGTGCTGCTGGCGATCTGGCTGTACACCTTGGTCTTCGCCTTCTCGACCGCCTGGTTCACCCATTACGCGCTGGGCGCCCTGCAGGCGCGGCGGGCGGCGGAGCCGGTGGCTGAATCTGCCGTCCTCATCGAAAGCTGAAGCTATGCAAGTGGGTCTCATCATCATTGGCGACGAGATCCTCTCGGGCAAACGCCAGGACTCGCACCTGGCCAAGTTCATCGAGTTGCTGGGGCAGCGCGGCATGCAGCTCGCCTGGGCGCAATACCTGGGCGATGACCGTGAGCAGCTTGTCGGCAAGCTGCGCGAGGCTTTTGCGAGCGGTGATCTCATCGTCAGCTGTGGCGGCATTGGCGCGACGCCCGACGATCACACCCGCCAGTCCGCCGCAGCGGCGCTAGGCCGGCCGCTGGCCCTGCACCCCGAGGCGCGCGAGCTGATCTGGCAGCGCATCCAGCAGATGGCGGCCGAACAGGGCAAGACGGTGACGGCCGACGAGCCCGACACGCTGCGCCGGTTGGAGATGGGCGTCTTCCCGGAAGGCGCCGGCATCGTGCCCAACCCCTTCAACAAGATCCCCGGCTTCTTCGTGGGCAACGTCCACTTCGTGCCGGGTTTTCCGGTCATGGCGCATCCGATGATGGCCTGGGTGCTGGACCGCTTCCCGCAATTGCATCGCCAGGCCGGCGTCATCGAGCGCTCGCTGATCGTGCAGGGCGCGATGGAGGCCAGCCTGACGCCGCTGATGGAGGCCATCGAGGCCGAGTTCGCCGGCATCAAGGTCTTCAGCCTGCCGAGCGTCGACCATCCGCAATGGGGACGCTGTATCGAGTTGGGAGTGAAGGGGGAGGCGCAAAGCCTCGACGTCGCCTATGACGCCCTGAAGCGGGGCGTGATCCAGTTTGGTGCAACCATCAGCACCGAGCTGGTGCGATAGTTCTCGCGCTGTCACGGGCCCCGCCACATAATCCCCGGCGATGCCGGGCAGCAACCCATGTCGGTGCATCTGGCATGCAACCTGCTTTAAATCCCCCCGTGGCCGCTGGCGCGTGTGCGTCGGTGGCGGCATTCCACCCCTGTCCAGATCCCGCTAGGAGCTATTGATGGCCAAGACCGTCGCCGATGTGATGAACATCGTCAAGGAAAACGAAGTCAAGTTCGTTGACTTCCGCTTCACCGATACCCGTGGCAAGGAGCAGCACGTCTCCGTGCCGGTCTCCCATTTCGACGAAGACAAGTTCATTTCGGGCCACGCCTTCGACGGCTCCTCGATCGCCGGCTGGAAGGGCATCGAAGCCTCGGACATGCTGCTCATGCCCGATCCGAACACCGCCAACATCGACCCCTTCTTCGAAGAGCCGACGCTGATCCTGTCCTGCGACGTGGTCGACCCGGCCGACGGCAAGGCCTATGAGCGCGACCCGCGTTCGCTGGCCAAGCGCGCCGAGGCTTATCTGAAGGCTTCCGGCCTGGGCGACACGGCTTATTTCGGCCCGGAACCCGAGTTCTTCATCTTCGACAGCGTGCGCTGGGGCAATGAAATGTCCGGCTCGTTCTTCAAGATCGAGTCCGAGGAAGGCGCCTGGAACTCCTCCAAGGAATACGAGCACGGCAACTCCGGCTACCGTCCCACCGTCAAGGGCGGCTACTTCCCCGTGCCCCCGGTCGACAGCGGCCAGGACATGCGCTCGGAGATGTGCCTGATCCTCGAGCAGATGGGCATTCCGGTCGAGGTGCATCACCACGAAGTGGCGAACGCGGGCCAGATGGAAATCGGCACCAAGTTCAGCTCGCTGGTGCAGCGCGCCGACTGGCTGCAGCTGCAGAAGTACATCATCCAGAACGTCGCCCATGCCTATGGCAAGACCGCGACCTTCATGCCCAAGCCCCTGGTGGGCGACAACGGCAGCGGCATGCACGTTCACCAGTCCGTCTGGAAGGACGGCAAGAACCTGTTCGCCGGTGACGGTTACGCCGGCCTGAGCGAATTCGCGCTGTACTACATCGGCGGCATCATCAAGCACGCCCGCGCGCTGAACGCCATCACCAACCCCGGTACGAACTCGTACAAGCGTCTGGTGCCCGGCTTCGAAGCCCCGGTGAAGCTGGCCTACTCGGCCAAGAACCGCTCGGCCTCGATCCGCATTCCCTACGTCGCCAACCCCAAGGGCCGCCGCATCGAAGCGCGCTTCCCGGATCCTTCCGCCAACCCCTACCTGGCCTTCAGCGCGCTGCTGATGGCCGGCCTGGACGGCGTGGAGAACAAGATCCATCCGGGCGAAGCCGCCACCAAGGACCTGTACCACCTGCCGCCCGAGGAAGACGCGAAGATCCCGACCGTCTGCCACAGCCTCGACCAGGCGCTGGACTACCTGGACAAGGGCCGCTCCTTCCTGACCAAGGGTGGCGTGTTCACCGACAGCTACATCGATGCCTACATCGAGCTGAAGATGCAGGAAGTGACGCGCTTCCGCATGGCCACGCACCCGGTCGAGTTCGACATGTACTACGCGCTGTGATGGCCATGGGCAGCACACGCGCTGCCTGTGTCATCCCCGTGGAAGGGGGCCGCTGGTGCGGCCCCTTTTTTGTTGCCGACGCTGAGCCACAATCCCGCCATGCTGAATCGATTGCTGGCTCCGTTGTTCGTCCTGGCCAGCCTGGGCGCGCAAGCCCAGGGCACGGTCTATCGCTGCCCCGGGCCGCCGGTGCTCTACACCGATGCCTTGAGCGCGAAGGAAGCCAACGAGAAGGGCTGCCGCACGATCGAAGGCACGCCGATCACCGTCCTGCAGGCACCCAGGCCGCGCGCCAGCGCTTCGGCTGCGCCGGTGGCCGAGGGGCCGCGCGGTGCTGAAAGCCGCATCGACGCCGGCCAGCAGCGCGTGCGCGACGACGAGCGCCGCCGCGTGCTGCAGACCGAGCTGCGCCAGGCGGAAGAACGCCTCGCGGCCGCGCAGCGCGAGTTCAACAACGGCCAGGGCGAGCGCCGCGGCGACGAGCGCAACTACCAGAAGTACCTCGACCGCATGGCCGAGCTCAAGGACAGCATCGCCCGCCACGAGTCCGACATCCAGGCGCTCAAGCGCGAAATCGCCAAACTTCCCTGAGGCGCAGAGCGCCGGAGGAGCGTGGTCGGTGGCAGGCCGGGCTCGCGTTGGCCCCAAAACGGAGGCTAGGCAAGGCGCGGCGTGCAGCCCGGGCTGGTTGCCCGGGCAAACGGCGCAACGAAGAATCGCCTCCGTTTTGGGGCCAACCCTTCGGGCCGGCGCGATTTGCGGCGTCATGCCGCGTTGCGCCCTCGTTGCGGGAGCCCCTCCCGCGCCTCGCGCGCGCCTTGCCTGGCGCCGCAACTCGCGTCGGCGCGGGCCCGGCCTGCCACCGACCACGCTCCTGCTCCATGACTGATACCTTTTTGCTGCCGGCGGAATTTGCCGGCCTGGACTTGCTGGCGACCATGGTCGTTGTCACCAGCGCGGAGGGCGAATGCCTGTTCGCCAATGCCGCCTTCGAGAACGTCATGCGGCTGTCGCGCCGCAGCGTGCAGAAGGCCCAGTTGCCCGACTGGTTCGATGACGCCCAGCGCCTCACCGAGACCCTGGCCGGCGTTGCTGCCAACCATTACTCCAGCAGCCGCTTCGACGCCTTGCTGCGCCGCGGCTCCTGGGCCCACGAGGATGGGCTGCCCGTGCATGTCATCGTGTCGCAGATGGATGCGGGCGACGACGACGTGCCGCGCGTGCTGGTGGAGCTCATCGAGATTGCCCAGCAGGCCCGCCAGGACCGTGACGAGCGCAGCCTCGACCAGGTCCAGGCCACCAAGGAGCTGACCCGCAACCTCGCCCACGAGATCAAGAACCCGCTGGGGGGCATCCGCGGTGCAGCGCAACTGCTGGCGCTAGAGCTGCAAGACGGCAATCCCGAGCTGACCGAATACACCCAGGTCATCGTGCATGAGGTGGACCGCCTGCAAAGCCTGGTCGACCGCCTGCTGGCCCCGCATCGCCGCGCCCAGGTCGTCGGTGATGCCAACATCCACGAGATCTGCGAGCGGGTGCGCGCGCTGGTGCTCATCGAGCATCCCAAGGGCCTGGTCATTCACCGCGACTACGACACCTCGCTGCCTGACTTCCGCGGCGATCGCGAGCAGTTGATCCAGATGGTGTTGAACATCGTGCAGAACGCCGCGCAGGTGCTGGGTTCGCGCATCGCGGCCGGCGACGCCCAGATCGTTTTGCGCACGCGGGTGGCCCGGCAGGTGACCATCGGCAAGCAGCGCTGGCGCTTGGCATTGGAATTGCATATTGAGGACAACGGTCCCGGCGTCCCCGCCGAGATCCGGGATCGCATCTTCTTTCCCCTGGTCTCAGGGCGGGAGGGCGGCTCGGGACTCGGACTCACGCTTGCGCAGACGATCGCCCAGCAACATCAGGGCATGATCGATTGCGAAAGCGAGCCGGGCCTGACGAATTTCCGAATCACGCTGCCCTTGCCTTGACGCCACAAGCCGACAGGATGGGCTGAGGAACCGCATGAAATCCATCTGGGTTGTTGACGACGACCACTCGATCCGCTTCGTGCTCGAGAAGGCCCTGGCCCGCGAGGGGCTGCCGGTGCGCAGCTTCAGCAATGCGCGCGACATGCTCGCCGCGCTCGACGACGACAGTCCGCAAGTGCTGGTGTCAGACATCCGCATGCCCGGCGGCTCGGGCCTGGAACTGCTGGCCAAGGTCAAGGCGCGGCTGCCGGCGCTGCCCGTCATCATCATGACGGCCTATTCCGACCTTGACAGCGCCGTGTCGGCCTTCCAGGGCGGCGCGTTTGAATACCTGCCCAAGCCCTTCGACCTTCCGCGCGCCGTGGAGCTGATCCGCCGCGCCCAGGAAGAGAGCCAGCGCGAGGCCGGCGAGCAGGAGGCCGCCGCGCAGGTGCCCGAGATGCTGGGCCAGGCGCCGGCCATGCAGGACGTCTTCCGCGCCATCGGGCGCCTGTCGCAGAGCAACGTCACCGTGATGATCACGGGCGAGAGCGGCTCGGGCAAGGAACTGGTCGCCCGCGCGCTGCACAAGCACAGCCCGCGTGGCGAAGGCCCCTTCGTTGCCATCAACACCGCGGCCATCCCGAAGGACCTGCTGGAAAGCGAGCTCTTCGGCCACGAGCGCGGCGCCTTCACCGGTGCCCAGGCCTCGCGGCGCGGCCGCTTCGAGCAGGCCGACGGCGGCACGCTCTTCCTCGACGAAATCGGCGACATGCCCTTCGAGCTGCAGACGCGCCTGTTGCGTGTGCTGTCCGACGGCCAGTTCTACCGCGTCGGTGGCCACAGCCCGATGCGCAGCAATGTGCGCGTCATCGCCGCCACACACCAGAACCTGGAAGACCGTGTTCGCCAGGGCGTGTTCCGCGAGGACCTGTTCCACCGCCTCAACGTCATCCGCCTGCGCCTGCCGCCGCTGCGCGAGCGCCGCGAGGACGTGCCCTCGCTGGCCCGTCATTTCCTGCAGCGCAGTGCGACCGAGCTGGGTGTCGAGGCCAAGCGCCTGTCTGACGCCGCCCTCGTCGTGCTGACCAATTTCGACTTCCCTGGCAATGTGCGCCAGCTGGAGAACATCTGTCACTGGCTCAGCGTCATGGCGCCCAGCCAGACCGTCGAGCCCAAGGACCTGCCGGACGAGGTGCAGCCCGGCTATGTCCCGGCGCCTTCCACGACGGCCATGACAAGCGTGCCGGCTGCGCAGTCCAGTGCCGCTGCGCCCCTGCCGGCCGCCGCGCCGGCCAGCACCAGCAGCGGCGAAGGTTGGCTGGCCGACATGGCTGCCGATGCGCGCGCAAGGCTGCTGGCGGGTGAACCTGACGTGTGGGATGCGCTGACGAAGAAGTTCGAGGCACAGCTCATCCTGACGGCGCTGGACATCACGCGCGGCCGCCGCATCGAGGCCGCCCAGAAGCTCGGCATCGGCCGCAATACCATCACACGCAAGATCCAGGAGCTGGGCCTGGACGTTTGAGAAACGCCGCTCCCCGGTCTGCCGGGGAGCCGCTACAGCGTGTCCACCATGATCGGCCTGCCGGTCAGATAGCCCTGGATCAGGCGAAAGCCCATCTCACGGCAGACCTGGGCCTCGGCCTCCTGTTCGACGCCTTCGGCCAAGGGCACCGAGCCCAGCTCCAGCACCATGCGCACCAGGTCGCGCACCATGCGTTGCTTGCGCTCGCTGGCCTCATGCAGGTTGCGCACGATGCCCATGTCGAACTTGACGAAGTGCGCCGGCACCTCGGCCAGCTCGTTCAGCCTTGCCTGGCCGGCGCCGAAGTCGTCGTAGGCGAATTCCACGCCGATGCCGTTCAGGCGCTCGGCCAGCTCGCGCATGCGGTCGACTTCGACCACAGCGCTTTCGTGCACCTCCACCACCAGCTGTGGCCGCGTGGGCAGGGCCAGCAGCCCCTGCAGGGCCTGGAAGAACTCTTCCGAGAAGGTCTCGCTCGGATGGGCGTTGACGAAGACGCGCATCCCCTGCGCCTTGGGTGCCAGCGCCGCTACGCCATGGGAGCGGAACGCTTCGCTCAACTCGGCCTCGCGCCGCAGCGTGGCGGCCATCCGGAACAGGTGCATCGGCGAGCCGGGCAGCTCAGGGTGCGTGCAGCGGCCCAGTAGCTCGTAGGCGAACAGCCCGCCCGTGCGCGCGTCGACGATGGGTTGCGCCGCTGCTGTCAGGCCTCGGCCGGCCAGGAACTCCAGGAACTGCGCCTCCAGGCGCACGAAGTTCTGGCTGAGGGGGGTCATGCCCGGTGAGACCACCATCGTGCGCATGGGCAGCGGGCCCGCCACGGTGGCCGCAGCAAGCGTCTCGTCGTGGGTCAGGCGGAACTCGGCGGTGCAGAAATGGATGATGTCGTTCGGTGCCAGCTGCCGCGGGCCCACCAGGCGCTCGTGGTTCACGAAAGTGCCGTTGGTGCTGCCCAGGTCGACCACCAGCAGGCCGCCCGCCTCGTCGGCCTGCAGTTCGGCATGCCGTCGAGACAGCCCCTGCGCCTCGATGGTCAGGTCATTGCCGGCATCGCGACCCACGCTGAACGGCAACCGGTCGATGCGATGCGTGACGCGCGATCCATCGGCGGCCACGCTCTCCAGAAACCACGGCGTACTGCCCATTCAAGCCCCTCCACGCTCCTACCGCCAACCTGCGGCGTACACACTTTCGGCGCGTGCTGCGGAATGAGCACATTCTGAAACACATTCACCGGACAGGAGCACCGGTCCTTCCCTCGGTTGGGGGTCAGCTGCCGCTCAGCCTCAATCCCAGCAACACCAGCGTCGCCAGGCCGAAAACCAGCGTCAGCACGCGCCAGAACAGCAGCGGATGGCGCTGCTGCAGCGGCGTGCGGTCCCGGCTCATGAATTCGGGGCCGGGCGCATAAAGGTCATGCGCCAGCTCTGACAGTGCCTGCTGACGCCGTGAGGGTTGGGGATGCAAGGCCTTGCGCAGCACGCGGTCCAGCCAGTCGGGCAGGTCGGGGCGCCGGGTGCGCAGCGGCACGTATTGCAGCTTGTGCAGGTCACGGGGGCCACGCACCTGGGGCACCTGCAGGCCGTAGGGCAAGGCGCCGGTCAGCATCTGGTAGGCCAGCACGGCCAGCGAGAACAGCTCGGACACCTGCGTGCCGCCGTCGCCGGTGAAGTATTCCGGCGCGGTGTACTGCAGGCTGCCGGCGATGTCGGTGGCGCGCGCATCGCCCAGGCCCTCGTTCAGGCCCGCCACATGGGCCGAGGCGAGGTCGATGAGGATGACAGTGCCCTGGCGGTCGATCATCAGGTTCTCGGGCCGCAGGTCCTGGTGCAGCATTTCCTTGCGATGCAGGGCTTGCAGGCCACGGGCGATCTGGTCGACGAGCTGGCGCACCTCGTCGAGCCCGGGCTTCGGGTGATCGGTCATCCACTGGGCCAGGGTCTGGCCGGTGATGAACTCCATCGCGGTGAAGAGGTGCTCACGCCGCTTCTCGGCCGGCGCGGCCTTGATGACGTGCGGGCTGTCGACGCGCCGCGCCACCCACTCCTCGATCGCGAAGCGGTCCAGGGCCCGGCTGTCGGTGCCCATCTCGGCGGAGGGCAGCTTGAGCGCCCATTCGCGCTCCTGGGCATCGACGGCCAGCACGACCTGGCTCCTTGCGCTCGCATAGAGCTCGCGAATGACGCGGTAGCCCTCGAACTCCATGCGCGGGGCCAACCGTGGCGGCAGGCGCAGGCGCTCCCGCTGCACGGGCGGCGCGAGCTGATCGGGCAGGGATTCAACGCGCGCCAGCATGACGGTGGCGTTGTCCTGGCTGCCCCGCGCCAGCGCCACGGCCACGAGGGCCTGGGCGGCGGCCTGCAGGTCGGCGCCGTGGCGGCTGACGGTGCTGACGACGAGCGCCGGGTCCAGGTGCTCGTAGGCGCCGTCGGTGGCCAGCAGATAGGTCTCGCCGACTTCGGTGGGCCAGCAGGCGTGGTCGATCTCGAGATGCGGGCTGATGCCCAGTGCCCGGCCCAGATAGGTCTGGCCGCCGTCCAGGCGCACGCGGTGGTCGTGGCTCAGCTGCTCCAGCGCGGTGGAATGGATGCGGTAGGCGCGCGTGTCGCCCACATGCAGCAGGTGCACCTCGCGGCCCTTGAAGACCAGGGCGCTGAAGGTGCAGACATGGCCGCGGTCCTTGTCGAAGCGGCCTTCGCCGAGCTGCGTCTGGGCGTGCAGCCAGCCGTTGGTGGCGGCCAGCACGCATTGGGCGGCGCGGCGTACTGTCCAGGCCTCGGAGGTGCCGTAGTAGTCCTCCAGGAAGCCGCGCACCGCCGCCGCGCTGGCGATCTGGCTGACGGGGCTGCTGCTGATGCCGTCGGCAATCGCCAGCGCAATGCCGCGCGAGCGGCGCTGCGCGTCGGTCGGCAGGGCTGCGCCGTGGAAGTCCTGGTTCAGCGGCTTGACGCCGGCCTCGGAGTGCTGGCCGACCGCAAGCCGCAATGTCATCAGCTGAGGACTCGCTTGGGAGCGGTCTTGTAGTGCGTCGAGTACAGCGACAAGCCGACGAAGGTCAGGCCGCCGACCAGGTTGCCGACCACGGTGGGAATTTCGTTCCAGATCAGGTAATCCATGATCGTGAACTTGCCGCCCAGCATCAGGCCCGAGGGGAACAGGAACATGTTGACGATGCTGTGCTCGAAACCCATGTAGAAGAACACCATGATGGGCATCCACATGCCGATGGCCTTGCCGGAGACGGAGGTGGACATCATCGCCGCGACCACGCCGGTGGACACCATCCAGTTGCACAGCACGCCGCGGATGAAGAGGGTCAGCATGCCGGCGGCGCCGTGTGCCGAGTAGCCCACCGTGCGGCTTTCGCCGATGGTGCCGATCTTCAGGCCGACCGCGTTGGGCGCCTCACTGAAGCCGAAGGTGAAGATGATGGCCATGAAGACGGCCACCGTCAGCGCCCCAGCGAAGTTGCCGAAGAAGACCAGCGTCCAGTTGCGCATGACGCCGCCCCAGGTCGCGCCGGGCCGCTTGTCCAGCACGGCCAGCGGCACCAGCGTGAACACGCCGGTCAGCAGGTCGAAGCCCATCAGGTAGAGCAGGATGAAGCCGACCGGGAACAGCAGCGCGCCAACCAGCGGGTTGCCGGTGTTGACGCTGACCGTCACCGCGAAGGCCGCAGCCAGCGCCAGGATGGCGCCCGCCATGTAGGAGCGGATCAGCGTGTCGCGGGTGGACATCAGCAGCTTGGATTCACCGGCATCGACCATCTTGGTCACGAACTCGGTGGGTACGACGTAGGCCATGGTTTGTCTCCTCTTTCGCCAATCAAATAGTCAACGCAGCGCGACGAGCACGCGGCCGTCCTGCACCTGCACGGCATGGGCGCGCACCGACTGCTCGGGCGCTTCCAGGCACTCGCCGGTGTTCAGGTCGAAATGGTTCTTGTAGAGCGGCGACGCGACGACGATGCGCTCGCCCAGGTTGCCCACCAGGCCGCGGGCCAGCACGCTGGCGCCGGAGCGCGGGTCGATGTTGTCGATGGCGTGGAAGTTCTCCTGGCCGACGCGGAACACGGCCACGTGGTGGTCACCGACGCGAGCGGCCACGCCGGTGTTGGGCAGGATGTCGTCGACGGCGCAGATGTGGGTGAAAGTCATGTCGGCTCCTTGATCAAACGGTGGCTTCTTCTTCGCGCTCTTCGGCACGCGCGGGGCGGATCTGGCCGCGCTCTTCCACGAAGATGATTCGCTCGTCCGGCTTGTCGCTGTTGACGAAGGAGCGGAAGCGCTGGCGCACCTCGGGCGTCGTGACGGCCGTCTTCCATTCGCACTGGTAGGTGTCGACGACGGCCTGCATCTGCGCCTCCAGCTCGGCGGCGAGGCCCAGGCTGTCGTTGATGACGACGTCCTTCAGGTAGTCCAGGCCACCTTCGAGGTTGTCGCGCCAGGTGCTGGTGCGCTGCAGGCGGTCGGCCGTGCGCACGTAGAACATCAGGAAGCGGTCGATGTACTTGATCAGGTCGGCCTTGCTCAGGTCGCTGGCGATCAGCTCGGCGTGACGCGGCTTCATGCCGCCGTTGCCGGCGACGTAGAGGTTCCAGCCCTTTTCCGTCGCGATGATGCCGACGTCCTTGCCCTGGGCCTCGGCGCATTCCCGCGTGCAGCCGGAGACGCCGAACTTGATCTTGTGCGGCGCACGCAGGCCCTTGTAGCGGTTCTCGATTTCCACCGCGAGGCCGACCGAGTCGTCCACGCCATAACGGCACCACGTGCTGCCCACGCAGCTCTTTACGGTGCGCAGCGACTTGCCGTAGGCATGGCCGCTCTCGAAGCCGGCGGCGATCAGCTCTTCCCAGATGAAGGGCAGCTGCTCGACGCGGGCGCCGAACATGTCGACGCGCGCGCCGCCGGTGATCTTGGTGTACAGGCCGTACTTCTTGGCCACCTGGCCGACGGCGATCAAGCCATCGGGCGTGACCTCGCCGCCCGGCATGCGCGGCACGACGGAGTAGCTGCCGTCCTTCTGGATGTTGCCGAGGTAGTAGTCGTTGCTGTCCTGCAGCGCGGCCAGCTTGGGCTCCAGCACGAACTCGTTCCAGCACGACGCGAAGATGCTGGCTGCCGCGGGCTTGCAGATGTCGCAGCCCAGGCCCTTGCCGTGCTTGGCCATCAGGTCGCTGAAGGTCTTGATGCCGCCCACGCGGATGAGGTGGTACAGCTCCTGGCGCGAATGCGGGAAGTGCTCGCAGATGTGGTTGTTCACGGCCATGCCGCGCTTGGCCATCTCGAACTTCATCACCTGGGTGACGAGCGGTACGCAGCCGCCGCAAGTCGCGCCGGCCTTGGTGCAGGCCTTGAGGGCGCCGATGGTGGTCGCACCGTCGCCGACGGCCGAGCAGATCTGGCCCTTGCTGACGTTGTTGCACGAGCACAGCTGGGCGCTGTCGGGCAGGGCGTCCGGGCCGATGCCGACCTTGGCCTTGCCGTCGCTGCTGGGCAGGATCAGGAACTCGGGGTCGGCCGGCAGCTTGATGCCGTTCAGCTGCATCTGCTGCAGCGTGCCGTACTCGGCGGCGTCGCCCACCAGCACGGCGCCGAGCAGCTTCTCACCGTCCTCGCTGACGACGATCTTCTTGTAGATCTGCTTGCGCTCGTCGACGTACTGGTAGCTGCGGCAGTTCGGCGTCTTGCCATGAGCGTCGCCGATGCTGGCCACGTCCACGCCCATCAGTTTGAGCTTGGTGGACAGGTCGGCGCCGGGGAAGGCCGCCTCGGCATCGCCGGCGATATGGCGGGCCGCCACACGGGCCATCTCATAGCCAGGGGCGACCAGGCCGTAGGTCTGCTCGTTCCAGGCCGCGACCTCGCCGACGGCGTAGACATTGCGGTCGCTGGTGCGGCAGTGGTCGTCGATGACGACGCCGCCGCGCGGGCCGATGGCCAGCACGCATTGGCGCGGCAGTTCGTCACGCGGGCGGATGCCGGCGGAGAACACGATCATGTCGGTCTCCAGCCAGGTGCCGTCGGCGAACACCATGCGGTGGCGGGCCATCGCGCCGTCGGTGATCTCCAGGGTGTTGCGGCCGGTGTGGACCTGCACGCCGAGGTCTTCGATCTTCTTGCGCAGCACGCGGCCGCCACCTTCGTCGATCTGCACGGCCATCAGGCGCGGCGCGAACTCGACGACGTGCGTCTCCAGGCCCATGTCGCGCAGCGCCTTGGCGCATTCCAGGCCCAGCAGGCCGCCGCCGATGACGACGCCGGTCTTGGAGACCGCGCCGCTGGCTTTCATGCCTTCCAGGTCTTCGATGGTGCGGTAGACGTGGCAATGCGGCCGATCGCGGCCGGGCACTGACGGCACGAAGGGGTAGGAGCCCGTGGCCAGCACCAGCTTGTCGTAGTGGACGACTTCGCCGTCGGCCAGCGTGATGGTGTGGTCGCGGCGCTCGACGGTCACGGCCTTGGCGGCCAGGCGCAGCTTGAAGCCGGGGTGGTTCTCGAAGAAGCCCTCGGGCACCAGGGACAGGTCCTCGGCCGATTTGCCCGAAAAGAATTCGGACAGATGCACGCGGTCATAGGCCGGGCGTGGCTCCTCGCACAGCACCGTCACCTGCACGTCGGCGGCAGCAGGCCCCTCTGCGAGGGATTCGAGAAATTTCTGGCCCACCATTCCGTGGCCGATGAGGACGATGTGCTGCATGTGTGTTCAGGGCGAAGCAGGCTGCGCCGACGGGCTTGGAAAGGCCAGATCGGAGCCACCAGTAAGAAGGCCCCGAGAGCAGCGGTCTGCTCGGTCGGGGCCGGAAGATGAGGTTCGCCGCCTTTGGCGATGCTTCTGCGGAAGCAGAGGGCCGCGTCAGCGCAGCACCTCATCCCCTACAATGCAAGGACCATGCCTGCGCCAGAAACGGGCATCGCCCATGAGCCGGCATGCACCACGCAGGGGTGGCACAGGGGCGGTGCGAGGCGACGCACCGCGGCGGGGCGCATCGCCCCGTCAGCGGGCCGGGCGGTCCAGCATCACCTCGAGGCCTTGCGCGTTCAGCTCGGCGTCCAGGCCCAGCCAGTCGGCGGCCTCGGCGTCAGCCGGGTGGCCGTGGCTGCGCAGGCGTGCGAGATAGCCATCCAGCAGGCCGGCCTTGAGCTGCTCGTGACGGCGCGGCGCGGCGCGCAGGGACTCGGCCAGCGCCACCATCTCGTCCACCTGCTCCAGCATCAGCGCGGCCAGGCGACGCACTTCGTCCACCGAGCCGCCGATGCGGCCGTAGTGGGTGACCTGCATCGCAAGCGGCTCGGCCGCCAGCAGCCGCGCGACGGTGGACTTGAGCGCTTCGGGCTCGAACTGCACCGGCGTGCTGGTCGGCAGGATCCAGGCGCGGCCGTCGACGTCGAAGGCGCGGTAGGACAGGCCGAAGGTGTCGCCCGTGAACCAGCTGCGGCTCCTCTCGTCCCAGATCGCGTGGTGATGCCTGGCGTGGCCGGGGCTGTCGATGAGGCGTAGCGGCCGGCCGGCGAGGTGGATGACCTGCTCGTCATGGCTGGCCTCGGCGCGTTCAGCCGGCACGGGCACGAGCCTGCCGTAGCTGCGCTGCATCTCGGCCTCGCCGTAGACGGCGAGCGCTCCCAGCCATAGCGCCTTGGGGTCCACCATGTGGCGCAGGCCACGCGGGTGCACCAAGGCGCGGGCCTGGGGCAGGGCTTCCATCAGCAGGCCGACGCCGCCGGCATGGTCCAGGTGCACGTGGGTCGGGATCACCCAGTCCACTGCCTCCGGTGACAGCCCCAGCGCGTTCAATGCCGCCAGGAGGCGCGGCACGGCATGGTTGGTGCCGGTATCGATGAAGGCGGCGCGGCCGTTCTCGACCGTCAGATAGGCGGCATCGAAGCGCGGGCGCTGGAAGCCGGTGTCGATGGCGTAGATGCCGTGGCCGAGGTCTTCGATGAAGTCAAGCATGAACGGGGCTTCCTAGAATCACCGATCACGATAGCCCAAGGAGGCCGCAGTGGCGGTGCACGAGATTTTGAAGATGGGCGACCCGCGCTTGCTGCGCGTGGCCCAACCGGTCACCGCCTTCGGCACGCCGGAGCTGAAAGCGCTGATCGCCGACATGTTTGAAACCATGGCCGCCGCCAATGGCGCGGGTCTGGCGGCGCCGCAGATCGGCGTGGACCTGCGCCTGGTCATCTTTGGCTACACGAAGAATGTGCGCTACCCGGATGCGCCGCCGGTGCCGCCCACCGTATTGATCAATCCGAAGATCGAAGTGCTGGACGGCGGCCGCACCGAGGGTTGGGAGGGCTGCCTGTCGGTGCCGGGGCTGCGCGGCGTCGTCGAGCGCGATGAACGCATCCGCTACACCGGCTTCGATGCCGATGGTGCGGTGATCGACCGCATCGCCGAGGGTTTCCATGCCCGCGTTGTGCAGCATGAGTGCGACCATCTGGATGGCACCCTCTACCCGATGCGGATCAAGGACTTCACTCGCTTCGGCTTCACGTCCGTGCTCTTCCCGGAGCTCGACCCCGCGTCCGACGACGACTGAGAGATGGAAACACTTGTAAGTGCGGTGCACCGCACGCGGATCTTGTGCGTTGCGCAGGCGCAAAGGAGCATTGGCTCATGACCACGTCCATCGAATCCAAGCTTGTCCTGAAGCGCAACAGCTGGCGCATGCTGGCTCTGGCGCTGTTCATTGCGATCGCGCCTGCCGTCAAGGCACAGGACGCCGACCGTGATCCTCCGACCCGCGCGGCCCGAGTCGTCGACGTTGTCGGCGATGCCTGGCTGTTCGACCACGACACCCGCGAATGGACGCGGCTGTTGCGCAACCAGACCGTCGGCGAGGGCGATCGCGTGCGCACCGACGACCGCGCCCGCATCAGTTTGCGTTCCGGCTCGACGTCAATCTGGGTTGACGAACGCAGCGACCTGGAGCTGAGCCAGCTCGATGAGGGCCAGACACTGCTGCAGATTGACCGCGGCGACGTTGCCGTGCGCCTGCGCAACTCCGAGAACGCCGCCGAAACCCGGCTGCGCACCCGTGAGGGTACGGCGCAGCCCGAGCGCGAGGGCCTCTACCGCGTGGAGCAACTCGACCGCGGCAGCAAGGCCTATGTCTGGCAGGGGCGCCTGCGATTTGAATGGGCTCGCACCGCCTCGCCCGTGACGCTGGGCACCGGCGAGCAGGCCGAATTCTGGTGGCCCGACGGTCCCCGCGCCGAGCGCAGCCCGCTGTTCAGCGACGGCTTTGGCGACTGGGTGCTGGCCGAAAGCCGCGAGGAAGGTGACCGCCCCGTCGCGCGCTACGTGTCTCCCGAGATGACCGGCGCCGAGGACCTGGACCGTTATGGCCGCTGGGAGACGGCGCCTGAGTACGGCACGGTCTGGATTCCGACGACCGTTGCCGTCGCGGACTGGGCGCCCTACCGCTATGGCCGTTGGACCTGGTCGCGTCATTGGGGCTGGACCTGGGTGGACGACGCGCCCTGGGGCTTCGCGCCCTTCCACTATGGCCGCTGGGTCAGCTGGGGCGGGCGCTGGTGCTGGACGCCGGGCGCCTATGTGCACCGCCCGGTCTATGCACCGGCCCTGGTGGGCTGGGTCGGCAGTGGCTCCGTCAGCATCGGCATCAGCGTGGGCAGCCGCCCGCCGCCGCCACGCTTTGGCTGGTACCCGCTGGCACCGCGTGAGGTCTATGTGCCGGCCTACCACCACAGCCCGCGCTATGTGAACCGCGTCAACGATCCGCGCGACGTGCGCGACCCCGTCACCGTGCGGCGCCCGCACCGATACCGCGATGCACCGGCGGCCGTCAGCACCTTGCCCGCCCCCGGCGCGGCCATCCAGCCGCTGCCGGTGCGCGGCCCCGACCGTCGCCCCGAGCCGGGCTGGAACCGCCCGCTGCCGACAGCGCCGGGCCGTGGGGACCTGGCAGCCGTGCTGCCGGCGGCACCCACCCGGCCGCCGGAGACCGAACTCCCGCGCCGCAATCCCCGCGCGCCGGAGGCCAATATGGGCTGGCGCAGCGAGGGCAACCAGCGGCCCCAGCGCCGCGATCAACGCGGTACTGACGTGCAGCCGCAGGTGCCTGTGCCTGCGGTGGCACAGCCGGCCGTTCCGGCCATCGCCGCGCAGCCTCAGGTTCCCCAGCAGCAGCGCCCCGGCGTCGAACAGCCGCAGCGCAGTGGCGACAACATGCCTTGGCGCGCGCAGCAACAGCAACAGCAACAGCAACAGCAACAGCAGCAGCAGCAGCAGCAACAGCAACAGCAACAGCAACAGCAACAGCAACAGCAACAGCAACAGCAACAGCTGCAACGGGAAGCGCAGCAGCGCGATACGCAGCATCGCGAAGCCCAACAGCGTGAGACGCAACAACGCGAGATGCAGCAGCGTCGCGAAGAGCAGCAACGCCGCATCTCCCAGCCCGAGCCGCAGCGCCAGATCGAGGTGCCACGCCCGCAGCCTCAACCGCAGGCGCAACCACAGGCGCAACCCCGCGCACAGCCGCGCGAAGAAGGCCCGAAGCGCGGCCGCCAGGACGGCGTGCCGACGCGCGGCGACAAGCAGCCGCGGGACCCCCAGCAGCAGGAGCGCTGAAGCAGCGGCTTGGTACGGCCGCCTAAAGCAGCGGTTTCAACGCTGGCCAGACGTTGTCCAGCATCAGCGGATGCGCCTTGGCCAGCGGGTGGATGCGGTCGCCCTGGAACCAATCCATCGCGTCCGCCCGGTCCGCCACGCCTTTGAGCAGGAAGGGCACGAAGGCCGCGCGGGCCTGCCTGGCGACCTGCTCGAACAGGTCGGCAAACTCCTTGCCATAGGCCGTGCCGTAGTTGGGCGGCACCTGCATGCCGGCAATCAGCACCTTGGCGCCGCTCTCCTGGGCGGCGCGCGCCATGGCCAGCAGGTTGTCGCGCGTGCTCCCCAGCGGCAGGCCGCGCAGCGCGTCGTTGCCGCCCAGCTCGAGGATGACGATGGCCGGCTTGTGCGTGCGCAGTGCGGCTGGCAGCCGGCTGCGGCCACCTGCCGTGGTGTCGCCGCTGATGCTGGCGTTGACGACGCGGTAGGGCTTCTTCTGTTCGGCCAGGCGCTTTTGCAGCAGGGCCACCCAGCCGTCGCCGGCCTTGAGGCCGTATTCGGCGGACAGGCTGTCGCCGACGACCAGGATGACCGGTGCCTCGGCGGCCGCGGCCGCACCTGAGATCCCTGAAGAAAAGCCGGCGATCACCCCCAGGCTAAAGTGCGCCAACACCCATCGCCGCCGCAGTCCCGACATGCCCGAAGCCCTTGTTCAAGTTGACCAGATCACCAAGCGCGTGCGTGACGCGACCGGCGAGCTGACGATTCTGCATGACATCAGCTTCGAGCTGACTGCAAGGGAATCGGTGGCCATCGTCGGCGCTTCCGGCTCCGGCAAGAGCACGCTGCTGGCCATCCTCGCCGGCCTGGACACGCCCAGCGATGGCTCTGTCACGCTGCGCGGCCAGGATCTCTTCACGCTGGACGAGGACCAGCGCGCCGCCGTGCGCGCCCGCGAGCTGGGCTTTGTCTTCCAGAGCTTTCAGCTGCTGCCCAACCTGACGGCGCTGGAGAACGTCATGCTGCCGCTGGAGCTGCGCGGCGACCGCGACGCGCGCGAGCAGGCCGCCGCCATGCTCACGCGCGTGGGCCTGGGCGAGCGCCTGGGTCACTACCCGCGCGTGCTGTCGGGCGGCGAGCAGCAGCGCGTGGCGTTGGCTCGTGCCTTCGTGTTGCGCCCGGCGCTGCTGCTGGCCGATGAGCCCACCGGCAGCCTGGACTTCGCGACCGGCGCCTCGGTGATGGAGCTGATGTTCGAACTCAACCGCGAGGCCGGCACGACGCTGGTGCTCGTCACCCATGACCGGGAGATCGCCTCCCGGTGCGAGCGCCAGTTGCGCATCGAGGCGGGCCGCCTGGCGGCTTGAGCCCCTCGCCCGCTCCTGCCCCGCTGAACGCGGGCATGCCCGGTCGGTCCCCCGAGGGGACGGCGATGCTGCCCGGTTCGACCGGCCAGCACATCGCCAGACGGGCCGGCTAGGGAGCGGCCCGGCGCTCGGCCCGGCAAACGAAGTCAGTCAGCGAGCGCCTGGTCGAAGTCGGCGATCAGGTCTTCGGCCGCTTCCAGGCCCACCGACAGCCGAACCAGACCTTCTACGATGCCCATGGCGGCTCGCGCCGCCTGGCCCATCTCCCAGAAGATGGTCGGCGCCACCGGGATGATCAGCGTGCGCGTGTCGGCCAGGCCGGTGGCCTTCAGCGGTAGGCGCAGCCGGTTCAGCACCTCGACCATGCGCTCGGGGTCGCGCAGCTCGAAGCTCATCATCCATGAGCCGCTGCCGAACCAGGCGCGGGCCTTGTCGTATTCGGGATGGGTCTCGAGCATGGGGTAGTGCACGTGCTCGATGGCCGGGTGGGCGGCCAGGTGGCGAGCCAGCGCCAGCGCCGTGTCGCTGCTGCGTTGCAGGCGCAGCGTCAGCGTCTCGGCGCCGACGAGGATGCGGTGGGCGGCCTCGCTGGACAGCGTGCCGCCCATGTCGCGCAAGCCCTTCTTGCGGATCTGCTGCAGGCCCCAGCCGCGCGCGTCGCCCTGGCGGTAGGCCGGGAAGATGTTCGGGTAGGTCGACCAGTCGAAGCAGCCGGTGTCGGTCACCGCACCGCCCAGGGCCTCGCCATGGCCGGCCAGCGTCTTGGTCAGGGAGTTCATCACCAGGCCGGCACCGAAGCGGCGCGGCTGGCACAGGGCCGGCGAGGTGACGGTGTTGTCGACGACGTAGAGCAGGCCGCGCTCACGGCACAGCGTGCCAATGCCTTCGAGGTCGGGAATGCGGGTGCTGGGGTTGGCGATGGTCTCGACGAAGACCAGCCGGGTCTCGGGCCGCAGCGCGGCCTGCACCGCGGCGGCCTCGCCGGCATCGACGCGGCTGACCGCGATGCCCAGGCCCTCCAGCGTCTGCAAGAAGCTGTTGGTATTGCCGAAGACGCGGTTGCTGGTGACGAGGTGGTCGCCCGCCTTCAGCAGCGTCAGGAAGAGGGCGCTCAGGGCCGCCATGCCGGTGGCGAAGCTGACGGTGCCGATGCCGCCTTCCATCTCCGTGACAACCGCTTCGAGCGCGGCCGTCGTCGGCGTGCCCTGGCGGGCGTAGTTGAAGCTGCCTTTGCTCTTGCCCTGGAAGACGGCGATCAGGTCCTCCACCTTCTCGTAGGCGTACTGCACGGAAGGATGGATGGGCGTATGGACGCCACCGAACTGGCGGTCGGGGCCGCTGGCGTGGACGAGACGGGTGCTGAGGGCGTCGGGCATGGTTTATCGGGTCCAGATGGCAGAAGACCCGCCGTAGCGGGTCTTGCAACAAGTGATCGGCAGGCCGGCTTACTTGCTGAAGGTGTAGTCGGTCTTGGCCTTCTTGATCAGGCTGTCCTGGAATTCGGCCATCTTCTGCTGCTCGATGCGCTGCTTGATCTGGGCCTTGACGTCGTCGAAGGCCGGGAAGGTCGCGGGGCGGGTGTCTTCGAGCTTGATGATGTGATAGCCGAACTGGCTCTTGACCGGTTCCTGCGTCATCTCGCCCTTTTGCAGCGCCGTCATGGCCTTGCTGAATTCGGGCACGAAGTTGTTCGGGTTGGCGAAGTCCAGGTCGCCGCCGTTGGCTGCGGAGCCGGTGTCCTTGGAGTTCTTCTTGGCCAGTTCCTCGAAATTGGCGCCGCCCTTGATCTGGGCGATCAGGGCCTTGGCGTCCTCTTCCTTCTCGACCAGGATGTGGCGGGCGCGGTATTCGTTGCCGGTGTTGGCGGCCTTGAACTTGTCGTACTCGCCCTGGGCTTCAGCATCCGTAACCGGGTTCTTGGTCTTGAAGTCGTCCATCAGGCCGCGGATCAGCAGCATCTGACGGGCCAGGTCCATCTGGACCTTGTAGTCGGCGGTCTGCGGAACGCCGCGCTTCTCGGCTTCCTGCATGAAGATCTCGCGGCGCACGACCTCGTCCTTGACCTGGGCTTCCAGCTCGGGCGAACGCTGCTGCTGGCCGCTCTTGGTGACTTGCTGGATCAGCGTCTCGACGCGCGCCTTGGGCACGGGCTTGCCGTTGACGGTGGCGACGTTCTGCGCGACTGCAGCAGCCGGCAGCAGGGCCGAAATGGTGGCCGCGACGACGGCGGCGAGCGCAAACTTCTTCATGGGTGGGGGAATTTGATTCAGGCTAAAAAAATCGCGCCCGGTGCCGGGCGCGCGGTTCTTCAATCACGCACGATCTGATCAGTGTTCACCCGGGGCCCGGGCGTCGATCGCCAGCGCGTGGATGCCGCGCTGCATCAGGTCGGACAAACAATGATAAACGAGGCGGTGCCGGGCCAATCTTTGCAGTCCGGTAAAGCGATCCGACACGACAGCCACGTGAAAGTGGCCGCCCTCGCGGGCACCGGCGTGGCCGGCGTGCTGGGCGCTGTCGTCGCGGATGCTGAGTTCCAGTGGCGCCAGCTCCGCGCGCAGGCGGGCCTCTATCTCTGCGCTGATCATGGCTTGCTGTCCTCTTCCGGCGGCAGGTGCTTGCTGAGATACAGGCCTTGGGCCAGCGTGAACAGCACGATGAGGCCCGTCACGCCAAAGACCTTGAAGTTGGCCCAGGCCGACGTCGAGAAGTGGTAAGCCACATAGAGGTTGAGCACGCCCATCGCGGCGAAGAACAGCACCCAGGCGCGGTTCAGTTTGAGCCAGATCAGGTCGGGCAGGGCGAGTTCGCTGCCGAGCATGGACTGGATCAGGTTCTTGCCGAACGCTGCCTGCGAGATCCACAGCGTCAGCGCCATGGCCCAGTACAGGCCGGTGGGCTTCCACTTGATGAAGGTCTCGTTGTGGAACCAGATCGTGGCACCGCCCAGAGTCACGACCAGCACGAGGCTGATCCACAGCATCAGATCGATCTTCTTGCCGCGCAGCTTCAGGATGGACGCCTGCGCCAGCGTGGCGATCATGACGACCAGCGTGGCCAGCAGAACCGGCGCTTCCTGGGCGCCGACAACGCCGCCGGAGACCAGGAAGCCGAAATGCTCGGTCGAGAACGCCGCCGCTGCATCGGCGTGCCCTTCAGCACCCTTGAAGACGATGAAGAAAAGGATCAGCGGAAGAAAGTCGAGCAGCAGTTTCATGCGCCGGGATTGTCTTTCACGAAATCGATGGAGGCGGAGTTGATGCAGTAACGCTCACCCGTCGGCTCGGGACCGTCCGGGAAGACGTGTCCCAGATGCGAGCCACATTTGTTGCAGCGGACCTCGACCCGCACCATGCCGTGGCTGCTGTCGACGATGCGTTCGATGACTTCGCTGTTGACCGGGGCCCAGTAGCTCGGCCAGCCGCAGCCGGCGTCGAACTTGGTGTCGGACTCGAACAGCGGCGTGCCGCAGCCGATGCAGTTGTAGTGGCCGTCCTTGAAGTGATCCCAGTACTTGCCGCTGAAGGCGCGTTCCGTCCCCGCATGGCGGGCGACCTGGTACTGCGTGGCGTCGAGTTGCTCGCGCCATTCGGCGTCGGTCTTTTGGACGGGGTAGGTCTTGCTGGAATCGTGGCTCATGATGAAAAGGACACTTCGGGGCTTGGGGCCCGGTCAGGCGGCAGGGCCGCGTCGCCGGGAAGAGCGGGTTCGTCGAACGGGCGACTCAGAACTTTCATCAGCCGGCCAGTTTAGTGAGAGGGCCGAAGGCCTCGCTCACCCGGGTGTTTCCCCGGGGTGCGAGGGTCGCGGTTGTGACGTTCAGGTGTCGGACCCGGGGGCTAGACTGGCCGGAACCTGTTCGCAGTCTCCCCATGGCGCCCGTTGCCCCGCAAAGGCAGTGGCTGCAAGACGCAAACCGCAGTCGGGCTGGTTGCCCGGCGAGGATTTGCAACGCCGCAGACGCTGCCTTTGCGGGGCAACCCTGAGGGCAAGGCAGCACAGGGCCGCACTCGGCGTTGCGCACCTGGGTCGGGCAAGAGCCCGACCGGCGGCGCGCGCCTTGATTGCGACCCTGTGCTGCCTTGCGGGCGCCATGGGGAGACTGCAAACAGGTTCTACAAGACCGCCAGGAGACAACCATGGCATTGATGGGCCGGATGATGTCGGATCCGCTGCTGATCTCGTCGCTGCTGAAGCACGCCGAGCGGCATTCGGGCGAGACCGAGATCGTCAGCAAGCGGGTCGAGGGCGACCTGCACCGCAGCAATTGGCGCGAGCTGGCGCGGCGTTCGCGCCAGGCCGCGCAGGCTTTTGCACGCCTGGGTTGCGAGCCCGGCGACCGCGTCGCGACGCTGGCCTGGAATGGCCACCGCCACATGGAGATCTACTACGGCAGTTCGGGCTCCGCGCTGGTCTGCCACACGATCAACCCGCGCCTCTTCCCCGAGCAGATCGTCTGGATTGCCAACGACGCGCAGGACCGCATCCTCTGTTTTGACGCCACCTTCCTGCCGCTGGTCGAGAAGATTGCGCCGCTGCTGAAGAGCGTTCAGCACTTCGTGCTGATGACCTCGCGTGCCCACATGCCAGCAAGCAGTGGCATCCCGAACCTGCTGTGCTTTGACGACCTGCTGGCCGCCGAGACCGGCGACTACGCCTGGCCGCAGTTTGACGAGAACACCGCCTCCAGCATCTGTTACACGTCCGGCACCACCGGCAACCCCAAGGGCGCCATCTACAGCCACCGCTCGACGGTGCTGCATGCCTACGCCGCGGCGCTGCCGGACGCGATGGACTGCTCCAGCCGCGACGTCATCCTGCCCGTCGTGCCGATGTTCCATGTCAACGCCTGGGGCCTGCCGTACAGCGCGGCCATCGTCGGCTGCAAGTTCGTGCTGCCCGGGCCGCATCTGGACGGCAAGAGCCTGTATGAGCTGTTCGAGGGCGAGAAGGTGTCTTTCAGCGCCGGCGTGCCCACCGTCTGGCTGGGCCTGCTGAACTACGTCAAGGCCAACAACCTGAAGTTCTCGACCTTCAAGCGCACCGTCATCGGTGGCTCGGCCTGCCCGCCGGCGATGATGAAGTCGTTGCAGCAGGACTACGGTGTCGAGGTCATCCATGCCTGGGGCATGACCGAGATGTCGCCGCTGGGCACGCTGTCCAAGTTGACGACACGCCAGCTCGACCTGCCACCCGAACAGCGGCAGCGCCTGCTGGAGAAGCAGGGCCGCGTCATCTACGGCGTGGACATGGCCGTCATCGACGACGAAGGCCGCTCCCTGCCCTGGGACGGCCAGAGCTCGGGCAATCTGGTCGTGCGTGGTCACTGGGTCATCGCCCAGTACTACAACCACGACGAGTCGCCGCTGGTCAGTGTGGATGGCGAGCCAGGCTGGTTTCCGACCGGTGACGTGGCCACCATCGACGCCGACGGCTTCATGCAGATCACCGACCGCAGCAAGGACGTCATCAAGTCGGGCGGTGAGTGGATTTCCTCCATCGACCTCGAGAACATCGCGATGGCCCACCCGGCCGTGCACGAGGCCGCCGTTATCGCTGCCAGGCACCCCAAGTGGGACGAGCGGCCGCTGCTGGTCGTCGTGAAGAAGCCCGACGCGACATTGACGTGCGAAGAGCTGTTGGCCTTTTACGAGGGCCGCATCGCCAAGTGGCAGGTCCCGGACGACGTTGTCTTCGTTTCCGAAATTCCGCATACGGCCACTGGCAAGGTGCAGAAGCTCAAGCTGCGCGACCAGTTCCTGAGCCACAAGCTCCCGACGGCATGAGCGCGATGACCGGTCAGGGGTAAGCCCGGGACTGCGGCGTGGCCGCGCTGGATTAACTTCCGTTCACATTCAGACCCACAACAGGAGACAAGCATGTTCGACATCACTTCGGCCCATGTCCCACGCCTAACGCGCGCATTCACGGCAGTCGCCGTGCTGGCCTTGGCGGCCGGGGCCGCCCAGGCGCAGAAGGGCGAGACGGTCAAGCTGGCCTATATCGACGCGTTGTCCGGGCTGATGGGCCCGGTGGGCCAGAACCAGGTCAAGACCTTCCAGTTCCTCGGCGAGAAGACCAACAAGAGCAACCCCGCCGGCGTGAAGTTCGAGATCGTCACCTTCGACAACAAGTTGAGTCCCGCCGAATCGCTGAACCTGCTGAAGGCCGCGGCCGACCAGGGCATCCGCTACATCATGCAGGGCAATGGCTCCAGCGTGGCGCTGGCCCTGAGCGACGCCGTCAGCAAGCACAACGAGCGCAACCCGGGCAAGGAAATCCTCTACCTGAACTACTCGGCGGTGGACCCCGACCTGACCAACAGCAAGTGCAGCTACTGGCACTTCCGCTTCGACGCCGACACGTCGATGAAGATGGAAGCGCTGACGACCTTCATGAAGGACCAGGCCGACGTCAAGAAGGTCTTCCTGCTGAACCAGAACTATGCCCACGGTCACCAGGTCGCCAAGTACGCCAAGGAGATGCTGGCCCGCAAGCGCCCCGACGTGCAGATCGTCGGCGAAGACCTGCACCCGCTGGCCCAGGTGCGCGATTTCGCCCCCTATGTTGCCAAGATCAAGGCCAGCGGTGCCGACACCGTCATCACCGGTAACTGGGGCTCGGACCTGGCCCTGCTCGTCAAGGCCGCCAACGAGGCCGGCTACAACGGCAAGTTCTTCACCTACTACACCGGTGTGACCGGCACGCCGACGGCACTGGGCACCGGCGGCGCGGGCCGCGTCTTCCAGGTGGCCTACAGCCATTACAACCTGGGCGGCCAGGCGCAGAAGGACGCCGAGGAATACAACAAGAAGTTCAACGACGACATGTACACGCTCAGCGTGCAGCACATCTACTCGCTGCTGAGCCAGGCCATGGCCAACGCCAAGTCGACCGACCCGGTCAAGGTGGCCGCGGCAATGGAAGGTCTGACAGTCAAGAGCTTCAATGGTGAAGTGACGATGCGCAAGACCGACCACCAGCTGCAGCAGCCGCTGTTCATCTCGGTCTGGCAGAAGGCCGACGCCAAGTACCCCTACAGCCCCGAGAAGACCGGCATGACGCTGGCGCCGGTGAAGATGTACGACAGCTACGTGTCGTCGACGCCGACGTCCTGCCAAATGAAGAGGCCCTGAGCCCCTGGGTGCCTGACTCGACCGCGCCCCGCTCGCGAGCGGCGGCGCGATCCTCCTGACTTTGCCGGCCACCGCCTTGGATCAAGTCTTCATCAATCTGCTGAACGGCCTGTCGTCCGGCCTGCTGCTCTTCATGCTGAGCTCGGGCCTGACGCTGATCTTCAGCATGATGGGCGTGCTGAACTTTGCCCACGCCAGCTTCTACATGGTGGGCGCCTACATCGCCTATTCGCTGGTGGGCATCATGGGCTTCTGGCCGGCGCTGCTGTTCGCGCCGCTGGCCGTTGGCGTGCTGGGGGCGGGCTTCGAGAGGCTGGCGCTGCGGCGCGTGCACAAGTTCGGCCATGTGCCCGAGCTGCTGATCACCTTCGGCCTGTCCTATGTGGTGCTGGAGCTGGTGCAGCTGATCTGGGGCCGGACCGCCGTGACGTTCACGCCGCCGGCGCTGCTGGAGGGGTCGGCCCTGACCATCGTTTCGCGCGCCCAGGACGGCATGTCGCTGGTGCTGGGCAAGGCGTCGCCCGAGGTCTGCGCGGTGGCCAACTGCTCGACCTTCCCGGCCACCAAGGCCTTCATGATGCTGGTGGCCCTGCTGATGCTGCTGGCGCTGTGGTTGCTGCTGACGCGCACCCGCGTCGGGCTCATCATCCAGGCCTCGCTGACGCACCCGGAGATGGTCGAGGCCCTCGGTCACAACGTGCCGCGCGTGCTGATGCTGGTGTTCGGCAGCGGCTGCGCGCTCGCTGGCCTGGCCGGCGTCATCGGCGGCATCACCTTCGTGACCGAGCCCAATATGGCGGCCTTCATCGGCGCCATCATCTTCGTCGTCGTGGTCGTCGGCGGCATCGGCTCGCTGGCCGGCGCCTTCGTCGGCTCCATCGTCGTGGGTCTGTTGCAGACGCTGCCCTTGACGATCAACGGCTCCCTCGCCACGCTGCTCGGCAGCCTGGGCTTCACCATCACCCAGGCCACGCCGGGCTACCCGGTGCTGCGCCTGACGATGGCCGAGGTCGCCCCCATCCTGCCCTATCTGCTGATGGTGCTGATCCTGATCTTCCGGCCCAAGGGCCTGCTGGGCACGCGGGAAGACTGATCCGATGAGCAAGTCCAAGGATTTCCATTTCAAGCCCCACAACGTCGGGCGCTGGTTCGTCTGGGGTTTCTTCGCCCTCATCCTCTTCGTCGCCCCGCGCATCTGGACGACGGGCCTGGCGCAGACCATGCTGACGCAGATGGGCATCGGCGTCATCGCCTGCCTGGCCTACAACATCCTGCTGGGCCAAGGCGGCATGCTGAGCTTCGGCCACGCTGTCTACAGCGGCATGGGCGCCTTCCTCGCCATCCATGCGCTGAACATGGCCGGTGCCGGCACACTGGGCATTCCCGTCAGCCTGATCCCGCTGGTGGGCGGCTTGGCGGGCCTGGTCTGCGCGGCGCTGCTGGGCTACGTGTCGACGAAGAAGGCCGGCACGCCGTTCGCGATGATCACGCTGGGCATTGGCGAACTGGTGTTCGCGCTGACGCTGATGCTGCCGGAGTTCTCGGGCGGCGAGGGCGGCGTGTCCAGCAACCGCGTCATCGGCAAGCCCTTCATGGGCATCAGCTTCGGCCCGCAGATCCAGGTCTACTACCTCGTCGCCGTCTACTGCTTCATCTGCACGGCGGCCATGTTCGCGCTGACGCGCACGCCGCTGGGCCGCATGCTGAACGCCGTGCGTGACAACCCCGAGCGTGTCGAGTTCGTCGGCTACGACACGCACTGGGTGCGCTTCATGGCCTTCGCCATCTCGGGCTTCTTCGCCGGCGTGGCGGGCGGCCTCGGGGCCATCAACGCCGAGATCGTCAATGGCAGCGACGTGCTGCACGCGGCGCGCTCGGGGGCCTATCTGTTGTTCACCTTCCTGGGCGGTGCGACCTTCTTTTTCGGTCCCATCATCGGCGCCGTGCTGATGGTCATCTGCGGCGTGCTGCTGTCGGAGCTGACCAAGGCCTGGCTGCTCTACCTGGGCCTGATCTTCCTGTTCATGGTCATGTACGCCCCCGGCGGCTTTGCCAGCCTCATCCTGATGAACCTGCGCGTGGCGGCCTTCGGCAAGCTCAAGAAGCTCTGGACGTCCTATCTCGCGCTGGCCGGCACGGCGCTGGCGGCGCTGGTCGGTGCGGCGACCATGATCGAGATGCTCTACCACCGCCAACTCAACGAGGCCCTGGGTCCCGAGCTGCGCTTCATGGGCGCCACGCTGAACAGCGGCACGCTGGATGCCTGGTTCGGTGCCGGCTTCCTCATCGTCGTCGGTGCGGGTCTTTTCGAGCTGGTGCGCCGCCACTATGTGCACGAGTGGGGCGAAATCCAGGAAGACATCGAAAAAGAAATCAAGCGGAGGGAAGCGCTATGAGCTTTGCGCTTGAACTGCGCGACCTGCGCAAGAGCTTCGGCAAGAGCGAGATCATCCGCGGCGCCAACCTGGCCGTGCAGGCCGGCGAGCGCGTCGCCATCATCGGCCCCAACGGTGCGGGCAAGAGCACGCTGTTCAACCTGATCAGCGGCCGCTTCGCGCCGACCTCGGGCGAGATCCATCTGCACGGCCAGCGCATCGACGGCAAGAAGCCCTACGAGATCAACCGCCTGGGCCTGTCGCGCAGCTTCCAGGTCTCCAACCTGTTCACGCGACTCTCGGTGTTCGAGAACATCCGCTGCGCGGTGCTGTGGAGCCTGGGCCACCGCTACGCCTTCTGGAAGTTCCTCGCCGACCTCGAGGATGCCAACGACCGCACCGAGCAGATCCTCGAGATGATCAAGCTCGACCGCAAGCGCGACGTGCTGGCCATGAACCTGACCTATGCCGAGGCGCGGGCGCTGGAGATCGGCATCACCATCGCCGGCGGCTCCAGCGTCATCCTGCTGGACGAACCCACGGCCGGCATGAGCAAGAGCGAGACCAAGCGCTTCATCCAGCTGATCCGCGACGTCACCGTGGGCAAGACCCTGCTGACCGTGGAGCACGACATGGGCGTCGTCTTCGGCCTCGCGGACAAGATCGCCGTGCTGGTCTATGGCGAGGTCATTGCCTTCGACACACCCGAGGCCGTGCGCGCGAATGCACGCGTGCAGGAGGCCTATCTGGGCTCGGTGCTTGCAGAAACTCAGGCGGCGGCATGACCCAGCAGCGCATCCTCAAGCTGGACAACGTCCACGCCTTCTACGGCAAGAGCCATGTGCTGCATGGCGTCAGCATGGAAGTGAAGCCGGGGGAGATCGTCAGCCTGCTCGGTCGCAATGGCGCTGGGCGCTCCACGACGGTCAAGACCATCATGGGCCAGGTCGATGCCAAGGGCTCGGTGTGCTGGGGCGACGTGGAGCTGGTGGGTCGCAAGGCCTACGAGATCGCTCACATGGGCCTGGGTTACGTGCCCGAGAACCGCGACATCTTCCCCAAGCTGACCGTGCACCAGAACCTGATGCTGGGGCAGAAGTCCAAAGCCAAGAACCCGCGCTGGGGCTTCGAGGACATGTACAAGATGTTCCCGCGGCTGCGCGAGCGCCAGCACACCGAGGCCGGCGTGCTGTCCGGTGGCGAGCAGCAGATGCTCACACTCTGCCGCACGCTGATGGGCGATCCCGACCTCATCATGATCGACGAGCCCACCGAAGGCCTGGCGCCCAAGATCGTCGAGCTGGTGGCCGAGTACCTCAAGGAGCTGAAGAACCGCGGCATCGCCGTGCTGCTGGTCGAGCAGAAGCTGGCCATCGCGATGGAGATCTCCGAGCGCTGCTACGTGATGGGCCACGGCCGCATCGTCTTCGAAGGCTCGCCGGCGGACTTGCGCGCCAATGCCTACATCCGCAAGGAGTGGCTGGAAGTGTGAGGAGCGCTGCTCAGTCGCCCCCAGCCGCCGGCAGGTTCGCCCGCGCCGCTTCCGCCAGCTCGGCGCCGTTGCGCCCGGCCTGCGGGAACACGGCGGTGCCCAGGCGCACACCCACCTGCATCAGCCGGCCGTCGACGCCATAGGCGCCTCTGAGAGCCTGCCGCAGCCGCTCCTCGACGAGCTCAGCCTCGGGCGCGCCGGCCGCTACCAGCAGCACGGCAAAGCAGTGCTCTCCCATGTGCACGACCTCGTCCGCGCTGCGTACACGGTTGCGCAGGCGCAGGCTCACGGTCTGGATCAGGTTGTCGCGCTCGGCAGGGCTCAGGGTGTCGTCAGGCCGTGCCAGCAACTCGACCTGCAGCCACAACAAGGCCAGCTGCTCTCCCTTGCGGCGGCACTGCGCGAACTGGCGCGACACGCGCAGGCCGAATGCGCCGAGCGAGTCCACCTTGGGCACCTGCGTGAACGTGCCGGCGCGATCGGGCGGGGGAGGGTCGTCGGCGAGCTGGGATTGGAGCATGGCATCACGCGTTGGATTGGACGGCGCTGGCGGCCACCTGGCCGATTCACAGCGGGGTGAGGAGCAATGAATGGGCGGCCCGCGGCTTTTGCCGGCTCCCTGGCTTGGCTTGGACATCGCTCCTCATCCTCTTAAACGGGGGATATCCGCCAAACCCGACATCGGGATGCAAAAAAGTTGCCGCTTGCCGGCAGCAGGCTCGTAACCAACCCCTGCGCCGGCGTTACCAGCCGTTAGAGTGCGGCCGGTGCAAGCCATCACCCAATTGCTGCAGGCCGCCGGCCAAGGCGACCGCGCCGCCGCCGACCAGGTGGTGGCCCAGCTCTACGTCGACCTGCAGCGCCTGGCGCGCCGGCATGTGCGCGACGCGGGTCATCTGACGTTGCTCGACACGACGGCCCTGGTGCACGAGGCCTGGATGCGTGTGGCCGGCGCCCAAGGGGCTGATTTCCCGGACCGGCGCCACTTCCTGGCCTATGCCGCCCAGGCCATGCGTTCGGTTGTTGTCGACCTGGTGCGCGCCCGGCGGGCCGAGCGCCGTGGCGGTGGCGAGTTGCATCTGACGCTGGACACCGCCATCGCCGACCAGTTGCCCCATGGCGACGCCGACGTGCTGCGAGTGCACGAGGCTCTSGACGAGCTGGCCCAGGTGGAGCCCCGCCTGGCCCAGGTCGTTGAGATGCGCTATTTCGCCGGCCTGAAGGAGCCAGAGATCGCCAAGGCTCTCGGCGTGACCGAACGCACCGTGCAGCGCGACTGGCAGAAGGCCCGCCTGTTCCTGTCCATGAGCCTGGCGGGCTAGTCCATGGACAGGCAACGCTGGCTCGCCCTGAGCCCTTTGCTGGATGAGCTGCTGGACCTGCCCCCGGCTGCCCGCGAGCATCGCCTGGAGCGGCTGCAGACAGAGGACGCCGACGCAGCCGAGCAACTGCGGCGCATGCTGGCGCGCGCCGAGGAGTTGCAGCAGCAGGGCTTCCTGAGCGAGCCCGTCGTGGCGCAATGGCAGGAGGCGTTGGCCTCGGTGCCCGACGACACACCGCCGCCCGACCTGGCCGGCCAGGCCATTGGTCCCTATCTGCTGGAGCGCCAGCTGGGGCAGGGCGGCATGGGCACAGTCTGGCTGGCGCGGCGCGCCGACGGTCGTTTCGAGGGCCAGGTCGCGGTCAAGTTCCTGATGGCCGGCCTGTTCGGGCGTGGTGACGCGGGTCGCTTCGCGCGCGAAGGCGAGATCCTGGCCCGCCTGTCCCACCCTCACATCGCCCGCCTGCTGGACGCCGGCCTGCACCAGAGCCAGCAGCCCTATCTGGTGCTGGAGTACGTCGATGGCCAGCCCATCGACCTCTACTGCCGCCAGCAGCAGCTCGATGTCGAGGGCCGGGTGCGCCTGTTCCTCGACGTGCTGGGCGCCGTGGCACATGCCCATGCGCGGCTGATCCTGCACCGTGACCTCAAGCCCAGCAACATCCTCGTGACGCGCGAGGGCGACGTGAAGCTGCTGGACTTCGGCATCGCCAAGCTACTGGCCGATGCGACCCAGGCGGAGCAGGGGGCCGCCGCCACCGAGCTGACGCAGCGCGCCGGCAGCGCCTTCACACCGCAGTTCGCCGCGCCCGAGCAGGTGCAGCAGTCGGACGTGACGACGGCCACCGATGTCTACGCCTTGGGGGTGCTGCTCTATCTGCTGCTGGGCGGCCATCACCCGACCGCCGACGACACGCAGACGCAGCTGGACCGGCTCAAAGCCGTCGTCGAGCATGTGCCGCGGCGGTTGTCGGACGTGGCGGCCAGCCAGGACGACACCGTCATCGCCGGGCAGGCGCGGCATCTGCGCGGCGATCTCGACACCATCGTCGCCAAGGCGCTGAAGAAGGCGCCAGCCCAGCGCTACGCGAACGCGCAGGCGTTGTCCGAGGACTTGCAGCGCTGGCTGGACCATGAACCCATCCGTGCGCGCCCGGACAGCCGGCTCTATGTGCTGGGTCGGTTCGTGCGCCGCCACCGCGTGGCCGTGGCGGCTGGCGGTGTGGCCGTGGGGGCCCTGCTGGCCCTGACGACCACCAGCCTGTTGCAGGCCCACCGGGCGGAACAGGCAGAGCAGCAGGCCCAGGCACGGCGCCAGCAGGCAGAGGACGTGCTCAGCTTCATGCTGGGTGAATTTGCCGACAAGCTGCGCCCCATCGGCCGCCTGGAGTTGCTGGACAGCGTCGGCGGCAAGGCATTGAAGGTGCTGGACAGCTCGGGGCCGCTCAGTGCGTCTGATCGGCTGCAACGGGCCAAGGCCTTGACCGTGATTGGCGAGGTCAGGGTGTCCAAGCGGGACCTGGAGAGCGCGCAGGAGCCGCTGGAGACGGCCACCGAGCTGCTGCAAGGCGATCCTCCCGCGGCCGACATGACGGCGGCCTGGCGCAAGGCTCAGGGCGCCGCGGCATTCTGGCAAGGCGAGGTGTTCTTCCGCCAGCGCCAGCTCGAACCCGCCGAGAAGCACTGGGCCCGCTATCGCGACGTCAGCGCGAAATGGCTGCAGGCCGATGCAAAGGACGCGGATGCGCAGCTGGAGCTGTCCTATGCCGAGAACAGCTTGGGCAGCCTGTGGTTGAGGCAGGGGCAATTCGCTCAGGCGGAAGAAGCTTTCAGGCATTCCCTGGTGCTCAAGGAGAGCTTGCTCGCCAAACGCCCCGACGACGCCGCCTTGCAGAGTGATTGGGGAGATACCGTCAGTTGGCTGGGCGGGCTGCTGCAGTTGACGGGTCGGTATGCGGGTGCTGCCCAGGCGTTCAACCGCGCGCTGCCGCCTGTGCAGTCGCTGCGCCAGCGGCACCCTGCGGACCTCGAATGGTTGAAGCGCGAGACCGGGCTGCTGCTGAATCTGAGCGACACCCAGATGGCGGCCGGCCTGAGCACTTTGACGGTGCTGAGCCAAGCCAAGTCAGCCGCTGATCAATTACGGCGAGGTGACCCCGCCAATGTGAGCTGGGCTTTCCTGGCCCTGGAGATTGACGCCAACCTGCTGGCGCAACGGGCCGACTTGCCGCCAGACGCGCGCGCCGTACAGGCCTTGGCCCTGCTGCAGAAGCTGGAGGGTCTGCGACCGGGCAAGCCGCCCCTGGACAGCTGGCTGCCTCGTTCGGTCCGGCTGTTGGAACTGGCGGCCAGTCCTGCTTGTGCAAGCCCGGCGTGCGAGGCGCGCGACCAGGCCCTGGTGCGAGTCGAACAACGCTTGTCCGCCGTGATGGCCAAGCGCCCCGTATCCCTGGAAGCCTTGAACGCAGCGGTGCGACTGCAATTGTTCAAGGCGAACCTGAATGCTACTGACGCGTCCGCCAGGCAGGCGGCTTGCGGCCAGGCGCAGCAACTGCTGCAGCTTCGCGCGGGATGGCTGCAGGCGCATGCCGAGTTGACTCAACGTTGGCTCGAAGTACAGAAATGCCTGGATCCGCGAGTCGTCGACCAGCCTGACTGGCAAGCAGGCCGTGCCTGGCTGCATCGGCAGCGTGAGATGTAGCTGCCACCTCTTTCCCCACCACAACCAGAGAAGTCCCTATGTCGACCTTCGTTCCTCCCTACACCGTCACCGTCACCGGTACCGCCGGTGGATTGGCGCAATGCGCTTATGTCGATGGCAATGGCCAGCCCGTGCCGTCGGGCACAGTGCTCACCACGACGACCCCCGCGGGGCAGGATGGTGAACTGCCGTTCACCTTCGTTGAAACGACGGTCGGCGGCACGAGCCTGCGCCTGGTGGGTGCCGCGGTGAAGACGGTTGGCAACGACCCCACCATGAACCCCTACAACTACCTGCCAGCCAGCAGAACCGAGTCGGACGGCGCCTGGTGGGACGGCGTCATCGTCCCTTGGTCTGCCGATACCTACACCCGGCGTGGCGTTGTGCTGCTGTTCGCTCAGATCAGCGCTACGGGTGACATGGTGAACTTCTATCCCAGCTCGGACCCGCAGACGCAGAACGACCAGTCGCAAGGCTGCGACTGAGCCCGCAGGACGACGGGCTCAGCCCAGGCCCAGCCCCGTCAGCCGCTGGTAGCGCTTGCGCAGGAAATCCGCTGCCATGCGGGCGTCGCTGCCGACACGCTCGCCGATGTAGAGCTCCTGGCGGCGCTCGGCGATCTGGGTGCGCAGCCGCGCGGCCATGATGTCCAGCGGCCGCATGCCGCCGCCCTCGGCACGTTCGATGGCGATGCGCAGTTGGTGCATCTGCAGGTTGTGCAGCAAGGCGGTCTGCGCCTGCACGACGCGGATGCGGCCCTGCACGAGGTGCTCGCACAGGCCGAGCCAGGCGCGTACCGCGTCGGCCGGGCCGCCGATGACCTTCTCGGGCAGTTCGCCCGCAGCGAGCAGCAGCGTTTCCAGCCGGTGGCGGTCGCTGTTCGCGTAAGCCTCGTTGACGATCATCATGCGCTGCTCGCAGACCTCGCGCTCCGGGCCGGAGGGCGCCAGGTCGGGGTGGAAGCGCATCGCCGCGCGCCGGTACAGCGTCTTCAGGCTGGGCGGCGGCAGGTCGGTCATGGGGCCCGTGGGTTCGGGCGGCAGCGGCGTCGCGTCGGGCAGGGCGGGCACATCGGGCCAGGCCTTGGCGCGCTGGGATGCCGACACCGGGGCGTCGACACCCTGGCGCTTCAAGGCCTCAGACAACAGGGCCGTGGCCTGGTGCAACTGGGCGTCGATCTCGTCGAGCTCGCGCATCAGCGGGCCCAGGGCCTCGAGATAGCGCTGGCGAAAGCCGAGCAGCTTGGCGCGGGCGCCGTCGTGATCGGCCTCCAGCACGGCGAGGTAGCGCTGCAGATCCTGCAGTTGTTCGCGTCGCCGCGACAGCTCGTGCCTCGTGATTGCCATGCTCGCCATGAGCCGCGATTTTGCCTGGGCCAGACGGAGAAACGGCCCGAGAAGTCTGATTTCTCGGGCCGTTATGCCAGGGATTTACCTGGGTGTTACTTAGATGCTGCCGACGCGGGCATCTCCGCGGTGCTGGCCGCCGGTGCCGCCACGACAGCCGGGGCTGCGACGGGCTCGGGGGCCTTGCTGCCCGCAGGCAGCGGCAACAGCGGCACGATCAACAGGGCCACGATGTTGATGATCTTGATCAGCGGGTTCACGGCCGGGCCGGCGGTGTCCTTGTAGGGGTCGCCCACGGTGTCGCCGGTGACAGCGGCCTTGTGCGCTTCCGAGCCCTTCTTGTGCAGCACGCCCTTGTCGTCGGTGAAGCCTTCCTCGATCAGCTTCTTGGCGTTGTCCCAGGCGCCGCCGCCGGTGCACATCGAGATGCCGACGAAGAGGCCGGTCACGATGGTGCCCATCAGCAGGCCACCCAGTGCCGCCGGGCCGAGGATCAGCCCCACCAGGATGGGTGCCACCACGGGCAGCAGTGAAGGAACGATCATTTCCTTGATGGCGGCAGTGGTCAGCATGTCGACCGCGGCGCTGTAGTCGGGCTTGCGCTGGCCGGCCATGATGGCGCCATCGGCGAACTGCTTGCGCACCTCGACGACAACGGCACCGGCGGCCCGGCCGACGGCTTCCATCGCCATCGCGGCGAACAGGAAGGGGATCAGGCCGCCGAGGAAGAGGCCCAGGATCACCTTGTGGTCGGACAGCGAGAACACCTCGTGCATGCCACGCGCTTCCAGCGCGTGCGTGTAGTCGGCAAACAGCACCAGCGCAGCCAGGCCGGCGGAGCCGATGGCATAGCCCTTGGTGACGGCCTTGGTCGTGTTGCCCACGGCGTCCAACGGGTCGGTGACGTCACGCACGGAAGCCGGCAGCTCGGCCATCTCGGCAATGCCGCCGGCGTTGTCGGTGATGGGGCCGTAGGCATCCAGTGCCACGATGATGCCGGCCATGCTGAGCATGGAGGTGGCCGCGACGGCGATGCCGTACAGGCCCGCCAAGGCAAAGGCCGCGTAGATGGCCGCGCAGACAAAGAGCACCGGCCAGGCGGTGGACTTCATCGACACACCCAGGCCGGCGATGACGTTGGTGCCGTGGCCGGTGGTGGAGGCCTGCGCCACGTGCTGCACCGGGTGGTACTGGGTGCCGGTGTAGTACTCCGTCACCCAGACCATGGCCGCCGTCAGCGCGAGGCCGACCGCGCAGGCGCCGAACAGGGCCATTGCGCTCGTCGTGCCACCCGTGCTCAGCTCTATGGGGCCGGGGAACATCGCCTTGGTGACGAAGAAGAAGGCGATCAGGCTCAGCACGCCGGCCACGATCAGGCCCTTGTACAGCGCCGGCATCACGTTCTTCATGCCGGGGCTGGCCTTGACGAAGTAGCAGCCGATGATGGAGGCGATGATGGACACGCCGCCGAGTGCCAGCGGGTAGACGACGCCGGCCAGCGCGCTGCTGCCGGTGATCATCAACGCGCTGAGCGCCATCGCGGCGATCAGCGTGACCGCGTAGGTCTCGAACAGGTCGGCCGCCATGCCGGCGCAGTCGCCGACGTTGTCACCGACGTTGTCGGCAATGACTGCCGGGTTGCGCGGGTCGTCCTCGGGGATGCCGGCTTCGACCTTGCCCACCAGGTCGGCGCCGACGTCCGCACCCTTGGTGAAGATGCCGCCGCCCAGGCGCGCGAAGATGGAGATCAGCGAGGAGCCGAAGGCCAGCCCCAGCATGGGCTTGAGCGCCGTGCTGTCATGCCCGCCGCCGATGGCCATGTAGAAGCCGCCCACGCCCAGCAGGCCCAGGCCCACCACCAGCATGCCGGTGATGGCGCCGCCCTTGAAGGCGACATCCAGCGCCGGGCCAATGCCCTTGGAGGCTGCCTGCGCGGTGCGCACATTGGCGCGCACCGAGATGTTCATGCCGATGAAGCCGCAGATGCCCGACAGCACCGCGCCGATGACGAAGCCGATGGCCGTCGTCGTTCCCAGGCCCGACACCGCGATGGCGATGGCCAGCACGACGCCGACGATGCCGATGGTGCGGTACTGCCGGCCGAGGTAGGCGGCGGCACCTTGCTGGATCGCCGCGGCGATCTCCTGCATGCGGGCATTGCCCGCATCCTGACTCAGGATCCAGCTTCGTTGGATGAAGCCATAAAGAACGGCCGCGAGGCCGCAAGCCAGCGCGAAATACAGCGCCACTTCTGTCGACATGTATGAGTCTCCTGTTTAGCGTGTCATCTGTGGCCCGCGGCAGGGTATGCCGGGGCTCGGCGGCCGAGCTTAAGGGCCGGGTTTGACGCCCGGGTTGCACGTTTACCAGCGATGTTGGGGAAACCTAGAATGCGGGTTTTCCTTAGCCCTAAAAGACGACCATGAGCCTGCACAACGTGACCCCCGGCGCCAAGGTGCCTGACGAGTTCAACGTCATCATCGAAATCCCGATGAATGCCGACCCGATCAAGTACGAGGTGGACAAGGAGAGCGGTGCGCTGTTCGTCGACCGCTTCCTGACGACGCCTATGTACTACCCGTGCAACTACGGGTACATCCCCAGGACGCTGGCGGACGACGGTGACCCGGTCGACGTGCTCGTCATCACTCCCTTCGCGCTGACGCCCGGCGTCGTCGTGACCTGCCGCCCCCTGGGCGTGCTGATGATGGACGACGAGGCCGGTGGCGACGCCAAGCTGCTGGCCGTGCCCACCAGCAAGATCCTGCCCATGTACGACCACTGGCAGAAGATCGAAGACGTGAACCCGGCCCGCCTGTCCGCGATCCAGCACTTCTTCGAGCACTACAAGGATCTGGAGAAGGGCAAGTGGGTCAAGGTCAAGGGCTGGGAAGGCCCGGAGAAGGCCAAGTCCGAGATTGCTGAAGGCCTGGCGAATTACGCCAAGGACCTGCCGAAGTAAGAGCGGGCCGTCCGGCCGTTGAAGAGCGCCTGAGCGGGTCTGAGGCGCTCTTTTTCATGGCGTCGCCGCGGGGCTGAAGTGCTCGGCCAGCAAGGCGGCGGCGTTGACCGGCTTGTAGAGCGTGGCGTCGAACAGGCCCGCCAGTTCGGATGCGAGCGGGCGATCGACGAGGGCGATGCACCGGCGTGACGCACCGCTGGCACGCCAGTGCTGCACCTGTGCAAGGCCGTCTGCATCCAGCAGGCAGGGGTCGCACAGCAGCAGATCCGCCGGCGCAAGCAGCGCGCCGGGCGCGGGCCGCAGCACCTCGACGTTGGCGGCGAATAGCAGTTCGGCGACGCGGTCGGCATGGCCCTGCGGCGCGTCGATCAGCAGCGCAAGCAGGTCGGTCTCGGCGGTCTCGACAGGTGTGACGCCGTCGGCGGGCATCAGAACCTCCTCGGCGCGACCTGCGCTCAGCGGCAGCAAGAACGAGAAGCGGCTGCCCTGGCCCACGGCGCTGTCCAGTTCGATCTGGCTGCCCATGGCCTCGACGATGTGTTTGGCCACCGCCAGGCCCAGGCCCGAGCCAGCCTCGGCGCGCTGATTCTCTTGCGGCGGAGCTTGCCAGAAGGGTTCGAACAGCCGGGCCTGGTCCGCGGGCGCAATGCCGCTGCCGGTGTCAGCCACTTCGAAGCACCAGACGCCCGGCGCCGTACTGCTTGGCATGACGCTCAGTTCGATCTGACCGCCGGTAGTGAACTTGGCGGCGTTGGACAAGAGGTTGAGCAGCACCTGGCGCAGGCGCTTGGCGTCGGCCAGCACCACGGCCGGCAATTCCGGGTCTATGCCTGCCCGAAAGGCGTTGCGGTGCTGGCGCGCCAGCAGCTCGCCTTGCTTTGCCAGCTCGTGCAGCAGGCCGTGGATGTAGAGCGGAGCGGGCACCAGGTCCAGCTCATGCAGCTCGCCGCGCGAGAACTCGACGAGCTCATCGATCAGCGCCAACTGGTAGCCCACGCTGTGCTCCACGCTGGCGCGCAGTTGCTGGTCGCGCCGGCCGCCGCCGCCGAGCAGGCGCAGATAGCTCACCGTCGCGGCCAGCGGTGCGCGCAGGTCGTGGCCAATGAAGGCCAGCAGGCGGCTGCGCTGCTGGTGCTGGCTGCGGGCCTCCTGCAGCGCATCGCACAGCTCGCCGGTGCGCTGTGCCACCTGCCGCTCCAGCTCCTGGCTGCGCGCGGCCCGTTCCTGCAGCAGCTGCGCCTGCGCGGCCAGCTCGGCGCGGCGCTGCTGCACCACCTGCTGCACCAGGGCCATCAGCAGGATCAGGTGCGACAGCAGCAGCACGACGGGCGTGGTCAGCCACATCACCGGCCCCAGCTCCAGCCAGCCCAGCACATAGGCGTAACGCGGCAGCGCGCCCAGCACCGTGGAGGCCATCACCACGGCCGCCCAGCCAGCCAGCGGCAGGCGTCGCCAGCAGGCCCAGCCGGCCAGCACCAGGGTCAGCAGGCCGCACAGCCCCGTCAGCGCGTTGACGAGGGGCGCCACGGCCCGGTAGTCGCCCCACAGCGCGGTCAACAGCGCGGCACCAATGGCGAGCCAGGCTGCGGCCAGCGGCCAGCGCAGCGCTCGCGCGGCCTGGCGCAGTGGCAGGATGGCGGCCACGGCCAGCGAATTGAGCAACTGCGCCGTGCCCATCAGCACCACCAGGCTGCGCGGCGCCCAGGCGGTGGCGTTGGGCCACAGGTACTGGAAGCTCAGGCCATGCAGGCTCAGCTCGTACAGCCCGTATGCGGCCACCGACCCCGCCATTAGCGCGAATGCCGCGCGACGCCAGAAGAAGAACAGCAGCAGATAGCCGGCGGCGGCCAGCATCTGGTTGCCAGCCAGCACGGCAATGGCCAGGGTGGTATCGCGGTTTTCAGCGAAGCAGTCGCGCGGCCGGCACAGCAGCGCGTCGAAGGAGGCGTAGGTGCGGCCCGATTCGCGCAGCATCAGGCGCAGGGGCTGGTCTGGCTCGGGGCGCAGCTCGAAGCTCACGTCGCCGGTGTCCAGTGGCCATTGCGCGTGCGGCACCAGCAGGCCGGCCTGCGCGTGGTGCCACTGCCCGTCGGGCGCCTGGACCCACAGCTGCGCGTGCTCGATGCGCGTCAGCGTCATCACCAGCCAGAGGGTCTCGGGCCGCGCGTCGGCGGGCAGCTCCAGCCGGGCCCACAGCGCGGTGCGTGTGTAGCCGGGGGTGCGCAGATGGCCAGTCGGCTGGTGGGGCTTGAACTCGGCGGCTCGCGCCTGCACGTCGTCCAGCGTCAGGGCGCCGCCGGGGTCTTCGAGCAACTGCCAGGCTGGTTGAGGCGTTGGTGGCGGCTGCGCATGCAATGGTGTCCAGGCGGCCAGGGCCAGCGCGAGGCTCAGCAGCCGGGTCAGCCAGCGCCGGGTCAAGCGGTGCCGCCGTCGCGCTGGTGCTGGCGCCAAGCCTGCGGCGTCAGCCCCAGTCGCTCGCGGAAGGCGGTGGAGAAGTTGGACGCCGTGGTGAAACCCACGTCGAAGGCAATGTCCTGCACGCTCATGGGCGTGGCGGCCAGCAGGTGGCAGCCGACGCGGATGCGCTCCTCGCTGATGAAACCCGACACCGTCAGGCCGAGGTGCCTGCGAAACAGCGTGGACAGGCGTCGCTCGCTCAAGCCCAGGCGCTCGGCCAGGTCGCCCACCGAGGGCAGGTCCTCCAACTGCTCGCCAATGAGCTGGGTAGCTGCGTTGACGAAGGCCAGTTCGGGGTCGTGTGCGCCATCGCAGCGCCCCGGCGCGGTCTTGGCGCGCGGCAGATGGACGTAGACCCGCGCCAGCACCTCGTCGGCCAGAAAGGGCTTGGCGATGTAGTCCACCGCCCCCAGGCGCAAGCCGTCCAGCCGTTGCTGCGCGCTCGCCTGGGCAGAGAGAAAGATCACCGGGATCTCACAGGTGGCCGCATCGGCCTTCAGTAGCCGGCACACAGCATGCCCGTCCATGCCAGGCATCACGAGGTCCAGCAGGATCAGGTCGGGCCGCTGCGCCTGGGCGCGGTGAAAGCCGCCGAGCCCGTCGGCGGCATGGAGCAGCCGGTAGTGGCGGGCCAGCAGATCGCTGAGCTGGCGCAACTGCTCGGGCGCATCGTCGATCAGCAACAGCCGCGCCGCGCCTGGCGGAGCCATGTCGTCATGCGTGGCGAGAGCTTCACTCATCGCGGCGATTGTCAACCGTCTTTGCAGGCCGTTTACATCTGGTTATTTTTGCTAGACGACGAACCAGCACAGGTTTTCTGCGGTTTGGCAAAGGTGGGTTGGCCAGAGTGCGGAGAAAGTCACGCTGCACCGCTATCAGGGAGAGCCACCATGAAGACACGCCAGCCCGGCAAGACCCAGCCTGCCCGCCACCCGCACACCGTCCGCGTGATGCCGGCGCTGTCGCGGCTGAGCCTGCTGATCGGCCTGGGCCTGATGCCGGGCCTGGCGGCCCAAGGCACCACCCTCAGCGACCAGGTCAGCTTCAGCGCCACGGGCCAGAGCCTGTGGGGCAATGCCGGCGGCACGGCCACCGCGAGCTATGCGCTGCAGACCAGCTGGGGCACCTATGCGGGTGTCGCCGCGCAGGAGTTGTTCAACTTCGGCGGCTTCACCAACGTTTACGACCCGATCTTCAACACGTACCTGGGCCGCTACGGCGTCGCGGCCAGCATGCAAAGCTCGGGCCGGATCGGGCTGGAGTTCTCGGCCAGCGCGCGGGGTGGATCGATGGATTTCAGCCAGAGCTTCAACCCCGTGCTGACCCTGCCCGACAGTTTTACCAAGGGGCAGAACTTCATCGTCAAAGCCCGCGACACCCTGAAAGCGGCGGCCACCCTGACGCCCTATCTGCCCAGCGTGCAGGCCTCCGTGTCCGGTCTGTTCAATTTCGATGCCAAGGTCGCGGTGCAGGGCTGCTTTGTCGATTGCACCAGCACCAGCTTCGAGTTCGGGGTGAACCCGGGCAAGTTCTCGCTGCTCAACTTCGACAGCGCCGCGAGCGCCATGCTGACGGTCCTGGGCAAGCCGGTGGCGGTGCCGGCCCTGGGCCAGGATTTCCTGATCGGCAGCACCAACACCTTCATGCTCGACACCGTCAAGGCCGGTAACTGTTCGGCGCTGACGGGCGGCGCCCTGCATTGCGGCAACGAGGTGCTGCGTGGCGGCTGGGAGCTGGGGGCCATGCTGCCGCCCCTGTACGGCGTCGCCAACCCGCTGCGCTTCAGGGGCTCCGAAAAAGGCTTCAGCCTCGAGACCAATTTCCTCAGCGTGAATGCCGGCCCGTCCATGGGCATGAACTTCGACTTCGCGCCCACCGCGCCGGTGTTCGTCAAGCTGGTGTTCGATCAGCCGGTGCAAGAGGTCATCACCGGCGCCGGCGGCGCCGAGTCCTTCATCGACCATCTGGACGGCAAGGTCAGCTTTGCTCTGGGCAGCGACATCAAGCTGCGTTTTGCCGGCACCCCCGGCAAGCTGGTGGGGCGCAACTACTTCCTCGGCGACGCCAGCATCCAGACCTCGCTGAGCGCCGACCTGGACCAAGACCTGCGTGGCCACTACGGCTGCGGCTTCGAGGTCAAAGCGGTGGGCCTCAGCCTGGGCGACACCGGGCTGAACAACTGCCTGTACGAGAGCAACTCCAACATCAGCCGCGACACGCTGAAGGTCTATTCGGGCTCGACCACGCTCAGCGGCGTGCGCACCAGCCTCACGCTGGAGGGCAACCCCACCAGCATTGACGACCTGGTGGTCACCGGCACCACCGCCTACCGCGGTGGGTCGATGCTGAGCAACCGGGGGCGCGGCGTCCTGGCCACCTTCGCAGCCGGCAGTCGCACCGAAATCAGCGATGCCGGCAGCCGCATCGACAATGGCGACCATGCGCGAGCCCTGTTCGACAGGAGCTCCTCGGTCCTTGTGATGGCTGGCGGCCGCATTGACAACAGCGGCGGCGCGCAGATCGAGATCGAGCGCGACGCGGTGGTCAACGTGCTCGCCGGCGCTACGCTGTCCAATGAGAAGGCCTCGCCCGGCTACGGCGACAGCCTCATCAGCAACCGCGGCACGCTATCAGTCGCCGGCAAGCTCAGCAACCACGGCGTGATCGACAACCAGGGCAGCCTGTCCCTGGGGTCAGGCTTTGTCATGGACTCCGCCGGTGGCACCCTCAACAACGGCAACACGCTGGAGCTTCACGGCAACCTGGTGCTGGGTGCAGCCGAGGCCGGCAGCTTCAATCTGCTGGCCGGCAGCAGGCTCAATGTGTATGGCTCGCTGGGCATTGCCGCCGGCTACACACAGATCAACAGCGGCTTCCTGTGGCTGGCGCCCGGTACAGGCACGCTGAACATCCAGGGCACGCTTCAGATCGGCCAAGGTGGCAGCGATGGCCAGCTCAACGGTGACAGCACACTGGGCCCAGGGGGCAAGCTCGTCTTCAATCTCGCCGGCAACCAGGAGCATTTGAACCGGATCAGTGGTGAAGGCAGCGTGTGGAAGACGGGGCCCGGTACGGTGAACCTGAGCGCAGCCGGCCTTTACACCGGCTCCACCATCATCGACGGCGGTACGCTGCGGCTGAGTTCGACCACCCTGTCCCGCCAGTTCGACATCGGCACCAGTGGCGTGCTGGAGCTGAACCTGAACAGTGGCACGCGCGCGTTCACCAGCGACACCCGCTTCACCGGCAGCGGCGTGCTGAGCATCGTCGGCGGGGGTCAGGCGATCTGGCAGGGAAGCGCCGCCAGCTTTGCGATGGGCGCCGGCGGCCTGATCGATGTGCAGTTGGGCACCCTGGTGGGCGGCTCCTTCGGCAACGACGACTGGACCGCCAACCAGTCCCAACTGCGCGTCGGCACTTACGCGACCTTTCGTGGGGTGGAGGCGAATGTGCGGGTCGACGCCCTGAGCGGCGAGGGGCTCATTCAATCGGGTTACCAAGGTGCCGGCTACCGCAGTTTTACCTTCGGCGTGGCCAACGGCTCGGGTTCCTTCGAAGGGGTGCTGGCCGACACCGACACCGCCCAAGGCCAGATCGGCAACTTCACCAAGGTCGGCAGCGGCACCCAGACCCTCCTTGGCAACAACAGCTTTACCGGCACCCTGAGCATCGAGGCCGGCACCGTGCGTGTGGGCGAAGGCGGTGTGCGCGGCTCGCTGGCCACCCGCAGCATCGTCAACAACGGTGCCCTGGTGTTTGCGCGCAGCGGCGACATCGGCTATCAGGGCGTCATCTCCGGCAGCGGCAGCCTGCACCAGCAGGGCGCCGGCATTCTGCGGCTGAGCGGCAACCAGAGCTACACCGGCGCCACCAACGTCGAGGCCGGCTGGTTGGTGCAGGAGGGCGCATCGCGTTCAAGCGCCTTCAACCTCAGCGGCAGTACGGTGCTGGAGTTGCAGGTGAATCAGGGCACGCGCGACGGCGCAGTGGACGTGAAATTCGCCGGCAGCGCCGCCACGCTGAGAAAGACCGGCGCCGGCATGGCGGTTTGGACCGGGTCCAAAGCCGTGTTCGCGCTGGACGAGTTCAGCACCATCGACGTGCAGGGCGGCACCCTGGTCGGGGGGTCCTATGGCAACGAGGACTGGAGCGCCAACAAGAGCCGGCTGAATGTGGCTGCTGGCGCTACTTTTGAAGGTGTGGAAGCCAATGTCCGCGTGGACTCCCTCAGCGGCGCGGGCACCATCAAATCCGGTTTCAACGGCGCGGGCTACAGCGCGTTCACGATGGGCGTGGCCAATGGCTCGGACGTTTTCTCCGGCGTGCTGGGGGGCTCCGGCAACTTCGTCAAGGAAGGAACGGGCTTCCAGGGGCTGACCGGCGCCAACACCTTCACCGGCCGCCTGACCATCAACGGCGGCATGGTGCAGATCGGCAACGGCGGCATCACCGGCTCTCTGGCCACCGCGCTGGTCACCAACAACGGCACGCTGAGCTTCGCCCGCAGCGACAACATCAGCTTCGCTGGCGCGATCGACGGCACGGGCGTTCTCGTCAAGCAGAGCGCGGGTGTGCTGACGCTGGGCGCGGCCAACACCTACACCGGCCAGACCCAGGTACAAAGCGGCGTGCTGCTGCTGCAAAACAGCACCCGCTCCGCTGAGTTCTTCATCACATCACCGACCGCCACGGTGGAGCTCAATGTGGCCAGCGGCACCCGCGCCAATGCCGCCGACACGCTGTTCTCTGGCAAGGGCACCCTGCGCAAGACCGGCGCCGGCGTGGCGACCTGGCAGCAGGGCAAGGCGACTTTTGCAATGGGCAGCGGCAGCCTGATCGACGTGCAGGCCGGCACTCTGGTCGGCGGCTCCCACGCCAATGAGGACTGGACCCGCAACCAGAGCCGACTGAACGTGGCCGCCAATGCCGTCTTCGATGGCGACGAGGCCAATGTCCGCGTCGATGCGCTCAGCGGCGCCGGCCGCATCAAGTCCGGCTATGGCGGCTCCGGCTACTCCGCCTTCACCTTTGGCGTGGGCAATGGGTCGGGCCACTTTTCCGGCGTGCTGGCGAACAGCGAATCCACCGGCAACTTCGTCAAGGAGGGCACGGGCACCCAGGTGCTCAGTGGCATCAACACCTACACCGGCACGACCCGGGTGCAGGCCGGCGAACTGACGCTCAACGGCTCGTCCCTGAGCAGCGCCTTCAGCGTTGACGCCGGCGCCACGCTCGGCGGCAGTGGCGCACTGCGTAGCCTGGCGCTGGCCGGCAAGCTCGCCCCGGGCAACTCGCCGGGCCAGCTGAGCGTGGCGGGCAAGGCGAGCTTCGCCGAGGGCGCCAGCTATCTGTGGGAGATCGCCGATGCCAACGGCGCTGCCGGCGTGGGCTACGACCTGCTGAGCGTCGGTGGCACGCTGAGCCTGAACGCCAGCGAGGCCAACCCCTTCACCGTCACGTTGAAGTCGCTGCTGGCGAACGGCAGCACGGGGCTGCTGGCCGGTTTCGACGCCCAGCACAATCACAGCTACACGCTGGCCTATGCGAGCGGCGGCATCCTGGGCTTCTCGGCCAAAGAGTTCAGCATCGACGGCAGCGGTTTCACCAATTCGCTGATGGGCGGCCACTGGACCATGTCGGCCTCCGGCAACGCGCTGAACCTGAACTTCACCGCCGCCGTACCCGAGCCCGAGAGCTACGCGATGCTGCTGGCGGGCCTGCTGGTGGTGGGGCGGGTGGCCAGGCGCCGGCTGGGCGGAGGGGCTCGACCCTGAGATCGGCCATTGCCGGGTTCAAGGCACTGACTTGAACGGTTGGTGCTCGCCCAGCTCGTCGATATAGCCCGCCATCGCCTCGCCCTCGCGTGCCAGGAAATCATTGACGGCATCGGCAAAGGAGGGGTGGGCCAGCCAGTGGCTGGACGCCGTGGGCGTGGGCATCAGCCCGCGCGCCATCTTGTGCTCGCCCTGGGCGCCACCCTCGAAGCGCCGGTAGCCGTTGTCTATGCACCAGGCCAGCGGCTGGTAATAGCAGGCGTCGAAATGCAGGTTGGGGATGTGCTCGACGGCGCCCCAGTAACGGCCGAAGGCGGTGCGGCGTTCGGGGTCCAGCGCGATCAGGGATGTCGCAACGCGTTCGCCGTCCCGGCGGGCCGTGAACATCAACCAGTGCTCGGGCATGTCGCGGGCCATGCGGGCAAAGAAGTCGCGGCTCAGATAGGGCGTGCTGTGGTGTTCGCGGTAGGTCTGCTGGTAGCAGCGGTAGAAGAAGTCCCAGTCCTCGACGCTGATAGCGTTGCCGGCGTTTGCCTCGAACAGGACACCCGCTTCGCGCACGCGGCGCTGCTCCTGCTGGATCTTCTTGCGCTTGTCGCGCTGCAGGCGCGCGAGAAAAGCAGTGAAGTCGGCGTCGCCCTCGGCCGTCCAATGGAACTGCACGCCAGCCCTTGCCATGCAGCCGGCTGCTGAAAGCGCCGCCTGGTCAGCCTCATCGCCGAACAGCACGTGCAGGGACGACGCCTCAGTCTCCCTGGCCAGGGCCCGCAGCGCCTGCGCCAGCAGTGCCCGTGCTTCATCGTCCACGGCCAAGAGCCGGCTGCCCGGCACGGGCGTGAAGGGCACGGCCACCAGCAGCTTGGGGTAGTAGCTCAGCCCATGGCGCTGGTAGGCGTCGGCCCAGGCCCAGTCGAAGACGTATTCGCCATAGCTGTGGGTCTTCAGATAGGCCGGGCAGGCCGCCAGCAGCTCCTCGCCCCGCCACAGCGAAACGAACTGCGGCTGCCAGCCCGTGCCGGCGACGGCGCTGCCGCTGGCATGCAGGGCGCGCAGATAGGCTAGGCGCATGAAGGGCGTCGGCCGCGCCTGGGCAGAAAGCAGGGCATCCCAACGGTCTTGCGGCAAGGCCTCGGGCGAAGCGTCGACCCGAATGACAATGCTGCTCTCGTGTTCTGAATCGCTGTCGCCCATGCCCTCGCCCTTGAAGATTGCCCTGGCCCAGATCAATGTCGTCGTCGGCGATCTGGTGGGCAACGCGGACCGCATCATTGCCCAAGCGCGCGCGGCGCACACGGCTGGGGTTGATCTGCTCGTCACGCCCGAGTTGGCGCTGTGCGGCTATCCGCCCGAGGACCTGCTGCTGCGCCCGGCATTTCTGGAGGCCTGCGACGAGCAGTTGCAGCGCATCGCGGCTGAGCTGGCGGGCTGCGAAGGGCTACATGTCGTGGTTGGCCACCCGCGCGAGCGCGAGGGTGGGGCGGTGCGGGAGCGCAGCTGGTCGCTGCCGCCCTGCCTGAACGTCGCCTCGGTGCTCGCGGGCGGCCAGGTCATCGCCAGCTACGCCAAGCGCGAGCTGCCCAACTACCAGGTCTTCGACGAGCGGCGTTATTTCTACTCCGGCAGAGATGCCGGGCTTGGCGCTGTCGTCGTCGACGTCAGGGGCCACCGCGTGGGCCTGCTGATCTGCGAGGACGCCTGGTTCGAGGAGCCCGCCGCTGCCGCCAAGGCGGCCGGAGCCGAACTGCTGTGCGTCATCAACGCCTCGCCCTTCCACATCGGCAAGGTCGAGGAGCGCGAGGCCCACATGGCCGAGCGCGCCCGCGCCGTGGGCCTGCCGCTGCTCTACGCCCACCTCGTGGGCGGGCAGGACGAGATGGTCTTCGATGGCGCGTCCTTTGCGGTGCAGGCCGATGGCAGCGTGGCGGCCCGTGCGCCGATGTTCGAGGAGGCGCTGGCCATCATCGAGCTGGACGGCGGCCGGCTGCGTGGCGACATCATTCCGGTGCCGGAGTACGAGGCCCAGGTCTGGCAGGCCCTGGTGACCGGCGTGCGCGACTACCTCGGCAAGAACGGCTTCCCGGGCGCGCTGATCGGCTTGTCGGGGGGCATTGACTCGGCCCTGGTGCTGGCCATCGCTGTGGATGCGTTGGGTGCCGACAAGGTGCGCACCGTGATGATGCCTTCGCCCTACACGGCCGACATCTCCTGGATCGACGCTCGCGACATGGCCGAGCGCCTGGGGGTGCGCTACGACGAGAAGTCCATCGTGCCGATGTTCGATGCCTTCAACACCACGCTGGCCGAGGAGTTCAAGGGCCTGCCGCTGGATGCCACCGAGGAGAACATCCAGGCCCGCATCCGCGGCACGCTGCTGATGGCGCTGTCCAACAAGTTCGGCAGCATCGTGCTGACGACCGGCAACAAGAGCGAGATGGCCACCGGCTACTGCACGCTCTATGGCGACATGGCGGGCGGCTTTGCCGTCATCAAGGACGTCGCCAAGACGCTGGTGTTCCGCCTGGCGCGCTGGCGCAATGCGCAAGGCCCCGAGATCATTCCCGACCGCATCATCACCCGCCCGCCCTCGGCCGAGCTGCGCCCCGACCAGAAGGATGAGGACAGCCTGCCGCCCTACGCGGTGCTGGACGCCATCCTGGCCCGCTACATGGAGCAGGATCAGTCGATCGCCGAAATTGTTGCCGCCGGTTTCAAGCCGGAGGACGTCGAGCGCGTCACCCGGTTGATCAAGATCAACGAGTACAAGCGCCGCCAGGCGCCAGTGGGCATCCGCATCACCCACCGCGGCTTTGGTCGCGACTGGAGATATCCCATCACCTCCAGGTTCCGTGCGTAAACTTGGGTGAACCTCGCAAACTGGAGCGCTCGCAATGAAGCAAATCACCGCCATCATCAAACCCTTCAAGCTCGACGAAGTGCGCGAGGCGCTGGCCGAAGTAGGCGCGTCGGGCCTGACGGTCACCGAAGTCAAGGGTTTTGGCCGCCAGAAGGGGCACACCGAGCTCTATCGCGGCGCTGAATACGTCGTCGACTTCCTGCCCAAGGTCAAGGTCGAGGTCGTCGTGAAGGACGACGAGGTCGACCGCTGCATCGACGCCATCTTGAAGGCCGCCAAGACCGGCAAGATCGGCGACGGCAAGATCTTCGTGCTGCCGGTCGAGCAAGTGGTGCGCATCCGTACCGGCGAGACGGACGAAGCCGCCGTCTGACGCTTAACGCCGCGCCGGCGCTGCCGTGCAGGCCGAGGCCGTACGCCGTAGGGCTTGACCAGGTCGGCCGTCTGGCCCGTCCGGCACAAGTCTTTGAGCGCCTCGTCGAAGGCGTGGTAGTCCGCCTGGGACATGCGCCTGCGCGTCAGCCCGAAGACGTAGTAGATGTCCTTGGCGCCGCCCGAGGGTTGCAGGCCGGCCATCGCATTGCTGGCCAACAGCCATAGCGCCACCTGCTCGTCCAGCATAGCGGCCTGGCGCGCCGGGCGCCATGCGGTGGCACCTCAGCGCTGCGTCAGCGCGAGCTTGATGCCCAGGGCCACGAAGGTCGCCGCAAAACTCCGCCGCAGCCAGGCCATCACCGTCCGGCTGCCCAGGACCTGCTCGCGCATGCGCGCCGCGAAGGCGCCGTAGAGCGCAAAGACCGCAAAGGTCATGGCCATGAAGATGGCCGACAGCTGCAGCATCGCCAGCGTCGGCGCCGCCTCGTCCTGGGCGATGAACTGCGGCAGGAAAGCCAGGAAGAACATCGAGAGTTTGGGGTTGAGCAGGTTCACGAGCACGGCGTGCTGAATGACCTCCCAATCCGAGCGCTTGGCGCCGTCGGCCTCGATCTTCAGCACCCCCTGTTCGCGCCAGGTCATCCAGGCGATGTAGAGCAGATAGGCCACGCCCGCGAACTTCACGGCCTCGAAGGCCAGGCTGCTGGCATGCAACAGCGCCGCCAGGCCCGTGATGGCCGCCAGCATGTGGGGCACGACGCCCAGCGTGCAGCCCAAGGCTGCAATGACGGCCGTGCGCGCGCCGCGCGACAAGCCGGCGGCCACGGTCACTGCCGCGCCGGTACCGGGGGAGGCGACGACGAGCAGGGACACGGTCAGGAATTCGAGGTTCATGGTGCGCTCCTTGGTAGAGGCGCCATGCTGCGGCGGATGCCGCCGGCGGGTCTTGAACGAAATTTCAGCGGCTGCGCGCCAACGCCCCGGGCGTCAAGCCGAAGTTGCGCACAAAGCAGCGCGTCATATGGCTCTGGTCCGCGAATCCGCTGGCCGCGGCGACCTCTGCCAGCGACAGGCCTTGGCGCACCAGCCGGCGCGCGCGCTGTACGCGGCGCTGCAGCAGGTAGGCGTGCGGTGGCAGGCCGGTCAGCCGTGTGAACGCGCGCAGGAACTGGTAGCGGCTCATCGCCGCGTCGGTGGCCAAGCCTGATAGCGTCAGTTCGGCAGCGGGATCGTCGTCAATGCGCTCGCGCGCGGCGGTGACGCCGGCGCTCACGGCGGGGCGCTCTACCGACGAGGGCTTGAGAAGCCGCGCGGTCAGTGTCAGCAGTTCGGCGTCGGAGTGCAACGCGTCGTCCGTGGTGACCGCGTTGAACAGGGCGCGAAAGCGTGCCGTCATGAGGGCATCACGAATGACGGGCGCCTTGAACTCAAACGATGAACCTGGCGCGATGTCCGCTGCCGCATCCAGCAACCGGGCCGGATCGACATAGAGCATGCGCCAGCACCGCCCGCTCGCATCAAAAGGCGTGCCGTCGTGCACCTCGCCGGGGTTGACCGTGATCAGGTCGCCCGCACCAGCCTCGACGACACCGCGCCCGCTGGCCGATTTCTGCGCGCCTCGCTCGATGAGGCCAATGCCGAACTCGTCATGCGTGTGGCGGCCGAAGGCCAATGCCGAGTCGGCCACGACCACCTCGACGCCGTCGACGTGGCTGGGGATCAGCTTGAAACCGCGGGCCTGCATGGCCCGACTGTGGCATGTCAGTGCCGCCCGGCCGTCCGAAGGCGCTGACGCGCCCCCTCGGGGGGGGCAGCTCATGAAATGAGCGTGGGGCTGCGTTGCCTCAGCGCAGGTGCTGCCAGACGGCGGCGGCCCAGATGCCGCCAGCGAGCACCAGCGCCATCAGCACGGCGGCGCTGGCAATGTCCTTGGCGCGCTTGGACAGTTCATGCCGCTCGAAGGACACACGGTCCACGACCGCTTCAATGGCGGAGTTCAGCAACTCGACGATGAGCAGCAGCAGCAGCGAGCCCAGCAGCAGCGCCGCTTGCTCCCAGGTGTTGGCCAACCAGAACGCCAGCGGCGCGGCAATGATGCAGAGCCAGGTTTCCTGGCGGAAGGCGCTCTCGCCGGTGTAGGCGGCCTTGAGACCGGCCCAGGAATAGCCGGCGGCGTGGATGATGCGGTCCAGGCCGGTCCGGCCCTTGTGCGGGTTGGTCATGGGGCACCCTTAGGCCTGCGGCCTTGTCCCGCCAGGCGGGAGCGAGTTTGCTTGGGACGGCCCGGCGCTGCGCTCATGAGCGCACGGGAAGTTGGGTGATGACGCGCGAACCGCAGAGGGCGTCGTGCAGGAATTGTCGCTGCGGGTGCAGGCGTGCAATCAGCAGGTAGCCGGCGATGCCGGCCAGCAGGCTGCCGATGATGGCGCCGCCGCCGTGCAGGCCCAGCGCCCAGACGCTGATCAGCGCCGGCAGGAACCAGAGCCAGCTCAAGCAGTAGCGCAGCAACGCACGGCCCCAGCGCAGCGGCCGGCCGGCGGCGTCGGTGACGCGCAGATGCCAGGTCTTCATTGCCAGCGTCTGACCCGTGCGCGTCCAGAAGCCGACGAAGTACAGGCCCAGCACGATGAAAAGGCTCACCGCCATGCCCGTGCGACCCTCCAGCGCATGCTGCTGGCGCGTCAGCACCGAGTAGAGGAAGCCGGCGAAGAAGACCACGCCGAACAGCAGTACGCCTTCGTAGAGAAAGGCCGCGAAACGTCTCGCCAGGCCCGCAGGCGCGGCGTTCGTGTCGACCAACGCCGTCATGTGCGCGGTACGGACGCGGGTGGCGCCTTCAGCGATTTTGGCAGCAGCGTCTTGGGGTCCACCAGGGCCGGATCGGCCACCACCTTGGTCTCACCCGCTGCGTGGTGGGCCGGCAGGACGAGGCCGCGCGTGATCAGGACCGTCGTAGCACCCGGCTTGGCCTGGATGAGACTGCCCGTCACGGGTGTCGGCGTGACGAGCTTGGGCGCCGCGGGCACGATATTGGACTTGGGCACCGCAGTCAGCGGCTTGGCCACCGGGCTGGCGGCCTTGGTCTGGGCCTGACGGCGCGCAACGGCCTTGTCGGCAAGCTCCTGGCGTTTTTCCTGGGGCAGCGCCTGGTAGGCCTCCCACTTGGCCTGACGCTGCTCGGAATCCACCTGTTTGGCCACCTGGAAGCCGATGCGGGCATCGACCCGCTCGCCCGGCGTCAGATTGGCCCAGTCACGCATGCGTTCATGCAGGCGGTTGAGTTCGGCAGGCGGCAGCACGGCCAGACGCGGCGTCGCATTCAGCCACTTGCTGCGCTGGTTGGGGCCGAGCTTGTCCCAGTCCTTCGCCAGCGGTGCGAGGAGGTCGCGCTGCGCTGGCGTCAGTGCCTGCCAGGTCGGTGCGGCGGCCAGCGCGGAGACCGGCGACATGACAGGTGCTGCCGGTCGAACTGCGGGAGGGGAGATGGCCGCGCTTGCTGCAATGGCATCTGGCGCCGAAGCCGCGTCTTGTGTCTGCGCAAAAGCAGAAAACCCCGCTGCGGTGAGCAGCAGGGCGATCAACGGGCGGAGAGGGGCGGGAGGCCTCCGCGCGGCTCGGCTCATGGGCATCCGGTCATTCTTGACCGTCTCTCAGGAATTCGGCGAAGCCCGGATCGCTGAAGGCGGAGGGCGGCAGGTTGTCGCTGAGCAGCGCCGTGTCCACCTCAGCGGCGGCGACGATCTGTTCATGGATCTGGCCTTGTTGCATCAACAGCAGCCCGGCCAGCAGCGCCAGCAGCGGGAGGGCGGACGCAAGCTTGGACCATAGGCCGTTGTTGCCGTCGGCACCGCGCGGGCCGCCGCTCAGGGCCAGCGTCGAACCCATCTGCACCACCCCAGGGCTGGCCGTGCTTACCGAGGTGCGCGCAGCGCGGGCCTGGGCGGCGCGGGCCAAGGCTTGCTCACGTGAGAAGCGCAGACGTTCGGACACGTCATGCGGCAGTGTGGCGTTGCGCTCGGTCAGGCCAGCAGCGACACGCAGGCCAAAACGCGTGACGCGAGCATCCAGGTCGGCAGGGAAGGTGGAAAATTTCGACGGCGACTTCATAGCGTGATCCCCTTGGCCTTGAGCGACTTCGCCAGCGAATGGACGGCGCGGGAACAGTGAGTTTTGACACTGCCTTCCGAGCAACCCATCACAGACGCGGTCTCTGCAACATCCAGTTCCTCCCAGTAACGCAGCAGGAAGGCTTCGCGTTGACGCGTCGGCAGCTGTTCGACTTCCGTCTCGATGCGCTGCAAGATCTGCGCCCGGCTGACCTCATCCGCGGCGCTCAAGGCGCCCATGGCGCCTTCCTGGGTTTCAAGGATCTCCAGCAGGTCGAAATCACCGTCGCCATCGCCGCCGCCCTCGAACTCCGACATATTTGTCATGACGGCCCGGCGCGTCTTCTGGCGACGGAAGTAGTCCATCGTCGCGTTCGACAGGATGCGCTGGAACAGCAGCGGCAACTCGGCCGCGGGGCGGTCGAAATAGTTCTCGGCCAGCTTGATCATGGCGTCCTGGACGATGTCCAGGGCGGCATCGTCGTCTCGAACCACGTAGGCCGTGCGCTTGAAGGCGCGGCGGTCGACGGTACGCAGGAAATCGTTGAGTTCTTTGTCGGTGGCCAAGGCGGGGAGGCAGGTCCGGGCGGCAGCTCGGATTATGGCATTCGTCTGATACGAAGGCTCACACGATTTTGCTCGGCATAATGTTGCTTCGCACAAAGAGTCAATGGTCTCTCAGTGGCCGCCCGACTGGGGCTCCATCTGTTGATCGCGCAGGTTCCAAATCCGCTTCACGAGGGCGAGAAGAGGGACACCAATGGTTTTTCGTTAGAGAAATTCACAAAGGTTCTAAAAATGGACATGTCTGCCGCGGATATCAAGCGCGCCGCCCTGGCGCAGCCGAATTCCCAATCCCCCAATTCCACCGCGGAGCTCAATGGCTCCGAGATCCTCGTTCGCTGCCTGCAGGCCGAAGGGGTGCGCCATCTCTGGGGTTACCCCGGCGGCGCGGTGCTCTACATCTACGACGCCCTCTACAAGCAGGAAAGCATCCAGCACGTGCTGGTGCGCCACGAGCAGGCGGCCGTACACGCCGCCGACGGCTTTGCCCGGGCGACCGGCGAAGTCGGTGTGGCGCTGGTCACCTCGGGCCCAGGAGTCACGAATGCCGTGACCGGCATCGCGACGGCCTACATGGACTCGATCCCGATGGTCATCATCACGGGTCAAGTGCCAACGCCCGCGATCGGCCTGGATGCCTTTCAGGAGTGCGACACGGTCGGCATCACGCGCCCCATCGTCAAGCACAACTTCCTGGTGAAGGACGTGCGCGACCTGGCGCTGACGCTGAAGAAGGCCTTCCACATCGCCCGTACCGGCCGCCCCGGCCCGGTCGTCGTGGACATTCCGAAGGACGTGTCGCTCGCGAAGACGACGTTCAGCTATCCGGACCGCATCGAAATGCGCTCCTACAACCCGGTCAAGAAGGGCCATAGCGGCCAGATCCGCAAGGCGGTCCAACTGCTGCTGCAGGCCAAGCGCCCTTACATCTACACGGGCGGCGGCGTCATCCTGGGTGAAGCCACGGCGGAGCTGCGCCAACTGGTCGACATGCTGGGCTTCCCCTGCACGAACACGCTGATGGGCCTGGGTGCCATGCCCGGCACCGACCCGCGCTTCCTGGGCATGCTGGGCATGCACGGCACGTACGAGGCCAACATGACCATGCAGCACTGCGACGTGCTGCTGGCCGTGGGCGCACGCTTCGATGACCGCGTCATCGGCAACCCCAAGCACTTCGGTTCGGTCGAGCGCAAGATCATCCACGTGGACATCGACCCCTCGTCGATCTCCAAGCGCGTGCGCGTCGACATTCCCATTGTCGGCGACGTGAAGGACGTGCTGCAGGAGCTGATCGCCCAGCTGAAGGAAGCGCAGGCCAAGCCGGATGCGGACGCCGTCAACGCATGGTGGAATCAGATCAATGAATGGCGCGGCCGTGACTGCCTGGTCTACAAGGGCTCGGACGAGGTCATCAAGCCGCAGATGGTCGTCGACACGCTGTGGAAGCTGACCCGCGACCGCGACACCTACATCACCAGCGACGTCGGCCAGCACCAGATGTGGGCCGCGCAGTACTACAAGTTCGACCAGCCGCGCCGCTGGATCAACTCCGGCGGCCTGGGCACCATGGGCGTGGGCCTGCCCTATGCGATGGGCATCAAGCTGGCCAAGCCGGAGTCGGATGTGTTCTGCATCACCGGCGAAGGCAGCATCCAGATGTGCATCCAGGAGCTGTCGACCTGCTTCCAGTACAAGACGCCGGTCAAGATCGTCTCGCTGAACAACCGCTACCTGGGCATGGTGCGGCAGTGGCAGCAGCTGGACTACGGCGGCCGCTACTCGCACAGCTACATGGACGCGCTGCCCGACTTCGTGAAGCTGGCCGAGGCCTATGGCCACGTCGGCATCCTGGTCGAGAAGCCCAGCGACGTCGAGCCCGCGCTGAAGGAAGCGATGCGCCTGACCGACCGTACCGTCTTCCTGGACATCCGCACCGATCCGACCGAGAACGTCTGGCCCATGGTCAAGGCGGGCAAGGGCATTTCCGAGATGCTGCTGGGATCGGAAGACCTGTGAGCGCCTGAAATCGGCAGCTCTGGCTGGCGTTACCGCGCCAGTCGGGGTTGCCGCTGAAAAGCGCAAGCAGTCCGACACCCGCAGCGATCCACTCCACTCGAACCCGCAGCCAAGGTCCGCTGGTTACCGCCAGCGGCACTGAAGAGCGCGAAGGACGAAGAACCCATGAAACACATCATTGCTTTGCTCATCGAGAACGAGCCGGGTGCGCTGTCGCGCGTCGTCGGCCTGTTCTCGGCCCGCGGCTACAACATCGAGAGCCTGACCGTCGCGCCGACCGAGGACCCATCCCTCTCGCGCATGACCATCGTGACGACGGGCAGCGACGAGGTCATCGAGCAGATCACCAAGCACCTGAACCGCCTCATCGAGGTCGTCAAGGTCGTCGATCTGACTGAAGGCAACTACACCGAGCGTGAGCTGATGCTCATCAAGGTGCGCGCCGTCGGCAAGGAGCGCGAGGAAATCAAGCGCACCGCCGACATCTTCCGTGGCCGCGTCATCGATGTGACCGAGAAGACCTACACGATCGAGCTGACCGGCGACGCCGGCAAGCTCGACGCCTTCATCGATGCGATCGACCGTGCGTCCATCCTCGAAACCGTACGCACCGGCGCCAGCGGCATCGGCCGCGGCGAGCGCATCCTGCGCGTCTGATCCGCCTTCACCCCAACACACCACAGTTTTTTCCTGGAGCGACCCATCATGAACGTCTACTACGACAAGGACGCCGATCTCAGCCTCATCAAGGGCAAGAACGTCACCATCATCGGCTACGGCTCACAAGGCCATGCCCACGCGCAGAACCTGAATGACAGCGGCTGCAAGGTCACCGTCGCGCTGCGCCGCAGCGGCGCGTCCTGGTCCAAGGCCGAAGGCGCGGGCCTCAAGGTCGCCGAGATCGCCGACGCCGTGAAATCGGCCGACGTGGTCATGATCCTGCTGCCCGACGAGCAGATCGCCGACGTCTACAAGAACGAGGTCGAGCCCAATATCAAGCAGGGCGCGTCGCTGGCCTTCGCGCACGGCTTCAACGTCCACTACGGCCAGGTGCAGCCGCGCGCTGACCTGGATGTCTGGATGGTCGCTCCCAAGGCCCCCGGCCATACGGTGCGCAACACGTATCGCCAGGGTGGCGGCGTGCCTCACCTGATCGCCATCTACCAGGACAAGACCGGCAAGGCCCGTGACCTGGCCCTGAGCTATGCCGCAGCCAACGGTGGCGGCAAGGCCGGCATCATCCAGACCAGTTTCCGCGAAGAGACCGAGACCGACCTCTTCGGCGAGCAGGCCGTGCTGTGCGGCGGCGCCGTGGAACTGATCAAGGCGGGCTTCGAGACGCTGACGGAAGCCGGCTACGCCCCCGAGATGGCCTACTTCGAATGCCTGCACGAGCTCAAGCTCATCGTGGACCTGATCTACGAAGGCGGCATCGCCAACATGAACTACTCGATCTCGAACAACGCCGAGTACGGTGAGTACGTGACCGGCCCGCGCGTCGTCACCGAAGACACCAAGAACGCGATGCGCCAGTGCCTGAAGGACATCCAGACGGGCGAATACGCCAAGAGCTTCATCCTCGAGAACAAGGCCGGCGCTCCGACGCTGATCAGCCGCCGCCGCCTGACGGCCGAGCACCCCATCGAGCAGGTCGGTGAGAAGCTGCGCGAAATGATGCCCTGGATCAAGGCCAACAAGCTGGTGGACAAGGCGAAGAACTGATCGTCATCCCGTTCTCAACGGATTGAAAGGCCGGTGCCGAGGGGCGCCGGCCTTTTTTGTTGGGGAACCGATTCGCTGCTTTCCGTCACGAAGGCTGGTGATGGCAGGCGCGCCTGCGCCGACGTTCAATTGCGGAGGTGCCTGATCTTGGACAAGTCGCTCCCTGAAACGACCGCTGTGCGCGAGGTGCTGGAGTCGATCAAGAGCACCGAGGTCGTCGTCGATGAAATAGTTGCGCCCGGTGCCGTGTCCTTGAAGATCGAGGCACGTGGTGGCGGCCGGGTCGTGGCCGCGGAAGCCAACGTGCCACTGCGGCTCACGGTCACGGTGATGGGAGCAAGCGGGCCGATGGAGGCGGTCGCCACCGATGTCGTCCTGTCCTCTGACGGCAAGCTGTCCGGCGACGTGACGCTGCCGGCCAGCGCCTTTGCTCGCGGCATCGCCGATGCCCAGGTGCAGTTCACCGAGGCGGCCCAGGGCGTCACGCTCACCGCTCGAAGTGGCGACCTGACGGCTGTCACCGCCCGGTTTGTCGTGCTGCCCGCGCTGGTGCCGTTCACCGGCCGCGGGCCCTTGGTGGCGAACAGAAACGAGATTCAGGGCAAGACCAGGAAGGCTCGCGCCGTGCTGCTTGAGCCGCCGCGCAATCCGGGGTCCGAGGCGCTGGCCATGCTGCGTGCCAGGCGGCCGATCGCTGGCCTGAATTCGGCCGGCCCCAACTCGAAAAAGTCAGAAGACGAACTCGGGGCAGGGCGGTCTGGCGATGCGGGAACGAACTGCCTGTGCTGCACGATGGGTGCGATCACGGGGCAGACGACGACGGCGCTGGTGCACGCAATGATCCGCGACAAGCTCGGCCCCGACATCCGGGCGGGGCTGGATGAATCGTGGAAGACCCAGGACAAGGAGCTTGTGGACGCCGAAGTGCAGCGGCGACTTGAAACGTTGATCGCCGATTACGGGACCATGCAGGACGAAAAGATCTGGTGGCGGCTGGAGAGCCTGAAGAACTTCATGACCAAGGCCTCGGACGAGGTGCCGGGCGAGGACGTCTCGGGGGACGCGCAACTGCGCGGTACGCGCGGTCTGATGGTTTCTGAGGCCAGGCGCCGCAACGCGGAGGCTGGCACCGATGGCATCCGCTACAAAGTCGTCCAGGACGGGGTGGCCGACACCGACCCGTTGAAGAGCAAGATCTATGCGCTGGATGGCGAGATGCAGGCGCAGATGGGCAAGTATCCCGACGGTACCCAGTTCCAGGTATTCGTCTATGGGTCGATGCATCACTGGCTGTTCGCGGAAAAATACAATGGGAAGGTGGTGATGGAGGACTATCAGAAGTCCAAACCACCGGTCGGCACCAAGGCCTCAGCCAGCGGACCGACGGGCTACACGGGTGACGACGTGCCGCATCATCCGGTCGCGCAGGAGCAGTCAGGCGTTTTCACGCAGGGCTACTTCCTTGCCATCTGCCCGGAGTCGTTCGACGCCAGCCAGGCCTGGGCCGGCAACAGGGACTGGCCGCAGCTCACGATGTGAGGATCACGGCTCGTGAATCACACCCGCGTGCCGCCGGCAAGCAGCCTCAACGTCGCTCCATCCCGCTCCCCGTTGTAGAGCTTCTCCAGCGTCCGCCCAAACAGGTGGTCCGGCTCGCCCGCGACCGCCTCGAACAAGGTCAGGCAGGATTTGAACTTCATCGCGTCCACGTCGCCCAGGATGCGCTCGGCCGAATTGCCCTCGTGAGCCAGCATGGCTTGCACACAATCACGCAGCCGCGCGCCCAGCACCGGATGGGCGAGATAGGCCTCGGCTTCCGCGCGGCCTGCGATGCCGTATTCATGCGCCATGGCGCAGCGCCCCAGCCCGTGCAACTGCGGCAGCACGAACCAGATCCAGTGACCGGTCTTGCGGCCCGCCCTCAGCTCGGCCAGCGCCTGCTCGTAATGACCCTGCTGAGCCTGAATGAAGCGGTCGAGTGTGCTCATGGCATGCCGTTGTGGGCTCGCAGCGCCTCGACGGCTTCATCGGGCAGCCAAAGCAGCGTGTTCAGATAGTCGTCCAGGCAGTCCACTAGTGCCGCACGCGGCCCCTCTCGCCAGGCAGCCGAGCCATAGAAGGCGTCCTGCTGCGCGACCAGTTGTTCCCGGCTGTCGAACGCGCGGATCAGGAAGAAGCTCTCGTGCTCATGGTCCGAGCGCCCAAAGGCCACGACGTCCATGCCGCTGGCTCGCACCAGCGGCAGCGCAGCCTGTACCGCAGGGACGAAGCGCTCGGCGCAGCCGGGGTTGAGCTTGTAGGTGCGGACCTCGATCAGTTTCATGGTCATGAGTTGGAGTGGATGCGCACTGCATGCTAGGCCTTCGCGAATGCCGAAGCAGGGCCCCCTGAGCTATCCTGCCGCCCATGATTCCCGAGCCCACCGAGGACGACGAGCCCAGCCTCGCCGTCCGCCCTCGCCGCAAAGGCATCTACGCTCTGCCCAACGCGATCACGCTGGGCGCGCTGTTCAGCGCCTTCTATGCCATCGTCATGGCCATGAACGGCCGCTTCGAGGTGGCCTGTGTTGCCATCTTTGCCGCTGCCATCCTCGATAGTCTCGATGGCCGGGTTGCACGCATGACCAATACCCAGTCAGCCTTCGGCGAGCAGATGGACAGCCTGTCCGACATGGTGGCCTTTGGTGCCGCGCCGGCGTTGATCGTTTACATGTGGGCGCTCAAGGACATGGGCAAGCCGGGCTGGATTCCGGCCTTCGTCTACATCGCCGGCGCTGCACTGCGGCTGGCACGCTTCAACGTCAACATCGGCGTGGTGGACAAGCGCTATTTCCAGGGGCTGCCAAGCCCCGCGGCAGCGGCGATCGTGATGGGTCTGATCTGGGCCGTCGTGGATCGCAAGGAGTACACCGGTGTCCAGCCCGGCGGTTGGGTCGCCTGGGTGGCTTACGGCATCACCTTGTTCGCCGGGCTTTCGATGGTGACGAACGCTCCGTTCTACAGCTTCAAAGTCTTCGACCGGCGGCGCAGCGTGCCCTTCATCGTGTTGGTTGTGATCATGCTTGGCATCGGCCTTGCCGCACTCGATCCATCGCGCGTTCTCTTCGGTGTCTTCTGCGTCTATGGCCTGTCGGGGTATGTCATCTATGGCTGGCGCAAGTCCAAGGGCAAGCCCGTCAGCGTCATCTCCACCAGCACCGACGAGCCGGATGAACGTGGCTTGCATCAATAGCCATTCATGCTAGATTCCCGACCCATGAGCCGCGCCACGCGAATTAGCCTGCTACTAGCCCTAGAGGAACCACGGGTTCGCTAGTCAGTCGCGCACGTACGCTCACACCTGACCCCAACGGCCCGTATGCAACCGCAGCGGGCCGTTCGTGTTTTCAAAGGCTGCTGGTTGCGCCACCCACCCTCGGATGGAACACCCATGTTGAAGCAACCGCAGCAAAAGTACCGCTCCTTCGCCCCGATCGCATTGCCGGACCGCCGCTGGCCCGATGCCGTGCTGACCCGCGCGCCGATCTGGCTGAGCACCGACCTGCGTGACGGCAACCAGGCGCTGATCGAGCCGATGGACATTGCCCGCAAGCTGCGCATGTTCCAGCAACTCGTGAAGATTGGCTTCAAGGAGATTGAGGTCGGCTTCCCGTCGGCGTCGCAGACCGAGTTCGACTTCATCCGCCTGCTCATCGACGGCGGACACATCCCCGACGACGTGACCATCCAGGTGCTGACGCAGGCGCGTGCCCACCTGATCGAGCGCACTTTTGAGTCGCTGGATGGCGTAAGGCGCGTCATCGTCCACGTCTACAACGCGGTCGCACCCATCATGCGCCGTGTCGTGCTCGGCACGGACGAGGACGGCATCGTCGAGCTCGCGGCCTCGCACGCCCGCCAGATCAAGGAGCTGGCCGCCGCACGGCCAGGCGTGGACTGGCGCTTCGAGTATTCGCCCGAAATGTTTTCTGGCACCGAGCTGGCCTTCAGCAAACGTGTCGTCGATGCGGTGACGGCGGTCTGGCAGCCGACGCCCGAGCGCAAGTGCATCATCAACCTGCCGTCCACCGTCGAGCACAGCACGCCCAATATCTTCGCGGACATGATCGAGTGGATGCACCGCAACCTGGCGCGCCGCGAATCCATCGTGCTGTCCGTGCACCCGCACAACGACCGCGGTACCGGCACGGCGGCTGGCGAGTTCGCGCTGATGGCGGGCGCTGACCGCGTCGAGGGCTGCTTGTTCGGCAACGGCGAGCGCACCGGCAACGTCGACCTCGTCAACATCGCGCTCAACCTTTACACCCAGGGCGTGGACCCACAGCTCGATTTCTCCGACATCGACGAGGTGCGCCGCTGCGTCGAGCATTGCACGCAGATCCCTGTGCATCCGCGCCACCCTTACGTGGGCGACCTCGTCTACACCTCCTTCTCGGGCTCCCACCAGGACGCCATCAAGAAAGCCTTCGCAGCCCGCCGGGAGGGGGAGATTTGGGACATGCCCTATCTCCCCGTCGACCCCAAGGACCTGGGCCGCAGCTATGACGCCGTCATCCGCGTGAACAGCCAGTCAGGCAAGGGCGGCATCGCCTATCTGCTGGAAGCGGAATACGGCCTGGAGCTGCCGCGGCGCCTGCAGATCGAGTTCAGCCAGGTCGTACAACGCGTCATGGACGACGCCGGCAAGGAACTGACGGCCGCGGACATCTATGCCATCTTTGAACGCGAGTACGGCATCGGTGACGCTGGCGCGGCCGTCGTGCAGCCGCAGATGACCGAAGTAGCGGGCGGCGCGATGCGCCTGTCGGCCGAAATCGTGTTGGGTGGCTGGATGGGCCATGTGCAGGGAGAGGGCAACGGTCCCATCGATGCCTTCGTCAACGCGCTGTCGACACGCCTGGGCCAAGAGGTGCGTGTGCTGGACTACCACGAGCATTCGATCGGCAGCGGCGCGGATGCGCGCGCGGTGGCCTATCTGGAGCTTCGCGTGGGCGACGTGACTCGCCACGGCGTCGGCATTGATGGCAGCATCGTGCGCGCGTCCATGCAGGCCATCCTGTCCGGCCTGTCTCGCGCACCGGTGGCCGTGCCCCAGATTCGAGAGGAAAACGTGCGATGACCGACAAACTCATCATCTTCGACACCACGCTGCGCGATGGTGAGCAATCGCCCGGCGCGTCCATGACGCGCGAGGAGAAGCTGCGCATCGCCCGCCAACTGGAGCGCATGAAGGTCGACATCATCGAGGCCGGTTTCGCGGCATCGAGCAATGGTGACTTCGAGGCGGTCAAGGCCATTGCCGCGGCGGTCAAGGACAGCACGGTCTGTTCACTGGCCCGCGCCAACGACCGTGACATCTCGCGAGCGGCCGAAGCGCTGGCACCTGCTCACCGGGCTCGCATCCACACCTTCATCGCCACCAGCGAACTCCACATGGAGAAGAAGCTGCGCATGACCCGCGAGCAGGTGCTGGAGCAGGCCATGCTGGCGGTGCGCTTCGCGCGCAACCTGTGCGGCGACATCGAGTTCTCGCCCGAGGACGGCTACCGCTCCGACATCGACTTTCTCGCCCGAGTCTGCGAGGCCGTCATCAAGGAAGGCGCCGGCACCATCAACATCCCCGACACGGTGGGCTATGCCATTCCCGAGCTGTATGGCGACTTTCTGCGCCGTCTGCGCGAGAAGGTGCCCAACTCCGACCAGGCCATCTGGAGCGTGCACTGCCACAACGACCTGGGCATGGCGGTCGCCAATTCCCTGGCCGGCGTGAAGATTGGCGGCGCTCGCCAGGTGGAATGCACCATCAACGGCCTGGGCGAGCGCGCCGGCAACTGTTCGCTCGAAGAGGTCGTCATGGCCGTCAAGACGCGGCGCGACTATTTCGGCCTGGATGTCGGCCTCGACACGTCGCAGATCGTGCCGGCCTCCAGGCTGGTATCGCAGACGACCGGCTTCGTCGTGCAGCCCAACAAGGCCGTCGTCGGCGCCAACGCCTTCGCGCACGCCTCAGGCATCCACCAGGACGGCGTGCTGAAGGCGCGCGACACCTATGAAATCATGCGCGCCGAGGATGTGGGCTGGGCGGCCAACAAGATCGTGCTGGGCAAGCTGTCCGGCCGCAATGCCTTCAAGGCGCGGCTGCAGGAGCTTGGCATCCAGTTGGAGAGTGAAGCCGAGGTCAATGCGGCCTTCCAGCGTTTCAAGGATTTGGCCGACCGCAAGAACGAGATCTTCGATGAGGACATCGTTGCCCTCGTGATGGACGAGTCGGTCATCAACGACGCCGAGCACTACCGCCTGCTGTCGCTCGCCCAACGCAGCGAGACCGGGGAGCGCCCGCACGCAGCCATCGTCTTCGCCGTGGGGCTCCAGGAGCATCGCGCGGAAAGCGACGGCAATGGCCCCGTCGACGCGACGCTGCGGGCCATCGAGTCGGTCGTGCAGTCGGGGGCAGAGATGCTGCTGTATTCCGTCAACGCGATCACGGGTGGCAGCACGGAGTCACAGGGTGAGGTGACGGTGCGGCTGCAGCATGCCGGTCGGGTGGTGAACGGGGTCGGCGCCGATCCCGACATCATCGTGGCGTCGGCCAAGGCCTACTTGAGCGCACTGAACAAGCTGCAGAGCAAGGCCGAGCGCGTGGCAGCCCAAGGCTAGGGCCGCCGGGAGGCGCTGTAACCGGCGTGATCCTCATCACGCCCATCGCAATCGTTACCACGCGGCGTGGAATCTGGCGCGTAAACGCCTTGCTGCTCTAGGCCCAGATCGCCCGCTGCGGCCCCAAAATCTCGGTCAGAGGTCACCCGCGAGCAGCGTGCGGGCGGTCGGCGAGGGTGGTTCTGGGGCTGATCCCGATACCGCGACCTTGTCAGCCAAGGCCTACTTGCATGCGTTTTGGAGCTCGTTGCGAAGCGAAAGAGCCGGTGGCAAGCCCTGAGGTGACGGCCCGTCAATACGGGACAAGAGTTCACTTGAGGTATTTCACTTAAGTTCTTATCTTGTCGGTACTTTTGGCGTCACGTACACTGCCGCCTGCGTTGGGGACCTCCGTTGAAGACATTTGCCGCCGCTTTCCTGAGCCTCACCTTCCTGGCCGCGCTGCCTGGCGCCGCCACGGCAGCCGCCGACACGACCCAATCCAGGGCCATCCGCACTCCCGTCAAAACCGCCGCCGTGCCCACGCGCAAGGTGCGCTCGGTCGTGCTGCGCAGGGCGGTCGCACCCGTTATCTCGGCTGTGCCCACCTTCGGGCAGGTTGCCGGCCTGCACCAGGTGGATGACCCGCTGGCCCTGAAGTCCAGCGTGGCCTATGTGCTGGACCAAGACACCAACGAGGTGCTGTTCTCCAAGAATCCCCAGGCCGTGCTGCCCATCGCCTCCATCACCAAGCTGATGACGGCGTTGGTGGTGGTCGAGGCCGGGCTGTCGCTGGACGAGAAGATTTCGGTCACCGATGACGACATCGACACCGAGAAGTTCACCCGTTCCCGCCTGGCCGTCGGCACGACGCTGACGCGCGGCGACATGCTGCACCTGGCCCTGATGGCCAGCGAGAACCGCGCCGCCCATGCGCTGGGCCGCAACTACCCCGGTGGCCTGGACGCCTTCGTCGCCGCGATGAACGCCAAGGCCGAGAGCCTGGGCATGGCCGACACCCACTATGTCGAGCCCACCGGCCTGTCGAGCCGCAACCAGAGCAGCGCCGCTGACCTGGCCAAGCTCGTCAATGTGACCAGCCAAGTGCCGCTGCTGCGCGACCTGTCCACCTCCCGCGAAGCGCGCGTGGCCCTGGGCAAGCGCCTGGTGCAGTTCCACAGCACCAACGGCCTGCTGTCCAACCCGCTGTGGGACATCGGCCTGCAGAAGACCGGTTTCATCAACGAGGCCGGCAAATGCCTGGTCATGCAGGCCAGCATGGCCGGCCGCAAGCTGATCATGGTGTTCCTGGATTCCAGCGGCAAGGCGTCGCGGATCGCGGACGCCGAGCGCATGCGCAAGTGGCTGGCCAGCCAGGGCGAGACGGCGACCGCCTCTGCCAAGCTCTGAGCGGTTGAATCCAATGAAAACACGGCGCCGAGGCGCCGTGTTTTGCTTTGGCTTCAGACGCGGTGGCCCAGCGCCGACGAGATCTGAGAGGCCGTTTCCTTCAGCCGGACGACCCAACTCTCCTCCAGCCGGTCGGCCGGTGCTGAGATCGACAAGCCGGCCACCAGCTTGGCTTGGTCGTCATAGATGCCGGCCGCCATGCACCGCACGCCCAGCTCCAGTTCCTCATCGTCGCGGGCAATACCGCGCTGGCGCACCATGGCCAGCTCGCGCTCGAGTGAGCTGATGTCGGTCAAGCTGTTGCGCGTGTGACCCGACAGGCCGGTGCGCGTTGCGTAGGCGCGCACGCGCGGGCTGTCGTCGCTGGCCAAGAAGAGCTTGCCCACTGAGGTGAGGTGCAAGGGCGCGCGGCCGCCCACGGCGCGCACGACCTGCATGCCCGAGCGTTCGGAGTAGGTGCGTTCGATGTAGACAATCTCGTCGCCCTGGCGCACCGACAGGTTGACCGGCTGGTGGGTGAACTTGTGCAGCTCGCGCATGGCCGGCAGGGCGGCGTCGCGCACATCCAGCCGCGCCTTCACGAGGTTGCCCATTTCCAGCATGCGCATGCCGAGTCGATAACTACCGGCTTCGGGGCGATCCACGTATCGACCGAGGGTCAGGTCATTGAGAATCCGGTGCGCCGTGGAGGGGTGCAGCCCGGTAGCCTCGGACAAGGCCTTCAGCGACACCGGGTCCTGGTGGCTCGCCAGCACGTCCAGCAGCGAGAACATGCGCTCCAGCACCTGGATCGCCGGGGTCTGCTGGGCCTCTTTGGATTTCATGGCTTCATTGTGGGGGAGATTGCCAGTGTTTTGTATGGCGAAAGCGGGCTTCAGGAGGTGGCAAGTGGGCCTTGCCCTGGCGATAGCCAGCATGGGCGCAGCCCAGGCCGCGGAGCTGGCTTCTGCTGCGCCGGCCCCTGGCGAGTCACGTTGGGCCCGCGCGCCGCGGTTGTACGGCCGCATCACGGCCAATGAGTTGGGCCTCGTCATCAACACGGCCGACCCCTATTCCGTCACCGTGGGTGAGTACTACGCCAGGCGCCGCGGCATCCCGGCCGAGCAGATCCTGCGGGTGCAACTGCCGCTGCGCAACAGCCTGACGCGCGAGGAGTTCACGGCGCTCGACCAGGCCATCCGCAGCCAGATGCCCGAGCATGTCAACGGCCTGGCCCTGGCCTGGGTGCAGCCCTATGCCGTGGACTGCAATTCACTGACAAGCGCTCTTGGCGTCGGGTTGCAGCCCAATGTCTGCGCTCAGTCCTGCGCCGCCACGCGCATCAGCCCCTATACGGGTTACTTCGGCGCCAAGCCGTGGCTGGTCATCGGCGTGCGGCCGACGATGCAGCTGGCGGCCCGCTCAGTGCCGGCGGCCATGGCCATGATCGAGCGCGGCATCGCGGCGGACCACATATTGGCCGGCGGCGCGCCGGAGTCGGCCATGGCCTATCTCGCGGCGACACCGGATGCGGCGCGAAATGTGCGTGAGCGCCTGTTTCCGCCGGCCGGTGCCGTGCCTGGTGTGGCCGGCCTTGAGGTGGCTCGTGTGAAGAGCGATGCCTTGCCAGCGATGCGCCGCATCCTGGTCTATGAAACGGGCCTGATCCGCGTGCCCAAGCCACTGGGCGGGGAATGGCTGCCGGGCGCACTGGCCGACCATCTGACGTCTGCGGGCGGCCTGCTCGACAAACCGCCGGCTGATGAGGGGCAAATGAACATCCTCGACTGGATCGACGCCGGCGCGACGGCCAGCTACGGCACGGTCAGCGAGCCCTGCAACCATCTGCAGAAGTTCCCGCACCCGCAGATGCTGATCCAGGCCTATGCCCAAGGGGTGAGCGCGCTGGAAGCCTATTGGCACAGCGTGGCGTGGACGGCTCAGGGCGTGTTTGTCGGCGAGCCGCTGGCGGCGCCTTTCGCCGCCATTCCAGCCTCCGCGCCGGCGCCCTGAGCGGCCGCCAGGCCTGCGCGCACGGCGCCTTCGAGCGTGGCGGGGTAGGGGCCGGCGATGTAGTCGCCGGCGGCCCACAAGCCCGGTGCGATGCGGGCCGATGCGCGCACCAGACCTGGCGTGCAGGCAAAGGTCGCCCGCTTCTCTGTCAGCACCTTGTCGATGACGGGTGGCGTGGCCCAGCTCAATTCCCGCTGCGCCTGCGCGAGCACGGCCTCTGCGCAGCCACCTCGTTCAACCCAGGCTGCAGCGCCGCTGACGACAAAGGCAAAGCGCCCGGGCGCGCCGCCAAGGGCGCCATGGTCGAAGACAAACTGGGCTGGCGCGTCTGGCCCCTCACGCAGCGCCAGCATGGGTGCGGGCAGGGCGCTGCCGGGGCTGCTCAGGTAGACGGTGATGATGGGCTCAAAGCCCAGTGCGCCAGCAGTCGCCGACCAGGCGGGTGCGATGTCAGCGGTCAGCCGAGCTGCCTCGACGCTGGTGCAGGCCAGCACGACTCCGTCGAAGGCTTCGCCATCGACACGCCAGCAGGGCTCGATCTTCTGCACCCGTGAGGCCAGACGCAGCCGCTCGCCCAGCCAAGCCGTCGCCGGCCCGGCAAGCAGTTCGGACAACGGTCGCCGTGGCAGGAGCAAGTCCGCACTGCCGGCGCCACTGAAGAGGGCGTCCTTCAGCACACGCAAGAAGACCTGGGCGCTGGCCTGGGGCGCCGGCGTGTTCAGCGCGGCCACGCACAGCGGCTCGATGAGATCGCGTTTGACTGCGGCCGGGAGGCGGGCGCACAGCTCGGCGACGCTCAGTCGCGTATCGCAACGGAAGCCTCGCGCCAGCCAGCCGCCCGCCGCGGTGAGCAGGCCCAGCCGCGCCGACAGCGGCCAGCCATGCTGCGCCAGCACGCCGCGCGCGAAGGCGATCAGTGGCGGGCCCGGCGGCAGTTGCAGGCCAGGCTCGCCCGGGTAAGGCAGGGCCAGCGGCAGGCGCTTCAGCACGGCGTTCGGGTCGATGCCCAGGCGGCGCATCAGCGCCAGGCTGTCGCGGTAGGCGCCGATAAGGATGTGCTGGCCGTTGTCGTACGGTGGCTCGCCCGCCACGCTGCGCGCGCGGCCGCCGAGCTGCGGCGCCATCTCGAAGACGGTGATGTCGTGGCCGGCATCGGCCAGCGCCACAGCCGCCGCAATGCCGGCCCAGCCGCCACCGACGATGGCGACGTGGCTCACCGCCCGCGCCAATTCGTTTTCATCGCGATCCAGAGCTTGCGCAGCGGCGTCAGCGCGATGCGCTGGTGCAGCACCTGGAAGTTCTCTCGCTCGATCTCCACGAGCAGGGCACGGTAGATGTTGGCCATCATCAGCCCAGGCTTCTGCGCGGCCCGGTCGACCTCGGGCAGCAGCGCCAGCGCCTCGTCGTAGAGCTGATGGGCGCGCTCGGCTTGGAACTTCATCAGCGCCGTGAAGCGGTCCGAATAGCCCCAGGGCTTGCTGCGCAGCAGGATCTCGCTGGCCTTGACGCCGAACTGCTGCAGCTCGTTCACCGGCAGGTAGATGCGGCCGCGCCGGGCATCGTCGCCGACGTCGCGGATGATGTTGGTCAGCTGCATCGCCAGGCCCAGCTTGTGGGCGTAGTCGACGGTCTGCGGCTGCGTCCGGCCGAAGATGCCGCTGGCGACTTCGCCGACGACGCCGGCCACCAGATGGCAGTAGCGCTGCAGTCCCGGAAAGTCGAGATAGCGCGTTTGCTGCAGGTCCATTTCGCAGCCTTCGATGACGGCGTTGAGATGCTCCAGCCGGATGTCATGGCTGGCCGTGTGCGGCATCAGCGCCTTCATGACCGGGTGGCTGGGCTGCCCGGCAAAGGCGCTGGCCACCTCCTTGCGCCACCAGGCCAGCTTGGTCGCCGCGACACCGGCGTCCTGCGTCTCATCGACGACATCGTCCACCTCGCGGCAGAACGCATAGAAGGCCGTGATCGCCGCCCGCCGCGGTGGCGGCAGGAACAGGAAGGCGTAATAGAAGCTCGAGCCGCTCGCGGCGGCTTTCTCTTGGACGTATTGTTCGGGGCTCATGGTGCGGCCCGCATTGTCAGGGCGCGCCACAGCAGCCGCGGCAAGTCCAGAACCCCCAGGGCAGGGCGGTGCACGAGGCTGTCGTGATGACGCGCCTCAATCTTGTCGAGGATGCGCAGGCCGCCCTGGACGACCAGGCGCAGTTCCCAGCCCGCGCGGCCGGGCAGCGCAAGGGCCAGCGGTGCACCCTCGAGCATCAGCGCGCGGGCCCAGGCGCAGAGGTCGGCGATCAAGGCGCGAGCGGCAGGGCTGTCACGGCAGGCGAGCACATCCTCGGCGCTGATGCCATGGCGGCTGAGGTCGGCCTGCGGCACATAGAGCCGGCCATTGGGTCCATCACGACTGAAGTCCTGCCAGAAGTTGATCAATTGCAGGGCGGAACAGATCGCGTCAGAGCGGCGCAGCGACACGGCGTTGTTCACGCCATACAGGCCCAGCAGCAGCCGCCCCACCGGGTTGGCTGAGCGGCGGCAGTAGTCGAGCAACTGCTCGCGGTCGGCGTAACGCGGCGGTGTCAGGTCCTGCTCGAAGGCGTCGAGCAGGTCATGCAGCAGGGGCGGCTGCAGCCGGTGCATTTCTCGCGCCAGCGGTGCGTAGACGTGGGGCCAGCGCGACGACGGTGCCTGGCCGGCCACCACGGCGTCCAGGTCGGCCCGATAGTCGCGCAACGCCTGAGCGCGCTCAGCCGTGGAAGCGTCGCCCTCGTCGGCCAGATCGTCCGCCGTGCGTGCAAAGTGATAGATCGCGACGACTGCCGGCCGCAGCGCGGGCGGGCACAGCACGGAGGCAACAGGAAAGTTCTCGTAGTGGTCGACGCTGCTCAAGCTTTTTCTCAAGTTCCGCTTGCAAAGCCCGGATATGTCAACGAGGTTTGACAGTTGTCACAGGGTCTGAATACATTACTGACCCGCCGGTCATTAAATTTTAGGCCGGCCGTTCCATCTGCCGAGGTCTGCATGCCCCATCTTCTGCGTCTCGCTCCGCCCCTGCTGTCGGCAGCGCTGCTTTTTGCACTGTTGTCAGGTTGTGGCAAGCAGCCCGCCGCTCCCGAGCCGGAACGCGCGGTGCGCACACAACTCGTCAGCGCGGGCGCGGCCAGTGCCAGTCATGAGTATGCGGCCGAGGTGAAGGCGCGAGTCGAATCACGCCTGTCTTTCCGTGTCAGCGGCAAGCTGCTGAGCCGGGCGGTGAATCTGGGCGACACGGTCAAGCCGGGCCAGGTGCTGGCCCGCATCGATGCCCAGGACCTCAGGCTGGCTGAGGCTGCCGCGAGTGCTGCCGTCATGGCCGCTCGCACCAACCGCGATCAGGCCGGCGCCGACTACAAGCGCTTCGTCGACCTGCAGCGCCAGGGCTTCATCAGCGCCGCCGAACTGGAGCGACGCGACTCCGCCTTCAAGGCGGCCCAGGCCCAGCTGGAACAGGCCAAAGCCCAGTCAGATGTGCAGGGCAACCAGTCCGGCTACGCCCAGCTGACGGCCGATGGCGCCGGCGTCGTGACCGGCGTCAACGCCGAGCCCGGCCAGGTGCTTGCGGCCGGCACGCCGGTCGTGAGCGTGGCGCTGGATGGCCCGCGTGACCTCGTCTTTTCAGTGCCCGAGGATCAGGTCGCCCGCGTGAAAGCCGCCGCCGGTGTGGCCGGTGCGCTGAAGGTGCGCCTCTGGGGCGCCGACAAGACCTACCCGCTGACGCTGCGCGAGGTGTCTGCCGCGGCCGATCCGGTCACGCGCACCTTCCTCATCAAGGCCGATGCCGGCAAGCTGGACGTCAGGCTGGGCCAGTCCGCCACCGTCGTGCTGGAGCTGCCGCAGATGGCCGGCGTCATCAAGCTGCCCCTCGCGGCCGTGCTGCAGCAAAGCGGCAAAAGCTCGGTGTGGGTGCTGGATGGCGCGTCGATGACGGTCAAACCGGTGGCGGTGCAGATCGGGGGCGCCGAAGGCAATGATGTTGTCATCGCCGGCGGGTTGACGGCTGGCCAGGAGGTCGTCGTCGCGGGTGTGCATGTGCTGAACCCGGGCCAGAAGGTCAAGCGCTATGTGCCGCCGCGCACCGTGAATGCGCCGGCAGCCCCTGCGGCCTCACGCTGAGCCGGGGCGCACATGAATTCCCCGATCACCAAGGAACTCCGCGTCGGCGGCTTCAATGTCTCGCGCTGGGCGCTGGAGCATCCGGCCCTGACGCGCTACTTGATGGTGGTGCTGATGCTGATGGGCTTCGTGGCCTACTTCCAGCTCGGCCAGGACGAGGACCCGCCGTTCACCTTCCGCGCCATGGTCATCCAGGCCTTCTGGCCGGGCGCCACGGCCCAGCAGATGGCCGACCAGGTCACCGACAAGATCGAGAAGACGCTGCAGGAGGTGAACCACGCGGACAAGATCCGCTCGTACACCAAGCCCGGCGAGTCGCTGACGGTCTTCCAGGTCAAGGACAACACGCCGCCCAAGGAAGTCGCCGACCTCTGGTACCAGACGCGCAAGAAGATCGGCGACATGCGCAGCTCGCTGCCCGCGGGTGTGTTGGGCCCCGTGTTCAATGACGAGTTCGGCGACGTTTACGGCTCCATCTATGCGCTGTCGGCCGACGGCTTCAGCCGCGAGGAGCTGCGTGAGCACGCCGACCGCGTGCGCCAGGCCCTGCTGCAGGTCAAGGACGTGGCCAAAGTCGAGATCTTTGGCGTGCAGCCCGAGAAGGTCTTCATCGAGATTTCGCAAAAGCGCCTGGCCCAGCTGGGCCTGGATTTCAGCCAGGTCATCAACCAGATCGGCACGCAGAACGCGGTCGAGGGCGCGGGTGTGCTGAACGCGGGCAGCGCCAACTTCCAGGTGCGGGTGCAGGGTCAGTTCACGACGGCCCAGGCCCTGGCCGAGGTGCCCATCCGTGCCATCAACCCGCAGACGGGCGTGGCCAGCCAGATGCGCCTGGGCGACATCGCCACCATCAAGCGCGAGTACGTCGACCCGCCGGCCACTAAGGTGCGCCACCAGGGCAAGGAGGTGCTGGCCCTGGGCGTATCCATGGCCAAGGGGGGCGACATCATCGCGATGGGCAAGGCGCTGAACATCGCGCTCAAGGGCATCGAGCGCGAACTGCCGGCGGGCATCCAGCTCGAGCAGGTGCAGGACCAGCCCAAGGCCGTCACGACCTCGGTGGGCGAATTCGTGCATGTGCTCATCGAGGCCGTCGTCATCGTGCTGGCGGTCAGCTTCATCTCGCTGGGCTTGCACACCAAACCGCTGCGCATCGACATCTGGCCCGGCCTGGTCGTGGGCATCACCATCCCCTTGGTGCTGGCCATCACCTTCACGACGATGTTCTATTGGGGCGTCGGCCTGCACAAGATCTCGCTCGGGTCGCTGATCATCGCGTTAGGGCTGCTGGTGGACGACGCCATCATTGCCGTCGAGATGATGGTGCGCAAGCTCGAAGAGGGCTACGACAAGATGCACGCCGCCACTTTCGCCTACGACGTGACGGCCATGCCCATGCTGACCGGCACGCTGATCACGGCGGTAGGCTTCCTGCCTATCGGCCTGGCCAAGTCGACGGTGGGTGAATACACCTTCGCGATCTTTGCGGTGACGGCCGCGTCGCTGATCATCTCCTGGGTCGTCTCGGTCTATTTCGTGCCCTATCTCGGCGCCTTGCTGCTGAAGAGCAAACCGGCGGCGGACGGCGAAGTGCATGAGCTCTTCGACACGCCCTTCTACAACCGCTTCCGCGGCGTGGTGCGCTGGTGCGTGGAGAACCGCTGGAAGACCATCGCCATCGCGCTGCTCGTGTTCGCGCTCGGGATCTTCGGCATGGGCAAGGTGCAGCAGCAGTTCTTCCCCGATTCGAGCCGCCCCGAGGTGCTCGTCGACCTCTGGCTGCCCGAGGGTTCGACCATCCAGGAGACGGAGCTTCTCGCCAAGCGTTTCGAGGCGCGCATGCTCAAGGAGCCGGGCATCGCCAGCGTGACGAGCTGGATCGGCTCCGGTGTGCCGCGCTTCTATTTGCCGCTGGACCAGATCTTCCCGCAGGCCAACGTCACGCAGTCCATATTGCTGCCCAAGGACCTGACGGCCCGCGAGGAGTTGCGCAAGCGCCTGCCGGCCGTGCTGGCCGAGGAGTTCCCGGAGGCGCGCGGCCGCGTCAAGCTGCTGCCCAATGGCCCGCCGGTGCCCTACCCGGTGCAGTTCCGCGTGACCGGTGCCGACCCGAAGATCGTGCGCGACTGGGCCGACAAGGCCAAGGACATCCTGCGCACCAGCCCCAATATGCGCGGCGTCAATGACAACTGGAACGAGAACGTCAAGATGCTGCGCCTCAAGGTCGACCAGGACAAAGCGAGGGCGCTGGGCGTCACGAGCCAGAGCCTGGCGCAGTCGGCGCGCACCCTGCTGTCGGGCAGCGTCATCGGCCAGTACCGTGAAGCGGACAAGCTGGTCGACATCGTGCTGCGCCAACCGCTGGACGAGCGCGCCGTCATCACCGACATCGCCAACGCCTATGTGCCGACCAGCACCGGCCGCTCCATTCCGCTGACGCAGATCGCCAAGGTCGAGTTCGACTGGGAGCCTGGCGTCATGTGGCGCGAGGGCCGTCTCTACGCCGTCACGGTGCAGGGCGACGTCGCCGAGGGCCTGCAGGGCGCAACGGTGACCAAGGAGGTCTGGCCCCAGCTCGACGAACTGCAGAAGAAGATGCCGGTCGGCTACGGCATCCAGATCGCGGGCGCCGTGGAGGAAAGCAGCAAGGGCACAGGCTCGATCGGCGCGGGCGTGCCGATCGCGCTCTTCATCATGCTGACGCTGCTGATGCTCCAGCTGCACAGCTTCGTCCGCGCGGCACTGGCATTCCTGACGGGCTTCTTCGGTATCGCCGGCGTTGCGTTCGCGCTGTTGGTGCTGAACCGACCGTTTGGCTTTGTCGCCTTGCTGGGCGTGATCGCACTGTTCGGGATGATCATCAGAAATTCCGTGATCCTCATCGACCAGATCGAGCAGGACCGTGCCCGAGGTGTGCCGGATTGGTCGGCCGTCGTGGAGTCGGCTGTGCGGCGTTTCCGTCCTATCGTGCTGACGGCCGCCGCGGCGGTGCTGGCCATGATTCCGTTGTCGCGCAGCGTCTTCTGGGGGCCGATGGCCGTGGCCATCATGGGCGGGCTCATCGTCGCAACTGCGTTGACACTGCTCGCGCTGCCGGCGATGTATTCCGTGGTCTTTCGCGTCATGCGCCCTGAGGAGCACAGCCGGCTGCACAGCCGCTTCGTTGACAGCGAAATTCCTGGCCAGGCCTGACGAGGCGCAAGCCTTTTCGTCAGGGTTTTGCCGCCCCGTGGACCGGGGCGGCGGGCAAGCCACGCAGGATCGCTACAATCGCCGGTTTGCCGAATCGCCTACGGGGTTGCTCTTGAGCAACCCAATCAGAACCAACCCGTTGCGCGGGTGGCGAAATTGGTAGACGCACCAGGTTTAGGTCCTGACGCCTTCACGGGCGTGCCGGTTCGAGTCCGGCCCCGCGCACCACTGTCAACAACCGTTCTCCCGAGTCCATCATGGCCGTCACCGTCGAAACCCTGGAAAAGCTGGAACGTCGCATCACCTTGCACGTCGCGGCCGCTGAGATCAACAGCGAAGTCGAAGCCCGCCTGAAAAAGCTGGCCCGCACCGTCAAGGCCGACGGCTTCCGTCCCGGCAAGGTGCCGATGAACGTCGTCGCCCAGCGCTACGGCTATTCGGTGCAGTACGAAGTCGTGAACGACAAGGTCGGCCAGGCTTTCATGACCGCCGCCAACGAGGTGCAACTGCGCGTCGCCGGTGCACCTCGCATCGAGCAGAAGAACGAGGCCCCCGAAGGCCAGATGGCCTTTGACGCGACCTTCGAGATCTACCCTGAAGTCAAGATCGGTGATCTGGCGGCTGCGGAAGTCGAGCGCGTCACCAGCGACGTGACCGATGAAGCCATCGACAAGACCATCGAGATCCTGCGCAAGCAGCGCCGCAGCTTCGCCCAGCGCCCGGCGGCCGACGTGGCCCAGGTCGGGGACCGTGTCACCATCGACTTCGAAGGCAAGATCGACGGCGAGCCCTTCGCCGGCGGCAAGGCCGAGGGTTTTCAGTTCCTGATCGGCGAAGGCCAGATGCTGGAGCAGTTCGACGCCGCCGTGCGCGGCATGAAGTCGGGCGAGAGCAAGACCTTCCCGCTGCAGTTCCCCGAGGACTATCACGGCAAGGACGTGGCGGGCAAGGAAGCTGACTTCCTCGTCACGGTCAAGAAGATCGAAGCCCAGCACCTGCCTGAGGTGAACGAGGCATTCGCCAAGTCCCTGGGCATCAAGGACGCGACGGTCGATGGCCTGCGCGCCGATATCAAGAAGAACCTCGAGCGCGAAGTGAAGTTCCGCGTGCTGGCTCGCAACAAGGGGGCCGTCATGGACGCCTTGGTCGCAGCCTCCGAGCTGGAGGTGCCCAATGCCCTGGTGGAAGGCGAAGCCGCTCGCATGGTCGAGCAGGCCCGCGAGGACCTGAAGAAGCGCGGCGTCAAGGACGCCGACAAGGCCGAGATCCCCACCGACATCTTCAAGCCGCAGGCCGAGCGCCGCGTGCGCCTGGGCCTGGTGGTCTCCGAGCTGGTGCGTGCCAACAACCTGCACGCCAAGCCCGCCCAGCTGCAGGTGCACATCGAAGAACTGTCGCAGAGCTACGAGAAGCCCGCCGAAGTCATGCGCTGGTACCTGGGCGATCGTGAGCGCATGGCCGAGGTCGAGGCCGTCGTCGTTGAGAACAATGTCACGGACTTTGTGCTGTCCACGGCCAAGGTGACCGACAAGGCCCTGCCGTTCGACGAACTGATGGCTGCTGGCAACTGAAGAGCCCAGGCCTCATGAAGGCGCCGTGCCGCAAGGCCGGCGCCTTTTTACTTGCATCGCCATAATCTGCCCCCATAACGGCTGTTACCGGTTTAGTTTTCAAGGATCTGAATGAGCGCTCTCGAAACCAGCAATCTGGGCCTCGTGCCCATGGTCATCGAAACGTCGGGTCGCGGCGAGCGCGCCTACGACATCTACTCGCGCCTGCTGCGCGAGCGCATCGTCTTCCTGGTAGGGCCCGTCAACGACGCGGTCGCCAACATCGTCGTGGCCCAATTGCTGTTCCTGGAAAGCGAAAACCCCGACAAGGAGATCTCGCTCTACATCAACAGCCCGGGCGGTAGCGTGTCGGCCGGCATGTCCATCTACGACACGATGAACTTCATCAAGCCGGAGGTGTCGACGCTGTGCATGGGCATGGCGGCCAGCATGGGCGCCTTCCTGCTTGCGGCCGGCGCCAAGGGCAAGCGCTTCTCCCTGCCCAATGCCAAAGTGATGATTCACCAGCCGCTGGGCGGCGCTCAGGGGCAGGCTACGGATATTGAAATCCATGCGCGTGAAATCTTGAAGACTCGCGACACCTTGAATCGCATCCTGGCCGAGCGCACCGGCCAGACCCTGGAGAAAATCCAGTCGGACACCGAGCGCGACTATTTCATGTCCGCTGCCGAGGCTCAGAACTACGGCCTGATCGACCAGGTGCTGGAACACCGGCCCTGAGTTGTGAGGGGCCGTAACTGGCCCCCAGATTCGCGGTGAAATCGGGGCCCTTATCCCTACGAGGGCCCCGAGATCGTTTGGACTATCATCATTTCAGGCACCCGCCTGTCCACTGGCATCCCCGAGCAGACCCATGGCCGACAAAAAAGGCACCTCCAGCGAAAAAGTTTTGTACTGCTCGTTCTGTGGCAAGAGCCAGCATGAAGTCAAGAAGCTGATCGCCGGTCCGTCGGTCTTCATCTGCGACGAATGCATCGAGCTGTGCAACGACATCGTCCGTGACGAGATCCCGGCGCCGGCCCCCGCTGCCCGTGCTGGCAAGTCCGACCTGCCCGTGCCGAGCGAGATCAAGTCCAGCCTCGACCAGTACGTCATCGGCCAGGACGTCGCCAAGCGCACCCTCGCCGTGGCCGTCTACAACCACTACAAGCGCCTGCGCCACATGGCGTCGACCAAGGATTCGGTCGAGCTGTCCAAGAGCAACATCCTGCTGATCGGCCCCACGGGCTCCGGCAAGACGCTGTTGGCGCAGACGTTGGCGCGCCTCCTGAACGTGCCCTTCGTGATCGCCGATGCGACGACGCTGACCGAGGCCGGTTACGTCGGCGAGGACGTCGAGAACATCATCCAGAAGCTGTTGCAGAACTGCAATTACGACGTCGAGCGGGCGCAGCGCGGCATCGTCTACATCGACGAGATCGACAAGATCTCGCGCAAGGCCGATAACCCTTCCATCACGCGGGACGTCTCCGGCGAAGGCGTGCAGCAGGCGCTGCTCAAGCTCGTCGAAGGCACGATGGCTTCGGTGCCGCCGCAAGGTGGCCGCAAGCACCCGAACCAGGACTTCCTGCAGATCGACACGACCAACATCCTGTTCATCTGCGGCGGTGCTTTCGACGGCCTGGAGAAGGTCATCCAGAACCGCAGCGAGAAGTCCGGCATCGGCTTCGGCGCGACGGTGAAGAGCAAGAGCGAACGCCGTGTTTCTGAGGTGTTCCGCGAGTGCGAGCCCGAGGACATCATCAAGTTCGGCCTCATCCCCGAACTGGTCGGCCGCCTACCCGTGGTCGCCACACTTGGCGAGCTGACCGAAGACGCCCTGGTGCAGATCCTGACCGAGCCCAAGAACGCGCTGCTCAAGCAATACCAGCAGCTGTTCCAGATGGACGGTGTCGAACTCGAAATCCGCAAGCCGGCGCTTGTTGCCATTGCTCGCAAGGCCCTTGCCCGCAAGACCGGCGCCCGCGGCCTGCGTTCCATCATGGAGCAGTCGCTGATCGACACCATGTTTGACCTGCCCGCGCTCGATGGCGTCGAAAAGGTTGTGCTCGACGAGCACAACATCGAGGACACGTCGGCACGTCCCTTGCTGGTCTACCGCGAGCAAAAGGCCAGCGCCTGAGCCCCTACTAAGCCCTCAACTTGCAATCGCCCCCTCAGGCCGCACATCGACCTGAGAAAGAGAGGTCTTCATGTCCGGACATCCCATCCTCCCCGCCGACCCCATCACGCTGCCGCTGCTGCCGCTGCGCGATGTCGTCGTCTTCCCGCACATGGTCATCCCGCTGTTCGTGGGCCGGCCCAAGTCCATCAAGGCGCTGGAAGCCGCGATGGAAGCGGGCCGCCAGATCATGCTCGTGGCCCAGAAGGCCGCCGGCAAGGACGAGCCCAAGCCCGAAGACATGTTCGAGGTCGGCTGCGTCTCCAGCATCCTGCAGATGCTCAAGCTGCCTGATGGCACCGTGAAGGTGCTGGTCGAAGGCCTGCAGCGCGCTACGACCCTGTCCATCACCGAGCCGGGTGAGCACTTCGTTGCTGAAGTCACGCCCATTCCGCCCGAGACCGAGCATGCGCCTGAAGTCGAGGCCCTGCGCCGCGCCGTCACTCAGCAGTTCGACCAGTACGTCAAGCTCAACAAGAAGATCCCGCCCGAGATCCTCACGTCCATCGGCGGCATCGACGATCCGGGTCGCCTGGCCGACACCATCGCCGCCCACCTGCCGCTCAAGCTTGATGCCAAGCAGGCCGTGCTGGACCTGGCCGAAGTGGCCAAGCGCCTGGAAAAGCTGCTCGACCTGCTCGAGCACGAGGTCGACATCCTGCAGGTCGAAAAGCGCATCCGTGGCCGCGTCAAGCGCCAGATGGAGAAGAGCCAGCGCGAGTACTACCTGAACGAGCAGGTCAAGGCCATCCAGAAGGAGCTCGGCGACGGCGAAGAAGGCGCCGACATGGAGGAGCTCGAGAAGAAGATCCTCGCGGCCCGCATGCCCAAGGAAGCGCGCAAGAAGGCCGACGCCGAGCTGAAGAAGCTCAAGCTGATGTCGCCCATGTCCGCCGAAGCGACGGTGGTGCGCAACTACATCGACACGCTGGTCAACCTGCCCTGGAGCAAGAAGACCAAGATCAAGCACGACCTCAAGAACGCCGAGGACGTGCTCAACGAAGACCACTACGGCCTCGAGAAGGTCAAGGACCGCATCCTTGAATATCTCGCGGTGCAGCAGCGCGTCGAGAAGGTCAAGGCGCCCATCTTGTGCCTGGTCGGCCCTCCGGGCGTCGGCAAGACCTCGCTCGGCCAGAGCGTGGCACGCGCCACCGGCCGCAAGTTCATCCGCATGGCGCTGGGCGGCGTGCGCGATGAAGCCGAGATCCGCGGCCACCGTCGCACCTACATCGGCTCCATGCCGGGCAAGGTGCTGCAGTCGCTGACCAAGGTTGGCACGCGCAATCCGCTGTTCCTGCTCGACGAGATCGACAAGCTGGGCATGGACTTCCGCGGCGATCCGTCCTCGGCGCTGCTGGAAGTCCTGGACCCGGAGCAGAACCACACCTTCGGCGACCACTACATCGAGGTCGATTTCGACCTGTCGGATGTGATGTTCGTGGCCACGTCCAACTCGATGAACATCCCGCCGGCCCTGCTGGACCGCATGGAAGTCATCCGCCTGTCGGGTTACACCGAGGACGAGAAGGTCAACATCGCGCAGACCTACCTGCTGCCCAAGCAACGCAAGAACAACGGCGTGCTGGACGAGGAGCTGGATGTCACCGAGTCCGCCGTGCGCGGGATCATCCGCTACTACACGCGTGAAGCCGGTGTGCGTTCGCTTGAACGCGAGATGTCCAAGATCTGCCGCAAGGTGGTCAAGGGCATCCAGCTCAAGACCTACGAAGGCAAGGTCACCGTCACCGAGGACAACCTCAACGACTTCCTCGGTGTGCGCAAGTACGACTTCGGTCGTGCCGAGAAGAAGAACCAGGTCGGCCAGGTGGTCGGTCTCGCGTGGACCGAAGTGGGCGGCGATCTGCTGACCATCGAAGCCACCGCGATGCCCGGCAAGGGCAACATCATCCGCACCGGTTCGCTGGGTGACGTGATGAAGGAGTCCGTCGAGGCTGCTCGCACGGTGGTGCGTTCGCGCGCCCGTCGCCTGGGCATCAAGGACGAGGTCTTCGAGAAGCGCGACGTGCACGTCCACGTGCCCGACGGCGCAACGCCCAAGGACGGCCCGAGCGCGGGTGCCGCGATGACCACTGCCTTCGTGTCTGCACTGACCGGCATCCCGGTGCGTGCCGATGTCGCGATGACTGGCGAAATCACATTGCGCGGCGAAGTCACCGCCATCGGTGGCCTGAAAGAAAAGCTGCTCGCCGCTCACCGTGGTGGTATCAAGACCGTGATGATTCCGGAAGACAACGTCAAGGACCTGCAGGACATCCCCGAAAACGTGAAGAACCAGCTCGAGATCGTGCCGGTCCGATGGATCGAACGCGTACTCGAAGTCGCCCTGGAAGCCATGCCAACGCCGTTGCCCGACGAAGAGGTGGCCGTTGCCGCCGCCAAGCCGGAAGAGGCCGCGGCCAAGAGCACGGTGGTGCCGCACTGAGTGCGACTGGCTTGTCATCCGACCAAAAATTGGATTACAATGCCAGCTTCGCTAGATAGGCAGCTGCATAGCTGACTGACTAGAGAAATGAAGGAAACAAAGCGGGATTAGCTCAGTTGGTAGAGCGATACCTTGCCAAGGTATAGGTCGAGAGTTCGAGCCTCTTATCCCGCTCCAAGATTTTCCGAAAGGGAAGCCCAGGCTTCCCTTTTCCGTCAGGGTCGCACCAAACGACTCTGGCTTGGGTTTACGGCGGCGCGATAGCAAAGCGGTTATGCCCCGGATTGCAAATCCGGTTAGTCCGGTTCGACTCCGGATCGCGCCTCCAAAAAAGCACCATGCGGGTGTAGCTCAGTTGGTAGAGCGCAACCTTGCCAAGGTTGAGGTCACGAGTTCGAGCCTCGTTACCCGCTCCAAAAAATCGGTCGCACCGATGTTCAGCTGCAAGGCTGAATGAAATGCGCGGGTGTAGCTCAGTTGGTAGAGCGCAACCTTGCCAAGGTTGAGGTCACGAGTTCGAGCCTCGTTACCCGCTCCAATTCACGGGAGATTCGATCAGTCGGATCTCCCGTTTTCTTTGGCACTTTGCGCGCAGCCTCTGACACGCAGGGGTTTGTTGGCTGCATCTAACGGTACTCCGTGAGGCAACGCGCAAAGCGCCTGATCTTTTCTGCGGCCCGGATAATTCCGCTCGCCGCCCGGGTGGCGAAATCGGTAGACGCAGCGGACTTAAAATCCGCCTTCTGGAAACGGAAGTACGGGTTCGAGTCCCGTCCCGGGCACCAAGCCTTCAAACGGTCAGCGCTTGCTGGCCGTTTTTGCTTTCCGGCTGCCACGCCTGCACGGCTATGTCTTTCCAGCCCAGCACCTGCGCGAGCCACGCGCGCAGCGCCGCGGGGTTCCCACTCGTTTCGACGGCGAGGGACGGCTCTCCCGTGCTGGCTCCCCAGAGATCGGCCGCACGTCGTGCGACGGCGGTCTCGATGCGTAGCAATTTGACGGATGGACCGAGCGCCGCCTGCCACAGCGGCTCGATCAGCGGATAGTGCGTGCACCCCAGCAGCGCCGTGTCCACGCCGGCAGCGCGCAGCGGCGCGCAGTAGTGCTCGACGAGGGCGCGTAGCTCAGCGCTGGCGAGGTCACCAGCTTCGATGCGGTCGACGACGCCGGGGCAGCCCTGCACGACGACTTCGTGCGCACCGGCGTGCCGCTCGACCAGCGCAAGCAGCCGAGCGCTTGTTGCCGTGGCCGGCGTGGCCAGCAGGCCGATCCGGCCATTGCGCGTCGCCGCAACCGCGGGTTTGATGCCTGGCTCGGTGCCCACGAAGGGAAGGGTGGGCCAACGCGCGCGCAGCGCCTCGATGGCGTGCGCCGTGGCCGTGTTGCAGGCAACGACGATGAGCTCGGCGCCGCTGGCGATCAGATGTTCGGCGATGACCAAGCTGCGCTGTTGGATGTCTTCGGGCGTGCGAGCACCGTAGGGGGCATAGGCCGTATCGGCGAGGTAGCGCAGGCGCACACCGGGCAGCAGCTGGCGCAGTTCGTGCAACACCGTGAAGCCGCCGACACCGGAGTCGAAGATGCCGATTTCTCGGCTCGGGGAGGGATCGATCTGCATGGGCGCGAGCAGTCTAGCTTCTCGATTCGAGAGGCCTCCCCAAAAAGAGTTCCCCCAGCGCTGTCCGGCGTCTGGCTAGAATCGAACGATCGTGCTTTTTTAAGCGCAGCTCTCCCGAAGAGCGCCCGTAGAATCTGGTTAACGTTTACGTCAATTCGAGCTGGAGTTTTCGATGAAGGTCTTGGTTCCTGTCAAACGCGTCGTCGACTACAACGTCAAGGTGCGCGTCAAGAGCGACGGCACGGGCGTCGACATTGCCAATGTGAAGATGTCGATGAATCCCTTCGACGAGATCGCCGTCGAAGAGGCCGTGCGCCTGAAGGAGAAGGGCGTCATCACCGAGGTGATCGCCGTGTCCTGCGGTGTCACGCAATGCCAGGAGACCCTGCGCACTGCAATGGCCATCGGTGCCGACCGCGCCATCCTGGTGGAGACACCTGCAGATCTCGAACTGCAGCCACTGGCCGTCGCCAAGCTGCTGAAGGCGCTGGTCGACAAGGAAGGCCCGAGCCTGGTCATCCTCGGCAAGCAGGCCATCGATGACGATTGCAACCAGACCGGCCAGATGCTGGCCGCGCTGACGGGCATGCCGCAGGGCACGTTCGCCTCCAAGGTGGAGGTGGCCGGCGACAAGGTGTCCGTTACTCGTGAAGTGGACGGCGGCCTCGAGACCGTGTCGCTGAGCCTGCCGGCCGTCATCACSACCGACTTGCGCCTGAACGAGCCGCGTTACGTGACGCTACCCAACATCATGAAGGCCAAGAAGAAGCAGCTCGACATCGTCAAGCCTGCCGACCTGGGCGTGGACGTGACGCCGCGCATCAAGACGCTGAAGGTCAGCGAGCCGCCCAAGCGCGGTGCTGGCGTGAAGGTGGCCGATGTGGCCGCCCTCGTCGCCAAGCTGAAGAACGAAGCCAAGGTCATCTGACCGCTCGCCCCCGATTTGGAGACTTTGAGATGACCGCACTCGTCATTGCAGAACACGACAACGCCCACATCAAGGGCGCCACACTGAACACCGTCACTGCTGCCGCTGCCACGGGCGGCGAAGTGCATGTGCTGGTGGCCGGCCACAACGCCGCCGCCGCCGCCGCCGCTGCCGCCCAGATCGCCGGCGTCACCAAGGTGCTGCACGCCGACTCTGCCGCGCTGGCCGAAGGCCTGGCCGAGAACGTCGCCGCGCAAGTGATCGCACTGGCGTCTGGCTACAGCCACCTGCTGTTTCCCGCCACCGCTGCGGGCAAGAACGTTGCGCCCCGCGTCGCCGCGCTGCTGGACGTGGCTCAGCTGAGCGACGTGACCAAGGTCATCAGCGCCGACACCTTCGAGCGCCCGATCTACGCTGGCAACGCCATCGCGACCGTGCAGAGCGGTGACGCGACCAAGGTGCTGACCGTGCGCACGACGGGCTTCGACCCGGCCGCTGCATCCGGTGGTTCGGCTGCCGTCGAAACCGTGGCCGCCGCCGCCGACAGCGGCAAGAGCAGCTTTGTCGGCCGTGAGGTGACCAAGAGCGACCGCCCCGAGCTGACCGCCGCCAAGATCATCGTGTCAGGTGGCCGCGCGCTGGGCTCGAACGACAAGTTCATGGAAGTGCTGACCCCGCTGGCTGACAAGCTCGGCGCGGCCCTCGGCGCTTCGCGCGCCGCCGTTGACGCGGGCTACGCGCCCAACGACTGGCAGGTGGGCCAGACCGGAAAGATCGTCGCCCCCCAGCTCTACGTGGCTTGCGGCATCTCGGGTGCCATCCAGCATCTGGCCGGCATGAAGGACTCCAAGGTCATCGTCGCGATCAACAAGGATCCGGAAGCGCCGATCTTCTCGGTGGCCGACTACGGCCTGGAGGCCGACCTGTTCACGGCCGTGCCGGAACTCGTCGCTGCGCTGTAAATCCACGCGCCACCGCACTCCGGGCGCCCCGACTTCGTCTGTCGCGGCGCCCTTTTTGCCTCTTTCAGGAGTAACCAATGAGTTACCGCGCCCCCGTCAAGGACATGCTCTTCAACATCCAGCACCTCGCCGGTCTGGAGACCCTAACGAAACAAGTCCCTGCCTTTGAGGACTTCGGCCTGGACACGGCCGCCGCCGTGCTGGAGGAATGCGCCAAGCTGACGCAGGACGTCATCGCGCCGCTGAACTTCGAGGGTGACAAGAACCCGTCGAGCTGGAAGGACGGCGTGGTCACGACGACACCCGGCTTCAAGCAGGCCTTCCGTGCCTACGCGGAGGGCGGCTGGCAGGGTTTGGTCCATCCGACCGAATTCGGCGGCCAGGGCGCACCCAAGACGATTGCGGCGGCCTGCAACGAGATGCTGCAGTCGGCCAACATGAGCTTTGCGCTGTGCCCGCTGCTGACCGATGGCGCCGTCGAGGCGCTGCTGACCGCGGGCAGCGACGAGCAGCGCGCCGTCTACATCCCCAAGCTGCTGGACGGCTCGTGGACCGGCACGATGAACCTGACCGAGCCGCAGGCGGGCTCCGACCTGGCGCTGGTGCGCACGCGCGCCGAGCCAGTGGGCGATGGCACCTACAAGATCTTCGGCACCAAGATCTTCATCACCTACGGTGAGCACGACATGGCCGAGAACATCGTCCACCTCGTGCTGGCCCGCGTCGTCGGCGCGCCCGAGGGCGTGAAGGGCATCAGCCTGTTCCTCGTGCCGAAGTTCCTCGTCAATGCCGACGGCGCGCTGGGCGCCCGCAACGATGCGCACTGCGTGTCCATCGAGCACAAGATGGGCATCAAGGCCAGCCCGACGGCGGTGCTGCAGTTCGGCGATCACGGCGGCGCCGTGGGCACGCTGATCGGCCAGGAGAACCGCGGCCTGGAGTACATGTTCATCATGATGAACGCGGCCCGTTACGGCGTGGGCCTGCAGGGCATTGCGATCGCCGACCGCGCGTATCAGAAGGCCGTGGGCTATGCGAAGGACCGCGTGCAGTCGCGCCCGGTGGACGGTTCGGTGGCTGGCAGCGCTGCCATCATTCACCACCCCGACGTGCGCCGCATGCTGATGACGATGCGCGCGCTGACCGAGGGCTGCCGCGCGATGGCGAGCACGGCCGCAGCGGCCTTCGATGCGGCCCATCACCATCCCGACCCGGATGCGCGCAAGCAGAACCAGGCCTTCTACGACTTCATGGTGCCGCTGGTGAAGGGCTACAGCACCGAGATGAGCCTGGAGGTCACTTCGCTGGGCGTGCAGGTGCATGGCGGCATGGGCTTCATCGAAGAGACCGGTGCGGCGCAGTACTACCGCGACGCCAAGATCCTGACCATCTACGAAGGCACGACGGCCATCCAGGCCAATGACCTCGTGGGCCGCAAGACGGCGCGCGATGGTGGCCAACTGGCCCGCGCCGTGGCCGGCCAGATTGAAGTGACGGAAGGCGAACTGGCCAAGCGCGACAGCGTCGCCGCTCGCGCTGTGCTGAAGGCCCTGCGCGCCTCGCGTGAGGATTTCCTCGCCGTGGTCGACTTCATCGCCGGCTCGGCCAAGAGCAATCCGAATGCGGCCTATGCCGGCTCGGTGCCCTATCTGATGCTGGCGGGCAACCTCGTCGCTGGCTGGCAACTGGCCCGCGCTTTGATGGTGGCGGAAGACGCCTTGGCGACTGACAAGGAATTCATGGCCGCCAAGATCGTGACCGCGCGCTTCTATGCCGAACACATCCTGCCGCGTACCAGCTCACTGCGTGCCGCCATCATTGATGGCGCCGACAGCGTGACGGAACTCAGCCTCGAAGCTTTCTGACGGAGTCCAACTTGGCCCTGCCTCCCATCCTGAAGAACCTGCCGCTGCCCGCCATCGGCTCGCCGCTGTTCATCATCAGCAACCCCAAGCTCGTCATCGAGCAGTGCAAGGCCGGCATCGTCGGCTCCATGCCGGCGCTCAACGCGCGGCCGGCCGAGTTGCTCGACGAGTGGCTGGCCGAGATCACCGAGACGCTGGCGGCCTACAACCGCGCCAATCCGGACCAGCCCGCCGCGCCGTTTGCTATCAACCAGATCGTGCACAAGAGCAATGAGCGGCTCGAGCACGACATGCAGGTCTGCGCCAAATACAAGGTGCCCATCGTCATCACGAGCCTGGGTGCGCGTGAAGACGTGAACAACGCCGTGCATGCCTGGGGCGGCATCGTGCTGCACGACATCATCAACAACAAGTTCGCCAGGAAGGCCATCGAGAAGGGCGCCGACGGCCTCATCGCGGTGGCGGCCGGTGCGGGCGGTCATGCGGGCGTGAAGAGCCCGTTTGCGCTGGTCCACGAGATCCGCGAATGGTTCGACGGCCCGCTGGCGCTGTCGGGCTCGATGGCCACTGGCGACGCCATCCTGGCCGCCCAGGCCATGGGCGCCGACCTGGCCTATATCGGCTCGGCCTTCATCGCCACCGACGAGGCCCGCGCGACCGACGCCTACAAACAGATGATCGTGGCCAGCAACAGCGACGACATCGTCTACAGCAATCTCTTCACCGGCGTGCATGGCAACTACCTGCGCGGCTCCATCATTGCTGCCGGCATGGATCCGGACAAGCTGCCCGAGAGCGACCCGAGCGCCATGAACTTTGGCGGCAGCGCGGCCAAGGCCTGGAAGGAAATCTGGGGCAGCGGCCAGGGCATCGGCGCGGTGCGCGAGGTGCTGCCGGCTGCGGAGCTGGTGGCGCGGCTCAAGCGCGAGTACGCGGCAGCGCGGGCGCGCCTGGCGCTGAACTGACGCGGCGTCTGGCTTGCTACGGCGGCCGCCTGCGGGCGGCCGTTCTTCTTGGTGGGATGGAGCCCACCAATCCTAGGCGCAGGCGCAGGCGCAGAGGTTCGTCGCTACCATCGCGGCCCCCAACCGTTTTCATCGATCTGCAGATGCCCTTGAAGCCCAAAGCCATCCTCGTCTACAGCGCCGCCCTCCTGTTCAGCCTCCAGGCCGCCGCCCAGGAGCCCCAGCCGCCCCAGCCTGCGGATGCCCCGGTGGCGGCTGCGGCCGAGCCAGCGGCAAGGCCCGCTTCGGCGAGTGACGCCAAGGCGCTGCCCCGCTTGTCCGTGCGTTGGGACTGCGGCGACTGCGAGCAGAACCCCAAGGTCGGCCCGCTGATCGAGCAGACCTACGAAGCGCAAGCGACGTCCAAGGGGTACAGCGTCGCTCCCGTCGAGAGTGCCGAGGTCGTCATCAAGGAATACCGCCAGCGCCCCCCGGCTGCACGCGTCATGCTGGGCATCTTTGCGGGCAAGGACAAGCTGGCCACCAGGCTGAGCTTTCGCGGCAAGGAATACGTCGCCAGCGACTATTCGGCCAATGCCTTCCAGGGCATGAACAGCCTGTGCGAATCCGTGGCGAAACAGGCGCTGGCTCAGGTGCTGTCGGCGATCAAGGAATGAGCGAGTTCCGCTGACCGTGGTCTGCCACCTGATGCGACGGCCGCCCTCGGGCGGCCGTTTCCTTTGGTGGGTTTCCTGTCCCTGAAGCGGGCGACTCATGAAAACGTCTCGCACGGGTTTTCCATGAAACCGCTTTCTCGCCTCTCCCAGGAGGATGCGACGCAAATTTGAAAGCGCTTTCAATGCGCTTTTGAATAGCGACCTGACCCCGGGAGCGGCTGCATGCCGGGGCGCGCAGTAGGTCTTCGCAGTCGAGACACCGGCCAGGGAAGGGCCATGCCGCCCCTCTCAGCGTTGGGACCCCGAACGACCCGCCGATCCCCACGACGAGCGGGCAAGGAGACAAAGGTGAATCTTGTTTTGCGTTGCTTGCGCCTGCTCGGCGTTTGCTGGTTGCTGGCTATCTCAGGTCTTTGCCTGCTCGGCACCACCTCGGCCCTGGCCCAGGACTACACACAGGGTGTCGAAGTCAGCGGCACGACAGCCACGATCTGGTTCAAGTCCAACGTGTCGACCACCTGGGTCGACGCCCACTACACGGTCAACAACGGCCCGCAGCAGAACATCCGCATGACGGCCGCCAATGGCCGCCATGAGCAGAAGGTCACCGTCGCCACCGGCAACGTGATCGGCTACTGGTTCACCTACAACAACGGCACGCCGGCCTACGACACGCCCAAGTTCAGCTACACGGTGGGCAGCCCCCCCGTCGCGACCGGGCCGGTCTGCTTCTATGCCGACATCAACTACACCGGCGACAGCTTCTGCGCGAGCGCGGATTCGAGCTGGATCGGCGCTGCCTGGAACGACCGCGTGTCGTCCGTGAAGGTGCAGGCCGGCTACCAGGCCACGCTGTTCAACGACGTCAGCTACGGCGGCGGCTCGCTGGTGCTGACGGCCAACGAGCCCAATCTCGTCAACCGCGGCTTCAACGACCTGACCTCGTCCTACCGCGTCGGTACCAGCACCAACACGGGTGCCTGGAACGGCCGCACCACCTTCAACATCGTCAACCAGACGGGTGGCCGCTGGCCCGACGACCAGGTCTACTGGGCCATCATTGGCAAGGACTGGGCGACAGGCAAGTTCGTGCGCGTGGACGCCTCGGGCAACTTCATCCCCATGGCAACGAGCGACAACGGCGCGCTGACCAAGGGCGGCCAGACGTACACCAACTACTTCCACAAGCTCAGCGCCACGCGCTCGATCACCATCCCGGCGCTGAACTCGGCCCGCATCCTGATGTCGGTGGGCTCGCCGATGTACATCAAGGTCGTCGTCGACGGCAATGGCAACATCGGCTATGCCGGCGCCAACATCGAGAACCCCACCGACCCCAACATCGACGTCTACTTCGATTTCGGCGAGATGGCCATCATCCCGCTGGGCCAGCCGGATCAGGGCATCTTCATCAACACGACGCGTGTCGATCACTTCGGCTTCCCGCTGAAGCTGCGCGTCCAGGGCCTGGGTGGCTACGACCAGACCGTGGGTGAAGCGCTGACCGAGACGCGTGACCAGCTCTTCAGCAAGTTCATCGCCGAAGTGCCGGCGCAGTTCAAGCCTCTCGCGCAGGCGCCGTACTCGCCGTACCGGATCATGGCCCCGGCCCACGGCACCTTCAAACCCGGCCAGGCCAACGCCAACTACCTGCAGCCCTACATCGACGCCGTCTGGGCCCGCTACCGCAACGAAGACCTCGTCTTCACGCTGCAGAACCTGGGCACCTTCCGCGGCCGTGTCAGCGGTGACCGCTTCACCTTCACCGGCGGCTCACCGGCCGGCACGTTCTACATCAACGGCAAGCCCGACACGGCCATGGTGCTGCTGGGCGCCGGCCTGCTGGCGGACGCCAGTGGCAACCCGACCAACACGGGCACGCAGTTGCAGCTGCAGGCCCAGATCTGCGCCGCGCTGAACCGCCACGTGATGGAGCAGCCGGCCAACTGGTACGTGCAGACCGCCCATTACCCAGCCGGCCAGCTGGGCAACTGGTACGCCAAGTTCTGGCACGACCACAGCATCAACAAGAAGGCCTACGGCTTTGCGTATGACGACGTGGGCGACTTCAGCCCGTCGTTGCACACGACGGCGCCGACGACGGTGACGTACACGATCGGCTGGTAAACCGGTCCTGCCGCCTGGCCGTCAACGCTTGGCGTTGATGCGCCAGGCCGGCAGCGTCCACCCTGTCCACAGCGCCAGGCCGCGCAGCAGCACCGCTGTGCCGGCCGCAGCGCTGATGGCGGCCCACTGCGGCGCGTCCAGCCGCACGGCCGCGACCAGCACCCAGCCGCCGACAAAGCTGCACAGCGCATAGGGCCGGTGGTCGTGGAAGGCGGCGGGGATCTCGTTGCAGACGATATCGCGCAGCACGCCGCCAAAGGTGGCCGTGATGACGCCCATCAGCACCGCGACGATGGGCGGCTGGCCCATGTCCAGCGCGATCAAGGCGCCGTTGGCCGTGAACAGGCCCAGCCCCAGTGCATCGGGCCACTGGATGGCCTTCTCCGTCAGCGCCAGGTGGCGCCGGCGCAGGAAGAGCATGGCGGCGAAGGACAGTGCCATCAGCGCCCACAGCCAGTCCGCATGCTCGACCCAGAAGAAGGGCCGGCGGTCCAGCAGCACATCGCGCAGCGTGCCGCCGCCAAAGGCCGACAGGCCCGCGACGATGCACAGGCCAACGACGTCGAGATGCTTGCGCGCGCCGGCCAGCAGGCCGGACAACGCGAAGGCCAGGGTGGCCGTGATCTCGACGACGGACTGGATCGTCGAGAAGTTGATGATGGGCGGCTTGATCACCCCAGCGTCATCTTCCACCGGGGTTGCTTGCGGGCCGAGCGCCGGGCCGCTCCCTAGCCGGCCCGCCCAGGCGATGTGCTTGCCGGTCGAACCGGCAAGCATCGCCGTCCCCTCGGGGGACCGGCCAAGGTATTCCTTGGACGAGGGGCTTCACTTCACTGTGGCCCATTTGGCTTGCGGGGCATCGTTGGCCGAGTGCGGAATGGTCAGACCGGCCTTCATCGCCCAGGGACGCACCTGGTGGTGGATGGGGATGAAGAGGAATTCGTCGCGCGTGCGCTTCAGAGCCTCCTGCATCAGCGCCAGGCGCTTGGGCACATCGGTCTCGACCTTCATCTGCTGCACCAGGGCATCGACCTTGGCGTCGCTGACCTTGGAGAAATTGCCCTTGCCATCGGCGCCGCCGGTCTTGGTGTGGACGATGTCCTGCAGCGTGTACTGCGCATCAAAGGTCGTCACGCCCCAGCCGTACATGTACAGCGGCAGCTCGTAGCGCTGCATGGCGGCCGAGTGCTGGGTCATGGGCTGCGTCGACAGCTTGGCCTTCACGCCGATGCGCGTCCACATCGACACCACCGCCTGGCAGATCTCCTCGTCGTTGACGTAGCGGTCGTTGGGGCAGGCCAGCGGCACCTCGAAGCCGTCCGGGTAGCCGGCCTCCGTCATCAACTGCTTGGCGCGCGCCACGTCGGGCTTTTGCACCGTGTCCAGCTCGGCCGAGTGGCCGTAGGCGACGGGCGCCACCATGATGGCCGCCGGCACCGACAGGCCGCGCATCAGGCTGCGCTTGATGGCCTCGCGGTCGATGGCCAGCGACATCGCCTCGCGCACGCGCTTGTCCTTGAAGGGGTTCTTGCCCTTCACGTTGCTGCCCTTGATCTCTTCGCTGCCCAGGTCCAGCGCGAAGAAGATGGTGCGGTTCTCCGGACCGTCGATGACCTTGAGGCGCGGGTCGGCCTTGAGCTTGGCGACGTCCTGGGGTGGCAGGTCGGTCAGCAGATCGAGGTCGCCCGACAGCAGGGCGGCCACGCGGGTTGCGTCGGACTTGATGGGCAGATAGGTCAGCTCCGAGATATTGCCCTTGGGCTTGTCCCACCAGTCCTTGTTGGCCACCATGCTGATGCGCTGGTCCGGCTGCCAGGCCGTGATCTTGAACGGCCCCGTGCCCATCGCGTTGCGGGAGGCATAGGTGTCCTCCTTGGCCTTGAAGTCCTGCGGGTTCTCGGAGCGGTTCTTGGTCGCCCAGGCCTTGCTGACGATGCGCACATAGGTCAGGTTGCGCGTCAGCACGGGGTTGGGGCCTTCGAGCATGAAGTCCACCGTGTGGTCGTCGATCTTCTTCACCTCCTTGATGCCGGAGGCATAGATGATCATGTTGCTGGCCGGGTGCTTGATGCGCTGCAGGCTGAAGACGACATCATCCGCCGTGAAGGGCGTGCCGTCATGGAACTTGACGCCGCGGCGCAAATCGAACCGCACCTGGGTTGGTGTCACGAAGGTCCACTTGGCGGCCAGCGCCGGCTCGACGTCGAACTTCTCCGTGTAGCGGGTCAGGCCCTCATAGGCATAGCCCGTGATGGTCGACGTGGCCGAGTGGTTCTGCGAATGCGGATCCAGCGTCTGGATGTCGTTCTGGGCCGCCCAGCGCAGTGGGTCGGCCGTGGCGGTCAGTGCGGTAGCCAGCCAGGCGGCGGCCCAAAGGGTGGAGATTTTCATGAGCTTCATGGAAGGGTGGTGAAGCGGGCCTCGAAGGTGTCGTTCGAGCGGTGCAGGGTCTGGACGCCGGGTTTCATGGCCCAGGGCCGGATCTGATGATGCACCGGAATGAAGAGGAACTCGTCGCGCACACGCAGCAGGGCCTCGCGGATCAGCGCGTTGCGGGCGCTCGCGTCGGGCTCGAACTGGATGCGCTCGACGAACGTGTCCAGCGCCGCGTCGGCGAGGTGGTTGAAGTTCTGGCCGCCGTTGCCGCGCGCATCGCGGCTGTGGCCCCAGGCCTGCAGGCCCTGATGGGCGTCGTAGGTCGGCATGGAAATGCCGATCAGGTAGAACGGCGACTCATAGCGTTCCAGCGCCTGGATGTGCAGGCTCATCGGCTGGGCGTTGAGCCGCACCCGCACGCCGATGCGGGCCCACATCGCCACCGCGGCCTGGCAGATCTGCTCGTCGTTGACGTAGCGGTTGTTGGGGCAGCGCAGCGGCAACTCGAAACCCTGCGGGTAGCCAGCCTCGGCCAGCAGCTTGCGGGCCTTGTCGGCGTCGAGCTTCAGCGGCGTATCCAGCGCTGCGTCGTAGCCGGTGACGCCAGGCGGCACCATCAGCGCTGCGGGCACCGACAGGCCGCGCATGATGCTGCGCTTGATGGCCTCGCGGTCCAGAGCAAGGGTCAGCGCCTCGCGCACGCGCTTGTCCTTGAAGGGGTTGCGGCCCTTGACGCTGGAATCGCGCAGTTCCTCGCTGCTTTGGTCCATGGCGAAGAAGACGGTGCGCACCTCGGCGCCCTCCATCAGCTTGAGGCGGTTGTCCGTCTTGAGCCGCTGGTAGTCCTGCGGCGGCACGTCGGTGACAAGGTCGACATCGCCCGACAGCAGTGCCGCCACGCGCGTGGGCGCCGACTTGATCGGCAGATAGGTCAGTTCGGTGACGTTGCCCTTGTTGCTGTCCCACCAGTCCTTGTTGATGACCATCTGCACGGCCTGGTCGGGCTGCCAGCTGACGAGTCGGTAGGGGCCGGTGCCGTTGGCGTTGCGCGAGGCGTAGTTCTCCTCCTTGGCCTTGAAGTCCTCGACATGGCTGGCGTGGTTGCGCACCGCCCAGGCGCGGCTCAGGATGGCGAAGTTGACGAGGTTCTGCAGCAGCAGCGGCGCCGGCGCCTCCAGCATCACAGCGATGCTGTAGTCACCCAGCTTGCGGATCTCGCGGATGCCCGACACATAGGCCTGCATCGAGCCCTGCGGCTCGCGGATGCGCGCGAAGCTGAAGATGACATCGTCGGCGGTGAAGGGGCTGCCGTCGTGGAACTTCACGCCGTGGCGCAACTCGAAGCGCACCTGGGTCGGCGACACATAGGTCCAGCGCGTCGCCAGCGCGGGCTCGGGCTGGTAGTTCTCGCCCCGCCGCGTCAGGCCCTCGTAGACCTGGGCGGCAATGGTCAGCGAGGTGGTGTGGTTCTGCGAATGCGGATCCAGCGTCAGGATGTCGTTCTGCGCGGCCCAGCGCAGCGGGGCCGCGCTGGCGGACAGGGCGGCAAACAGCCCGCAGGCCAGGGCCGTGAGAACGCCATGTCGCGCCCTCACTTGATGGTGGTGTAGCGAGCCTCGAAATAGTCGTTCGAGCGGTGGATGGTCTCGACGCTCGGCTTCATCGCCCAGGGCCGGATCTGGTGGTGGATGGGCACGAAGAGGTATTCGTCGCGGATGCGCAGCAGGGCTTCCTTGATGAGGGCGTTGCGCTTGGGCACGTCGGGCTCGAACTTGATCTTCTGGATCAGGCCATCGAGCGTCGCGTCGCTGACCTTGCCGAAGTTGAAGTTGCCGTCCGCGCCGTTGGTGCGCGTGTGGCCCCAGGCCTGCATGCCGTAGAGGGCGTCATACGTGGAGACGCCCCAGCCCAGCATGTAGAACGGCGACTCGCCGCGCTGGAAAGTCTGGCTGTGGGTGGAGAAGGGCTGGGCGATGAGGCGCACCTTGACGCCGATCTTGGCCCACATCGACACCGCCGCCTGGCAGACCTGCTCGTCGTTGACGTAACGGTTGTTGGGGCAGTGCAGCGGCACCTCGAAGCCCTGCGGGTAGCCGGCCTCGGCGAGCAGCTTGCGGGCCTTGTCGAGGTCGGGCTTGAGCGGTGCATCGAGTGCTGCGTCATAGCCGTTGACACCCGGCGCAATCATCAGCGCCGCCGGTACCGACAGGCCACGCATGATGCTGCGCTTGATGGCCTCGCGGTCCAGGGCCAGGTTCATGGCCTCGCGCACTTTTCTGTCCTTGAAGGGGTTCTTGCCCTTCACATTGGACTCGCGCAACTCCTCGCTGCCCTCGTCCATGACAAAGAAGACGGTGCGGATCTCCGAGCCTTCCAGCAGCCTGACCTTGCCTTCTTCCTTGAGCTTGAAGAAGTCCTGCGGCGGCAGGTCGGTGACGATGTCGACGTCGCCCGACAGCAGGGCCGCCACGCGCGTCGGCGGAGACTTGATCGGCAGATAGCTCAGCTCGGTGACATTGCCCGGGTTCTTGTCCCACCAGTCCTTGTTGGCCACCATCTTGACGGCCTGGTCGGGCTGCCAGCTCACCAGCTTGTAGGGCCCGGTGCCATTGGCATTGCGGCTCGCGAAGTTCTCTTCCTTGGCCTTGTAGTCCTGGGTGTTGGTCGTGTTGTTCTTGGTCGACCAGACCTTGCTCATGATGGGGAAGCTGATGATGTTCTGCAGCAGCATCGGCGTCGGCGCCTCGAGGATGAAGTCGACGGTGTGGTCGTCGATCTTCTTGACCTCCTTGATGCCCGAGACATAGGTCTGCTTGGTGCCCTGGGGCTGGGTGATGCGGCCGAAGCTGAAGACGACGTCGTCGGCCGTGAAGGGCGAGCCGTCATGGAACTTGACGCCCTTGCGCAGGTCGAAGCGCACCTGGGTCTGGGAGAGGTAGGTCCACTTGGTCGCCAGCGAGGGCTCGGGCCGGTACTCGCGGCTCAACCGCGTCAAGCCCTCGTAGATGTGGGTGCCGATGGCGTTGGAGGTGTTGTGGTCCTGCGAGTGCGGGTCCAGCGTCAGGATATCGTTTTGTGCGGCCCAGCGCAGTGGGGCGGCAGTGGCCACTCCCAGCGTCAGTGCGGCCAGCAGGGGCAGGAGTCGGAGCAGAGATTTCATGCGGCTTTCCTTGAGAATGGCAGGACGGCAGAAGCCAAAAATACTAGCCGCGACCCCGGGGGTGCCGGCTACGGTTTTCCCTCGGGTTCTAGTGAGCAATCGCAACCGGCACCCGCGGCGATCCAGCGCTTCACCAGCCAGCCGCCCAACTTCCCGATGAAGCCGCTCGGTTGCGCCGCTAGTGCGCCGCACACATAGCGTGCGCCGTCCCAGCGCAGTGCGACGCATGCACCTTTGAGGCGCCGGCTCAGCACGACGCCCAGCGGGCAGGGCTCGGCCAGGCAGCAGACGCCGCAGCCGTTGCAAGCCTGGCCGAACGCGGGCTTGGGCGGCGCGTCGGGGTGGATTTGGATGATCCGTGTCTGGCCCATGGGTTGAATCATGGGCCAGAAGATGGCCCGGACCGCAGCGCCTGCCGCAATCGGCCTGCCACCTCGCCCGCCTGTTCGGTCCTGACATTGGTGAAGCCGATCAACAGGCCCTGGCCGGCCTCGTGCTGGACGGCATGGGCAGACAGCGCGGACGGCGCCAGGCCCTGAGCGCGGGCGCGCAGGACCAGGCCGGTGTCCGGCTCGTGTCCGGGGAAGCGGGCCAGCAGCGTGAGGCCGCCCTCGGGAGCCGCCAGCGCGATGCCGTTACCGAATTCAGCTTGCAGGGCGCGGGTCAGCGCCACGCTGCGTTCGGCATAGCGAAGCCGCATGCGGCGCAGGTGCCGGGCGTAGTGGCCACCGGCCATGAAGGCGGCCAGGGCGGCCTGTTCCTGTTGGGCATGGCCGCGGTGGGACAGTTCGCAGGCGGCGGCCGTGGCCTCGACCCAGGCCGCGGGTGCGACGAGATAGCCCAGCCTCAGCCCGGGGAACAGCGTCTTGCTGAAGCTGCCGGCATAGAACACCCGGTCGCGCCGGTCGACGCTTTTCAGTGCTGCCGGTTTGCGGCCGATGTAGTGGAATTCGCTGTCGTAGTCATCTTCCAGCACCCAGGCGTCGGCGGCCTGGGCCCAGTCGAGCAGCGCCTGGCGGCGTTGGAGTGACAGCGCCACGCCCAGCGGGCTTTGGTGGCCAGGCGTGACGACGGCGAGCCGGGCGGCCGGGTGGTGTTGCCGCGCATAGGCCACGTCCAGGCCGGCCGCATCGACCGGGATGAAGGCCAACTGCAGCTGCGCCGCTTCCAGCGCGCGCCGGGCGAAGCGGTAGCCGGGATCCTCGAACCAGACTTCCGCGCCAGGCGGCGCCACCAGGCCGACGACCAGTTGCTGCGCGGCCTGGTAGCCGGCCGTGACGAAGATCTGTGCGGGGTCGCACGCAATGCCGCGCGACACCAGCAGGTAGGCCGCGATGGCGGCGCGCAGTTCCGGCAGGCCGCGCGGGTCGGGGTAGCAGAAGCGCTGCGCGTCCAGACGCCGTGCCGCGCCGGCCGTCAGGCTGGCCCAGAGCGTGCGTGGGAATAGGTCCAGCGCCGGCAGGCCGCCGCGAAAGGGCCAGAGGTAGTCGTCGGGCAAGGTGAAGGCCGCTGCCCGCGCGATGGCAGGCGTCGCGCCCTGCATCAGGCTGCCCGGCTTCAGGTCGGGCGCCACCACGGTGCCGGCAGCACCGCGCCCGAGGATGCAACCCTCACCGGCCAGCCGCCCATAAGCCGCGTCGACGGTGCCGCGGGCCACATTCAGCTGGGCGGCCAGGCTGCGCGTGGACGGCAGGCGCTCGCCTGGCGCCAGCCGCCCGTCTGCGATGGCCTCACGGATGCGCTGGTAGACCTGGTCCTGCAACGGTTGGGCTGACGCGGTTTCCAGGCGCAGCGCGTCCAGCGGGGAGAGTGATGGCGGTGCGCTCATGGCCCAGTCAATTCGCGCGGATTTGGCTCTGTTGGATCGGGCCATTCTCCGGGAGAGTCTGGGCCATGGACACGCAGCTTCGATCCTCCGCCGCCGACATCAGCGCCAGGGCACCGCTCTCCGCGGCCCGGCAGGCCCTCGCACTCGCGCCGGCCCTTGCGGCGATGAGCTACCCGTTCTGGCTGCGGGCCTTCCATGCCGTCGGCCCGCAATGGCCTCTCGCGGCGCTGCCGCTGCTGGCCGCCTTCGCGATGCCACTGGTCGCCGCGCTGCTGTGGCTGCGCGCGGCCCGCGCGGCGCCCCGCTCGGTCTTCGAACTCCGGGCGCGCCGACTGGCCCTGCTGGGCGTCGCGGCGCCGCCGCTGTTCGTGTTCTGCGCCTTCCTGTTGGGCGTGCTGGGCCGCCCGATCTCCGAGCCGCTGGCTTGGGTGGCCGCATGGTTGGCCGCCGGCCTGTGGGCGTGGGCGCCCCCCGCAGGGCCGAGCCCGTGACCGCCCCGCCGGCGGACATGACCGCGCGCGCTGCCCATGGCGTGGTGGCGGCGATGGTGCTGGCCTTCATCGGCTTTCACCTCGTCAACCACCTGTTCGGGCTGCTGGGCCCGCAGGCGCATGCGGCCGTCATGAAGGCTGGGCGCGGCGTCTACCGCATGCCCGCGGTCGAAGCCATGCTGGTGGCGCTGCTGTTGCTGCAGCTCTGCCTTGGCGCGTGGCTGGCCTGGCGCTGGAGCCGGTTGCGCATGGATGTCTACCGCGCCGTGCAAGTGATGACAGGTGTCTATCTCGGCTTCTTCCTGCTCACGCACATGAACTCGGCCCTGGTGTCGGCGCGCACCTTGCGAGGCATCGAGACCGACTGGGCCTGGGCCTCGGGCGCGCCGCAAGGCTTGCTGCTGGACGCCTGGAATATCCGCCTGCTGCCGCACTATGCGCTGGGCGTGTTCTGCGTGCTCGCCCACCTGTGCTGCGGCCTGCGCAGCGTGCTGCTGGCGCATGGCTGGCGGGCGGCGAGCGTCAACCGCGGCTGGCTGGCGGGTTTGATCGCCGCGGTCGCGGTATCGACACTCATCGTGGCCGGCTTGTGCGGCCTGCGGTTGCCCGGCGCTTGAGTCCACGCTGCGAGACGCTAGGCTCCACGCAGGCACCGTCCCTCCCACCACACCGCACGACAAGAGAGTTCAAGATGTCCAAGGTCAGCGTCGCGGCATTCAGCATTTCCATCGACGGTTTCGCGGCAGGGCCGTGCCAGAGCCTGGAGGCGCCGCTGGGCGCAGGCGGCGAGCAACTGCACGAGTGGATGTTCCCGACGCGCACCTTCAAGCAGATGCTCGGCAGCGAAGGCGGCAGCACCGGTGCCGACGATCGCTTCGCGGTGCGCAGCTTCGAGAGTGTCGGCGCCTGGATCCTGGGCCGCAACATGTTCGGCCCCGTGCGCGGCCCCTGGCCCGACGAGACCTGGAAGGGCTGGTGGGGTGCCAATCCGCCTTACCACGTACCTGTGTTCGTGCTGACCCACCACGCCCGGCCGCCGCTGCAGATGGAAGGCGGCACGACCTTTCACTTCGTGATGGACGGAATCGAAGCCGCGCTGCGGCAGGCGAAGCACGCCGCCGCGGGCAAGGACGTGCGCATCGGCGGCGGTGCTCAGACGATTCGTCAGTATCTGCAGGCCGGTCTGATCGACGAGATGCACCTGGCCGTCTCGCCGGTGCTGCTGGGCAGCGGCGAGTCGCTGCTGGGTGGCCTGGACATGCCGGCCCTTGGTTGGCGCATCACCGAGCGCGAAAGCTCGGGGCAGGCGATGCATGTGGTGATGGCGAGGTGACGTGGCTTCAAGGCGCGGCGGCGACGTCGCAGGTCGCGCGAGCGTCGACGCCGACGTCCAGTGGGGCAGTTGCGCAAGCGGCTTGATGCGCTGCGCCCCAGCGACGGATTTCCTCGGCCACCGGCAGCACCGACAGCCCATGCGGCGTGAGCCCGTATCGCACAACGGCCGGCACAGGCCCCGTGCGCTCGCGGCTCACCAGGCCGTCGGCCTGCAGCTCATGCAGCTGCTCCGCCAGCACCTTGGCCGACACGTCCGGCAGGCTGCGCCGCAGCGCCGCGAAGTGCAGCGGGCCATCGGCCAGCCGGTACACCACGAACAACTTCCAACGCCCACCGATGGCCGCCAGCGCCGCCGTCAGCGCGCAGCCGGGGATGGCGTTGCCACGCGCCGGGCGAGGACGGTTACCTGCAGGTGCCTTCTTGGCAGTGGACATGGTGCTGCATAGAGTGAACCGGGTCAGTCTAGTCACCCATCCGAGTTCATGCCTTCCCAACACACCCGCCGCACTGCCGCTTCCCTGCTCGTTGTCGCCGGCGCCAGTGCCATCGCCGCACCGGCAGCCAGCGCGCCGCCGCTGCCCGCAACGCCGGCGGGCGCGCCGCAGGACTTCGAATTCGAGCACGGCAAGTGGTACACGTCGCTGCGCCGCCGCCTGCGGCCCCTGAGCGGTTCCGACACCTGGGCCGAGTACACGGGCACGACCCTCGTGCACCCGCTGCTGGGCGGTCGCGCGAATCTCGTCGAACTGGACGTCTCGGGCCCCGAGGGGCGCATCCAGGGCTTGTCGCTGCGGCTCTTCGAGGTGCAGCGGCAAAGGTGGACGCTCAACTTCGCCAACGCTGCATCGGGCACGCTCGCCGCGCCGATGGTGGGTGGCTTCGGCGGCAGCCCACGTGGCCTCTTCTACAGCGCCGAGGACTTCAATGGCCGCCAGATCCTGGTGCGCTTCGCCATTGAATCCCTCGGCACCGACCGCTGTCGCTTCGAACAGGCGTTTTCAGCCGATGGGGGCGTGACCTGGGAGGTCAACTGGGTTGCGGTGGATACGAGGAGGTCATACTGAAGCGATGGAGAGACCCACGAGCGAACAGATAGCAGCGTTGCCGCCTTACCCCGCGTTGCCGCTCGACCGGATCCACGTGCTTCGCGACGCGGACCAATGCGACTTCGCTGAAGCAGAACTGCGCCTGGCCGGCCAGGTCGGCTTCGACACCGAAAGCAAGCCCATGTTCGTCGCTGGCGGTGAGCAGACGGGCCCGCACATCGTGCAGTTCGCGACTGCGGGGCATGCCTTCATCGTACATACGGAAGCGCCGGAGACTGCAGGCTTCCTGCGCGCCATCCTTGAGTCTGAGGTCATCGTCAAGGTGGGGTTCGGCATCGTGTCCGACCGCGTGCCCTTGCACAGGAAGCTGGGCGTGCAGCTCAGCGGTGGGGTCGATGTTTCGCACATGGTGCGGCGACTGGGTTTCCAGCAGGCCGTCGGCCTCAGGGCCGCCGTCGCCATCGTGCTGGGCCAGCGCATGCCCAAGTCCAAGAAAGTCACCACCTCCAACTGGGCCACCCGCAAGCTCAGCCCCCAGCAGCTGCAGTACGCGGCCAACGACGCGCATGCGTCGCTGCTGGTGTATCAGGCGCTCCAGGCGATGCCAATGGAGCTTGCGAGAGCTTCATCTCCATGAGTGACCCTGCCAACGGCCACCCTCCAGCCGTCTGAGTTCTAAACTCAAGAGATGAAGCCGGTCCTGACTTGTCTGGTGGCGACCCTGTTCGCCAGTGCTGGACTGCAGGCCCATGAGACTCCCTGCGGGCCGTATCAAGTGGCCTTTTACGAAACGGGCTTGCTGTATTTCAAGAATGCCGCAGGCGACTACGTCGGCATCGACCGCGACGTCGTCGAGGAAGTCAGCAGGCGCACGGGCTGCTCCTTGGTGCGAGTCATGGAGTCCCGCGTGCGAACCTGGACGGCGCTGGCCGGGGGTGCGCTTGACATGACGGTCTCGGGCATAGAAACGCCTGAGCGGCAGAGGTTTGCGCACTTCGTTCCTTATGTCCTGAACAATCGCAACTACCTGATCGTGCGCAACGAGCTGGCTGCCACGACGAAGACCATGGACGAGTTCCGGGCGCGAAAGTTTCTGCGCCTGGGTGTAGTCAAGGGTTTTGTCCATGGCGCAACGCTGGACCCCTGGATCGAATCGCTCCGTCGCGAAGGCCGCATCGATGAAGTGGCAGATCTGGAAGTTCTCGCCAGAGTCTTTGCTGTAGGGCGCGTCGATGCCTTCCTCAGCCAACCGGTGGTCTGGGCCCCACTACTCACGCGCAACCAGCTGGACGGAAAGGTCCAAATCCTCGACTTCGCGCCGCAGGACAACGCAGTCCTGGGGCTCGTGCTGTCGCGCCAGCGGGTTGCGGCCGTCGACGTCGACAAGATGCGCAACGCGATCGAGCTGATGCGCACCGACGGCACGCTTGAGACGATCTTTGCGCGCTATGTTGACCGGCCGACAGCCCGAGCGCTTGCAGCGCGACCCAGCGGAAAGTAGCGGCGGGCAAGCGCCCGTGGCGCCCTTTGCACTGAAGGCAGGCCTTCAGGTCTTCACGCCCAACTCGCGCAGCCGCTCGTTCAGATAGCTGTCGGCCGTATAGCGATCACTCAGCACGACGTTGTCGCGCGGATGCAGGAACAGCGGCAGCGACACGCGGCTCTTCTTCGCGCCTTCGCCGGTCGGGTTCACCACGCGGTGCTGGGTCGACGGGTAATAGCCCTCGGAGGCTTCCTGCAGCATGTCGCCGATGTTGATGGTCAACGTGCCGAAGTCGCAGGGCACGTCGTGCCAGGCACCGTCGGTGCCCAGTACCTGCAGGCCCGGCTCGTTGGCGGCGGGCAGGATGGTCAGCAGATTGATGTCGCCATGCGCTGCGGCGCGGATGGAGCCCACCGGCTCTTCGCCCGTCAACGGCGGGTAGCGCAGCACGCGCAGCAGGGTCTTGCTGCTGCCCTGGATCATGTTCGACAGTGGCTCGCGGTACTTGGCCGCGATCTCTGGCGGCGTGTAACGCTCCACCCAGCCCAGCAGTTCCTCCGCCAGCGCATTGGCTTCGCGGTAGTAGGTGAGGGCGTCTTCCTTCAACTGCTCGGGGATGCGGCCCCAGGGGTAGACGTGGAAGTACTCCTTGATGTCCTTCTGCTTGGAACCCTTCGCGGTTTCCGAGATGGCGGTCGAGAAATACCCATCCTGGGTTTCCTTGGAAAACGCGTAGCCATGCTTGGCCTCGCTGTTGAAGAAGGCCAGCCAGTCGGCGTAGATCTTCTCGACCAGGGTTTGGCGGATCGGGTGGTTGGTCAGCACGCCGAAACCGGTCTCGTGCAGGGAGCGGGTGAACTTCTCCGCGGCGTCGGGCGCGCGGTAGTCAACGACCTGGACTTGCATCTGGGATCTCCTGAATGTCCCTCGCGTTCAACCATTCAATCTCGGGGCTGGCGCGACCACCAAGTTTACGGGCCAGTCAACTTTGCTGCATCCCGGTGCGTGAACTTTGTCGCACCCCGTCCACCTTGTCGGGCAAACCCGGAGTGCTAGAGTCCGCCCCTGATACTTTTATTCCTTCCCGTCCCTTTTGCAGTTGCCCCTGGCAACAGCAGAGGTGGGTCGCAATCCGCCAACCGGTCGAGCCGTGTCGCGGAAGGTTCTTCAACCAGCCAACTCCCTGGAAACCGGGGCATGAGGTGAGCGAAAGATGATGCAGCAATACAGGTCCAACTCCTACCTGTTCGGCGGAAACGCGCCGTATGTGGAGGAGATGTACGAGGCCTACCTCGACAACCCGGGTTCCGTCCCGGACAACTGGCGCGCCTATTTCGACGCGTTGCAGCATGTCCCCGCGGTGGATGGCAGCGAGGCGCGCGACGTGGCCCATGCGCCGGTCGTCGAATCATTCGCCCAGCGCGCCAAGGCCAACGCCTTCGCCAACAAGGCTTCCAGCGCCGATCTGGCCGTCGCCCGCAAGCAGGTGCACGTGCAGTCGCTGATCGCGGCCTACCGTTTCCTCGGCAACCGCTGGGCCGAGCTGGACCCCCTCAAGCGCGCCGAGCGCCCCAAGATTCCCGAGCTGGACCCGGCGTTCTACGACCTGACCGAGTCCGACATGGACATCTCGTTCAGCGCCGTGAACAGCTATTTCGGCGGCGAGACGATGACGCTGCGCCAGATCGTGCAGGCCCTGCGCGAGACCTATTGCGGCTCGATCGGCTCCGAATTCATGCACGGCTCCGACCCCGGCGAGAAGCGCTGGTGGCAGGAGCGCCTGGAGAAGGCGCGCGGCAAGCCGACCTTCTCGGCCGAAGAGAAGAAGCACATCCTCGACCGCCTGACCGCGGCCGAAGGCCTGGAGCGCTATCTCCACACCAAGTACGTCGGCCAGAAGCGTTTCTCGCTGGAAGGCGGCGAGAGCTTCATCGCGGCGATGGACGAAGTGATCCAGCGTGGCGGCGAGCGCGGCGTGCAGGAAATCGTCATCGGCATGGCCCACCGCGGCCGCCTGAACGTGCTGGTCAACACGCTGGGCAAGATGCCTGCCGACCTGTTCGCCGAGTTCGAGCACAAGGCTGCCGAAGACCTGCCGGCCGGCGACGTGAAGTACCACCAGGGCTTCAGCTCCGACGTGTCCACGCCTGGCGGCCCGGTGCACCTGAGCCTGGCCTTCAATCCGTCCCACCTGGAAATCGTCAACCCGGTCGTTGAAGGCAGCGTGCGCGCCCGCCAGGACCGCCGCGGCGACAGCGAAGGCGCCCAGGTGCTGCCGGTGCTGGTGCACGGTGACGCGGCCTTCGGTGGCCAGGGCGTCGTGCAGGAAACGCTGGCGATGGCGCAGACGCGCGGCTACCGCACCGGCGGCACGGTCCACATCATCATCAACAACCAGATCGGCTTCACCACCAGCGACCCGCGCGACCTGCGCTCCACCTGGTACTGCTCCGACGTCGTCAAGATGATCGAAGCGCCGGTGCTGCACGTGAACGGCGACGACCCTGAGGCCGTCGTCTGGGCCACGCAGCTGTGCATGGACTACCGCGCCGAGTTCAAGAAGGACGTCGTCCTGGACATCGTCTGCTTCCGCAAGCTGGGCCACAACGAGCAGGACACGCCGGCGCTGACCCAGCCGCTGATGTACAAGAAAATCGCCGCCCACCCCGGTACGCGCAAGGTCTATGGCGACAAGCTGGTGGCGCAGAACGTGCTGCCGGCCGAAGGCCCGGACGACATGGTCAAGGCCTACCGCGCCGCCATGGACGAAGGCCGCCACACCGTCGACCCGGTGCTGACCAACTTCAAGAGCAAGTTCGCCACCGACTGGTCGCCCTTCCTGGGCAAGAAGTGGACCGACAGCTGTGACACCGCCATTCCGGTGGCCGAATGGAAACGCCTGGCCGAGAAGCTGACGACGCTGCCCAAGGACTTCGCGGCCCACAACCTCGTTGCCAAGCTCTACGCTGACCGCGCCACGATGGGCCGCGGCGAAGTCAACATCGACTGGGGCATGGGCGAGTCCATGGCTTTCGCGTCGCTGGTGGCTTCGGGCTACCCAGTGCGCCTGTCCGGCGAGGACAGCGGCCGCGGCACGTTCACGCACCGCCACGCCGTGCTGCACGACCAGAACCGCGCCAACTGGGACGCCGGCACCTACATCCCGCTGCAGAACGTGGCCGAAGGCCAGGCACCGTTCACCGTCATCGACTCCATCCTGTCTGAAGAAGCGGTGCTGGGCTTCGAGTACGGCTATGCCGCGGCCGAGCCCAACACGCTGACGATCTGGGAGGCGCAGTTCGGCGACTTCGTCAACGGCGCCCAGGTCGTCATCGACCAGTTCATCGCCTCCGGCGAAGTGAAGTGGGGCCGCTCCAACGGCCTGACGATGATGCTGCCGCACGGCTACGAAGGCCAGGGCCCGGAGCACAGCTCGGCGCGCCTGGAGCGCTTCATGCAGCTGGCCGCGGACAACAACATGCAGGTCGTGCAGCCCACCAACGCCGCGCAGATCTTCCACGTGCTGCGCCGCCAGATGCTGCGCATGTTCCGCAAGCCCCTGGTCATCATGACGCCCAAGAGCCTGCTGCGCGCGAAGGATGCCACCTCGCCGCTGGCCGATTTCACCAAGGGCGATTTCAAGACCATCATCGGTGAACAGGACGCCGCGCTGAATGCCGAGAAGGTCAAGCGTGTCATCGTCTGTTCGGGCAAGGTCTATTACGACCTGGTCAAGGCGCGGGCCGAGAAGAAGTCTGCGGACGTGGCCATCGTGCGCGTCGAGCAGCTCTACCCCTTCCCGCACAAGGCCTTCGCGGCCGAGTTGAAGAAGTACCCGAACGCCACCGACATCGTCTGGTGCCAGGACGAACCGCAGAACCAGGGCGCCTGGTTCTTCGTGCAGCACTATGTGCACGAGAACATGAGCGAAGGCCAGAAGCTCGGCTATGCCGGCCGCCCGGCCAGCGCCAGCCCCGCCTGCGGCTATGCCCACCTGCACCAGGAGCAGCAGAAGGCGCTGCTGGATCAGGCGTTTGCCAAGCTCAAGGGCTTCATCCTCACCAAATAAGGACCGCAATGCGCAGCGCCCCGATCGGCGCTGCGCTTGCTCGCGCCTGCACCATCACACCGAATAAAGAACACGGAGCCTCCCACCATGGCCATCGTTGACGTCCAAGTTCCCCAGTTTTCCGAATCCGTTTCCGAGGGCACGCTGCTGACCTGGAAGAAGAAGCCCGGCGAAGCTGTCACCATCGACGAAACCCTCGTCGAGATCGAGACCGACAAGGTCGTGCTCGAAGTGCCCGCACCTGCCTCCGGCGTGCTGGCCGAAGTCCTGGTGGCTGACGGCAGCACCGTCGTCAGCCAGCAACTGCTCGCCAAGATCGACACCGAAGGCAAGGCCGGCGCTGCTGCAGCCGCACCTGCCGCTGCTGCTGCCGCACCTGTGGCCGCCGCTGCTCCTGCTGCCGCCAACAAGGGCGATGTGGCCATGCCCGCCGCCGCCAAGATCCTGGCCGAGAAGGGCCTGGCTGCCACCGACGTGGCCGGCTCCGGCAAGGACGGCCGCGTGACCAAGGGCGACGCCCTTGGCGCTCAGCCCAAGCCTGCTGCCGTCGCCGCGCCGCTGGTCGTGCCTGCGTCGCCCGCGGTCGCCAAGCCGCTGCCCGCCGTGGCCGCGCCGGCCCAGCAGAACCTGGGCGACCGCCCCGAGCAGCGCGTGCCCATGACCCGCCTGCGCGCCCGCATCGCCGAGCGCCTGGTGCAGTCGCAGTCGACCAACGCCATCCTGACCACCTTCAACGAAGTCAACATGGCCCCGGTCATGGAGATGCGCAAGAAGTTCCAGGAGAAGTTCGAGAAGGAACATGGCGTCAAGCTCGGCTTCATGAGCTTCTTCGTCAAGGCAGCCGTCGCGGCGCTGAAGAAGTACCCGATCATCAATGCCTCGGTCGATGGCAACGACATCGTCTACCACGGCTACTTCGACATCGGCATTGCCGTCGGCTCGCCGCGCGGCCTCGTCGTGCCGGTGCTGCGCAATGTCGACCAGATGAGCTTCGCCGACATCGAGAAGAAGATCGCCGAGTTTGGCCAGAAGGCCAAGGACGGCAAGCTGTCCATCGACGACCTGACCGGCGGCACCTTCTCCATCTCGAACGGCGGCACCTTCGGCTCCATGCTGTCCACGCCCATCATCAACCCGCCGCAATCGGCCATCCTGGGCGTGCACGCCACCAAGGACCGTGCTGTCGTCGAGAACGGCCAGGTCGTCGTGCGCCCGATCAACTACCTCGCCATGTCCTATGACCACCGCATCATCGACGGCCGCGAAGCCGTGCTGGGCCTGGTCACGATGAAGGAAGCGCTGGAAGATCCGGCCCGCCTGCTGTTCGACATCTGAGGTCGGGTGTGAGTCGCTGGGCCTTGAAGCTCTCCGCAGGTCTGCTGGCAGGGGTGATCTCCTGCTTGCAGGCGTATGCGGCCGACGCCCAGCCCGCGAGTGCGCCGAGTACCCGATTCGAGTCGACCGCAGACGCGAGCGGCAAACGGATGGTGGTGCTGTGCGCCAAAGTGGCACCGGGTGCCGCCGTGCCTTGCAGCGTTGCTGAGTCCAAGGATGCGAGCGCTGCGCCCGCGAACTCCCAAGTCGTGTTCCTGCCTCTGTCGAGCAGGCAAGCGTACTTGGCTGAGCTTGCGCGTGCGGCAGCCGACGCTCAGGCGAGTGAGCCCAAGGTGCTGGATAGCATCCCCCCGATGGCTGCCGATGTCGCAGTCCTTCGAGAGGTGGTGAAGGATCCGTCCGCCTGCCTGGCTGAAAAGGACATTGCGGACATGATGTTGGTTTGCCCCACCGGAAGGCGTTTCGAGGACGCCGTGGTCATGCTTTTTCGTGGGCTCGGCGCTCGTTCGTTCGAGCCCATCGTTGTTAGAAAGGTCAATTGAGAATGTCTAAGCAATTCGACGTCGTCGTCATCGGCGGCGGCCCCGGCGGTTACATCGCGGCCATCCGCGCGGCCCAGCTGGGCATGAACGTGGCCTGTATCGACGAGTGGAAGAACGACAAGGGCGGCCCCGCCCTCGGCGGCACCTGCACCAACGTCGGCTGCATCCCGTCCAAGGCGCTGCTGCAGTCCAGCGAGCACTACGAGCAGCTCAACCACCACTTTGCCGACCACGGCATCACGGCGGACAACGTCAAGATGGACGTCGCCAAGATGCTGGCCCGCAAGGACCAGGTCGTGAAGCAGAACAACGACGGCATCGTCTACCTGTTCAAGAAGAACAAGGTCACGTTCTTCCACGGTCGTGGCTCCTTCGTTGCCGCCAAGGATGGCGGTTATGAACTCAAGGCTGGTGAGGAAACCATCGCGGCCAAGCAGGTCATCGTCGCCACGGGTTCCAACGCCCGCGCGCTGCCCGGCGTGCCGTTTGATGAAGAGAACATCCTGTCCAACGACGGTGCCCTGCGCGTCGGCTCCACGCCCAAGAAGCTGGGCCTGATCGGCGCCGGCGTCATCGGCCTGGAGATGGGCTCGGTCTGGCGCCGCCTGGGTGCCGAAGTCACGGTGCTGGAAGGCCTGCCGGCCTTCCTGGGCGCGGTGGATGAGAGCGTCGCCAAGGAGGCCGCCAAGGTCTTCAAGAAGCAGGGTCTGGACATCCAGCTCGGTGTCAAGGTCGGCGAGGTTAAGTCGTCCAAGAAGGGTGTCAGCGTCGCCTACACCGACGCCAAGGGCGAAGCCAAGACGCTGGAGGTCGACAAGCTCATCGTCTCCATCGGACGTGTGCCCAACACCATCGGCTTGGGTGCTGATGTGGTCGGCCTCAAGCTGGACGAGCGCGGCGCCATCGTCGTGGATGACGACTGCAAGACCAGCCTGCCGGGCGTCTGGGCCATCGGCGACGTCGTGCGCGGCCCGATGCTCGCGCACAAGGCCGAGGAAGAGGGCGTTGCCGTGGCCGAACGCATGGCTGGCCAGCATGGGCACGTGAACTTCAACACCGTGCCCTGGGTCATCTACACCAGCCCCGAGATCGCCTGGGTCGGCAAGACCGAGCAGCAGCTCAAGGCCGAAGGCGTCGCCTACAAGGCCGGCCAGTTCCCCTTCCTGGCCAACGGCCGCGCCCGTGCGCTGGGTGACACGACCGGCTTCGTCAAGTTCCTGGCCGACGCCAAGACCGACGAGATCCTGGGCGTGCACATCATCGGCCCGTTCGCGTCGGAGCTGATCTCCGAGGCGGTGGTGGCGATGGAGTTCAAGGCCTCGGCCGAGGACATCGCACGCATCTGCCACGCGCATCCGTCCTTGAGCGAAGCGACGAAGGAAGCGGCCCTGGCCGTCGACAAGCGCACGCTGAACTTCTGATCGCACGTAGCGAATCGAAAGGGGCGGCCAGACAGTCGCCCCTTTTTTTGCGATGACCTCAGTCACTGAGCTTTACCAGCAGACCCTCACCGAGCGCGGCTTCATGGCCGACGCTGCGCAGCTGCGTGCCATCGAGGCCCTGCAGCGCTGCCAGGACGAATGGGCCAGCTACAAGGCGCGGCGCGCCAATGCCGTGACCAAGCTGCTGGTGCGCCCGCCCATCCCGCGCGGCGTTTACATGTACGGCGGCGTAGGCCGAGGCAAGAGCTTCCTGATGGACTGCTTCTTCCAGGCCGTGCCGCTGCAGCGCAAGACGCGGCTGCACTTCCACGAGTTCATGCGCGAGGTGCACCGCGAGCTGCAGGAACTCAAGGGCATTGCCGACCCGCTGGAGGAACTCGGCAAGCGCATCGCGCGGCGTTTCCGCCTGATCTGCTTCGACGAATTCCACGTCGCCGACGTGACTGACGCGATGATCCTGCATCGCCTGCTGGACGCGCTGTTCCGCAACCGCGTGTCCATCATCACGACGTCCAATTTCCATCCGGACGGGCTCTACCCCAACGGCCTGCACCGCGACCGCATCCTGCCCGCCATCGAGCTGCTGAAGGCCAACCTCGAGGTCATCAATGTCGATGCCGGCACCGACTACCGGCGCCGCACGCTGGAGGACATGAACCTCTACCTGACGCCGCTGAACGAGTCGACGGAAGCGGCGCTTACCCAGGCCTTCGAGTCCCTCGCAGAAGCGCAGGACGAGGACCGCAAGCTGATGATCGAGCACCGCGCGATCTATGCGCGCCGGCGTGCCGGCGGTGTCGTCTGGTTCGATTTCGCAACGCTTTGTGGTGGTCCACGCTCGCAGAACGACTACCTCGAGCTGGCCAGTCAGTTCCATACCGTCATCCTGTCCGATGTGCCGGAGATGCCGGTGCGCCTGGCCAGCGAGGCGCGCCGCTTCACCTGGCTGGTGGACGTGCTCTACGACCGCCGCGTCAAACTCATCATTTCGGCCGCGGTGCCAGCGGAGCAGCTTTACACCGAAGGGCCGCTGGCTCACGAATTCCCGCGCACGGTGTCGCGCTTGCAGGAAATGCGCTCGGCCGAATACCTCGCCTTGGCCCGTCGCGAGGTTGATACTTCGCTCACATGAGGCCACCCCCTACTCGCTTCGCGCACCTTGCAGGCCGCGCCGACCCCGGAGGGGCCGACCCTTCGGCAGGCGCAAACGACGTGCCGTTTGTGTCCGGCCTCAGCCCCCTTCGAGGGGGCGCCGCCAGTGGCCCGGCAAAGCCGGTTCCACGGCGGCCGCTTGATGTGGCCGCCGGCTGTCGCGGCGGCCTGCTGGTGGGGCTCTGGCTCGCGGCCGTGGTGGCTTGTGCGGAAACACCTCAGCCGGCCACGCGTGCCGAGGTCGCTGTCCAGCGCGCCGCCATCGAGCAGCGCTTCGCGCAGGAAAAGCTGGACTGCGAGCAGCGCTTTTCCGTCGCTGCCTGCCTGGATGAGCTGCGTCGGCGCCGCCACGAGGCGTTGGCACCCCTGGTGCGACGGGAAAATGAACTCGCGGCCGAGGAGCGTCGTGCCCGCGCGGCAGCCCAGACCCAGCGCGTGCGCGAACGCGAGCTCGCCGCGTCTCAGGACGAGGGCCAGAAGCGCGAGCGCATCCTCACGGCGCCGCCGCCAGCTCCACCTGCGGTGGCCGCCTCCCGCACGCCCCGCGCGCGGAGCCCGGAGGATGCCGCACGCCAGCGCCAGCAGGCAGAGAACAAGGCGCAGGGCGAGGCGGCCAAGCGCCGCGAGCAGGCTGAGGTGCGCGAGAAGCGTCAACAGCAGCGCATTGCCGAGCACGAGGCCAGACAGAAGGCCAGGGCCAAGCCGCTGGCTGCGCCCCTGCCTTTGCCGGGCGCATCAGCCGCGTCGCGGTAGCGGCCGCTAATCGAGGTTCTCGAGCTTGACGATGGCGACGGACAGGTTGTCGCCGCCGCCCCGGGCGCGCTGGCGCGCCTTGCTCACCAGCAACTCGGCCGCTTCGCGCGGCGGCAGGCTGTAGAGCACGCTGCCCAGCTCCTGGGCGGTGAAGTAGTGCCAGAGCCCGTCGCTGCAGCACATCAGCGTGTCGCCCACTTCGAGGTTCTCGAAGCGCTCCGATGTCGACGTCGGGTCCTGCACCGTTCCCAGGCAGGCCGTCAGCAGATTGCTCTGCGGATGCGAGCTGGCCTCGGCCTCGGTGAGCTGGCCCTCGTCGACGAGGCGCTGCACATAGGAGTGGTCCATGGAGCGCTTGACCAGGCGCGCGCCGCGGAACCAGTAGATGCGCGAGTCGCCGGAATGGATCCAGTGCACGCAGCGGTCGCTGGTGATGACGAAGCCGGCGATCGTGCTGTGCGGTTCCTCCTCGGCGGAGATGGCCGTCAGCTTGATCATCAGGTGCGCCTCCGCCGTGATCTGGCTCAGCAGCTCGGCAGGCAGCTCATCCTCGGGCGAATAGCGCTCGAACAGCTGGTGCGCCGTCAGGATGACCTGGTCGGCCGCCTTGCGCCCGCCGCTCTTGCCGCCCATGCCGTCTGCCACGATGCCCATCATGCAGCCCGCTATGCGCGGGTGGGCGATGACGGCCACCTGATCCTGCTGATAGGCCCGGTCCCCGCGATGGGTGCCGGTGGCGGCGTTGAGTCGGAAACCGACGGCGGTGGGGGAGGGCATGCCGAAAACTATACTGGTCGGTGAGCTTGTGTCCGCATCGAACCGCCTTCGTAAACCCTTGGATGGATGAACAACTTCACTCGTTGCCCCGGCGGCTCATCGAGCTGCGCATGGAGCATGGCGACCTCGACGCGATGATCGACCGACTGGTCGAACAGTCGCCGGTGGACGAGTTGGCACTGCAGCGGCTGAAGAAGCGCCGCCTGGTTCTGCGCGACATGATTGCCCGGTTGGAGGCCGCCACCGAGCCCGATGAACCCGCCTGATCTCGACGACTGGCTCGACGCCCTCGATCAGGCCACCCCTCCCGTCCCGCCCGCTGCTGACGAACTCGAACAGGCCGTTTTGGCCGCTTTCGACCTGGACGGCCCCTTGGCGCGCCTGGACCGGGGCTACAGGCCCCGCGCGCCCCAGTTGGAGATGACCCGTGCCGTCGCCCGGGCGCTCAGCCGCCGCCAGGCCCTGGTCGTCGAAGCGGGTACCGGTGTCGGCAAGACCTTCGCCTACCTCGTCCCGGCCCTGCTGGCGGGTAGCCGTGCCCTCATCAGCACCGCCACCAAGAGCCTGCAGGACCAGCTCTTCCTGCGCGACCTGCCGCGACTGACCAAGGCCTTGAACACGCCGGTGCGCCTGGCGCTGCTGAAGGGCCGCAGCAGCTATCTCTGCCTGCACCGCATGAAGGAGGCGCGCGTGTCCGGCGAGTTCCCGGACCGGCGTACGGCGCTGTCGCTGGCCCGCATCGAGCGCTGGGCCCTGGGCACGACGACAGGCGACTTTGCCGAGATCGACGGCTTGGACGAGCGCTCGCCCATCATCCCCATCGTCAGCTCCAGCCGCGAGAACTGCCTGGGCCAGGAGTGCCCGGACTGGAAGAGCTGCTACGTCGTCAAGGCGCGACGCGAGGCGATGGAGGCCGATGTCGTCGTCGTCAACCACCACCTCTTCTTCGCCGACATGACGCTGCGCGACACCGGCGTGGCCGAGCTGCTGCCCAGCGTCGAGATCGCCATCTTCGACGAGGCCCACCAGCTCGCCGAGGCCGGCGTGCAGTTCCTCGGCACGCTGCTGGGTACGGCCTCGCTGATCGATTTCGCGCGCGATGTGCTGGCCCAGGGCCTGGCCCATGCACGCGGCGTGCACGACTGGCAGGGCCTGCATGCGGGTGTCGAGAAGGCGGCGAGGGAGCTGCGCCTGGCCGCGGCCGGCCCGCTGGCCACCGCCGGCCGCGAGCTGCGCGGCACGCTCAAGCTGGGCTGGAAGGAGAGGGCGAACCAGCCAGGTTTCGCCACGGCGCTGGCTGGCGTCGAAGTGGCGACGGCCAAGGCCTTGGAGGCGCTGACCGCCGTGCGCGAGGCCGCGCCCGATTTCGCGCGCCTGTGTGAGCGGGCCCAGGAGTTGCGTGAGTTGGCCAAGCAGTTCGCCACCGACCCTGATCCGGGAGACGTGCGCTGGATCGACATCAGCCCGCATGCGGCCCGCCTGGTCGAGTCGCCCCTGGATATCCGCGACGCGATGCAGCAGCAGCTGGAGGGGCCGCCCAAGGCCTGGGTGTTCACCTCGGCCACGCTGGGCGACGACGAAGGATTGACGTGGTTCACCGAGCCCGCCGGCCTGACCGAGGCCGAGGTGCTGCGTGTGGGCAGCCCCTTCGACTATCCGACTCATGCGCGCCTTTACGTGCCGCGCGGTTTCCCAAAGCCCAGTGAGCCCAGCCATCCGCCGAGCGTTGCTCTGCTGGCCTCACGCCTGGCGCGGGCGCTGGGGGGGCGCACTTTCGTGCTGACCACGACGCTGCGCAATCTGCAGACTGTGGCTGACGCGCTGCGCGAGCGCTTCGAGGAAGCTGGCGACGCGATCGCCGTGCTGCAGCAGGGCGCTGCCCCCAAGCGTGTGCTGCTGCAGCGCTTCATCGACAACCCGGCGTCGGTCCTGGTCGGCTCGGCCAGCTTCTGGGAAGGCATCGATGTGCCCGGCGACGCACTGCAATGCGTGATCATCGACAAATTGCCCTTCCCGCCGCCCAACGACCCGCTCGTGGAGGCGCGTGTGCAGCGCCTGGAGGCCCAGGGGCGCAATGCCTTCTCGGAGTACTTCGTCGCCGAGGCGGCGATTGCGCTCAAGCAGGGCGCCGGGAGGCTGATCCGCACCGAGACCGATCGTGGCCTGCTGGTGGTGTGCGACCCGCGCATGGCGGGCATGAACTACGGACGCCGCCTGCGTGCGGCCCTGCCGCCGATGACGGCGGTGGCCAACGAAGCCGAGGCCCTGGCTTGGCTAGAGGAACTCAGCGCCAGCCGGCGCTGAAGGCGCCGATCATCAGTGGCCGACGCCGAAGCGTCAGATCACCAGAGTTGCCACCAGGGCTTCTTGCGGTTGGCGCCGTTGCTGGCGTACTGGCTGTCGGGGAAGTTCTTGTCGAGCACGCGGCGGGCGTCGTCACGCAGCTGGGTCAGGCCGAGCTTGTCATAGCTCTCGCCCATGATGAAGAGGCCTTCCTCGATGCCGGGCGCGTACTGGAACTCGGCCACGGCTGACTGGGCGCGGTTCGCCGCGGCGACGTAGGCCTTGCGGTTGAAGTAGTAGCGCGCCACGTGGATCTCGTAGGCCGCCAGCGTGTTGGTGATGAAGTTGATGCGCGTCGTCGCCTCGGCCGCGTACTTGGACTCGGGGAATTGCTCGACGAGCTGGCGGAAGGCCAGCAGGGCTTCTCGCGAGGCCTGCTGGTCGCGCTCGGACACGTCCTGGTTGGCTAGGCGGCCGAACAGTCCCAAGTCCTCGTTGAAGTTGACGATGCCCTTCATGTACAGGGCGTAGTCCATCGCCGGGCTGGACGGGTTGAGCTTGATGAAGCGGTCCAGCGTGGCAATCGCCTGGGCGCGCTCGCCCGTGCGGTAGTACGCCCAGGCCACATCCAGCGTCGCCTGCTGGCCCATCGTCGTGCCGGCGGCGCGACCTTCGATCTTTTCGAGCGCCTTGATGGCGCGGTCGTAACTGCCGGCGTTCAGGTCGTCCTTGGCGTCTGCATACAATTTGTCCAGCGCCGCCTGGGAGTTCGGATCCTCCTTGGCCGTGGAGCCGCAACCGCTCAAGCCCAGCGCGAACGCCATCAGGACAGTGCCAGCGATGACGCGGGCGGTCTTGAATTTCTCAACAAACATGTCTGAAGTCGACGGCGATGCTGCCGGCTGGTCACAGGGAACAATGGACGCGGAGTATAGGGTGGGGGGTCAGGACGAATTCGAGCCGGGGGTCGAAGAAGCCGGCGACGCTGAACGGCGCACGGCAGATGTCGATGCCGCCGGCCATGGCGAGCGCCTGGACCGCTGGCTGACGACACGGGCGCCGGAGTTCTCGCGCAACCATCTGCAATCCCTGATCGAGCGCGGCTGCGTGACGGTGGACGGCAAGGTGCTGGAGAAGGCCGCCCACAAGCTGCGCGCCGGCCAGCGCGTCGAGATCGAATTGCTGCCGACCGACGAGAGCCGTGCCTTCCGTGCCGAGGCCATGGCGCTGGACTTCGTCTATGAGGACGAGCACATGGCGGTGGTCAACAAGCCTGCCGGCCTGGTCGTGCACCCGGCCGCGGGCAACTGGTCGGGCACGCTGATGAACGGCCTGCTGGCCCATCACGCCGCCGCAGCGACGCTGCCGCGCGGCGGCATCGTGCACCGGCTGGACAAGGACACCAGCGGCGTCATGGTCGTTGGCAAGACGCTGGCGGCCGTCACGGCGCTGATGCGCCAGATTTCAGCGCGCGAGGTGCACCGCGAATACCTGGCTCTGGCCTGGGGGCGTGTCGAGGAGCCTTTCGTCGTCGACCAGGCCATGCGCCGCGACCCGGTGTCGCGCGTCAAGATGGCCATTGCCCCCGCCAACCTCGGCAAGCCGGCGCGCACCGATTTCTTTCCGTTGGGTGTCGGCGAAGTGAATGGCCGGGCCATCAGCGCGGTGCACTGCGTGCTGCACACGGGCCGTACCCACCAGATCCGCGTCCACCTGACGCACAGCGGCCACCCCATGCTGGCGGACGTGCTCTATGGCGGCGCGCCGGCCCTCGGCCTGACCCGCCAGGCCCTGCATGCGGCACGGCTGTCCCTCACCCACCCGACCACCGGCGAACCTCTGGTGCTGACCGCGCCGCTGCCCGCCGACCTGGCCTCCGCCTGGGCCCAGATCGGTGCCGCCGACCTGCCCGGCTGACAGGGCTATACAATGCACCTCGGTTGTCGTGGCAGCCAGCGCGCCAAATGTGCGCGACCCGTGCGGTTAGCAGTTCATCCGCCCGCCCGGTCAACCACCCCGATCGCGTCTCGCTGGAAGGCTGTTGAGCCCCACCGTGACGCCCGGACAGACCCCGTCCGCATTGCCTGCCGAACGCTGTGAGCGCCCAGGCCCGGACGGATTGCCAAGCCAGGCTTGATTGAGGGCGCGATTGCGTTCATGAACACCCAGGATGCCAAGCGCGTCCTCGAGACCGCACTGATCTGTGCTTCGCAGCCGCTGACGCTGCGCGAGCTGCGCAGCCTGTTCGCCGACGAACTCGGCGCCGATACCGTGCGCAGCCTGCTTGACGAGCTGAGCCGCGATTGGGAAGGCAAGGGCGTCGAGCTGGTGGCGCTGGCCTCGGGCTGGCGCTTCCAGAGCCGCCCCGAGCTGCGCGAGTACCTCGACCGGCTGCATCCCGAGAAGCCGCCGCGCTATTCGCGTGCCGTGCTGGAGACGCTGGCCATCATTGCCTACCGCCAGCCTGTCACGCGCGGCGACATCGAGGACATCCGTGGCGTCGTCGTCGCCAGCCAGATCGTCAAGCAGCTTGAGGACCGCGGCTGGATCGAGGCCATCGGCCACCGCGAGACCCCGGGCCGCCCGGCGTTGTACGCGACGACCAAGTCCTTCCTGGACGACCTGGGCCTGGCCAGCCTGGAACAGTTGCCCGCCCTGGACATTGGCGGCGAAGCCCCGCCAGCCTTCGAGGCGCTGCAGGGCCAGCTGCTGGACAACTCAGAAGACGCTGAGTTGCCGGCCGAGGCTTCCGCTGAAACGCTCGCTGAAACGCCCGCCGAAATCCCTGCCGAAATCCCCGCAGAGCCGCCTGCCGAAGAGATCGTTCCGAGTCTGAGCCTGTTTGGCGACGACGGCACGCCCGCACTTCCCAATCCCGACCCCAACGACCCGCCCCCCCAACCCCAGCCCGAATCCGCATGAACGACGCTGCCGACCAAGACAAGTCCCTGCCTCCCGACGCCGACGCCGAAGCCGAAGCGCCTGCCGCGCCCAAGCGGCGCCGCACGACGGTCAAGGCACCCGCCGAGACCGCACCCGAGGCCGAAGCGCCCGTGGCGGTGAAGCGCACCCGCCGCAAGGCCGCTGAGGCGGTGGTGGAAGAGGCAGCGCCTGCGCCCGAGGCAGCGCCCGCCGACGAGGCGCCTGCGCCGGCCCGCAAGCGCGCGCCGCGCAAGGCTGCCGCCGCTGAGGAGGCTGTGCCGGTCGTCGCCGCAGAGGGGGCGACCGCGCCTGCCGAAGTGCCCATCTTCACGTTGGCGGAAGAGGCGTCGGCCGCTCCGGCTGCGGCGAGTGGTCAGGCGGATGACGAAGGGAATGACGGCGAGGCGGGTGAGGACGGCGAGCGTGGCGGCCGAGGCCGCAACCGTCGCCGCAACCGCAAGGACCGTGCGGAGCGTCAGGACGCCCCGGTCGCGGGCGGGGATGAACTGCCCGGCGCGGTCGTGGCGCCCGAACTCGTCGAGGCCGCGGGGGCGCGGTTCGCCGATGTGCTGTCGGGCAATCTGGACGCCGAATCCGAAGGGCCGGTGGGCGAGCCACCGCAACTGCGGCCCGAGGCCGACGAAGCGGTGGAGGAGGGTGCCGAGGGTGAAGCCAAGCGCGTGCTGGCGCCGGATGCCGATGCCCCCAAGCTGCAGAAGGTGCTGGCCCAGGCCGGCATCGGCTCGCGCCGCGACATCGAGGAATGGATTGCCGAGGGCAAGATCGAAGTGAATGGCGAGGTCGCCCATGTTGGCCAGCGCATCTCCTTCGGCGACCGGGTGCGCGTCAATGGCAAGGAGGTGCGCGTGCGCATCTCGCCGCCGAATCCGCGCATCCTGGCCTATCACAAGCCCACCGGCGAGGTGTCCACCTTCAACGACCCGGAAGGCCGCCCGACGGTGTTCCGCTCGCTGCCGCGCGTGCAGGGCCAGAAGTGGCAGTCCGTCGGCCGCCTGGACATCAACACCGAAGGCCTGCTGCTGTTCACCAACTCCGGCGAACTGGCCAACCAGCTGATGCACCCGCGCTTCGGCGTCGAGCGTGAGTACGCGGCCCGCGTGCTGGGGGCGCTGAGCGACGAGCAGCGTGCCAAGCTGCTCGAAGGCGTCAACGTCGAGGGCCAGGTGGCCTCCTTCAAGAGCATCGAGGACGGTGGCGGCGAAGGCGCCAACCGCTGGTACCGCGTCGTCATCACCGAGGGCCGCAACCGCGAAGTGCGCAAGCTCTTCGAGGCTGTCGGCATGGTCGTCAGCCGCCTGATCCGCATCCGTTACGGCACCGTCGTGCTGCCGCGCGGCTTGAAGCGCGGCGTCTGGGTGGAACTGGGAGATGACGACGTGCGCGTCATCCGCCGCCTGGCCGGCCACACCTCCAACAGTGGCCAGGGCCAGAACTTCGGGCAAGGGCAGGGCAAGAGCCAGCCGCAACAGCAGCAGGGCCAAGGCAACAAGAACGATCGCAACAAGCGCCGCAACGACGAGCGCCACAGCGGCAGTGGCGGCCCGCGCCCGAGCCGCCCGCCCGAGGCGCCGCAGCCTCAGCAGGCCCGCCCGCCGCGCGAGGAACGCGCCCCGCGCCGTGACGATGAGGAGGATGACGGCTTCATTCCGCATCACGTCAACCCGCTGGAGCAGACCTTCGACCGCCGCCATGCGACGAGCGGCAAGCGCGGCCTGCCTCAGGGCTTTGGCGCCGGCGGCAGCCAGCAGGACAACAGGCAAGGCAAGGGTGGTGGCAACAAGGGCAATGGCCCGCGTGAACCCGATCCGATGCAGACCTCGGTGGGCTATATCGGCGGCGACGCCTTCCTGCGCCGCGGCGGTGGTGGCGGAGGTGGTGGCCGCGGCGGCAAGGGCGGCGGCGGTGGCGGTGGCGGTGGTGGCGGTCGCTCCGGCGGCGGCTACGGCGGCCGCCGCTGAAACCGGGCGGGCGATACAACTAGGGTCATCCCTGCCCGCTACAATCGCAGGCTTTGTCCAATACGCCCCATCAGGAGAACCCCATGGCGATCGAAACCACCCTGTCCATCATCAAGCCCGATGCCGTGGCAAAGAACGTCATCGGCCAGATCTACGCCCGCTTCGAAGGCGCTGGCCTGAAGGTTGTGGCCGCCAAGATGGTCCACCTGTCGCGCGGCGAGGCCGAGCAGTTCTACGCCGTCCACAAGGCTCGCCCCTTCTTCAATGACCTGGTCAGCTTCATGATCTCCGGCCCGGTCATGATCCAGGCCCTGCAAGGCGAAGGCGCCATCCTGAAGAACCGTGACCTGATGGGCGCCACCGACCCCAAGAAGGCCGAGAAGGGCACCATCCGCGCCGACTTCGCCGACAGCATCGACGCCAACGCCGTGCACGGCTCCGACGCCGCCGAAACGGCCGCTGTCGAAGTGGCCTTCTTCTTCCCCGGCATGAACGTCTACGCCGGTCGCTGATCAAGCCCACCCCTACCGGCTGACGCCGGCCCCTCAAGGGGCACTGCTAGCGGCCTGGCAAAGCCAGTTCCGCTGCAGTCGCTAAGTAAGACACTAGCCGGCAACGGTGGGGCGCTTGGAGGTTTGCAATGGATACGGTCAACCTGCTCGGATTCGATCTCCCAGGCCTGGCCGCCTACTGCGAGCAACTGGGCGAAAAGAAATTCCGTGCGACCCAGCTGTTCCGCTGGGTCCACCAGAAGGGCGCGTCGGACTTCGACCAGATGTCCGACCTCGCCAAGTCCCTGCGCGAGAAGCTCAAGGGCCGTGCCCACATCGCGGCGCTGCCTGTCATTTCCGAACATGTCTCGACGGACGGCACGATCAAATGGCTGTTCGACGTCGGTGCTGGCAATGCCGTCGAGGCCGTCTTCATCCCCGAGGATGATCGCGGCACGCTATGCATCTCCAGCCAGGCCGGCTGCGCGGTCGGTTGCCGCTTCTGCTCGACGGGCCACCAGGGCTTCAGCCGCAACCTGACGACGGCCGAGATCACAGCCCAGCTCTGGTTTGCCGAGCACAACCTGCGCAAACGCCTCAACACGGCGGAGCGTGTGATCTCCAACGTCGTCATGATGGGCATGGGCGAGCCGCTGCAGAACTACGACCAGCTCGTGCCGACGCTCAAGACCATGCTGGACGACCATGGCTATGGCCTGAGCCGCCGCCGCGTCACGGTGTCGACGTCAGGCGTCGTGCCCATGATCGACCGGTTGCGCGAGGATTGCCCGGTGGCCATGGCCGTCAGCCTGCACGCGCCGACCGATCCGCTGCGCGACCAGCTCGTGCCGTTGAACAAGAAATACCCCATCGCCGAGTTGCTGGACGCCTGCAACCGCTACCTCGAGAAGGCGCCGCGCGACTTCATCACCTTCGAGTACTGCATGTTGCAGGAGGTGAACGATTCGCCCGAGCAGGCCCATGAGCTGGTCAGGCTGCTGAGGAACAAGGTCAACTGCAAGATCAACCTGATCCCCTTCAACCCCTTCCCGGCCTCGGGCCTCACGCGCAGCACGAATGCGCGCGTGCAGGCCTTTGCCGAGGTGCTGATCCAGGCAGGTATCGTGACGACGGTGCGCAAGACGCGCGGCGACGACATCGACGCCGCCTGCGGCCAGTTGGCCGGCGAGGTGCAGGACCGCACCCGCGCGCATATCCGCATGGTCAGGGCACCCGTCACGGTGGCCAAATCCACCTGATGCCCCCTGGTGCCACCTTCGAGGAATTGATGAAGCGACTGTTGATCGTTCTGGCCACCGCCCTCCTTGCTGCCTGCGCCGGTACCACCGCGCCCAGCGCCGACCGCGAGATCAAAACCGACTCGGACCAGACCGACGGCGACCGCCGCGCCGCGATCCGGCTCGAACTGGCCCAGGGCTATTTCTCGCGCGGCCAGTTCAACACGGCCCTGGACGAGCTCAAGATGGCGCTGCAGCTCAAGCCCGACATGCGTGAAGCCGTCAACCTGCGCGGCCTCATCTACGCCGCCATGGGCGAGCACCAGCTTGCTGAGGAGGCCTTCCGCCGCGCCCTGGTCGTCTATCCCAATGATCCCGACACGCTGCACAACTACGGCTGGTTCATGTGCCAGCAGCAGCGCTGGCCGACGGCGGACTCACTGTTCGACCAGGCCCTGGCCCAGTCCACTTATCGCGCGCCGGCCCGCACCCTGCTCGCCAAGGGCGTCTGCGAGGCCCGTTCGGGCCGCATGCTGGTCGCCGAGAAGACGCTGGCGCGCGCCTTCGAGCTGGACCCTGGCAGCCCGGCTGTCGCCATGAATCTGTCCGATGTGCTGTTTCGCAACCGCGAGCTGGAGCGTGCCCGTTTCTATGTGAAGCGTGTCAACAGTCAGCCCGAGCAAGTCAATGCCCAGAGCCTGTGGCTGCAGTTGCGCATCGAGCGCAAGCTCGGCAACAGCGGCACGGTCGACGATCTGGCCATGCAAATGCGCCGCAAATACCCCCAGGCCCCGGAGACCCAGTCCCTGGACGCCGGCCGTTACGACGAATAAGCCGTGACTGCGGCGCACAGCAAGAACGAGACGATGGAACCCACCACCGAGGGACTCGCCAGCCAGGCCGCCACCGCGGGCGCCTGGCTCAGGAACGCGCGCCAGCAGCGCGGCCTGCACATCGCCGCCCTGGCGGTCATGCTCAAGGTGCCGCAGGCCAAGCTCGAGGCCCTGGAGGCCGACCGTTTCGACGAGCTGCCCGACGCCACCTTTGCCCGCGCGCTGGCCACGGCCATGTGCCGGGCGCTCAAGGTGGACCCGGCACCGGTGCTGGTGATGCTGCCGCGCACGCGCGATCGCGAGTTCGACGTGCGCCCTGGGCTCAACCAGCCCTTCCGTGAGCGCGGTGCCGGCCCCATTGATGGCGGCGTGCTGGGCCTGGCGGCGCGGCCCGTCGTCTGGGGGGCGTTGCTGTTGCTGATCGCCGCAGCGGCCATCTACTGGATCCCAGCGGGCTGGTTGCCTGAACGCGGCGCCAGCGTGGTGGCTCCAGCGGCGTCCGGCACCGTTGTCACGGCGAGCGCGCCGATCGTCGAATTCGTGCCCGCACCCGCCGCCTCCGAACCAGCAACGACGTTGCCAGAACCCGTGGCATCTGCGCCGCTGCAGGTGCGTGATGTTGCACCGCCGCCCGCCGCCATGCCCGCCTCTGCGCCGCCGGTGAAGGCGACGGTCACCGCTTCGCCCGGCAGCGCGCTGCGCGTGACGGCGACGGCCGATACGTGGATCGAGGTTGCCGACGCCAAGGGCCAGCCGCTGCTGTCGCGGGTGCTGCGTGCGGGCGAACAGCAGGAGTTCACGGGCGCCGCGCCCTACAAGCTGCGCATTGGCAATGTGCGCGGCACCCAGGTCGAATGGCGCGGTGCCGCCGTCGACCTGGCGCCGCTAGCCAAGGACAACATCGCTCGACTGGAGTTGAAATGATGAGCGAATGGATCATCCCCGAGGCCGCACCTGCGCCGCGCAGGAGCCGCCAGGCCCGCGTGGTCTGGGGCAGCCGTGTCGTCACGGTCGGCGGTGACGCACCGGTGCGCGTGCAGTCCATGACCAACACCGACACGGTGGACGCCATCGGCACGGCCATCCAGGTCAAGGAGCTGGCGATTGCCGGCTCGGAGATGGTGCGCATCACCGTCAACACGCCCGAGGCGGCCGACGCCGTGCCCTACATCCGCGAGCAGCTCGATCGCATGGGCATCGACGTGCCGCTGGTGGGCGACTTCCACTACAACGGCCACCGCCTGCTGACCGAGCATCCGGCCATGGCCCAGGCCCTGTCCAAGTACCGCATCAACCCCGGCAATGTGGGCAAGGGCGACAAGAAGGACCGCCAGTTCGCCATGATGGTCGAGGCCGCAGCCAAGTACGACAAGGTCGTGCGCATCGGCGTCAACTGGGGCAGCCTGGACCAGGAGCTGCTCGCGCAGTTCATGGACGAGAACGCCAAGCGTGCCCAGCCCTGGGACGCCAAGCCGGTCATGTACCAGGCTCTCGTCGAATCGGCGCTGACGTCGGCCGCCTATGCCGCCGAGCTGGGCCTGAACCCCGACAACATCATCATCAGCTGCAAGGTCAGCGGCGTGCAGGACCTGATCTCGGTCTACCGCGAGCTGGCCCGCCGCTGCGACTACGCGCTGCACCTGGGCCTGACCGAAGCCGGCATGGGCACCAAGGGCACGGTCGCTTCCTCGGTCGCGCTGGGCATCCTGGCCCAGGAAGGCATCGGCGACACCATCCGCGTCAGCCTCACGCCCCAGCCGGGCGAGTCGCGTACCCAGGAAGTGGTCGTGGCGCTCGAGATCCTGCAGGCCCTGGGCCTGCGCCACTTCAACCCGAGCGTCACCGCCTGCCCGGGCTGCGGCCGCACGACCAGCACGACCTTCCAGGAACTGGCCAAGCAGATCGACGATTTCCTGCGCCTGCAGATGCCGGTCTGGCGCAACAAATACCCGGGTGTCGAGGAGATGAAGGTGGCCGTCATGGGCTGCATCGTCAACGGCCCCGGCGAGAGCAAGCATGCCGACATCGGCATCAGCCTGCCCGGCACCGGCGAGGCCCCGGCGGCGCCCGTCTTCATCGACGGCGAGAAGGCGCTGACCCTGCGCGGCGACAACATTGCGGCCGAGTTCCACGCGCTGGTCGAAAACTACATCGAGAAGCGCTTCGGCGCCACAGCAACTGCATGAGCAAGGCGATTCAGGCGGTCAAGGGGATGAACGACATCCTCCCGACCAGCGTCACCCGCAAGGACAAGCTGCCCAGCAGCGAACTGTGGAGCTGGTTCGAGACCACGCTGCGCAAGGTGCTCGGCAGCTACGGCTACCAGTACATGCTGACGCCCGTCGTCGAGCCGACGGCGCTGTTCGTGCGCGGCCTGGGTGAGGTGACCGACATCGTCGAGAAGGAGATGTATTCCTTCACCGACGGCATGAACGGCGACCAGCTGACGCTGCGCCCCGAGGCGACGGCCGGCATCGTGCGTGCCATGGTTGAGCACAACGCCCTCTACAACGGGCCTCTCCGGCTGTGGACCATGGGGCCGATGTTCCGCCACGAGCGCCCGCAAAAAGGGCGCTACCGCCAGTTCAACCAGCTCGACGTCGAGGCCCTGGGCTTTGCCGGGCCTGATGTGGACGCTGAAATCATTCTGATGGTGCGCCGCCTCTGGCAGGCCCTGGGCCTGAGCGTGGGCCAGCATGTGCGCCTGGAGCTGAACTCGCTGGGCCAGCCGGCCGAGCGCAACGCCCACCGCACCGCGCTGATCGCCCACTTCGAGGCCCATGCCGAGCTGCTGGACGAAGACGGCAGGAAGCGCCTGCACAGCAATCCGCTGCGCATCCTGGACAGCAAGAACCCGGCGATGCAGCCCGTCATCGAGGCGGCACCCAAGCTGATGGACTTCCTCGGCGAAGAGACGCTCGCCCACTTCAACGCCGTGCGCGCGATCCTCGACGCGGCGGGTCTGGAGTACCGCGTCAATACGCGCCTGGTGCGCGGCATGGACTACTACAACCTGACTGTCTTCGAATGGGTGACCGACCAGCTCGGCTCCCAGGGCACGGTCTGCGGCGGCGGCCGCTATGACGGCCTGTTCGAACAGCTTGGCGGCAAACCGACGCCTGCCGTCGGCTTCGGCCTGGGCATCGAGCGCCTGCTGCTGCTGATCGACGAGCTCGGCCTGCCCGTGCCCTCGTCGGCACCCCAGGCCTACGCCATCGTGCCCGACGCAGCGGCCCTGCCGCAGGCTTTTGGCGTGCTGGAGGCGCTGCGCGAGGCCGGCGTCAGCGTGCAGATGCATGCCGGCGGCGGCTCGTTCAAATCGCAGTTCAAGAAGGCCGACGCGTCCGGCGCCCGCTTCGCCCTTGTCTTCGGTGCCGACGAACTGGCCCGTGGCGAGGTGAGCGTCAAACCCCTTCGTGACGGTGGCGAACAGCTCAGCCGGCCGCTCGCCGACGCGGCTGCCTGGGCCGCCGACCTCCTCCCCGCATAATCCCGGGCCTCCCGAGACCCTTTCCTGAAGTTTTCCCATGGCCGCCCATCTCGACCTCGAAGAACAAGAACAACTTGAACAACTCAAAGCGTTCTGGAAGCGCTGGGGCAATCTCATCACCTGGGTACTGACCGCCGTCCTGGCCGCCTTTGCCGCCTGGCAGGGCTGGCAGATGTACCAGCGCGACCAGGCCGCCAAGGCCGCCGCGATGTATGACGAATTCGACCGGGCCCTGACCGCCCAGGACGTCGACAAGGCCGCCATCGCCGCGGGCGACCTGAAAGCCCGTTACGGCGGCACCGGTTATGCGGCCCAGGCCGGGTTGCAGGTTGCCAAGCTGCAGCTCGACAAGGGCAAGGCCGACGACGCCAAACAGAGCCTGACCTGGGTGGCCGAACAGGGCGCCGAGGGCGGCCCCTACCGCGACGTGGCCCGCCTGCGCCTGGCCGGCCTGCAGCTCGATGCCAAGGCCTATGACGAGGCCGCCAAGACGCTGGACGCGATCAAGACGACCGAGTTCGCTGCGCTGGTGGCTGACCGCCGTGGCGACCTGCTGCTGTTGCAGGACAAGCGCGATGCCGCCAAGGCCGAGTACCAGAAGGCCCTGGCTGGCCTGGAGAAGACCCAGGACTACCGCCGCATCGTCGAGGCCAAGCTGGCGACGCTGGGTGTGCCGACCGCCGTCGAAGCCGCCGGAGCCGCGCAATGAGGCGGGTTGCCCTGATCTCGCTGCTGGCGGCTTCGCTGACCGGCTGTTCCACGATCAGCTCGACGTGGACCTCCTGGTTCGGCAGCGAGAAGGACAAGCCGGCTGCGCTGGAGACCCTGTCCGGCCCGGCGAGCGGCCGCATCGTCTGGAGCGCCAAGGGCGACAACATCGGCTTCCCGCTCAGCATCGCGACGCCTGGTGACCGCTTCGTCGTCGCCAGCAGCGATGGCAGCGTGCGCGCGCTGGCCGCCGCCGATGGCCGCGAGCTTTGGCGCGGCGATGTGGGCGCCAAGCTGTCGGCCGGGATCGGCAGCGATGGCCGCTTTGCCGCTGTCGTCAACCGCGACAACGAACTGGTCGTGCTGGACAACGGCAAGGTGGCCTGGAAGAAGGCCCTGCCGACGCCCGTCGTCGCTGCGCCCTTGGTGGCTGGCGAGCGTGTCTTCACGCTAACGCTGGACCGCCAGGTGCTGGCCTTCGACGCGCTGGATGGCCGCAAGATCTGGGAGCTGAAGCGCCCCGGCGAGCCGCTGACGCTGGCCAAGGCCGGTGTGCTGCTGGCCTACAAGGACACACTGGTGGTCGGCCAAGGCCCGCGCCTGGCCGGTGTCGACCCTGTCAAGGGCCAGTTGCGCTGGGAAGCCAGCGTGGCCACGCCGCGTGGCACGAATGAAGTCGAGCGCTTGGCCGACCTGGTTGGCCCGGCTGTGCGCCAGGGCGAGGTGATTTGCGCGCGCGCTTTCCAGTCCTCGGTGGGTTGCGTGAACGCCGAGCGCGGCAGCGCACTGTGGAACCGCGTCGTCGGTGGCACCAACGGCATCGGCGCTGACGCCCAGGTCGTCGTCGCCGGCGACGCCTCCGACCGCCTGTCGGCCTGGAAGCTGGCCAACGGCGACCTCGCCTGGTCGGCGGACCAGTTCCAGCGCCGCAAGCTGTCCGAACCCGTGGTGACGGCCAAGCAGGTGCTGATCGGCGACTTCGAGGGCCAGATCCATCTGATCGACCGCGACACCGGCAAGACGCGCTCACGCCTGGCCACCGACGGCTCGCCGGTCGTCACGATCGCGCTGCAGGGCGATACGGCCCTCGTTGCGACCAAGAGCGGCGGCCTATTCGCGATCACCGCCGAATGAAACCTGTCATTGCCCTGGTCGGCCGCCCCAATGTGGGCAAGTCGACGCTGTTCAACCGCCTGACCAAGTCGCGCGACGCCATCGTGGCCGACTTCGCCGGCCTGACGCGCGACCGCCACTACGGCGACGGCCGCATGGGCGACCGCGAGTTCATCTGCATCGACACCGGCGGCTTCGAGCCCGACAGCAGCACCGGCATCGTCAAGGAGATGGCCAAGCAGACCAAGCAGGCCGTGGCCGAGGCCGATGCGGTCATCTTCGTCGTCGATATCCGCCTGGGTTTGTCGGCGCACGACAGCGACATTGCGCGCTATCTGCGCAGCGTCAACAAGCGCGTGCATCTGGCCGTCAACAAGGCCGAGGGCATGAGCGAATCGCCTTTGCTGGCCGAGTTCCATGAGCTCGGCATGGGCGAACCGCATCCGATCTCGTCGGCCCATGGCCAGGGCATCCGCAGCCTGCTGGACGCGGTGCTGGAGCCCTTCGAGGACGCCAGCGAGGAATTCGGTGCCGGGCCGCAGCAGGACGGCGTCATCCGCCTGGCCGTGGCCGGCCGGCCCAACGTCGGCAAGAGCACGCTGATCAACACCTGGCTGGGCGAAGAGCGCCTCGTCGCCTTCGACATGCCGGGCACGACCCGCGACGCGATCTCGGTCGATTTCGAGCGCAACGGCCAGAAATTCAAGCTCATCGACACGGCCGGCTTGCGCCGCAAGGGCAAGGTCTTCGAGGCCATCGAGAAGTTCTCGGTCGTCAAGACGCTTCAGGCGATTGCCGACGCGCACGTCGTGCTGCTGCTGCTGGACGCGACCCAGGGCGTGACCGACCAGGATGCCCACATCGCCGGCTACATCCTCGACAGCGGCCGTGCGGTGGTGCTTGCGCTCAACAAGTGGGACGCCGTCGACAGCTACCAGCGTGAGACGCTGCAGCGCCAGATCGAGCAGCGTCTGACCTTCCTGAAGTTCGCGCCGATGCACAACATCTCGGCGCTGAAGCGCCAGGGCCTGTCGGCGGTCTGGAATTCGCTGGCCGACGCCTACGCCTCGGCCTACCGCAAGATGACGACGCCGGTGCTGACCCGCCTCATCCAGGAAGCCACGGAGCATCAGCAGCCCAAGCGCTCGGGGGTTTCGCGCCCCAAGATGCGCTATGCCCACCAAGGCGGCCAGAACCCGCCCATCGTCGTCATCCACGGCAATGCGCTGGACGGTGTCACCGAGGTCTACAAGCGCTATCTGGAAGGCCGCATCCGCGCGCACTACAAGCTGGTCGGAACGCCGCTGAAGATCGAGCTGCGTTCTTCGAAGAATCCCTTCGACGAAAAGACCTAGGCTGACCTCTGGAGGGCCTGAGACGCTGTGTTAAGGTCTTACCCGTAGTCCCCCCATCCCCCCGAATAACTCGGAGCATACCGATGAGCAACAAAGGCCAACTTTTGCAGGACCCCTTTTTGAACCTGCTCCGCAAAGAGCATGTGCCCGTTTCGATCTACCTCGTGAACGGCATCAAGCTCCAAGGCCACATCGAATCGTTTGACCAGTACGTCGTCCTGCTGCGCAACACTGTGACGCAGATGGTCTACAAGCACGCGATCTCGACTGTCGTGCCGGGCCGTGCGGTCAACTTCCACGCCGGCGACGCTCCCGCGGACGCCTGATCCCCACCCCTTGTCCTCGACCTCTGCCCACGACGCGACGCCGCCCTCCGAGGCGGCGCGCGCCATTCTTGTGGGTGTCGATTTCGGTCGTCACCGCAACGCCCAGGGTTTTGACGAGAGCCTGGATGAACTGGCCCTGCTGGCGGAATCCGCCGGTGACACGCCCGTCGCCAAGGTCATCGCCCGCCGCCCGGCGCCTGACGCCGCCCTTTTCGTGGGCTCCGGCAAGGCCGACGAGATCAAGTTGCTCGTGCTGGCCCACCAGGCGCACACGGTGCTGTTCGATCAGGCCATTTCGCCGGCCCAGCAGCGCAACCTGGAGCGCGTGCTCGGCGTGCCCGTCGCCGACCGCACCGCGCTGATTCTCGAGATCTTTGCCGCCCGTGCGCAAAGCCACGAGGGCAAGCTGCAGGTCGAACTCGCGCGCCTGCAATACCTGGCCACGCGCCTGGTGCGGCGCTGGAGCCACCTGGAGCGCCAGAGTGGTGGCATCGGCATGCGCGGCGGCCCCGGCGAGGCTCAGATCGAGCTGGACCGCCGCATGATCGACGAGCGTATCAAGAAGACCAAGGAACGCCTGAAGCAGGTGCAGCGCCAGCGCGGCACGCAGCGCAAGGCGCGCTCGCGCAATGGCGTCTTCAAGGTTTCGCTGGTCGGCTACACGAACGCCGGCAAGAGCACGCTGTTCAACGCGCTGACCAAGGCGCGCGCCTATGCGGCCAACCAGCTGTTCGCGACGCTGGACACGACGACGCGCTCCCTCTACCTGGAGCAGGCCGCGGCCAGCGTCTCGCTGTCTGACACCGTGGGCTTCATCCGCGACCTGCCGCACAAGCTCGTCGAGGCCTTTCGCGCCACGCTGCAGGAGGCGGCCGACGCCGACCTGCTGCTGCATGTCGTTGATGCCGCCAGCCCGGTGCTGGAGGAACAGATGGCGGAGGTCGAGCGCGTGCTGGCCGAGATCGGTGCGGCCGACGTGCCGCAGATCCTGGTTTACAACAAGCAGGACCTGCTGCCCGGCGATCAGCGCCCGCGCGACATCGTCGACGCCGTGCTGCGCGCCAATGGCAGTACCGAGCCGACGCCGCGAGTCTTCGTCAGCGCCCTGGATGGCAGCGGACTTGCCGAGTTGCGCCAGCTGATTGCGACCGCCATGCAGGTCCAGCCCTTGATTCCCGACGAACGGGACCCACGTTTCGACACTGATTCGTCGGATCCCGAAACTTCTTCCTCAGACCCCTCCCAGGCATGAGCAGCACTCCTCACACCACGCCCCGCAGCACCTGGGCCCAGCGTCTGATGACGCCGGTCGCCCGTGCCGCGAGCCGGTTGCTGAACAACGGCCGCAACGACGGCCCGCCCGATCTCGATGAGCTCTGGCGCGAATTCAATCGCAAGCTCTCGGGCATGTTCGGTGGCAAGTCCAGCGGGCCATCCGGCCCCAGCGGCTCCGGTGGCTCGCCCGACATGAAGGGCGCCGGTATTGGCCTGAGCCTCATCGCCGGCGTTGTCGTTTTGGGCTGGCTGGCCAGCGGCTTCTTCATCGTGCAGGAAGGCCAGCAGGGCGTCATCACTTCCTTCGGCAAGTACAGCAAGACGGTCGAAGCTGGTTTCCAGTGGCGCCTGCCCTATCCCTTCCAGGCGCATGAGATCCAGCCGGTCTCGCAGCTGCGCCAGGTCGAGGTTGGGCGCAGTTCGGTCGTCGCCGCCACCGGCCTGCGCGACTCGTCCATGCTGACGCAGGACGAGAACATCGTCGATATCCGCTTCACGGTGCAGTTCACCATCCGTGACCTGCGCGACTTCCTGTTCGAGAACCGTGACCCCGAGCAGGCCGTGCTGCTGGCCGCAGAGTCGGCGGTGCGCGAGATCGTCGGCAAGAGCACGATGGATTCGGTGCTCTATGAGCAGCGCGACGCTATCGCCGCTGACCTGGTCAAGTCCATCCAGGTCCAGCTGGATCGCCTGAAGGCCGGCATTCAGGTCGTCAATGTCAATGTCCAGAGCGTGCAGCCGCCCGAGCAGGTTCAGGCGGCGTTTGACGACGTGCAGAAGGCCAACGCCAACCGCGAGCAGTTGAAGAACGAGGCCCAGGCGTACGCGAACGACAAGATCCCGAGTGCGCGAGGCGATGCCGCCCGGTTGCGCGAGCAGGCCGAGGGCTACAAGGCCCGTGTCATCGCAACGGCCGAGGGCGATGCGGCGCGCTTCAAGAGCGTGCTGACCGAGTACCAGAAGGCGCCCCAGGTCACGCGCGACCGCCTCTACATCGACGCGATGCAGCAGGTCTACACCAACGTCAGCAAGGTGATGGTGGACAGCAAGAGCGGCTCCAACCTGCTCTACCTGCCGCTGGACAAGCTGCTGCAGCAAGGCAGCAGCGGCACCGTGACCGTGTCGGCACCGCAGCCGACCACCGTGCCCGAGCCGCAGACGCTGCCCAGTGCCAACGACCTGCGCAGCCGTGACAACCAGCGCAGCCGCGACGGCCGCTGATCGAGGACCATCCGAATGAACCGTATTGCCGCCATCGTCGCCGGCGCCATCGTCGTCCTGATGCTGCTGTCGTCGATGCTCTTCATCGTCGACCRGCGCCAGTTCGCCGTCATCTATGCGCTCGGCGAGATCAAGGAAGTCGTTACCGAGCCGGGCCTGAAGTTCAAGCTGCCGCCGCCGCTGCAAAACGTCGTGCTGCTGGACCGCCGCGTGCAGACGCTTGACAGCACCGAGTCGCGGCCCGTCTTCACAGCTGAAAAGAAGAGCCTGGTCATCGACTGGCTCATCAAGTGGCGCGTCGCCGAGCCACGCCAGTTCATCCGCAACAGCGGCGCTGACATGCGCAACGTCGAGAACCGCCTGGTGCCTGTCGTGCAGGCGGCCTTCAACGATGAAGTGACCAAGCGCACCGTCATCGCCGTGCTGGCCACCGAGCGCGAGAAGATCATGCAGGACGTGCGCAAACGCCTGGCCGACGAGGCCAAGCAGTTCGGCATCGAGGTCGTTGACGTGCGCATCAAGCGTGTGGACTTCGCGGCCAGCATCACCGAGTCGGTCTACCGCCGCATGGATTCGGAACGCAAGCGCGTGGCCGCCGAGGCCAGGTCCACCGGCTCCGCCGAGGGCGAGCAGATCAAGGCCGATGCTGATCGCCAGCGCGAAATCATCGTTGCCGAGGCCTTCCGTGATGCCCAGCTCATCAAAGGCGAGGGCGACGCCAAGGCCTCTGCCCTGTACGCCGAAGCCTTTGGCCGTGATCCCCAGTTCGCCCAGTTCTACCGCTCGCTGGAGGCCTACCGCGCCAGCTTCAGCAGGAAGAGCGACGTGATGGTGGTCGATCCATCCAGCGACTTCTTCAAGGCCATGCGGGGCTCCGGCGCCGCGGCCGCCGCCGCACCGGCGCGCAAGTGAACGAACTCCTCACCGCGCTCGCGCTGGTGATGGTCATCGAGGGGCTGATGCCCCTGCTCAGCCCGGCGCGCTGGCGCGAGGTCTTCAGCCGCATCCTGGCGATGAGCGATGGGCAGATTCGTTTCATCGGCCTGGCCAGCATCCTGATGGGTGTGTTCGGACTGCTCTGGTTGCGCTGATCTGAAGGCTGGGCCCGGGAGGCACCGGTAGAATGCCGTTTTTAACCGCCTGCCTTCGCCCATGTCCTCTGCTTGGCTGCTGCCCGAGCACATCGCCGATGTCCTGCCTTCGCAGGCGCGCCACATCGAAGAGCTGCGTAGAGAACTGCTCGACATGGCCCGCAGCTACGGCTGCGAGCTCGTCATTCCGCCGCTGCTGGAGCATCTCGACTCGCTGCTTTCCGGCACGGGCAGTGGCTCCGAAATCAAGCTCTTCAAGCTGGTTGACCAGCTCTCGGGCCGGTCGCTTGGCCTGCGTGCCGATACGACGCCCCAGGTCGCCCGCATCGACGCCCACCTGCTGAACCGCCAGGGCGTGACTCGCCTGTGCTACTGCGGGCCCATCGCGCACACGCGGCCGGATGGCCTCAACACCAGCCGCGAGCCCTTGCAGTTCGGTGTCGAGATCTATGGCCATGCCGGCCTGGAAGCCGACCTTGAGGTGCATGAATTGGCCTTGGACGCGCTGCGCCGAGCCGGCTTGAGCGACGTGATGCTGGACCTTGGCGATGCACGCCTGCTGCAAGGCGTGCTGGAAGGCATCAAGCTGGCTCCCGAGACGCTGGAAGCGCTGACGGCGGCGCTGGCCGCCAAGGACCTCTCCGCACTGGCCGCGCTGAGCACGGGCATGCCGGCCGTCACACGCGATGCTTTGCTGGCCTTGCCCAGTCTGTTCGGTGGCCGGGAAGTGCTGGCAGAGGCAGCGCGGCGCCTGCCGGATCACCCGCTCGTCAAGGCGGCCCTGGCCGACCTGGACTGGCTGGCCGGCCATCTGGCTGCTGTTCATCCCGAGGTCAGCCTGGGCTTTGACCTGGCCGACCTGCAGGGCTATGCCTACTACACCGGCATCCGCTTCGCCGCCTATGCCTCGGGCTGCTCCGACGCCGTGCTGCGCGGCGGGCGCTATGACGAGGTCGGTGCCGCTTTCGGCCGCCGCCGCCCGGCCGTCGGCTTCAGTCTGGACCTGAAGACGCTGGTGGCCCTGGTGCCGGCCACGCCTTTGCGCGCCGCCGTGCGCGCGCCGTGGGGCGAGGATGCTTCACTGCGCCAGGCTGTACGGGCCTTGCGTGAGCAGGGCGAGACCGTGGTCTGCGTGCTGCCGGGCCATGAGCACGAGGCCGATGAATTCGACTGTGACCGCGAACTGGTTCGCGAGCACACTGACTGGATCGTCCGCGCGCTTTGAGCGCCGGCGGCCCTTCCCAATCCAAAGCTAGCAGGCAAACAAGATGCAGAGCCAAACCGCGCGTGGACGCAATGTGGTCGTCGTCGGCACCCAATGGGGTGACGAGGGCAAGGGCAAGGTCGTGGACTGGATGACGGATCACGCCCAGGGCGTGGTGCGCTTCCAGGGCGGCCACAACGCAGGCCACACGCTGGTCATCAAGGGCGTGAAGACCGCGCTGCAGTTGATCCCCAGCGGCATCATGCGCGACGGCGTGGCCTGCTACATCGGCAATGGCGTCGTGGTGGACCCCACCCATCTGCTGACCGAGATCGAGCGCCTGGAAGCGGCCGGCGTCGAGGTGCGTTCGCGCCTGTTCATCAGCGAGTCCTGCCCGCTGATCCTGCCCTTCCACGTCGCCGTGGACAAGGCGCGCGAACAGCTGCGCGAGACCAGCGGCAGCGGCAAGATCGGCACCACCGGCAAGGGCATCGGCCCGGCCTACGAGGACAAGGTCGCCCGCCGCGCGCTGCGTGCCCAGGACCTGAAGCACCCCGAGCGCTTCGCCAAGAAGCTGCGCGAGCTGCTGGACCTGCACAACTTCGCGCTGTCGGGCTATCTGAAGGGCGAGCCGCTGGGCTTCGAGCCCATCTTCGAGCAGGCGATGAAGATGGCCGAAGCCATCAAGCCCATGCTGGCCGACGTCGGCTACATGATCCACAAAGCGAGCAAGGCTGGCGCCAACATCCTGTTCGAAGGCGCCCAGGGCACGCTGCTGGACATCGACCACGGCACCTATCCCTACGTGACGTCCAGCAATTGCGTGGCCGGCAATGCCGCCGCCGGCGCTGGCGTCGGCCCGCAGATGCTGCACTACATGTTGGGCATCACCAAGGCCTACACGACGCGCGTGGGCTCCGGGCCCTTCCCGACCGAGCTGGACTGGGAAACGCCCGGGACCGTGGGCTACCACCTGTCCACCGTCGGCCAGGAGCGCGGCACCGTGACCGGCCGCGCGCGCCGCTGCGGCTGGCTGGACGCCGCTGCGCTGAAGCGCTCCATCATCATCAATGGCATCACCGGCCTGTGCCTGACCAAGCTGGACGTGCTGGACGGCCTGACCGAGATCAAGATGTGCGTGGGCTACCAGCTCGATGGCAAGCTGCTCGACATCCTGCCGCTGGACGCCGACGAGATCGAGGCCTGCGAGCCCGTGTTCGAGACCTTTCCGGGCTGGCCCGAGACGACCTTCGGCGTCACTGCCTGGGACAAGTTGCCGGCCAATGCGCGCAGCTATCTGAAGCGCGTGGAAGAAGTCATCGGCGCGCCCATCGACATGGTCTCGACCGGCCCCGACCGCGAGCACACCATCGTGCTGCGCCACCCCTATTCGTCCTGAAATTCGCCCGACACTTCAAACCTATTCGACGGAGACCCCGCCATCATGCTGACCGACGACGGCAAACACCTCTACGTGTCCTGGGACGAGTACCACCTGCTGACCGAGCGCCTGGCCCTCAAGGTGCACGCTTCGGGCTGGCAGTTCGACCAGATCCTCTGCCTGGCCCGCGGTGGCATGCGCCCGGGCGACGTGCTGTCGCGCGTCTTCGACAAGCCCCTGGGCATCATGTCGACCAGCTCCTACCGCGCCGAGGCCGGCACCATCCAGGGTCGCCTGGACATGGCCAAGTACATCACCATGCCCAAGGGCGAACTGGCCGGCCGCGTGCTGCTGGTGGATGACCTGGCCGATTCGGGCGTCACGCTGAAGGCCGTGGTGGAGCGCCTGCGCGGCATGCCGTCCATCACCGAGTTGCGCTCGGCGGTCATCTGGACCAAAAAGGTTTCTGCCTACATGCCGGACTACTACTGCGAGATGCTGGAAACCTCGCCGTGGATCCATCAGCCGTTCGAGGAGTACGACGGCATGGGGCCGGAGCTGCTGGCGAAGAAGTTCGCTGTTTGAGGGGAACGAGGGCGTGGCACGACAGAACTCGGTTTGTGCCACCACTCGCCGAAGCGCCCATCGAGGGCGCATCGGCGGGGGCTCGGTCACCTCCGGCGACCCCGGCAGGCGGCTTCGCGCTTGCAAGCGCGAAGCCTTCATCGAGGCGTCGGGCAAGCCGCGGGGCTTGCCCTCGGTCCTCGGTGACGTGCCCTTCGAGTCCTCTCCTGGGCGCCAAAAGACAAAAGGCCAGCACTTGCGTGCTGGCCTTTTGTCTTTTGTTTTGGTGCCCAGGAGAGGACTCGAACCTCCACGGAGTTACCCGCTAGTACCTGAAACTAGTGCGTCTACCAATTCCGCCACCTGGGCTAGTTGCTCAAGACTTCAAACGAAGTGCCTGGGCCGTTTCAGGAAAGCAAGGATCATATCATTAAAAACTTGAAGAACTCAAACCCGTCGACTAAGGGCGAAGGTGCCGGCCTGCTCGGCGAAGTCGAAGGCACGTTGCAGGGTCATCGCGATGGCCATGGTTTCCTGATCCCCGACGACGGTGCCGCCGACGTCTATCTGTCGTCGCAGGAAACGCATGCCGTCATGCACGGCGACCGGCTGCGCGTGCGCGTCGTGCGCTTCGACAAGCGCGGTCGTCCGGAGGGCAAGGTGCTCGAGATCCTCGAGCGCAAGAAGCGGCCGCTGATCGGCCGCCTGTTGCTCGAGTCCGGTATCTGGCTGGTTGCGCCCGAGGACCGGCGCATGGGCCAGGACATCCTGATCCCCAAGAACGGCATCGCCAACGCGACCGCAGGGCAGGTTGTTGCTGTCGAGTTGACTGAGCCGCCGTCGCTGTACTCGCAACCTGTCGGTCGTGTCGTCGAAGTGCTCGGCGAGATCGACGATCCCGGCATGGAGATCGAGATCGCGGTGCGCAAGTACGACGTGCCGCATCGCTTCAGCCCCGAAACGTTGACGCAGAGCGCCAAGCTGCCTGAGAAGCTGCGCGCCGCCGATCTCAAGCACCGCATCGACCTGCGCGACGTGCCGCTGGTCACCATCGATGGCGAGGATGCGCGCGACTTCGACGACGCCGTCTACTGCGAACCCTTCAAGCAGGGGCGTGGCAAGAAGGCCGTCGAGGGCTGGCGCCTGCTGGTGGCCATTGCCGACGTGTCGCACTACGTGAAGCCCGGCGAGCCGCTGGACGCCGATGCCTACGAACGGGCGACGTCGGTCTACTTCCCACGCCGTGTCATCCCGATGCTGCCCGAGAAGCTGTCCAACGGGCTGTGCTCGCTGAACCCGTATGAAGACCGGCTCAGCATGGTCTGCGACATGCTCGTGTCCACCGATGGCACGGTCAGCGCCTACCAGTTCTATCCGGCCGTGATCTGCTCACACGCCCGCTTCACCTACACCGAGGTCGCGGCCGTCCTGGCCAACACCCATGGCCCCGAGGCCGCCAAGCGCCGCGAGCTGGTGCCGCATCTGCTGCATCTGCACGAGGTCTATCGCGCGCTGCTGGCAGAGCGGGGCCGCCGTGGCGCCATCGACTTCGAGACCACCGAGACGCAGATCGTCTGCGACGACAACGGCCGTATCGAGAAGATCATCCCGCGCACGCGCAACGACGCGCACCGGCTGATCGAGGAGGCGATGCTGGCCGCGAACACCTGCTCGGCCGATTTCATCCAGTCGTCCAAGCACCACTCGCTCTACCGCGTGCACGAAGGTCCGACGCCCGAGAAGCGTACGACGCTGCAGAACTATCTGCGCTCGCTGGGCATTGGCATGGGTGTGTCCGACGACCCGACGCCGCGTGAATTCCAGGCGATCGCCCAGGCGACCAAAGACAGGCCCGACGCGCAGCAGATCCACACCATGCTGCTGCGCTCCATGCAGCAGGCCATCTACACCGGCACCAATTCCGGCCATTTCGGCCTGGCCTACCCGGCCTACACCCACTTCACCAGCCCGATCCGGCGCTATCCCGACCTGCTGGTCCACCGCGTCATCAAATGCCTGCTGGCGAGCAAGCGCTACACGCTGGACGCCAGCAAGATGAACGTGCCGCAGGCGCCCAAGCGCCCCGGCCGGCCAGCGCCGCCCAACCCGGCAGACGCCCGCAACGAGGCCGAGCGCTGGGAGGTCGTGGGCGCGCATTGCAGCGCCAACGAGCGTCGTGCCGACGAGGCCAGCCGCGATGTCGAGGCTTGGCTGAAGTGCCGCTACATGCGCGACCGTCTCGGCGAGGAGTTCGCCGGCACCGTCAGTGCGGTCACGTCCTTCGGCCTCTTCGTGCAACTGGATGCGCTCTACGTCGAGGGCTTGGTGCACATCACCGAGTTGGGCGGCGAGTACTACCGCTTCGACGAGGTGCGCCAGGAACTGCGTGGCGAGCGCACTGGCATTCGCTACGCGACCGGCGCCCGCGTGCAGGTGCAGGTCAGCCGTGTTGACCTGGACGGCCGGCGCATCGACTTCCGCCTGGTGCGCGACGCCGAAGACGCGCGCTCATCCGGGCGCGGCGGGGCATCCAAACCCACGGGCAAAGCCCCGGGCAAGACACCAGCCCGCAAGCGCGCGCCCAAGACGGCCGTCGAGACGCTGGACGATGTGCGCCAGCAGGATCGCGACGTGAAGAAGAGCCGCAAGGAAGTCGTCGCGTCCCTGCATCCGGTCAAGGCCGCACAGCAGGCCGCCAAGCGCGCCGCCAAGAAAACGGCTGCCAAGGCCGCGCCGCGCAAACGCCGCTGAGCGTCAGCGCAGCGCCGCCAGGCGCTCGATGAGCTCGCCGGCGCGCAGCACGCCGCCGTACTCGCCCGCGCGGCCGTGCGCGTCCACGCCGGTGCAGGCGATGGCGTGAGCCGTGGCGGATGGTTGCTGAGCCCACAGCCCGCCCAGCCAGCCGGCCAGCACGTCGCCGCTGCCGGCTGTAGCCAGGGCCGGGCCGCCGCTGGCGCAGAGCGCCGGCCGCTCGGCCGGTGAGGTGATCACGCTGCCCGAGCCCTTGAGGACGACGGTGCAGCCCAATTGCAAGGCCAGTTCCTGCGCAGCGGCGAGGCGGTCGGCCTGAATGGCGGTTGTGCCGCGATTCAGCAGGCGGGCGGCTTCGAGCGGATGCGGCGTCAGCAGCGTGGAGCCTGCTGGCCTTGTGCGCACAAGAGACTGCAGAGTTGTGTCGGCGGCGATGGCGTTCAGCGCGTCGGCATCGATGACGAGGCGCGGCAGCGTTTGCAGCAGTGAGGGCAAATGGGGTGTGATGGCGTCGCCAGCGCCACAGCCGATGACGCCCACTGCCTGCGGCAGCTCCGTGAGCCGGCCGCGCATCAACTCGAGCCAGCCGGAGTCAGCGACCTCGGCGGGGCCGAGCCCCAGCAGGTCCAGATAGACCCGTCCCGCGCCACAGGCCAGGGCCGCGCGGGCGGCCAGCCGGGCGGCGCCCTGCATACCCGGTGCTCCGCCCACGACCAGCACCTGGCCGTGGCTGCCCTTGTGGCTGGTCGGGCTGCGATGCAGGGCAGCGCCCGGGCCGAGCAGGTCGGCCGCGGGCGACTCGTCGGGTGCAATGCCCAACTCGTCGAACCAGATCCGTCCTGCGTGCGCGCGTCCCTCGCCGGTGAAGAGGCCGGGCTTGAGCGTCAGCAGTGTCAGTGTGTGATCGGCGCGCACGGCGCGTTCGCCTGCGAGCTGGCCGGTGTCGGCGAGCAGGCCGCTGGGCAGATCAACGGCGAGGACGGGTGCGCCGCAATTGCCCATTGCGACGATGGGTGCCAGCAGCTCGGGTGAGGGCGCGCGATTCAGGCCCAGGCCAAGCAGCGCGTCGATGACGAGGGAAGGGCACTGCGGCGCATCGTGGCTCACGTGGGTCGGGACACCGACCTCGGCCAACCGTCGCGCGGCAACATGGCCGTCGCCGCCGTTGTTGCCGGGGCCGCAGACCACCCATACCGGGCCGGCGCCCCGGCGCAGCGCAAGGGCGAGCTTGGCAACGGCCAGTCCTGCGCGTTCCATCAGGTCGGGCGAGTGGGCGAGCGCGCGCGCCTCGATGCGTCGGCTGGCCGCTACATCGAACAGCGGCAGCGTGGAGGTTGTGGGCAGCACCGGATGCATGCCCATGAGCTTAGAGCAGTCGTTGCGGCCCGAGTGCGGCGATGTCCAGCGCGGGTGCCAGCCCGGCGATCTGCTGGGCCAGGATCTGGGCGCTGCCACAGGCCAGGCCCCAGCCCAGTCCGCCTGGCGAGATGTTGAGCCACAAGCCCGCGCGACCGCCGCTGCCAAGCACGGGCAGGCCATCGGCCGGCAGCGCGCGGCGGCTCTGGCTCTGCTGCACTTGGCTGTGCAGCACCGAGCCAGGGAACCAGTGTTGCAGGCCGCGGTGCAGGGCTTCGAAGTCCGGGGTCACCCGGGTTCGGGCGCCGGCGACGGTGAGGCCGCCGGTCACGCGTACGCGCTGGCCGGTGCGGGCAATGGCCAGGCCCAGCGTCGGGTCGATCCAGCCAGCCTTGGGGCCCAGGTCGGGATGGGCTTCGAGCAGCCGCAGCGGTGCCGTGACCGAGGCTTCGTGCTGCGCCGCCAGGGGCAGGCGTTGGCCCGACAACGTGGCGGCGTCCAGGCCGTTGCACAACACCACAGCGTCGAAGCGTTCGTCCTGAGCGCCGGGCAGCTGCGGCAGGGTGTCTCCGGCGTCGCGCTCGGTGCCGCGGATCGGCGCCTCCAGCGGCGGTGTGTATTCGTGGCGCAGCATCAGGCCGGTGCCGTCGGCGGCGATGGCGCGCACGGTGGTGTGGAAGCGAAACCCTGCGCCCAGGCGCTGGGCTTGCAGGCGCAGTTGCTGGGCGAAGAGGCGCGGATTGCCGGCACCGCCGCGGGTGAAGGCCAGCGCCGCGGCCAGCGGGGCGTCAGCGTTCAGGCCGGGTTCGCGCAGCCGGGCCTCGCCGGCCTCGATGAGGTCGACCTGCAGGCCCAGGGCCTTCCAACCCTCCAGGCGGGCCTGGGCAGTTGCGACGCGCTTGGCGTCAGTCAGCGCGACGAGAAGGCCATCGGTCGCTTCATCGTCCAAGCCCAGTGCGCGGCGCAGGTCTGCGGCACGGGCCAGACCCAACTGGCTCAGCGCAACAAGTTGGCCTGCTGCGTCACCCGTGCTGCGCCCCGCGCGCCAACGACGAAGTCGAAAGGCCAGAGGTGCCGGTGACGTGGTGTCTGCCAAGTTGGGTGTAAAGGGCGAGAGCAGGGCGTTGCTGGCGAAGCTGGCCTGCTCGGCGACGCTGCCGCCGCGCTCGAAGACCTGCACCTGGAGCCCCAAGGCGGCCAGTTCGTAGGCCGTCGTCACACCGGCCAGGCCGGCACCAACCACCGCGACGCGGCGGGTCAAGCGCACACCCGGAGGGACGCCCTGACGGGCAAGCTTGCGGCCGCTGCAAAGCGGCGTCGGCTGGGAAAGGCCATGGGTTTGTGTATACTCTGCGGGTTTTGCCGGGGGTGCTGCGCTGTTTTAGGCGTTGCAAGACTCGGCAGAACGGTTGTGAGGGTGTTGTGGCTGAACTTCTCGGTCGCCACCGTCGCAACAAATCGCAAACCGGCCACTCAAAGGTGTTGTAGTTTGCGGCCTGGATTTCGCTTGAGAAACAAGCGTTTCCAGATGCTGCAACGCAATTCGGGCCGGATTTTAGACACAACCTTCGGAGTAAGACCCATGTCTGTCACGATGCGCGAGATGCTGGAAGCCGGCGTCCATTTCGGCCACCAAACCCGCTTCTGGAATCCCAAGATGGCCCCGTATATCTACGGCCATCGCAACAAGATTCACATCATCAACCTCGAGAAGACGCTGCCTGCGTTCAACGACGCGATGAAGTTCGTCCGCTCGCTGGCTGCCAAGCGCGGCACCATCCTGATGGTCGGCACCAAGCGCCAGGCCCGTGAAGTCGTCGCCCTGGAAGCCCAGCGCGCCGGCATGCCCTACGTCGACTCGCGTTGGCTCGGCGGCATGATGACCAACTTCAAGACGGTCAAGACCTCGCTGAAGAACCTGAAGGACATGCAGGCCCAGATTGACGCCGGCACCCAGCCCGCGATCAAGAAGGAAGCGCTGATGTTCCAGCGCGACATCGCCAAGCTCGAGAAGAACATCGGCGGCATCCAGGACATGACCGCACTGCCCGATGCCATCTTCGTCATCGACGTCGGCTATCACAAGATTGCCGTTGCCGAAGCCAAGAAGCTCGGCATTCCCGTCATCGGCGTGGTGGACACCAACCACTCGCCCATCGGCATCGACTACGTCATCCCCGGCAACGACGACTCGGCCAAGGCTGTGGCGCTGTACGCCCGCGCCGTTGCTGACGCCGTGCTCGAAGGCAAGGCCAACGCCACGAACGAAGTGCTGGCTGCGGTTGCTCCCGCCGGCGACGAGTTCGTCGAGGTCTCCGAAGAGGCTTAAAGCCCTTCCGCCCTGCATTTGAAAGGGGCCGCGAGGCCCCTTTTGCCAACCGAAATCTGGAGAAGAGAAATGGCTGCTATCACCGCAAGCATGGTGGGCGAACTGCGTGCCCGCACCGACGCCCCGATGATGGAGTGCAAGAAGGCGCTGACTGAAGCCGAAGGCGACCTGGCCCGCGCTGAAGAGATCCTGCGCGTCAAGCTCGGCAACAAGGCCGGCAAGGCTGCCTCGCGCATCACCGCCGAAGGCATCGTCGCCTCGGCCGTGGTCGGCGGCAATGGTGCCCTGATCGAAGTCAACTGCGAGACCGACTTTGTCTCGAAGAACGACGCTTTCCTGGCCTTCGTGAACGCGCTGGCCGGCCTGGTTGCTGAAGCCAACCCGGCTGATGTGGCTGCGCTGTCGGCGCTGCCGCTGTCCCAGGAAGGTTTCGGCCCGACGGTGGAAGACGTGCGCAAGGGCCTGATCGGCAAGATCGGCGAGAACATGTCGATCCGCCGTTTCCGGCGCTACAGCGGCACCAAGCTGGCGTCCTACCTGCACGGCACCCGCATCGGCGTGATGGTCGAGTTCGAGGGTGACGACGTCGCCGCCAAGGACGTTGCCATGCACGTGGCCGCCATGAAGCCGGCAGCGCTGTCCAGCGCCGAAGTCTCGGCCGACCTGGTCGATAAGGAGCGCCGCATTGCCACGGAGAAGGCTGCCGAATCCGGCAAGCCCGCTGACATCGTCGCCAAGATGGTCGAAGGCTCGGTGCAGAAGTTCCTGAAGGAAGTCAGCCTGCTGGACCAGGTCTTTGTGAAGGCTGCCGACGGCAAGCAGACCGTGGCGGCCTACCTGAAGTCGGCCAACACCACGGTCAAGGGCTTCACGCTCTACGTCGTTGGCGAAGGCATCGAGAAGAAGGTCGACGACTTCGCGGCCGAAGTGGCTGCCCAGGTGGCAGCTGCTAAGGGTCAGTAAAGACGCTTGCGAAATCGTACGAAATGAAGGGGCGCCAAGTTGGCGCCCTTTAAACTTGCGGCCCACCATAGGCCCCCCAAACCTGAGGACACCATGCCCGCGTACAAGCGCATTCTGCTCAAACTCTCCGGCGAAGCCCTGATGGGTGACGACGCCTATGGCATCAATCGCGCGACCATCGTCCGCATGGTGCAGGAAATCCGCGAAGTGACGCAGATGGGCATCGAGGTGGCCGTCGTCATCGGCGGCGGCAACATCTTCCGCGGCGTGGCTGGCGGCTCGGTCGGCATGGACCGCGCCACCGCCGACTACATGGGCATGCTCGCCACGGTCATGAACTCGCTGGCCCTGGCCGACACGATGCGCCAGGAGGGCATGACTGCCCGCGTGATGTCGGCCATCGCCATTGAGCAGGTCGTCGAGCCCTATGTGCGCCCGAAGGCGCTGCAATACCTCGAAGAGGGCAAGATCGTCGTCTTCGCTGCCGGTACCGGCAACCCCTTCTTCACAACCGACACGGCTGCGGCGCTGCGTGGCGCCGAAATCGGCGCCGAGATCGTGCTGAAGGCCACCAAGGTCGACGGTGTCTACTCGGCCGACCCGAAGAAGGACCCGACCGCCACGCGCTATGCGCGCATCAGCTTCGACGAGGTCATCACGCGCAATCTGCAGGTCATGGACGGCGCCGCCTTTGCGCTGTGCCGCGACCAGAAGCTGCCGATCAAGGTTTTCAGCATCTTCAAGCCCGGCGCACTGCGTCGCGTGGTGCAGGGCGAGGACGAAGGCACGTTGGTGCACGTCTAAAACCCTAGTCAGTTGGGGGCAGAGCTACTGTCTGACGCTCGGGCGGTCTGTCCCGCAAATTCATAGGTATCGATCATGAGCATTGCCGACATCAAGAAGAACGCCGAGGCCAAGATGGCCAAGTCGGTCGAATCCCTGAAGAACGACCTGCACAAGATCCGCACTGGCCGTGCCCACCCCGGCATCCTCGACCAGGTCAGCGTCGACTACTACGGCGCCATGGTGCCGATCTCGCAGGTGGCCAACGTGACGTTGCTGGACGCGCGCACCATTTCCGTCCAGCCATGGGAAAAGGGCATGGGCGCCAAGATCGAGAAGGCCATCCGCGAGAGCGATCTGGGCCTGAACCCGGCGTCCCAGGGCGACCTGATCCGCGTGCCGATGCCGCCGCTGACCGAAGAGCGCCGCCGTGACCTGACCAAGGTCGTGCGCAATGCAGGTGAAGACGCCAAGGTGGCCGTTCGCAACCTGCGCCGTGACGCCAACGAGCATGCCAAGAAGATGCTCAAGGACAAGGAAATCGGCGAGGACGACGAGCGTCGCAGCCTCGATGAAGTGCAAAAGCTCACCGACCGGGTGATCTCGGAGATCGACAAGCTGATCTCGGGCAAGGAAGCCGAGATCCTGGCGGTTTGAGCGCCGTGCTCATGGCGCAAGACCGCCCGGCGCCGCCGCGCCATGTGGCCATCGTCATGGATGGCAATGGCCGCTGGGCCAAGAAGCGCTTCCTGCCGCGCTTCTTCGGCCACAAGGCCGGCGTGGACAGCCTCGTCAAGGTCGTCCAGGCCTGCATCGACCGCGATATCGAATACGTCACCGTCTTCGCCTTCTCCAGCGAGAACTGGAAGCGTCCGAGCGACGAGGTCTCGGGCCTGATGGGCCTGGTGCTGGCTGCGGTGAGCCGCTACCTGGCCAAGATGGGTGCGATGGGCGTGCGCATCCGCATCGTCGGCGACCGTGACGCCGTGTCTGACAAGCTGCGCAACGCCTGGAACGAGGCCGAGACCAGCACCCTGCACAACACCAAGCTGACGCTCAATGTCGCCTTCAATTACGGCGGCCGCTGGGACATCGTGCAGGCCTGCAAGGCCGCGATCAAGGCGGGTGTGAAGCCTGACGAGCTGACCGAAGCCAAGCTGTCGGAGTTCATGGCCATGAGCTATGCACCCGACCCCGACCTCTTCATCCGCACCGGTGGCGAGGTGCGCATCAGCAACTTCCTGCTCTGGCAGGCGGCGTATACCGAATTCGTGTTCTCGGACTGCCTGTGGCCCGAGTTCGGCGAGCGTGAACTGGACGCGGCCATTGCGGCCTTCCACGAACGCGATCGCCGCTTCGGCGGTGTCAAAGAGGTGGTATGAGCCCACCCCGTACCGGCTTCGCCGGCCCCCTCAAGGGGGCACTGCCAGTGGCCCAGCAAAGCCGGATCCACGGCAGTCGCCTCGGCAATGCCTTGAAGGAGGCGTAATGCTTAAGACCCGCGTCATCACCGCCGTCGTGCTGCTGGCCGTCCTGCTGCCGGTGCTCTTCCAGGCTTCGCCCTGGCCCTTTGCCTGGGTCACGGTCGTCATGATGGGCGCGGCCGGCTGGGAATGGACGCGGCTCAACGGCCTGCCCGGCACCGGTGCGATCGCGGGCGGTGTGGCGCTGGCGCTGGCCTGCGTATGGACGCTGCTGCTCGGTGGCCTGAACGCGCCGCCGGCCTGGATCTGGTCGCTGGCCAGCCTCCTGTGGGTGCTGGGCGGCGCCTATGCCTTGCGCGCCGGCCCGAGCGGCTGGCCGCGCATCGCGCGCGGCGCGCGGCTGGCCCTGGGCGCCGTGCTGCTGTGGGGTGCCTGGCTGGCCATCGTGCAGGCCAAAGTGCATGGCATCAACTTCATCCTGTCGGTGTTTTGCCTCGTATGGATGGCCGATATCGCCGCCTATTTCTGCGGTCGCGCCTTCGGCAAGCGCAAGCTCGCGCCGGCCATCAGCCCGGGCAAGAGTTGGGAAGGCGTCTGGGGCGGCTTGGCTGGTGTCATCCTGCTCGGCTTCATCTGGGTGCATGTCATCGACGTGAAACTGGCCGTGGATTCGCCCAGTCTCTACACGCTGCTGGTCCAGCGCCATGGCTGGGTGTCGTTGCTGGCTCTGGTCTTCCTCGGCGCGATGAGTGTCGTCGGCGATCTGTTCGAATCGCTCGTCAAGCGCGCCACTGGCGCAAAGGACAGCAGCAACCTGCTGCCCGGTCACGGCGGCGTGCTGGATCGCATCGACGCGCTGCTGCCCGTGTTTCCCTTGGCGCTTGCCTTGATCAGCTTATGAACCGTCGCCAACGCGTCTGCGTCCTCGGCTCGACCGGCTCCATCGGCGTCAACACGCTGGATGTCCTCTCACGCCACCCAGAGCGCTATGAAGTCGTTGCGTTGAGCGCGATGAGCCGAGTTGACGAGTTGCTCGCCCAATGCCTGGTGTGGAAGCCGCGTTTCGCCGTCATGCCCGAGCGGGACGCTGCTGGCCGCCTGCGCGAGCGGCTGCGTGAAGCCGGCAGCCGTACCGAGGTGCTGGACGGCGCTCAGGCGCTGGCCGACATTGCCGCCCATCCCGAAGTTGATACCGTCATGGCTGCCATCGTCGGCGCCGCCGGCCTGGCACCGGCCATCGCCGCGGCGCGCGCCGGCAAGCGCCTGCTGCTGGCCAACAAGGAGGCCATCGTCGTCGGCGGGGCCCTCTTCATGCAGGCGGTGGAAGAGGGCGGAGCCACGCTGCTGCCCATCGACAGCGAGCACTCGGCCATCTTCCAGTGCCTGCCTGAGGACCGCGCGGCCTGGCACGAACGCGTCGACCACATCGTGCTGACAGCCTCCGGTGGCCCCTTCCGCAGCCGCGACCCGAAGACGTTGGCCGATGTGACGCCGGCTCAGGCCTGCGCCCATCCCAACTGGGTCATGGGCCGCAAGATCTCGGTCGACTCGGCGACGATGATGAACAAGGCGCTGGAGGTCATCGAGGCGCGCTGGCTGTTCAACCTCACGCCCGAACAGATCAAAGTGCTGATTCACCCGCAGAGCATCATCCATTCGATGGTGGTCTGCCGTGACCAGTCGGTGCTGGCCCAGCTCGGCACGCCCGACATGCGCGTGCCCATCGCCTACGGCCTGTCCTTCCCCGAGCGCATCACGTCTGGTGCCAGCCGCCTGGACTTGCTGACGACGCCCAACCTCACCTTCGAGGAGGCCGACGCCGTGCGCTTCCCCGGCTTGCACCTGTCCTGGCAGGCCCTGCGCGCGCCGGAAGGCAGCACCACGGTGCTGAATGCGGCCAATGAAGTGGCGGTGGATGCCTTCCTGAACGGCCTTCTGCGCTTTGACCGGATCCACGCGATCAACTCGCAGTGTCTGGCCGACATCCAGCCGGGCGATTGCGCCAGCATCGAAGCGCTGCTGGCGCTGGACGCCCGCACCCGAGAGCATGCCAGGAGCCTGCTGTGACGATGACGTTGGGCATCCTGCTGGCGCTGGCGGTGCTGATCCCCATCCATGAATGGGGCCACTACCGCGTGGCCCGGGCGTGTGGGGTCAAGGTGCTGCGTTTCTCGATCGGTTTCGGCCCGGTGCTTTGGCGTCGTATCGGCCGCGGCGGCACCGAGTTCGCGCTCAGCGCCATCCCGCTGGGCGGGTATGTGCTGATGCTGGACGAGCGCAACGCGCCCGTAGCGCCGCACGAGCGCGAGCAGGCCTTCAATCAGCGCCCGCTGCGCCAGCGCGCCGCCATCATTGCGGCCGGGCCGTTGACCAACTGGCTGCTGGCGATCGTGCTGTTCGCCGTGGTGGCCTGGATGGGCATCGACCAGCCCAAGGCCTTGCTCGGTACCCCGACCAGCGGCTCCTTGGCGGAGCGAGCTGGTCTGCGTGCGGGTGACACCGTGCTGGCTGCCTCCGACACGGAAGGAGAGTGGCAGCCCGTCCGGTCACTGCCCGACCTGCAGGCGGCGATGCTGCGCGCCCAGGTGCTGGGCGAAAGCCTGCACCTGTCGGTCAGTGACGCCCATGGCCGTTCGCCGCGCAGCGTGCGCCTCGAGACCGAGCGCCTGGTGGGCCGCGCGCCGGATGCGCAGCTGATTGCGGACATCGGCCTGACGCCGTTTTCGCAGCCGGTGATCAGCCGCGTGGCTGACGGCGGCGCGGGAGCCGCGGACGGCCTGATGGCAGGCGATCGTGTGCTGACCATCGATGGCCGTGCCGTGCCCGACGCTGCCTTCCTGCGCGATGCCATCCGCCTGGCGCGCGATGGCGACACGCCGCGCACCATGCAATGGCGGATCGAGCGAGCCGGCCAGGTGCTGGAATTGGCAACGACGCCGCGCCTGGTGCAGGAGGCGGGCCAGCGCGTGGCGCGGCTGGGCATTGGCGTGGGGTCGCCGCTGGAGCGCGTGAGCATCAGCTACGGGTTGGTCGACGGCCTGTGGCAGGGCGTGACGCAGAGCTGGGACATGGCGGTCACCACCGTCCGGATGCTGGGCCGCATGCTGACCGGCCAGGCCTCGTTGAAGCTGCTCAGCGGGCCGCTCACCATGGCCGAGGCGATCGGCGATGCCGCCAAGGCCGGGCCCAGTTACTACCTGGAACGGCTTGCGCAGATCTCGCTCGGCCTGGCGATTCTGAACCTGCTGCCGCTGCCGATGCTCGACGGCGGGCACCTCATGTATCATCTTTTCGAGGGTTTGAGTGGCCGCCCCGTCTCCGAATGGTGGCAACGGCAACTGCAGCGCGCTGGCGCGCTGATCCTGATGCTGATGATGGCCTTGGCCCTTTCCAACGACGTCGCCCGCCTCGCGGGCTGGCACTGACACTCCCCGGTTCCCATGTCCTTTCCTTTCAGTTCGGGAGCGAAGCGTCGCCCCTTCCGCCTCGGCTTGCTGGCTTTGGCTGTCACGGGGATGTTCCAGTCGGGGCTAGCCTGGGCGGCAGATCCCTTCGTGCTGAAGGACATCCGCGTCGAAGGCCTGCAACGGACCGACCCGGGCACCGTGTTCGCGTCGCTGCCCTTTCGCATCGGCGACACCTACAACGATGAAAAAGGCGCTGCCGCGCTGCGTGCCCTGTTCGCCACGGGCCTGTTCAAGGACGTGCGCATCAGCATCGACGGCAATGCCGTCGTCGTCATCATCGACGAGCGGCCCATCATCGCCAACGTCAACTTCGTCGGCCTGAAGGAGTTCGACACCGAGGCGCTGACCAAGTCGCTGAAGGACGTCGGCATCGGCGAAGGCAAGCCCTTCGACAAGGCCTTGGCCGACCGTGCCGAGCAGGAGCTCAAGCGCCAGTACCTCACGCGCAGCCTCTACGGTGCCGAGGTCACGACGACGATCACGCCCATCGAGCGCAACCGCGTCAACGTCAGCTTCAATGTGACGGAGGGCGAGCCGGCCAAGATCGCCGAGATCCGGATTCTGGGCTCCAAGGTGTTCTCCGAAAGCACGTTGATGGGCCTGCTCGAGCAGACCACTACCGGCTGGTTGACCTGGTACACCAAGACCGACCGCTATTCGCGGGCCAAGCTGAACGCGGACCTGGAAACCATCCGCAGCTATTACCTGAACCGCGGCTACCTGGAGTTCGCCGTCACCTCCACGCAGGTGACGATCTCGCCGGACAAGCAGAGCATCAGCATCGCCATCACGGTCAGCGAAGGCCAGCCCTACACCGTCACGGGCGTCAAGCTCGAGGGTGATTACCTGGGCCGCGAGGAGGACTTCAAGCACCTCGTCTTCCTCAAGCCCGGCCAGGCCTACCAGGGCGAAGCGGTGGCCAACACCACGCGCGCCTTCAGCGACCTGTTCGGCACCTATGGCTATGCCTTCGCCCGCGTCGACAGCCGCCCCGACATCAACCGCGAGACCGGCCAGGTCGTCGTCACCTTCGTCGCCGAGCCGCAGCGCCGCGTCTACGTGCGCAAGGTCATCATCTCCGGCAACTCGCGCACCCGTGACGAAGTCATCCGCCGCGAATTCCGCCAGTTCGAGGCGGCCTGGTACGACGGCCAGAAGATCAAGTCCTCGCGTGATCGCGTCGAGCGCCTGGGTTACTTCAAGGACAAGGAAGTCAGCATCGACACCCAGGAGGTGCCGGGCGCCCAGGATCAGGTCGACGTCATCCTGACCGTCGTCGAGCGCCCCACCGGCGCCATCACGGTCGGTGCGGGCTACTCCAGCCAGACCAAGCTGTCCTTCACCGGCTCCATCCGCCAGGACAACGTGTTCGGCTCGGGCAACTACCTCGGCATCGACTTGGCCACCGCCCGCACGGGCCGCCAGGTGCAGGTCAGCACGGTCGACCCCTACTTCACGGTCGACGGTGTGTCGCGCTCGCTCGATGTGTTCTATAGGACCACGCGCCCGATCAACACGCTGGGCGAGGAATACCAGTACGTCACCAAGGGCGGTGCCATCCGCTTTGGCGTGCCCTTCTCGGAAATCGACACCGTCTTCTTTGGCCTTGGCTACGAGCAGACCGACATCACGACGTCCAAGGGTCTGCCCAACAGCTATCTGCTGTTCGTCAACCAGTTCGGCCAGCGCAGCAATTCCATCCCATTCACCATCGGCTGGCAGCGTGACAGCCGCGACAGCGTCATCTCTCCGCTCAAGGGCAAGTACCAGCGCGTCAACGTCGAGACCAGCGCCATCGGCGACGCCCGGTTCGCGCGTATCAACCTGCAGTACCAGCAGTATTTCGAGGTCACGAACAAGATCACGCTGGGCATCAACAGCGAACTGGGTTGGGGCGTGGGCCTGGGCGGCAAGCCCTATCCCATCTTCAAGAACTTCTACGGCGGTGGCCTGGGCTCCGTGCGCGTCTTCGAGGCCGGCTCGCTGGGCCCTGTGGACCCGACCGGCTCCTACATCGGCGGCAACCGGCGCTTCAACACCAATGCCGAGCTCTACCTGCCGGTGCCCGGCAGCGGCAACGACAAGAGCTTCCGCATCTTCGGCTTCGCTGACCTCGGTGGTGTCTGGGGGCCGGACGCCAAGCTCAACTGGAACACGCTGACCAACGGCAAGGACAATGAGGGCCGCGACATGCTGCGCATGTCCGCCGGTATCGGCCTGTCCTGGATTTCGCCGATGGGCCCGCTGCGGCTGAGTTACGGCAAGCCCGTTCGCAAGGCGCGGACGGATAGAATCGAAAAATTCCAATTCCAGATCGGGACTGCATTCTGATGATGAGCAAGCTCTTGCAATCGATGGCCCTGGCCGCATCGATGATGGTGGCCACCACGGTGGTGCAAGCCCAGGAACTGAAGATCGGCTACGTCAACAGCGAGCGCGTGCTGCGCGAGGCCAACTTGGCCAAGGCAGCCCAGGTCAAGCTGGAGACTGAGTTTGGCAAGCGCGAGAAAGACCTGCGCGATCTGGAGACCAAGCTGCGTGGCGCTGCCGAGAAGCTGGAAAAGGACGCGCCCACGCTGTCCGAAGCTGAGCGCAACCGCCGCCAGCGCGACATCGTCGAGCAGGAGCGTGACTTGCAGCGCAAGCGCCGCGAGTGGCAGGAAGACCTGACCCAACGCAAGAACGAGGAGCTGTCGGCCGTGGTCGAGCGCGCCAACAAGGTCATCAAGCAGATCTTCGATGCCGAGAAGTACGACCTCATCCTGCAGGACGCGATCCACTTCAGCGCGCGTGTCGACATCACCAAGAAGGTGATCGACGCGCTGAACGCGCAGAAGTAAGTCGCCAGTTCCATGAGCTCGACGACCGTCGCGCTCTCCGAGTTGATCGCCGCCTTGGGCGGCGATTTGCTTGGTGGGCCCGACATGCGCATCACGCGTATCGCGCCGCTTGACGAGGCTGACGACACGAGCATCAGCTTCCTCGCCAACCCGCGTTACCAGGCCCAGCTGGCCACCACGGCGGCCGCCTGCGTCATCGTTGCGCCGGCTTTTGCCGAGGTGGCGTCAGCGCGTGGCGCGGCCATCGTTACGCCCGATCCCTATCAGTACTTTGCGCGGCTGACGCAGTGGTGGGCAGCGCGCACGCGCCCGGCCCCGAAGGCCGGCGTGCACGCCAGCGCCGTGGTGTCACCCGATGCAAAGCTGGGGCAGGGCGTCGAGATCGGTCCGCTGGCCGTCATCGAGGCTGGTGCCGTCATCGGCGACCACGCCCGCATCGGCGCTCACTGCGTCGTCGAGCGCGAGGCGGTCGTGGGCGCGCACACACGGCTGGCGCCGCGCGTCGTGCTGGGCTATGGCTGCCGGATCGGCGTGCGTGGCCTCGTGCACGGCGGCGTGGTCATCGGCGCCGACGGTTTCGGCTTCGCGCCCAGCAAGAGCGGCTACGTGAAGATCGAGCAGCTCGGCAATGTCGCCATCGGCGATGACGTCGAGATCGGCGCCAACACCTGCATCGACCGCGGCGCGCTGGCCGACACCGTCATCGAAGACGGCGTCAAGCTCGACAACCTGATCCAGATCGCCCACAACGTGCACATCGGTCGCAACACGGCCATGGCCGGCTGTTCGGCCGTTGCCGGCTCGACAAAGATCGGTGCCAACTGCACCATTGGCGGCGCGGCCAACATCATCGGCCACCTGACCATCGTCGACGGCGTGCACATCTCCGCCGCCACCACCGTCACCCGCAGCATCACCGAGCCGGGCGTCTACAGCGGCCCCTATCCCTTCGAAGAGAATTCGAGCTGGCAGAAGAACGCGGCCACCTTGCGACAGCTCAGCACCCTGCGCGAGCGCGTGCGCGCGCTGGAGAAGAAATAAATGAACGAACCGACCCAGACCTCGACCCAGACTCAGGCCATCGTCCCGACGACGATGGACATCCACGAAATCCTCAAGCGCCTGCCGCACCGCTACCCCATCCTGCTGGTGGACCGCGTCGTCGAGCTGATCAAGGGCGAGCGCATCCGCGCCATCAAGAACGTCTCGATCAACGAGCCCTTCTTCCTCGGGCACTTCCCGCACCGCCCGGTCATGCCGGGCGTGTTGGTGCTGGAAGCGCTGGCCCAGGCCGCGACGCTGCTGGCCATCGAGACCGTGGGCATCGTGCTGGACGAGAAGTCGGTCGTCTACTTCGCCGGTATCGACGGCGCCCGCTTCAAGCGCCCGGTGGAGCCAGGCGACCAGCTGGTGCTGGAAGTGACGCTGGGCCGCGCCAAGGCCGGCATCTACAAGTTCAATGCCCGTGCTCTGGTGGGCGGGCAGTTGGCCGCCGAAGCTGAACTGATGTGCACCATGCGCCGCATCGAAGCCTGAGCCTTTCAACGATGGCCATCCACCCCACCGCCATCGTCGACCCCGCCGCCGAGTTGGACTCGTCGGTCGAGGTCGGTGCCTATTCGCTGATCGGCCCGCACGTGAAGATCGGCGCCGGCACCAAGGTCGGCCCGCATGTCGTCATCGAAGGCCACACGACCATCGGCCGCGACAACACCTTCTTCCAGTTCAGCTCCATCGGTGCTGCCAACCAGGACAAGAAGTACGCGGGCGAGCCGACGAAGCTGGTCATCGGCGACCGCAACACGGTGCGCGAGTTCTGCACGCTGAACATCGGCACCGTGCAGGACCGCGGCGAGACGACGGTCGGCAACGACAACTGGATCATGGCCTACTGCCACCTGGCCCATGACGTCGTCGTCGGCAACGAGTGCGTGCTGGCCAATAACGCCACGCTTGCGGGCCATGTACAGGTGGGCGACTGGGTCACCATTGGCGGCCTGACCGGCGTGCTGCAGCGCATGCGCATCGGCGACCACGCCATGATCGGCTTCCAGGCCCATGTGGCCCAGGACGTGCCGCCCTTCATGACCGTGGACGGCAATCCGCTCGCGGCGCGTGCGGTCAACATCGTCGGCCTGAAGCGGCGCGACTTCAGCAGCGAGCGCATCGGCGTCATCCGCCAGATCTACAAGCTGCTCTACCGCAGCGGCCACACGCTGGATGAGGCCAAGGCCGGCATTGCAGCGCTGCGTGGCACGGAAGCGGGCGCGGCAGATGGTGACATCGACCTGATGCTGAACTTCCTCGCCGCCTCCACGCGCGGCATTGTTCGGTAGCCCAATGCAGACCGCGCCCCGCCTCGGCATGGTGGCCGGCGAGGCCAGCGGTGATCTGCTGGCCGGCCTGCTGCTGCAGGGTCTGCGTGCCCGCTGGCCGGCGCTGACAGCGCAGGGCATCGGTGGGCCGAAGATGATCGCCCAGGGCTTCGAGACCTGGTGGCCGCACAGCAAGCTCTCCATCTTTGGCTATGTCGACGCGCTGCTGAACATCCGCGAGCTGCTGTCCATCCGCAAACAACTGGGCATACGCCTCATCTCGAACCGGCCCGATGTCTTTATCGGCGTTGACGCGCCCGACTTCAACTTCGGCCTGGAAACGCGGCTGCGCGAGGCCGGCATCAAGACGGTCCACTTCGTCTGCCCGTCCATCTGGGCCTGGCGGCCGGAGCGGGTCGTGAAGATCAAGGCGGCGGCCGATCACGTGCTGTGCCTTTTCCCCTTCGAGCCTGAGATCCTGCACAAGGCTGGCATCGGCGCAACCTACGTGGGCCATCCTTTGGCGGATGCGATTCCGATGGAGCCACCACGCGCCGCAGCGCGTGAGGCGCTGGACCTGGCCGAAGCCGACACCGTCATTGCCCTGCTGCCTGGTAGTCGCAAGAGCGAGATCAACTACATTGCGCCGGCGCTGATCGGTGCGGCGAAGCTGCTCGCCGGGCCCGGCCGCCGCTTTGTCATGCCCGTCGTGCCGGGCCTGCGCGGTCTCATCGAGCCCATGCTGACGGGGGTCGACATCCAGCTCATCGACGGCCAGTCCCACACGGCCCTGGCGGCCTGCGACCTGACGCTGCTGGCCAGCGGCACCGCCACGCTGGAGGCGGCCCTGTTCAAGCGTCCCATGGTCATCGCCTACCGCATGAACGCGCTGAACTGGTGGCGCATGAAGGGCCGCGGCCTGCAGCCCTGGGTGGGCCTGCCCAACATCCTGGCGCGCGAGTTCCTGGTGCCTGAATTGATCCAGGACGCCTGCACACCCGACAACCTGGCGCGGGAGGCGGAAGGCCTGCTTGCCGATGCAGCGCGCCGTGCCGCCCTGCACGAGCGCTTTGTCCAACTTCACGAGCTGCTGCGGCAAGACACCGCGCAGCGTGCCAGCGATGCCATCGCGACGCTCATCCAAGCCTGAACAGGTGTCCCTCGACTGGACACCGCCCGGCCTCGTCGCCGGCGTGGACGAGGCCGGACGCGGGCCGCTCGCGGGCCCGGTGTTCGCGGCGGCCGTCATTCTGGACGACCTGCAGCCCATCAAGGGCCTGGCCGACTCCAAGGTGCTGACACCGGCCAAGCGCGCGCGGCTGTACGACGAGATCCGTGCCAAGGCGCTGTGCTGCTGCATCGCGCATGCGACGCACGAAGAGATCGACCGCATCAACATCCTGCAGGCCACGATGCTGGCGATGCAGCGCGCGGTGACGGGCCTGCGGCTCAAGCCAGCGCTTGTGCGCATCGACGGCAACCGGTTGCCGGTGCTGGCCGTACCGGCAGAGGCCATCGTGCAGGGCGACGCCACCGTGCAGGCCATCTCGGCTGCAAGCATCCTCGCCAAGGTGGCGCGGGACCTCTTTTGCGAGCAGATGCATGCCAGCCACCCGCAATACGGCTTCGCCGCGCACAAGGGCTATGGCACGCCGGAGCACCTGGCGGCACTGAAGGCGCACGGCGCCAGCCCTTGGCACCGCCGCAGCTTCGCGCCGGTGCGCGAGGTCTGCATTGACGTGACGATCAATCCGCTGGCATGAAGCTGGACCACATCACCTCGCGCGACAACCCGGCGCTGGTTCGGCTGCGAAAGCTGACGGCGGACGCCAATGGCTACCGCAAGACCGGCAGCGTCTGGATCGAGGGCGACCACCTGCTGCGTGCGGCCCTGCAACGCGGCTGGCAGCCGGCCCTGGTCGTGCTGACGGAAACAGCGATGCAGGAGGCTGCCCTGGCCGCGTTGGCCGAATCCGCACCGCGCGCTCTGGTCGTGCCGGTGGCGCTGTTCAAGGGCCTGAGCGGCCTGGAATCGCCGGCGCAGATCGGCGCCGAGCTGACGCTGCCCGCGGCCTCCCAGATCGACGCCAATGCCGCCAGCGTGGTGCTGGACCGCCTGCAGGACGCCGGCAACGTCGGCGCCATCCTGCGCAGCGCGGCGGCCTTTGGCGTGCGCCAGGTGCTGGCCCTCAAAGGCACTGCGGCGCTGTGGTCGCCCAAGGTCGTGCGCGCAGGGCAGGGCGCCCATTTCGGCCTGCGCCTCGTTGAAGGCCTGGCGGCCGATGACCTCGCGGCGCTGCATGTGCCCATGATCGCGACCAGTTCCCACACCGAGCATGTGCTGCATCGCGTCGCCTTGCCCTCGCCTTGTGCCTGGGTCATGGGCCACGAAGGCCAGGGCGTGTCGCCCGAGCTGATGGCCCGCTGCGCGCTGACCGTGGGCATCCCGCAGCCAGGCGGTGAAGAGTCGCTCAATGTGGCGGCGGCGGCGGCGATCTGCTTGTACGAGAGCGAACGGCAGAAGGGCTGAGAACGCGCGGAAGCTTTGCCTTGTGCCGGGAGCCACTGGGCTGACCCCTCGATTGCCGCTTGCAATCGAGAATGATTCTCATTACAGTGACTTGATGCTCACTGATTCCTATCCGCCAAAGCCTGCGGCACAGCCGGAAGCTGTGATCCTGGGCAGAGGCCAGGCCCGCCAGATCGACAGCGCCACGCTGCTCGGCCCCATGGGCGAAGTCTTCATCGTGCATCAACAGCAGGTCTACCGCCTGCGCATCACGTCCCAGGGCAAGTTGATCCTGACCAAATAGCCCTCGCTCGTCATACCGCGCCAGCCAGCCGTCGCCCGCCCGCGCTTCTCCCCTGGAGACTCCCGAATGGCCGACACCTGCTGCGCTGTGCATGCCGCGCTCCCCTCCCTCACCGGCTCGCGCCGGCGCCGCCTGTGGGAGCTGGGCAGCCATGCCCACTGCCCCGTCATCGGCGTCTGCGTGCCGCTGGAACGCGTGCGCATCCTGGCCAGGAAGCTACTGGTGCTGCAGGGCGACGAGGACGACTACACGCTGCATTGCAGGCTCGTCACTGCAGCCGCGCGCCGCAACGCGGTGTCCGAGTCGTTGCAAAAGGATCTGGAGCAGCGCTTCGCGCTCGACGTGCGCAACGCCGCCCAGGCCAAATGCCGCGAAAGCCTGATGAGCTGGTGGCGCAACCGCGCCGTCCAGGGCGAAATTGCCGGCGCGCTGTGGGCCACGCTGACGCACGCACGGTGCGACGAATGGCTGGAGATGCGCGTGCTGGGCCAGGTGCACATGCTGCAGCACCAGGTCGGCGCCGCGCAGCGCATGGACTTGGCTGCCCACCGTGAGCTGTCTGCCGAACATCAGGCGCTGGCGCGCGATTACGCCGAGGTGCAGCAGCGCGTGACTGGTTGGAGCCTGGAGCGCGCCCGCGAGCAGCAGGCCTGGGAGCAGGAGCGCATGCAGTTCCGCGCCACGCAGATCAGCCTGCAGACCCAACTCGCCCAGGCGCAGGGGCAACTGCAGCATTGGCAGGCCGCGCGCCCCGATCTGCCCGAACGCGAGGCCCTGCGCGAGCGCCTGGCCGAACAGTTGGAGCGCAACCTGGCGCTGCAACGCGAGGTCAACCGACTCGCGTCGCGCACACCGGCGGTGGCGGATGCCGCCGAACCCGCCGCCGCATGGGTCGAACAAGAGGTCCGCGTTGAGACCGTGAAGCTGGAGCACCGGGTCGTGCTCTGCGTCGGTGGCCGCAGCGGCAGCGTGCCCCAGTACCGTCAGGCCGTGGAGGGCTGTGGCGCGCAGTTTCTTCACCACGACGGCGGCAGCGAGCACAAGCCAGCCCAGCTGGAGCCCCAGCTCGCCGCGGCCGATCTCGTCATCTGCCAGACGGGTTGCATCAGCCATGACGCCTATTGGCGCGTGAAGGACCATTGCAAGCGGCACGGCAAGCGTTGCGTCTTCGTCGAGACGCCCAGCCGCAGCGCGTTTGAGCGCGCGCTGGCCCTGGCGGCGGCCGAAGAAGGGGCAAATACGGCGGTCTGAGGGGAAGCCCCCAGCGGGCGGGCAAACTGCCTGCCGCAAACTGCAATTGTTTGCAGCCGGAGACTGTCAATGCCCCCCGTCGCCTCGCCCCACCAGCTCGCGCGCCGCGCCATCGCCCTCGTCCTGGCCGGTGGCCGCGGCTCGCGGCTCAAGCAGTTGACTGATTCGCGCGCCAAGCCGGCCGTCTACTTCGGCGGCAAGTTCCGCATCATCGATTTCGCGCTGAGCAACTGTGTCAACAGCGGCATCCGTCGCATCGGTGTCGTCACGCAGTACAAAAGCCATTCGCTGCTGCGCCACATCCAGCGTGGCTGGAGCTTCCTGCGCGCCGAGCTCAACGAGACGGTCGACCTGATGCCGGCCCAGCAGCGCACCGACGATGAGAGCTGGTACCGCGGCACGGCCGATGCGGTATTCCAGAATCTGGACATCGTGCAGAGCACCGGCGCGGACTACATCGTCGTGCTGGCGGGCGACCACATCTACAAGATGGACTACTCCAGCATGCTGGTGGACCATGTCGCCACAGGGGCGGGTTGCACCGTGGGCTGCATCGAGGTGCCCAAGGGCGAGGCGAGTGCCTTCGGCGTGATGGCCGTGGACGACGAGCGTCGCATCACGGCCTTCAAGGAAAAGCCCGCCGACCCGCCCTGCATCCCGGGCCGCGATGGCGTCTGCCTGGCCAGCATGGGCATCTACATCTTCAACGCCGACTACCTGTACCGGCTTCTGGCCGAAGACCTGGCCGACCCCACCTCCAGCCATGACTTTGGCAAGGACGTGATTCCCAAGGTCGTTACCGAGAACCGCGCCGTGGCTCACCCCTTCGGCATGAGCTGCATCATGAATCCCAACGGTGCCACGCCCTACTGGCGCGACGTCGGCACGCTGGACGCCTTCTGGGCCGCCAACCTCGACCTGGCCTCCATCAGCCCCGAGCTCGACATCTACGACACCGACTGGCCGATCTGGACCTACCAGCGCCAGCTGCCTCCGGCCAAGTTCATTCCCGACCACAACGGCATGCACGGCATGACGGTCAACACCATCGTCAGCGCGGGCTGCATCGTGTCGGGCTCGCATGTCGTGCAGTCGGTGCTGTTCAACAACGTGCGCATCCGCTCCTTCTGCAACATCCACCAGTGCGTGCTGCTGCCCGGCGTCGAGATCGGGCGGCATTGCCGGCTGACCAAGGTCATCGTCGATCGCGGTTGCGAGATCCCCGATGGCCTCGTCGTCGGCGAGGACGCGGTGCTGGATGCCGAACGCTTCGAGCGCACGGAAAACGGCGTCGTGCTGATCACCAAGCAGATGCTGGCCAGGCTGTGACCAGAGTCTTACAGGTCAGCGCGGAGCTGTTCCCGCTGTTGAAGACCGGCGGGCTGGCCGACGTGGCTGGTGCGCTGCCCGCGGCGCTCGCTGCAGCGGGTGCCGAGCCACGGCTGCTGGTGCCGGGGTTCCCGGCCATCCGCGATTCGTTGACCTTGGAATGCGCCGTCGTTCCCGTCGCACTGCCATGGAGCGAAGGAAGGGCGGCGCTGCTGCGCGGGCGGCTGCCGGGCTTCGACATGCCCGTCTACGTGCTGGACGCTCCTGGTCTTTTCGACCGGCCCGGCAACCCTTACGCGGATGAGAGCGGCGTCGCATACGCGGACAACCACCGTCGCTTCGCGCTGCTGGGCCTGGCGGCTGCCCGTCTTGCCGAGGGCGTGGATGCCGCCTGGCGTCCGCAGATCGTGCACGCCCATGACTGGCACGCGGGCCTTGCCTGCGCCCACATCGCCGCCAGCCGCTCGCGCCGCCGCACCGAGGCGCGGACGGTCTTTACCGTGCACAACCTGGCCTACCAGGGCCTGTTCCCGGCCGACCATTTCTGCGATCTCGGCTTGCCACCCCAACACTACGCGGTCGAGGGCGTGGAGTTCTATGGCCAGGTCAGCTTCATGAAGGCCGGCCTGCATTTCGCGGACGCGATCACCACGGTCAGCCCGAGCTATGCACGCGAGATCCAGACGCCCGAGCAGGGCTGTGGTCTGGACGGCCTGCTGCGCCATCGCGCCGAGGTGTTGCACGGCATCCTGAATGGCGTCGACTACGGCGTGTGGTCGCCCGCCCACGACCGCAGCATCGCCCGAGCCTATGACGTCGACAGCGCCGAAGACAAGGCCGTCTGCAAGGCCGCGCTGCAGCGCGAATGTGGGCTGGATGTGAAGGCGCAGGCGCCGTTGTTCGGCGTAGTCAGCCGCCTGACCGAGCAGAAGGGTCTGCCTCTGGTGATCGAGGCGCTGAACGACCTGATCGACGCGGGTGGGCAGCTTGTCATTCTTGGCAGCGGCGACGCCCGCCTTGAAGCAGCGTTTGGCGAAGCCGCCGCCAGGCACCCGGGCCAAATCGCCCGCCGCATCGGCATGGATGAAGGGCTGGCACACCGCATCTATGCCGGCAGCGATGTGATGCTGGTGCCCAGCCGCTTCGAACCTTGTGGCCTCACCCAACTCTATGGCCTGAGCTATGGCACGCTGCCGTTGGTGCACCGCGTCGGTGGGCTGGCCGACACGGTGGTCGACTGCACGCTGGAAGACCTCGATGCCGGCGCCGCCACGGGCTTTGTCTTCAACGCCTTCACGGCCGACGCCTACCGTCGCGCGCTGCGCCGTGCCTTTGCGCTGTGGAGCCGGCAAGAGTGCTGGGGTCGCGTGCGCTTGGCGGCGATGCGACAGCACTTTGACTGGAACGCCGCCGCGCAACGGTATGCGGATGTGTATCGCGGTGTGCTGGGTCATTGATGTGAAACTGGACTGCGCACAGACAAGCGACTTCATGCGAGGCCTGTCCCTGTTTCTCGGGCACCAACTCGACTCAATGACCGGTGATTTCAGGGACGGGAGCGTCACCTGCTTGATCGCCACGACGAGGACACGGCTGCTTGAGCACTGTGAGTCCTATGGCTGGACGGCTGCACATCTTCCAGGCATCAAGCCGACATCTTGCGTCGTGATTCGGAAGCCCAATATGCAACCGGAGTTGTGGGTGCGATCGCGATATCGCGGGTATCGAAAGGCCTTCCGGCTTTTCCTGTCCGAGTGGGGCGGAATCGGCGATGACGGCATCCCGCACAACCTGCAGGTGGATCACCTGCATCCGGCCTCGCGGTTCACGCCCAAGAACGATCACTACTTTGTGCGCCTCGCCCTCATCGAGCGAGGCGTCAATGCGTCGTACGGAGCGGGCTTCGAACGCTTGTTGTATGAGCGTGAGCGTGAGAGAGCGCTTTCCGGTGGCGTGCATATGGATTGGATGGCCTACCTGAAAGTGCGCGGTATTCGTTTGCCTGCCAAAACTGCAGGGAAGGCCGTTTGGAAGGCCTGGTCCTGGCAATGCGCCAAATCACTGGGTCCCGAAGGCTTCGATCCAGTTTTTACATACGTCGGGCTGACGACGATGCTCAACCTGGCCTTTCTGAACATCTGGCGCCCGCTTCCGCCTGACGACGCTTTCAGGCCCGAGGTCGAGGCGCACCCGTCCTATCCTTGCGCGCCTCAACTGGCAGAGGTTTGACGTGGTCGCGAGGTGCCATGGCGCGGCGTGTCACGATGCAGCCATTCCTACCGTCAAATGGCCAGCGCGATGACTCCAACCCCAATCAGCGCGGCGCCGGCGATACGCCAGCCTCGTTCGCCTTCGCCCAACAACTGCCCGCCCAGCAGTGCCGCAAACAGCATAGACACCTCGCGCGCTGGCGCTACGCGTGACAGCGGCGCCTCGCGCATGGCCATCAGCACCAGGATGTAGGCCAGCGGCCCCAGGCCTGCGACGGCAAGCACGCCGCGCCATGAGCGGCGCAGCTCCGGCCAGAAGCTCTGCGGGTTGCGCAGCAGCGTCGGCAGTTGCAGCGGCACGCGCAGCACATTGCCGAAGTAGTCCAGCATCAGCGGCGACACGGCCAGCACCTTGACGGCATAACCGTCCAGCACCGTGTAGCCGGCGATCAGCGTGCCGGTGGCGGCGCCCCAATAGACGCCGCGGCGGCGGCGCATGGCTGCCTCGGCATCGTGGTCCACACCGCGGCCGATCAGGCGCGGCCCCATGGTGATCAGCAGGATGCCGCCGACGACGCCGGCCAGGCCCAGCGCGCCATAGACGCCCAGGTGCTCACCCAGCAACACGACGGCCGCAAGCGCCGACAGGAAAGGGCCGCTGCCGCGTGCGACCGGGTAGACGACGGTGAGGTCGCTGGCCCGGTAGCCAGCGATGAGGCAGTTGAAGTAGCCCAGGTGGACCACGGCGCTGGCGGCGACAAAACCCCAGGCCAGCAGTGACCAGTGCGGCAGCTCATCCAGGCCGACCCAGAGCACAGCAGGCAGCCACAGCACCACCACACCGAGCGCACAGCTGAAGACGAAATGCGTGCCCCCGCCCCACTTCTTGGCGGCGAGGTTCCAGACAGCGTGGAGAAGGGCGGCGGTGAGGACCAGCGCGAGCGCGTGGAGCGGCATCAGTACATCAGCCTGTCCGGGCGGATGTCGCGCAGGATGGTCGTCGCGATCTCTTCGATGGACTTGTGCGTGGACGACAGCCAGGAGATGCCGTCGCGTTTCATCATGGCCTCGGCCTCGTTGACCTCGTAGCGGCAGTTCAGTACGTCGGCATATTTGCTGCCGGGACGGCGCTCGTTGCGGATGGACGAGAGGCGCTCGGGGTCGATGGTCAGGCCGAAGCACTTGCGCTTGTGCGGCAGCAGCGGTGCGGGCAGCTTGCGGCGCTCGAAGTCCTCGGGGATCAGCGGGTAGTTGGCGGCCTTGATGCCATGCTGCATGGCCAGGTACAGCGAAGTCGGCGTCTTGCCCGAGCGCGACACGCCGACGAGGATGACGTCGGCCACGTCGAGGTTGCGCGCCGACTGGCCGTCGTCGTGGGCCAGCGAGAAGTTGATGGCCTCGATGCGGTCGTGGTATTCCTTGCTTTCGGCCACGTCTGAGAAGCGACCCACGCGGTGGTTGCTCTTGATGCCGAACTCGTCTTCCAGCGGCTCGATGAAGGTGCCGAACATGTCCATGACGCGGCCCTGGCAATGCTCGCGCACGATCTTGAGCACGTCGCGGTCCACCAGCGTCGCGAAGACGATGGGCCGCTGGGCCTCGCGCACGGCGACTTCATTGATCTCAGCGACGACGGCGTGCGCCTTCTCGGCCGAGTCGACGAACGGCCGGCGCACATGGCGGGCCTTGATCGAGAACTGGGCGAGGATGGAATTGCCGAAGGTCTCAGCGGTGATGCCGGTGCCGTCAGAGACGAAGTAAACGGTTCTGGCGGTCATGGCGGCATTCCATCGAGTTACGGCGCGGCCATGATAGCCAGCACCCTGCTTTCGCCCTGCAACCTCGGACACATGGATCACATCTTCCAGGTCGTGCGATTGATCTCCTGTGCGGTGGCTTCGTCGCTGCTCACGCGGGCATCGTGCACAGCCAGGGCTCCCTTGGCCTGACCCGCATCAGTCGGCCGTCAACGTTTTCATGCCACCCCGAAAGAGGGGACACGGCGCCGAGAAGGGACTTATTGCACATCCCCCCGCCGTACCCGGATGAAACCCGAGGCCTAGAATCCGCGGCAATTCATCGCGATCAGCCCATGCGCGCCTCCCTCCTCCTCAAAGAATCCAGAAATGGACGGAGCTGCGCCTGCCTTGAGCATCTTGGCTCGGCACTGGGCGTGGACGACGCGACGACACCGGTTTTTCAACCTCCCGGAGTTTCCCCATGTCCACCCTGTTCGAGGCGACCGCCCTGGTCGTACCGTTTGAGAACCTGAGGATGAGCGATGTCGAGGCAGTTGGCGGCAAGAACGCCAGCCTCGGCGAAATGATCTCGCAGCTCGCCGCCAGCGGCGTGCGCGTCCCCGGAGGGTTCGCCACCACGGCGCACGCCTTCCGGCAGTTCCTCAAGCACGAGGGGCTGGACGCGCGCATCGCGGCGCGCCTGGCCACGCTCAACACCGACGATGTCCGCGCGCTGGCCGAGGCCGGCGCCGAGATCCGCGGCTGGATCGAGAACCAACCCTTCCCGGCCGACCTGGAAGCCGGCGTGCGCTCGTCCTTCGCGCAGCTGACCGCCGACAACCCAGGCGTCTCCTTCGCCGTGCGTTCGTCCGCCACGGCCGAAGACTTGCCCGACGCGTCGTTTGCCGGCCAGCAGGAAACCTTCCTGAACGTCGTCGGCATCGATGACGTGCTGCACAAGATGCGCGAGGTGTTTGCCTCGCTCTACAACGACCGCGCCATCAGCTACCGCGTGCACAAGGGCTTCGCGCACAACGACGTGGCGCTGTCCGCCGGCGTGCAGCGCATGGTGCGCTCCGACCTCGGCTCGGCCGGCGTCATGTTCACCATCGACACCGAGAGCGGCTTCCAGGAGGTCGTCTTCATCACGTCCAGCTATGGCCTGGGTGAGACGGTGGTGCAGGGCGCTGTGAACCCGGACGAGTTCTACGTGCACAAGCCGGCGCTGAAGGCCGGCAAGCTGGCCATCATCCGCCGCAACCTCGGCTCCAAGCTGATTCGCATGGAGTTCGCGTCGCCCGAGGAAAAGGCGGCTGCCGGCAAGCTCGTCAAGACCGTCGACACGGTGCCCGAGCAACGCAACCGCTACTCGCTGAACGACACCGAGGTGACCGAGCTGGCGAAGTACGCCCTCATCATCGAGCAGCACTACGGCCGCGCGATGGACATCGAGTGGGGCCGTGACGGCGTCGACGGCAAGATCTACATCCTGCAGGCCCGCCCGGAGACGGTGAAGAGCCAAGCTGCAGGCCAGGTCGAGCACCACTACAAGCTCAAGGCCCACAGCGCCGTGCTGGCGGAAGGCCGCGCCATCGGCCAGAAGATCGGCACCGGCCCGGTCCGCCTGGTTGATAGCGTGGCCGAGATGGAGCGCGTGCAGCCCGGCGACGTGCTCGTCACCGACATGACCGACCCGAACTGGGAGCCGGTCATGAAGCGCGCCAGCGCCATCGTCACCAACCGCGGCGGCCGCACCTGCCACGCGGCCATCATTGCGCGCGAGCTGGGCATCCCGGCCGTGGTCGGCTGCGGCGACGCGACCGAGAAGCTCAAGGACGGCCAGCTCGTCACGGTGGCCTGCTCCGAGGGCGACACCGGCTATATCTACGACGGGCTGCTCGAGACCGAGATCAGCGAGGTGCACCGCGGCGAGCTGCCGTACTGCCCCATCAAGATCATGATGAACGTCGGCAACCCGCAGCTGGCCTTCAACTTCGCGCAGATGCCCTCTGGCGGCGTGGGCCTGGCGCGGCTTGAGTTCATCATCAACAACAACATCGGTGTCCACCCCAAGGCCATCCTGGACTATCCGAACATCGATGCCGACCTGAAGAAGGCCGTCGAGTCCGTCGCCCGCGGCCACGCCTCGCCGCGCGCCTTCTATGTGGATAAGCTGGCCGAAGGCATCGCGACGATTGCCGCCGCCTTCTTCCCGCGCCCGGTCATCGTTCGCCTCTCTGACTTCAAGAGCAACGAGTACCGCAAGCTCATCGGCGGCAGCCGCTATGAGCCGGACGAAGAGAATCCCATGCTGGGTTTCCGCGGCGCCTCGCGCTACATCAGCGGCGATTTCCAGGACGCCTTCGCGATGGAGTGCGAGGCCCTCAAGCGCGTGCGCAAGGAAATGGGCCTGAACAACATCGAGATCATGGTGCCCTTCGTGCGCACCGTGAAGCAGGCCGAAAAGGTCGTTGCGATGCTCGCGGAGCGGGGCCTGAAGCGTGGCACGGACGGCCTGCGCATCATCATGATGTGCGAAGTGCCGAGCAACGCCATCCTGGCCGAGCAGTTCCTGGAGCATTTCGACGGCATGTCCATCGGCTCCAACGACCTGACGCAGCTCACACTCGGTCTGGACCGTGATTCGGGCCTGGAGCAGCTTGCCGGCGATTTCGACGAGCGCGACCCGGCCGTCAAGGCCATGATCTCGCGCGCCATCCGCGCCTGCCGCGCCACCGGCAAATACATCGGCATCTGCGGCCAAGGTCCCAGCGATCACCCGGACTTCGCCGACTGGCTGGCCGAGGAGGGCATCGTGTCGATCTCGCTGAACCCGGACACGGTGATCGAGACCTGGCAGCGCCTGGCCGCCAAGTAAAGCGCCAAGCAAGTCTTCGCGATTGACGACCAGCCCGGGTTCTCCGTAAGGGGAATCCGGGCTTTTTATTGCCATGATCGCGGCCGTGTCCGCCAGCCCCCTGCACCGCCGCTATTTCCTGTTCGCACTGAGCTTCATCGCCCTGGTGGTCGGCCTGGGCCTGGGCGAGCAGCGCGGCCTGCCCAAGGTCTGGATCGGCTACACCTTCCTCGGCGCGACTGTCGCCGTCTACGCCGTCATCGGCATCCTTTGCCGCACCACCGACCCGGCCGAATACTTCGTCGCCGGCCGGCGCGTGCCGCCGCTGTACAACGGCATGGCCGCCGGTGCGGACTGGATGAGCGCGGCCACCTTCATCGGCCTGGCCGGCACGCTCTACGCCAGCGGCTACGCGGGCCTGGCCTATGTGTTGGGCTGGACGGGTGGCTTCGTTCTCGTGGCGCTGTGCATCGCGCCCTATCTGCGTCGCTTCGGGCAATTCACGCTGGCGGACTTCCTCGCCGAACGCTTCGACAGCCGCGCCTTGCGGCTGGTGGGAGCCGGTGCCGCCATCCTGGTGTCCTTCGTCTACCTGGTCGCACAGATCTACGGCGTCGGCCTCATCACGACGCGGCTCACCGGCCTGGGCTTCGAGGTCGGCGTCTTCGTCGGCCTGGGCGGCGTGCTGGTCTGCTCCTTCCTGGGCGGCATGCGTGCCGTCACCTGGACCCAGGTGGCCCAGTACCTGATCATGATCCTGGCCTACCTGGTGCCGGTCATCTGGCTCAGCGTCAAGCAGACCGGCTGGCCCCTGCCGCAGCTCGTCTACRGCCAGCAGCTGCATCAACTGGCCGAGCGCGAGCGTGAGCTGATGCGCGATCCGGGCGAGCTGCAGGTACGCGCCATCCACCAGCGGCGTGCCGATGCAGCCGCCGCGCGCCTGGCCGACGTGCCCCAGGCGCTGGCCGACGAGCAGGGCAGGGCGGCCGCTCAGGTCGCCGCGCTAAAGGCCGAGGGCGCGCCGCTGGCCCGCATCCAGGCCGCCGAGAAGCAGCGCGCCGCGCTGCCGCGCACAGCCCCCGAGGCCGAGGAGCGCTGGCGGCGCGAGCAGGCGGGGGAGGCTCAGCTCGCCCAGCCGCTGTCCGGCCTCGTGCCCCATATGCAGCCCTTTGCAGGCAACCCCGACGGCAGCCCGCCCGAGCGCGAGCAGGCCAGCGCGGCCCGCCGCAACTTCATCGCCCTGGCCTTTTGCCTGATGGTCGGCACGGCCGGCCTGCCTCATCTGCTGACGCGCTACTACACGACCAGCTCCGTCGCGACGGCGCGCCAGTCGGTGGCCTGGTCCCTGGTCTTCATCTGCCTGCTCTATCTGACGGCGCCGGCCCTGGCCGTCATGGTCAAGACCGAGGTCTTCAACAGCTTGGTGGGCACGTCCTTCGACCAGCTGCCTGCCTGGATACGCCAATGGCAGCGCGTCGACCCGACCCTGTTGTCGGCCGTGGACCTGAACGGTGATGGCCGCCTGCAACTGGGCGAACTGCGCCTGCACCCCGATCTCGTCATGCTGGTCATGCCCGAGCTGGGCGGCCTGCCCTATGTCATCTCGGGCATGGTGGCGGCCGGTGGGCTGGCGGCTGCGTTGTCCACCGCAGACGGCCTGCTGCTGGCCATCTCCAGCGCGCTGTCCCACGACCTTTACTACAAGGCCATCAACCCCGAGGCGTCGCGCACGCGGCGGGTCACGCTGTCCAAGGCCTTGCTGCTGGCGGCAGCGCTGGCGGCGGCGGCGGTGGCATCCAGCCGGCCGGCGGACATCCTGGCCGTCGTCACGGCCGCTTTCTCCATCGCCGGCTCGACCTTTTTCCCGGCCCTGGTCGCCGGCGTGTTCTGGCGCCGCGCCAACCGCGCCGGCGCCCTGGCGGGCATGTTGACCGGCCTCGTCGTCTGCCTGATCTATCTCGTCATCGCCCACCCGGGCGCGCGGGCCCTGATCGGCCTGCCCGGCCCGGCGACATTGATCTGGGGCATCCAGCCGGCCTCGGCCGGCCTCTTCGGCGTGCCCGCCGGTGCGCTGGTCCTGGCCCTCGTCAGCCTGCTGACAGCCGCGCCCAGCCAGCGCGATCGTGATTTCGTCGACAAGCTGCGCAGTCGGCCGGTGGCCTGATCAACGAGAGTGAAGGGGCGGCGATTTGGTCATTCACCCCTTCCGGGCTAGAATCCTTGGTTCCCCCTTGCCGTACCGCGTGTAGACGCCGTGGCGCGGCTTCCTCAGACCGGCAACCCTGTCGGGCTGGAATCCACAAGGAGTAAATATGCGTCACTACGAAATCGTTCTGCTGATCCATCCGGATCAAAGCGAACAAGTTCCGGCCATGCTGGAGCGCTACAAGGGCCTGATCACCACCGGTGGTGGTGTCGTGCACCGAGTTGAGGACTGGGGCCGTCGCCAGATGGCTTACCTGATCCAGAAGCTCGCCAAGGCCCATTACCTGTGCCTGAACATCGAGTGCAGCAAGGAAGTCCTGGCTGAACTCGAGACCGGCTTCCGCTTCAACGACGCCGTGCTGCGCCACCTCACCGTGGTTCAGGACAAGGCCATCGCGACGCCCTCGGTCATGATGAAGGCCGTCGAGCGCGAAGAAGCCCGCAAGGCGCCGCAACCGCAAGAAGCGGCCTGAGCACAGGTCATCGCTAAAGAACCAGGTTTTTCGAGCAGCGTGCCCCTGGCGTGAACCAGCTTCACCTCCAGGCGCAGATCCAGCAACTCGGACAAGTTCGCTACACACCCGCCGGGCTGATGGCCCTGGACGCAAGCCTCAAGGCCGAGTCCGAAGTCATCGAAGCCGGCAAGCCGCGCAAGATCTCGCTGGAGATCAAAGCGGTTGCGGTGGGCGAGGTGGCCAAGCAGTTGCAGGCGCTGGGAGTCGGTGGCATCGCGGTCTTCCGCGGTTTCCTGACCCACCAGCGCAACGGCCGGGGCTTCATCGCCCACGTCACCGTGATCGAACCCGCTGCTTCCTAGAACCCGGAATTGATTGAATCCGGATAGATTTAACAGAGGTCCTCTATGCCCCCGCCACGTGGTAAAGGTCGCTTCTCCAAAGACAAGAAGCCCAAGCGCAACCAACAATCGTTGCTGTTCCGTCGCAAGCGTTTCTGCCGCTTCACCGTCGCCGGTGTCGAGCAGATCGACTACAAGGACATCGACACGCTGCGCGATTTCATCTCCGAAAACGGCAAGATCACGCCCGCTCGCCTGACCGGTACGCGCGCTTTCTTCCAGCGTCAGCTGACGGTGTCCATCAAGCGCGCGCGCTTCCTGGCCCTGCTGCCGTACAGCGACCAGCACAAGGTCTAAGGAGCTGACGACATGCAAGTGATCCTGCTCGAAAAAGTGTCCAACCTCGGCAACCTCGGCGACGTCGTCAAGGTCAAGGATGGTTATGCCCGCAACTTCCTGATCCCGACCAAGCAGGCGCGCCGCGCCACCGAGGCCGCGATCAAGGAATTCGAAGTCCGCCGCGCAGAGCTCGAAAAGGCCGCCGCCGCCAAGCTGGCCGAAGCCCAAAAGCTGGGTGAAGCCATCGCCGGCAAGACCGTGCGCATCGCCCAGAAGGCGGGCGTTGACGGCCGCCTGTTCGGCTCCGTGACCAACGCCGACGTGGCCGAAGCGCTGACCAAGTCTGGCAGCGCCATCGCCAAGTCGCAGGTGCGCCTGCCCAACGGTCCGCTGAAGACCGTCGGCGAGTTCCCGGTCCAGGTCGCGGCTCACACCGACGTCGTGGTCGAGATCACCGTCCAGGTGGTTGCTGAAGCCGAGTAACGTCGGAGTAAGCGCCCTTGCGCTGCGGCGTCTGACGCCGCAACATTGAAGAAGGCCGAGGCCCCACAGGGTTTCGGCCTTTGGTTTTTCTGGGACGAGTTTTCCCGCTTCGTCCACCGTCTGCTCCCAGTTCGTTCACAGCTTTATCCACAGGCATGTCCGCGATCTTTCCTGCTTCTTCTTCCGCAGCGCCGTATGACGACGAGGTCGCACGCCTGCGTGTGCCGCCGCACTCGGTCGAGGCCGAGCAGAGCGTGCTCGGTGGCCTGCTGATCGACAACTCGGCCTGGGACAAGGCGGCCGACTTGCTGACCGAGACCGACTTCTATCGCTTCGAGCACAAGCATGTATACGCAGCGGTCGGCAAGCTGATCAATGCGGGCAAGCCGGCTGACGTCGTCACCGTCTTTGACGAACTGACCTCGGTGGGGCGCGCCGAGGAATGCGGCGGCCTGGCCTATCTGAATGCGCTGGCCCAGAGCGTTCCAAGTGCCGCCAACCTGCGCCGTTATGCCGAGATCGTTCGCGAGCGGGCCATCCTGCGCAAGCTGGTCGCCACCAGCGACGAGATCGCGACCGCCGCGATGAATCCGCAGGGCCGTGCCGTCACGCAGATCCTGGACGAGGCCGAAGGCAAGATCTTCCGCATCGGCGAGGAGGGCTCTCGCAGCCGCCAGGGTTTCCAGAGCATGGACCAGCTCGTCGTGCAGCTGATCGACCGCGTCAACGAGCTGGCCGAGAGCGGCGCCCAGGACGTGACCGGCGTGCGCACTGGTTTCTACGACCTGGACCGCCAGACCGCCGGCCTGCAGGGCGGCGACCTCATCGTGCTCGCCGCGCGCCCGTCCATGGGCAAGACCGCGTTCGCGGTCAACATCGCCGAGAACGTCGCCATCAACGAAGGCCTGCCCGTCGTCATCTACTCGATGGAAATGGGTGCCGCACAGCTCGCGTTGCGTATGGTCGGTTCGATCGGCCGCATCGACCAGAGCCATCTGCGCACCGGCCAGCTGAAGGACGACGAATGGGGGCGCCTGTCGGAGGCCGTCGACAAGCTCGGCAAGGCCAGCATCTTCATCGACGAGAGCCCCGGCTTATCGCCCAGTGAGGTGCGCGCCCGTGCACGCCGCCAGGCGCGCATCTGCGGCCAGCTCGGCCTGATCGTCATCGACTATCTGCAGCTGATGAGCGGCAATGGCGGCGGCAGCGAGGAAAACCGCGCGACGGTGCTGGGCGAGATCTCGCGCGGCCTGAAGGCCCTGGCCAAGGAGCTGAAGTGCCCCGTCATCGCCCTGTCGCAGCTGAACCGCTCGGTGGAGCAGCGGCCCGACAAGCGGCCGATGATGTCCGACCTGCGTGAGTCCGGCGCCATCGAGCAGGACGCCGACATCATCATGTTCATCTACCGTGATGAGTACTACACGAAGGACGAGTGCAAGGAGCCGGGCGTGGCTGAGATCATCATTGCGAAACAGCGTAATGGCCCGGTCGGGACAGTCAAGCTGATGTTCCAGCGGATGCACACCAAGTTTGAGAACCTCGCACCTGGGTATGTGGGTGTGGAGCGTGACGAGTACTGAGGCGCGCGCTATTTCTCGGCCAGATTGGCCACCAGCAGGATGAGCTCGGCCACGTCGAAAGGCTTGGCCAGATGGGCCTGGAAGCCGGCTAGCAGCGAGCGCTTGCGGTCCTCGGCCCGGGCGAAGGCCGTGAGAGCCAGGGCCGGAATGCGGGAGTTCCGCGTCTCGGTCGCCCGCAAGGTACGGATCATCTGATAGCCGTCCACGCCGGGCATGCCCACATCGCTGACGATGACGGTTGGCCGTGACAGCTGGACGGCCTTGAGCAACTCCTGCGCCGAGGCAAAGGCCACCACCCGGGCCCCCTGGTCCTCCAGGATGCGGCACAGCAGGCTGCGTGTGTCCTGCTCGTCGTCCAGAACGAAGATGTGCACGCCGTCCAGCTTGGGGAGGGCGAGGTTCTCGCTGGCCCGCGCATCGGCAGAGGCAGGATCCTCGTCACGCTCTCCGGCCGCCTGAAGGGCGGACAGCGGCAGCCTGACGAAGAAGCTCGCGCCCCGGCCCTCGCCGGCGCTCTCGGCGCGGATGTTGCCCCCGTGCAGCTCGATAAGCTGCTTGCAGATCGCCAGGCCCAGGCCCAGGCCGCCGTGGGCCCGTGAGGTGGAACCGTCCTGCTGTGTGAAGCGATCGAACACCTGAGGCAGGAAAGCGGCTGGGATGCCGATGCCGGTGTCGCTGACACTGAATTCCACCTTGGAGTCGACGCGCTGCAGCAGCACCTGCACCCGGCCGCCCGCGGGCGTGAACTTGATGGCGTTGTTCAGCAGGTTCCACGCCACCTGCTGCAACCGCCCGCTGTCGCCATTGACCATGGCGGGGCCCGTATCCAGCAGGGATTGCAGCTCCACACCTTTGGCCGATGCCGAAGGAGTGACGGTTTCGACGGCCGCCTGGATGACGTTGGCCATGCTCAGTTGCTGCAGGTCCAGCCTCAGCTTGCCGGTCATGATGCGGTTCAGGTCCAGCAGGTCGTCGATGAGCTGCACCTGGGCACGCGCATTGCGATCGATGACCTCGATGGCGCGCTGCACATTGACGCGCGCATCGCCCGGCTTGGCCCGCAGCAGCACCTGGGTCCAGCCGAGGATGGCCGTCAGCGGCGTGCGCAGTTCGTGCGACAGCGTGGCGAGGAACTCGTCCTTGATGCGCGTGGCGCGCTGGGCGGCAATGCGCGCATTGCGCTCGGCGTCCAGGATTTCCTCGTGTTCGCGGTTGGCGATTTCCATGGCCTCGATGCGCATGCTGGCCGTCAGGTCGCGCGTCAGCTTGGCGTAGCCGATCAACTGCCCGGTCTCGTCCCGCAGCGCCGTGATGCTCACCTGGGCCCAGAAGCTCGTGCCGTCCTTGCGAAGCCGCCAGCCCGTGTCGACGAAACGCCCGATCTCCTGGGCCTGCTGCAGCTCGTATTCGGGCCAACCGCTTGCGCGCACTTCGGGCGGGTAGAAGATGGAGAAATGCTCGCCCAGGATATCCTCGGCGGCATAGCCCTTGATGCGCTGCGCGCCTTCGTTCCAGGACGCCACGCGGCCATTCACGTCCAGCATGAAGATGGCGTAGTCGGCCACGCCCTCGACCAGCAGCCGGAAACGCTCCTCGCTGCGCTTGAGCGCCTCCTCGTGGTTGCGCCTTTGCGTCAGGTCACGCGTGACCTTGGCGAAACCCACCAACCGTCCCGTCGGGTCGCGCATCGCCGTGATGACGACATTGGCCCAGAACAGCGAGCCGTCCTTGCGCACGCGCCAACCCTCGTCCTCGAAGGCGCCTTCGCGCGCGGCCATCTCGAGTTCATGATCAGGCAGCTGCCGGGCCAGCGCCTCCGGCGGGTAGAACCGCGAGAAATGGCTGCCGATGATCTCGTCCGCCTTGTATCCCTTGAAGCGTTCGGCGCCGGCGTTCCAGGTCAGCACATGGCCGGCGGGATCCAGCATGAAGATCGCATAGTCGCGCACGCTGTCCACCAGCAGGCGAAAACGCTCCTCGCTGCGCTGCAGGCCTTCGTCATCGGCTTTCAAGTTCGTCCTTCCGTGTTGAGGGCAGGTGGGGCAGGCAGTGTGCCGGGTCTCGGCCGGCATCACGCGCCGGGCGGCCCTTCGTCCTTGTCCTGCCGCGCAGGCGGCTTGTCGTCGTAGCGCAGCACCGACAGCTTGCCGTCGCCCTCCAGGTAGGCCGCCCGCACCGCGCCGACGTCCTCGACGCCAGCCTGGCGCAATTGGGCCTCCAGATCCTCGCGCGTCAGGAACTCCTTGCGCAGATTGCGGCCCAGCACGCGCCCCGCCTTGACGAGTTGCAGTGGCGCAGGCTCGGTGAGCTTGTGCACGAGGGGCCAGCGGCAACTGGCCCAGTCCAGCGCATAGTTCCAGAACACCAGCGTAGCGACCAGGATCCAGCCCTCGGCCACTGTGTCGTAGCTGCCCGACATGGCGTTCTGCGAGGCATCTGCGATCACGACCACCATCAGGATGTCGGCGACGCCGAAGGAGCCGGGGTCGCGCCGCAGCACGAAGCGGAAGATCAGCAGCAGGAACCAGTACATCAGCGTGCCCCGCAGCATCAGCTCCAGCGGCGACACGTGGATGGCGAAAAGCCCCGAGACGTCCATGTTCACCTCCTCATCTTGTCGGGATTGAAGGGTTGGATGCGGACGCTGCTCATGTGATGGGCGATGGGCAAGCCGTGTGCCTGGCGGCGTTCCGAAGCGTTGGGCAAAAAGAGAACGCTCGACGCGAGGCGTCGAGCGTTCCGCCGTTGGCCTGTTGAGCGGCCTGTTGAGGCTACAGCTCCTGGCTTCCGACCGTTCAAATCTAGTCGCCGGCGCGTGGGCCAGCCATCTCGCCGAGGCCGCGTGGAGATGTAGGTCGTGGCCTACGCGTAGTCGGCGCGATCAACGCACCAACGTTTCGCGCGACTCGGGTTGCAGGCTGTCTCGCCGTGCCAGCGCCGGGAAGACCTTGAACCAAAGCGCGACGATGGCCACCGTGCCGATGCCGCCGAGCAGCACTGAGCCGACCGGGCCAAGCAGGGCCGCCGTCGCGCCGGACTCGAACTCGCCCAACTGGTTGCTCGCGCCGATGAAGACCGAATTCACGGCGCCGACGCGGCCGCGCATCTCGTCCGGCGTCTCGAGCTGCACCAGGGACTGGCGGATGACGACGCTGAACATGTCGGCCGCACCGCTGACGGCCAGCACGGCGAAGGCGACCAGGAAGGAGGTCGTCAGCGCAAACGCGATCATCGTCAAGCCGAACACCGCCACGGCGCCGAGCAGCCAGTGGCCGGCGCGGCGTGCGATGGGGTGGCGAGCCAGCCAGACGCCGACGACGACGGCGCCCAGGGCCGGGGCCGAGCGCAGCAGGCCCAGCCCCTCGGGGCCGGTGTGCAGGATGTCGCGCGCGAAGATGGGCAGCAGGGCCGTGGCACCGCCGAGCAGCACGGCGAACAGGTCCAGCGAGATTGCACCGAGCAAGACGGGCCTCTGCCAGATGAAACGGATGCCGGCCGTCAGCTGCGCCAGGTCGGGGGCCGCACGGCGCAACGGCGCAGCGCGATGGCGGATCGTCAACACGCTGGCTATCGCCGCGGCGAGCAGCAGCAGCGAGACGCCGTAGACGATGGCCGCGCCCCAATGCGCCGCATCGCCGCGCGCGGCAGCACCCGTCGCCCAGGGCCCGAGCGCATAGAGCACGCCGCCCAGGGCCGGGCCCGCAATGATGGCCACCTGCATCGACGAGCTGGCCGCCGCCACGGCACGGGGCAGCAGCATGGGGGGCACAAGCGTCGGCATCAGGGCCTGCTGCGATGGCATCTGCAGTGCGCGGGCGCAGCCCAGCAGCACGGACAGCATCAGGATCATGTTCGGCCCCACCCAGCCACTGGCGCTGGACAGCGCCAGGCAGGCCGCGGCAACGAGTTGCAGGCCCAGGCTGGCGGCCAGCAGCAGGCGCCGGTCGTGCTGATCCACGACATGGCCGGCCGGCAAGGTGAGCAGCAGGGCAGGCAGGAATTGCGCGAGGCCGACCAGGCCCAGGTCCCAGGCGCTGGAGGTGAGGTCGTACATCTGCCAGCCCAGGGCCACCATCAGCATCTGGTTGGCTGCGCCGCCGGTCACGCGGGCCCCCAGCAGGCGCATGTAGTCGCGCTGATCGCGCAGTCGGGCGGGGGTGCCGGGAATCGCTTCGAGAGGCATTGGGCGGACGAGGGCGCCTGCCAAAAGGGCAAAAGTCGCCAAGGGGAAAGCGGGCGGATTATCTCGGCCGCGTTCTCGCGGTCGCGGCTGCGTTTCAGGAGCCCGGCTTGCAGTGATCGCCGGTGAGTGTCCAGCGCTCGGTCAGCGTCGTCGTCCACGTCACGCCACTGCCGCCCTGGGCGGCTTGCAGGGCGGCCAGTTGCTGGCGCGCGGCGGCTGCTTCCTCCGGTTTGCCGTTGCGGATGGTGGCCTCGATCTTTTCGTAGACCGGCGCCATCGCGGCGGCCCGGCCCTGGGCAGAGGGCAGGGCCGCGATCGCCGCGCGGGCTTTGGCGGCCTCGGCTGGCGACAGGCCCCGCTCGACCATGGCCAGAGCAGCCGCGGGGTCGCTGCCACCGCCGCCCGGCGCGAGCGTGAGGCGCATCTGCCGCTCCCAGGTCTTGGCGTCGAGCTGCTTCCATTGCTCCTGCAGCCGGCCGGCCTGGCACTCGGCCTGCAGCAGGGTGCCGCCCTGTGCCGGCCACCAGCGCGTCTTGCAGCGGTCGGGCAATTGATTGGGCGGCACCGAGGCTGCCGGCACGCACCAGGTCACCGGCTCGGTGCCGGCATAGGTCTGTTGGTGGGAGCGGCCGTCGGCCCGCGTGGTGATGAAGCGGTTGCCGTTGCTGCCGTCCCAGCGCTCGACGCGTTCGACCAACAGGGGGCCGCTGCCGCTGCGCATGGTGGCTTCGCCATCGATGCGGTAGTGCCCCGGGGTCGGCAGGGGTGAGGCGGCGCCGCAGGTCGCGGCCAGGGCAAGAAGCAACAGCGGCCAGGGCCGCGCAAGTGGATGGGGCATCGGGCGGACTCTACGCAAGGCGTGTCACGCCACCATCCCGAGGAGGCGCGGGGTTTGCCTGGAATATCGTCAAAATACTGTATATATTTACAGTATGTCGCCTGCTCCCACCCGCATTGCCGCCGCCCAGCCGGCCCTCGTCCCGATCGACTCCATCAAGGGCCGTGGCACGGCCACCGCCATGCCCCATCGCTTCGAGCAGCGCGAGCGTGAGCAGTACGACGACGGCTGGGGTTCGCTGGACCAGGAGGCCGGCGAAGAGCATGTGCCGGTGGCCACGCAGATCATCGAAGAGCACGCCAAGAAGATCGTCACCAGCAACCAATCGCCCGACATCTCCTTCGACTACTCCATCAACCCGTATCGAGGCTGCGAACACGGCTGCATCTACTGCTTTGCGCGGCCCACGCACAGCTATCTGAACCTGTCGCCGGGGCTGGACTTCGAGACCCGCATCATTGCCAAGGTCAATGCGGCCGAGCGTCTGCGCGAAACGCTGGCCGGCGCCAAGTACGTGCCCAAGTCGCTGGTGCTGGGCACGGCCACCGATGCTTACCAACCGGTTGAACGCAAGCTGGGCATCACGCGCCGCATCGTCGAGGTGCTGGCGGAGTGCAGCCACCCGTTCTCGGTCGTCACCAAGAGCAGCGGCATCGAGCGCGACCTGGACCTGATCGCGCCGATGGCCATGCAGGGCCTGGTGTCGGTCTACCTGTCGGTGACGACGCTGGACAACGACCTCGCCCGCATCCTCGAGCCACGCGCTGCGGCGCCCGCGCGGCGGCTGCGCACCATCCAGGCACTGGCCGAGGCTGGCGTGCCGGTGGGCGTCAGCGTGTCGCCCATCATTCCCTTCATCAACGAGCCCGAGCTGGAACGCATCCTCGAAGCCGCTGCAGCGGCCGGGGCGAGTTCGGCGTTCAGCATCCCGGTGCGCCTGCCCTGGGAGGTGAATCCGCTGTTCCAGGACTGGCTGCAGCGCCACTTCCCCGACCGCGCCGAGCGTGTCATGGCGCGCATCCGCGACATGCGCGGCGGCAAAGACAACGACGCTCGCTTCGGCACGCGCTTTACCGGCGAAGGCGTGTGGGCTCAGCTGCTGCAGGCGCGCTTCCAGCGGGCCGTCCACAAGCTGGGCCTGCGCAACAAGCGGCGGCCGGTGCAACTGGCGCTGTTCACACCGCCACGCAAACCGTCAGCGCAGGGGAGCCTGTTCTAGCGCCGGCAGCCGGCGAGCAAATCCCAATCGGCCTTGTAGACGTCCGACCGAGCGCCCACCCAACCCATCGCGGTGTGGAAGAGGTTGTCGTGCGAGGCGGGCTTGTCGCGCAGGCCTTGCAGGCAGCCGGGCTTCAGCGACGCAGCCAGCCCTCCACCCTCGGGCACCCACAGCACCATGGGCACATGCGTTTGCTCGGCCGGCGCCATGGCATAGGGCATGCCGTGCAGATAGAGGCCGTTCTCGCCCAGCGACTCGCCGTGGTCAGAGACGTAGAGCATGCCCACATCGAAGGCTTGTTGCGCCTGCAGCCAGGCGATGCTGCGCGCCAGCAGGCGGTCGGTCGTCACCAGCGTGTTGTCGTAGCCATTGACGACCTGCTCGCGCGGGCACTGCTGCAGCGCGTTGCTCTTGCACTCTGGCTGGAATGGCTTGAGGTCGGGCGGTGAGCGCTTGAAGTAGGCCGGGCCGTGGCTGCCCATCTGGTGCATGACGAGGACGACGCCACGCTTCACACGCACCGGGTCCAGCGCCGCGATGCGTTTGTCCAACTCATGCAGCAAAGCTTCGTCGAAGCATTCTTCGCCATCGCACAGGCCCGCCGGCAGCGGCGCCGCGCCTTCAGGCAGCTTGGCTGTTGAGCTGTTGGGCACGCGGTCGCAAAGGCCTTTGCAGCCGCTCTGGTTGTCCAGCCACAGCACGGCCAGGCCGGCGCGTTGCAGCACGTCGAGCAGGTTTTCCTGCGTACCCTTCACGTCGCCAAAAGCCTCGCGGCCCAGCGGCGAAAACATGCAGGGCAGGGAGGCCGCCGTGGCGGTGCCACAGGAGGTGACCTGGCGCAGGCTGATCAGATTCGAGCTTGGCAGCTTGGCCAGCTCCGGGTTCGTTTGCCGTGCGTAGCCGTTCAGGCTGAAGTTCATGGAGCGCGCCGTCTCGCCGACGACGAACAGCAGCAACGGCGGCCTGGCCCCTTCCGCGCGCGGCAGCAGCCGGGCGTCGACGCCGATGACGGCGGGCGGGCCGCTGGGTGCGGCCTGGCGGCGCAGCGCGGCACTGCTGATCGAATAGACCGCGTTCAGCGGCGTGACCATGTAGCGGATGGTCTTGTAGTTGCGCATCGTCGATGACAGATCGGCAAACACGCTCAACGCCAGCAGCACCATCGCGACGAGGCCGAGGCCAAAGGCGACGACGTTGCCGCCCAGGCGCTTTGGCAGGGCCTGCCGCGGCGCGGTGGGCCGGCGCAGCAACCACCAGGCGGGCAGGGCGCCCAGCAGTCCGATGCTGACGAGCAGCCGCCAGCTCAGCAGGTCGCGCGTTTCGCGCACGTCGGTCTGCACCATGTTCGTGACCATGGTGGGGTCGAAGACGATGCCGTAGCTGCCGATGAAGTGGGCCAGCGCGCCGGCGCTCAGCAGCAGCACGACGAGCAGGCCCTTGATGAAGCGCGGCCAGGCCAGCAGGCTCAGCAGCGCGCCGGTCGCGGCGGTGACCATGCCGGCAAAGGCAAGGATGAAGAAGGGGCGCACATCGGCCATGCCGTGCAGTTGCTGCCACAGCGGCCAATTGGCCAGCAACCCCATCCACAGGGCGGCCAGCCAGGCCTGGGTGAGGGGACGCGAGGTGTCGGGCTGGAACCAGGCCAGCAGGCGCTTGAGCAAAGGCATCAGGAGGCGGAAAGAGGCGGCGACGCATTCTCGTGGCCCCGCGCGGGCTGGCGTCTCGGGTGATACGTGGCCGACAGCGCCGGGTCAGCTCAAGCGGCGATTTCGGCCGTCGCCGCGCGCAGCGTGACGCCGCCCGCGGCCCGCGCCTTGCCTGGCCCGCCGCCCATGGGCTTCACATAGCGCCCGTGCAGGTCGTCGATCTGTTCGGCAAGGCTTGAAGCGCCGTCGATCTTCTCGGCATGGCGTTTCAGCACCAGGCCGGCCATGTCGATGAGCTTGGCGTTGCGCGTGGCCTCGCCCTGCTGGATCAGCAGCTCGACGGCCACCTTGGCGCTGCCACGCAGCGAGTGGCGCATGGCCGTCTCGGCGACATTGAAGATCTGCTGGTGACAATCGCGGAACTGCTCGGCCGCGCCCTGGTGGCCTTCGGACATGGACACGAGGATCTCGGTGCTGGCCTTGGCCGAGCAGTAGCGCGTGCCCAGGCCGCGCAGAATGGGCATCATCTCTTCAAGCTCGACCTCCTGACTGGACAAGCGTATCCACAGCGCCGTCAGCAGCGAGGCCGCCTCGAGATCGAAGTTGCCGCTCTGGGCATGCTCGGTGACCTCGCGTGCCATGACCAGGGCCTGGCCGACACGGCGCTCCAGCAGGAAGGCCAGGCCGCGCAAGACCAGGTCAAAGCGCTGCAGCCGGATGGAGCCCGGCGCGCGTTCCAGCGCGGCGGCCAGAGCGTCATGGGTGTACTTGAAGCCCTTGTGATCCTTCGCGTCAAAGCGCATCAGGCCGATCAGCACGAGGCTGAGCATGTCGAAGAGCTTGGAGCGCAGGCCCTGGGACATGGCGCGCTCCAGCATCTTCAGCGCCTCGGCGCGCTGGCCGGCGTAAAAACCCAGTGAGCCGCAGCGCTGCAGGCGCAGCAGGCAGCCGGGCGTCAGCGTCGCGGCGGTCTGATAGGTCTTGAGTGCCTGGGCGAGGTCGCCCTGTTCCATCTGCACATGGCCCATCAGGTCATGCGAGTCGGCGTAGTCGGGCAGCTCACCGGTGAGGTTTTCCAGCGTGCGGCGCGCGGCCTGCAAATTGCCGCTGGCCACCTCGGTACGCGCCACGCCCAGTCGCGCCCAGGGCACGGTCTTGGCAGCGATGATGGCCTCGTACAGCGTGCGCGCGTCGTCGAAGCGCTTCAGCCGCAGCAGCAACTCGGCACCGATGCGCGCGGCATAGAGCCAGTACTTGTCCTTGGCATCGAAGCGCGCCAGGCAGAGATCGGCGGCCGTCTCGAAGTCCTGGTTCTCGATGGCCTCGAAGATGCCCTTGAGCACGCGCTTGCGGTGGCGCGCACTGGCCAGGCGCTCGGCGAGGTTGGCGCTGGTGTAGGGCTTGATGAGGTAGGCGTCGAGCGCGGCTTCGGCGGCCTCGGCCACCTTGGCGTACGTGGCCTCGCTCGTCACCATGACGAAGACCGTGGAATAGGGCAGCAGGCCTTCACGGCGGAGTTCGTCGAGCAGGTCCTGGCCCGAGGTGTCGCTGCTGTCGAAGTGGTAGTCGCACAGCACGATGTCAAACGTCTGATGCTCCAGCATCACCCGCGCATCCTTCACGCGTGGCGTCTGGCGCACGGTGCCGACACCCAGGTCGCGCAACTGCGCCGACATCAGGCTGCGTGAATTGGCGTTGCTGTCGATGATCAACGCCGACGCCGTCTGGATGGTCTGGTCCATCAGGAACATGTGGCCTCCCGCCCCGGCGCCGGGCCGTGGATTTTGATCAGGAGACGCGCAGAAGAAGTCACTTATGAGTCATTGGGGTGACAGTCGACGGACTTTAGGGTTTATGAGTCAAGTCGGGAGATCTCGTTTACTCGCTCTTTTGGTGCGCGGCGTGATTTACGACGCAGGCGGGCTGCGCGTGACAGGCGTAAAAAAGCCGCGGCTCCTTGCGAAAGCCGCGGCGCTGACCGGTTTGGTGCTCGCTTACTTGAACAGGTCCTTGACCCGATCCGTCCAGCTCTTGGCGTTGGGCGAGTGGCGCTCGCCCCCTTTCTTCAGCGACTCATCGAGCTCCTTGAGCAGCTTCTTCTGATGCTCGGTCAGCTTGACCGGCGTCTCGATGGCGATGTGGCAGTACAGGTCGCCCGGATAGCTCGAACGCACGCCCTTGATACCCTTGCCGCGCAGCCGGAAGGTCTTGCCGTGCTGGGTGCCTTCGGGCAGTTCGATTTCCGCCTTGCCGCCGAGCGTGGGGACTTCGATGTTGCCGCCCAGGGCGGCGGTGATCATGGACACCGGCATCGTGCAATGCAGGTCATCGCCATCGCGCTCGAAGATCTCGTGCTGCTTGATGCGGATCTCGATGTAGAGGTCGCCGCTCGGGCCGCCATTCACGCCGGGCTCGCCATTGCCCGCCGAGCGGATGCGCATGCCCTCGTTGATGCCGGCTGGGATCTTCACTTCCAGCGTCTTCTGCTTCTTGACCTTGCCCTGGCCGTTGCAGGTCGTGCAGGGGTCGGGAATGATCTTGCCGCTGCCGTGGCAGTGCGGGCAGGTCTGCTGGATGCTGAAGAAGCCCTGGCGCATGTGCACCGTGCCCGAGCCCTGACATGACCCGCAGGTCTTGGCGCTGGTGCCAGGCTTGGCGCCGGTGCCGCCACAGGTCTCGCAGCCTTCCCAGCTGGGAATGCGGATCTGCGTCTCTTTGCCGCGGGCGGCTTCCTCGAGCGTGATCTCCATCGCGTAGCTGAGGTCACTGCCGCGGTAGACCTGCTGGCCGCCGCCCGCACCACGGCGCTGGCCGCCTTGGCCGCCAAAGATGTCGCCAAAGATGTCGCCGAAGGCCTCGGCAAAGCCGCCAAAGCCTTCCGCGCCCGGGCCGCCGCGGCCGGCGCCCATGTTGGGGTCGACGCCGGCATGGCCGTACTGGTCATAGGCCGCGCGCTTTTGCGCGTCGGACAGCATCTCGTAGGCCTCCTTGGCCTCCTTGAAGCTTTCCTCGGACTTCTTCGCCCCGTCGCCCTGGTTGCGGTCGGGGTGGTGCTTCATGGCCAGCTTGCGGTAGGCCTTCTTGATGTCTTCCTCGGTCGCGTTTTTGGCGACGCCGAGGATTTCGTAGTAATCGCGCTTGGACGCCATCGTCTTCTTTCAAGGGCAAAGGCCCGGGCACGCTTGTCGCGGTCCCGGGCCAGGGGTCATGCGGGACTTACTTGCTGTCCTTGACTTCCTTGAACTCGGCGTCCACGACGTTGTCGTCGGCCGGGCGCTTGGCTTCACCTTGCGGTGCGGCCTGGGGCTGTTCAGCACCACCGGCGCCTGTGGCCGCTGCCGCAGCGGCCTGCGCGCCTTGTTGGTCGGCGTAGATCTTTTCGCCCAGCTTCTGGCTGGCCGTCATCAGCTTCTCGGTCTTGGCCTCGATGTCGGCCTGGTCGTCGCCCTTGATGGCTTCTTCCAGGTCCTTCGCCGCGGCTTCGATCGCTTCCTTCTCGGCCGCTTCGAGCTTGTCGCCATGCTCGGTGACCGACTTGCGCACGCTGTGCACCATGCCGTCGGCCTGGTTGCGGGCCTGCACGAGCTCGACCTTCTTCTTGTCCTCGGCCGCGTTGGCTTCGGCATCCTTCACCATCTTCTCGATCTCGGCCTCGCTCAGGCCCGAGTTCGCCTTGATGGTGATCTTGTTTTCCTTGCCGGTGCCCTTGTCCTTGGCGCCGACGTGCAGGATGCCGTTGGCGTCGATGTCGAAGCTGACCTCGATCTGCGGCGTGCCGCGCGGCGACGGCGGGATGCCTTCCAGGTTGAACTCGCCCAGGCTCTTGTTGCCTTGCGCCAGTTCACGCTCGCCCTGGTAGACCTTGATCGTCACGGCTGGCTGGTTGTCGTCGGCGGTGGAGAAGGTCTGCGCGAACTTGGTCGGGATGGTCGTGTTCTTCTTGATCATCTTCGTCATCACGCCGCCCAGGGTCTCGATGCCCAGGCTAAGCGGGGTGACGTCCAGCAGCAGCACGTCCTTGCGCTCGCCGCCCAGGACCTGGCCCTGGATGGCGGCACCGACGGCCACGGCCTCGTCGGGGTTCACGTCACGGCGCGGTTCCTTGCCGAAGAACTCCTTGACCTTGTCCTGCACCTTGGGCATGCGGGTCATGCCGCCGACGAGGATGACGTCGTCGATGTCGGTCAGCGCAACGCCAGCGTCCTTCACCGCGGTGCGGCAAGGCGCAATCGTGCGTTCGATCAGCTCGTCCACCAGCGACTCCAGCTTGGCGCGGGTCAGCTTGACGTTCAGGTGCTTCGGACCGGTCGCATCTGCCGTGATGTAGGGCAGGTTGACGTCGGTCTGCGACGAGTTGGACAGCTCGATCTTGGCCTTCTCGGCGGCTTCCTTCAGGCGCTGCAGGGCCAGCACGTCCTTGGTCAGGTCGACGCCTTGTTCCTTCTTGAACTCGGTGACGATGAAATCGATGATGCGCTGGTCGAAGTCCTCGCCGCCCAGGAAGGTGTCGCCGTTGGTCGACAGCACTTCGAACTGCATCTCGCCATCGACGTCGGCGATCTCGATGATGGACACGTCGAAGGTGCCGCCGCCGAGGTCATAGACGGCGATCTTGCGGTCGCCCTTGCCGTGCTTGTCCAGGCCGAAGGCCAGGGCCGCGGCGGTGGGCTCGTTGATGATGCGCTTGACGTCCAGGCCGGCGATGCGGCCGGCGTCCTTGGTGGCTTGGCGCTGGGCGTCATTGAAGTAGGCCGGCACCGTGATGACGGCTTCGGTCACTTCCTCGCCGAGGTAGTCCTCGGCCGTCTTCTTCATCTTGCGCAGCACTTCGGCCGAGACCTGGGGAGGCGCGAACTTCTTGCCGCGCACTTCCACCCAGGCGTCGCCGTTGTCGGCGGCGGCGATGGTGTAGGGCATCAGGTCGATGTCCTTCTGCACTTCCTTCTCGGCGAACTTGCGGCCGATCAGGCGCTTGACGGCATACAGCGTGTTCTTCGGGTTGGTGACCGACTGACGCTTGGCGGAGGCGCCGACGAGGATCTCGCCGTCTTCCTGGTAGGCAATGATGGACGGCGTGGTGCGGGCGCCTTCGGCGTTCTCGATGACGCGCGTGGTGTTGCCTTCCATGACGGCCACGCACGAATTCGTGGTGCCCAGGTCAATGCCGATGATCTTTCCCATTTGGAACTCCTGAAGATTTGTTGGATGTATTCGATTTGTGGATAACTCGCCGTCCTTCAAGGGCGGCAGGCTGTGAATTAGTGGGGACAGAGCATGTCGCTTCGCGCCAAGGTCTGTCCCCAGGTCCTTAGCGAGGCGCCGACACGGTCACCAAGGCCGGCCGCAGCACGCGGTCGGCGATCAGGAAGCCCTTCTGCAGCACCGCGACGACCGTGTTGGCGTCCTGGGTCGGTGCCGGCACTACGGAGATAGCCTGGTGCTGGTGGGGGTCGAACTTGGCGCCCTGGCCGGGGTTGATCTCCACGACCTTGTTGCGCTCCAGCGCGCTGGACAGCTGGCGTCGCGTGGCGTGCACGCCTTCCAGCACCGTGTCGACGCTGGCGCTGGGCGTGGCGATGGCCGCCTCCAGGCTGTCCATCACCGGCAGCATGGCCTCGGCGAAGGCTTCGACGGCGAACTTGCGGGCCTTGGCCACATCCTCATCCGCGCGGCGGCGGGCGTTCTCGGTCTCGGCCTTGGCACGCAGATAAGCGTCGCTCATTTCGGCGAGGCGCCCTTCCAGCTCGGCAATCTTGATTTCGGGGTTCAGCTCGGCGGCCGTGGGCTCGGCGGCGCCGGCTGCGTCTTCGGGCAGGGGGTTTTCGGTCGTCATGGCAGAAAAGGAGGGGATCGCGTCGACATGGGGCGCGATGCCCTGGTTTCAAGAGGGGAGATTCAAAACGGATTATCCGGGTCAACCCGGATCTTCATCATCCAGCGAGACGGACCATCGGTCCCAGTCTGCCAAGCGGCGCCGGTCCTGCTTTGTCGGACGACCTTGCATGATCGTGTCGGCCGGTTCCGGCGCCAGGCGGCGCGCCTCGGCGGCCGCCTCCCGGGCGGTGATGCTGGCCTGGGTTTCGGCGTACAGGGCCTGGGCTTGCGGCGCCGGGCCACGCAGGTTGGACAGGCCGAGGACTTCGACCTCGCGGCTCAGCGTGCCGATGCGGATGCTGAGCAGGTCGCCGACCTTCACGTCGCGCGCCGGCTTGACCGGCTGGCCGCCCACGCGCACGCGGCCGAGATTGATCTCGTCGACGGCAAGGGCGCGGGTCTTGTAGAAGCGCGCGGCCCAGAGCCATTTGTCCAGGCGCATCGAGCTGGGCGCCTCGCTCACTGCTTGGCTCCGGCAGCCAGGGCTCGTTGGCGTTGCAGGGCGAGCGTGTCGGGATGCGGCGCTTCGGTGAACCAGCCCTGCAGATGACGCTCGGTCACCTTGGCAAGTGCCTTGATGCCGGCCGGATGGTCGTTCAGGCAGGGGATGTAGGCAAAGCGTTGGCCACCGGCGGCCAGGAAGGCGGCGCGGGCTTCCTGGGCAATCTCTTCCAGCGTCTCCAGGCAGTCGACCGCGAAGCCGGGGCAGATGACGTCGGCGGACTTGAGGCCGCCCTTGGCCAGCTTGACCAGCGTGGGCTCGGTGTAGGGCTCCAGCCACTTGGCCTTGCCGAAGCGGCTCTGGAAGGTGACCAGCCATTCACCGTCTCGCAGCCCCAGCGCCTCGGCCAGCAGGCGGCCGGTCTTCAGGCATTCGCAGTGGTAAGGATCGCCGAGGTGCAGGGTGCGCTCGGGCATGCCGTGAAAGCTCATGACCAGCTTGTCGCCACGGCCCTCGCGCTGCCAGTGCTCGCGCACGGTCTGGGCCAGGGCGGCGATGTAGCCCAGCTCATCGTGATAGCGGTTGATGAAGCGCAGCTCGGGCAGGTGACGGGTCCGCAGCGCCCAACGGGCGACGTCGTCGATGACGCTGGCGGTGGTCGCGCCCGAGTACTGCGGGTAGGCGGGCAGCACCAACACGCGGCGCACGCCTTCGCGCTTGAGGGCGTCGAGCGTGGCGGCAATGGCAGGCTGGCCATAACGCATCGCGAAAGCGACGCGCGCGCGGCCGCCCAATGCGCCTTGCAGCAGCTTGGCCTGCTTTGTTGTCCAGACCTTGAGCGGCGAGCCCTCGGGCGTCCATACCGTTGCGTACTTGGCGGCTGACTTGGCCGGCCGCACGCGCAGGATGATGCCGTGCAGGATGGCCAGCCAGATCAGCCTGGGGATCTCGACAACGCGCGGGTCGGCCAGGAACTGGGCCAGGTAGCGGCGCAAAGCGGGGGCATCGGGTGCGTCTGGGGTACCGAGGTTGCAGAGCAGCACGGCGACGTCGGGACCAGCAGGCGCGGCGCCGTGGCGCTGCGGCGGTTCAGGTAGGAAAGGCATCGGTCAGCGGCGAGAACGCGGGCCGCCGAAGGGCTGGGGCTCGGTGTCGTAGAAGTGCAGCACCTCGAAGCGCACGATGGGCGACTGCTCGTCCGTGGGCATGCCGCCCAGGCCGATGACGCCGCTGCCGTGCAGGGTGCAGCTGCCGCGCTTGAGGCTCAGCAGCTCGCCCGAATCACCGAAGCGCACGTAGGTGCCGTTATAGGACAGGTCGGTCAGCTCAAAGCTGCTGCCTTGCCAGTCGATACGGGCATGTGAGCGCGACACGCGGGCGTCGGTGATGCAATAGGTGGCCTGCACGCTGCGGCCTAGCACGATGGGCATGGCGCCGATGTCGAAGACGCGGTCCAGGTCCTGCCAGATCAGGCGCATGCCGTCCGGCTCCGTCGAGCGCATCGGCTCGCCGAACTGGGTCGCGGTGTCGTCGGCGCTGACCAAGGGCGCCGCGTCCATGCGGTAGACGTGTACAGGCTCGACGCGGCCGCGCACCGAGATGCGGTCCAGGCTGCGAAAGCGCCCCTTGGACGCATGGTGCAGGCCCGTCAGCACTTCGGCGGTGATGAGGATCTCGCCGTCGCCGGCATGGTCGATGAGGCGGGCGGCGACGTTGACGGCGTCACCGAAGCAGTCGCCGTTGAGCTCGACGACCTCGCCACGCGCCAGCGCCACTTGCAGCCGCATGGCCAGCATGGGCGGGTTGCTCTGGCGGCGCGCGCGTTGCACGGTGCGTTCGAGCATTTCCTGCATGCGCTGGGCGGCACGCACGCCATCGCGCGGCGTATCGAAGGCGGCCATCAGGCCGTCGCCCAGGGTCTTGATCAGCTGGCCGCCGCTTTCCAGCACGGCTTCGCTGATCTGGCCGACGGTCTGGGTGACCATGCCACTGGCTTCGGCATTCCCGAGGGCCTCGTACAGCCCGGTGCTGCCGCGCAGGTCGGCAAAAAGGACGGTGCGCTCGCGGATCGCGGTCATGGGGGCAGTTTATCGACGTAAGAAAGGCCGGACAGGCCGGCCTTTGTTGCGAATACAGCGATTAGAGGTTGTCGAGGTAGGTACGCAACTTGTCGCTGCGGCTCGGGTGCTTCAGCTTGCGGATCGCCTTGGCCTCGATCTGGCGGATGCGCTCACGCGTCACGTCGAACTGCTTGCCGACTTCTTCCAGCGTGTGGTCGCTCTGCATCTCGATGCCGAAGCGCATGCGCAGCACCTTGGCTTCGCGCGGGGTCAGCGAGTCGAGGATGTCCTTCACCACGTCGCGCAGGCCGGCCTGCATGGCCGCTTCGATGGGCGCCGTGTTGTTGGTGTCCTCGATGAAATCGCCCAGGTGGCTGTCGTCGTCGTCGCCGATCGGCGTTTCCATGGAGATCGGCTCCTTGGCGATCTTCATGATCTTGCGGATCTTGTCTTCCGGGATCTCCATCTTCTCGGCCAGCGTCGGGGCGTCCGGCTCGTAGCCGAACTCCTGCAAGTGCTGGCGCGAGATGCGGTTCATCTTGTTGATCGTCTCGATCATGTGAACCGGGATGCGGATGGTGCGGGCCTGGTCGGCAATGCTCCTCGTGATGGCCTGGCGGATCCACCACGTCGCGTACGTCGAGAACTTGTAGCCGCGGCGGTATTCGAACTTGTCCACCGCCTTCATCAGGCCGATATTGCCTTCCTGGATCAGGTCCAGGAACTGCAGGCCGCGGTTGGTGTACTTCTTGGCGATGGAGATCACGAGGCGCAGATTGGCCTCGATCATTTCCTTCTTCGCGTCACGAGAGGCCTTCTCGCCCTCGTTCATCTTCTTGTTGATGTCCTTGAGGTCGTCCAGCGGCACCACGGCCTTGGCCTGGATGTCCGTCAACTTCTGCTGCAGCTCCTGCACCGGCGGCAGGTTGCGGCTCAGGATGATGCTGTACGGCTTGCCGGCGGCGACTTCCTTCTCGGCCCACTTCAGGTTCAGTGCGTTGGGCGGGAAGGTCTTGATGAAGTGCTCTTGCGGCATGCCGCACTTGTCCACCACGATCTTGCGCAGCTCGCGTTCATAGCGGCGCACGTCGTCGACCTGGCTGCGCAGGATGTCGCACAGCTTCTCGATCGTCTTGACCGTGAAGCGGATGGTCATCAGCTCCTGGCTGATGGCTTGCTGGGCCTTGTTGTACGGGATCGACTTGTAGCCGTCTTTCTCGAACGCCTTGCGCATCTTGTCGAAGGCAGCGGACATCGAGTCCAACTTGACCAGGGCGGCGTTCTTCAGCTCTTCGAGCTTCTTGGTCAGGGCCTTGGAGCCGCCGTTGCCGTCATCGTCGTCTTCTTCGTCGAACTCGTCGAAGTCTTCCTCGGCCACGTAGTCGTCGGCCTCGTCTTCGGCCACGAAGCCGTCGACGACGTCGGAGATCTGCATCTCGCCAGCGCGGATCTTGGTGGCGAACTCGAGGATGTGGGCGATGGTGGTCGGCGAGGCCGAGATCGCCAGCATCATGGCCTGCAGGCCGCCTTCGATGCGCTTGGCGATCTCGATTTCGCCTTCACGGGTCAGCAGCTCGACCGTACCCATCTCGCGCATGTACATGCGCACCGGGTCGGTCGTGCGGCCGAACTCGGAGTCCACCGTCGACAGCGCGGCTTCGGCGGCTTCTTCGGCTTCCTCTTCGGTCGACGTGGCAGTGGTGTTGCCCTGGATCAGCAGCGTGGCGGCGTCGGGCGCCTGCTCGTAGACCGCGATGCCCATGTCGTTGAGCATCGAGATGATGGCCTCGAGGATTTCCTCGCTGACCAGCTTCTCGGGCAAGTGATCGTTGATTTCCTGGTGCGTCAGGAAACCCCGCGTCTTGCCCATCTTGATGAGGGTCTTCAGCTCGGAGCGGCGCTTGACGGCTTCTTCTTCCGTCAGTGCGGTCTCTTCCAGGCCGAATTCACGCATCAGCGCGCGCTCCTTGGCGCGGCTGACCTTCATGCGCAGGGGCTTGGCCTTGACCGTTTCCTCTTCGACCGCGACCGTCTCTTCGGCTTCCGGCTCTTCGCCCTCGATCTCGGCATCGATGTCGGAGAAGTCCTCTTCTTCCTCGGCTTCCTTCTTGCCGCCGGCCTTCTTGGTCTCGGTGGCCGCCTTGGGCTTGCGGCCGCGCTTGGGCTTGTCCTCTTCGGCCACGACGGCCTTGGCCGTCTTCGTGGCAGGCTTGGCCGCCGCCTTTGCGGTCTTGGCGGGCGCCTCGGCTGCGGCCTTCACGGCCGTCTTCTTCTTGAGTTCTTCGGCAGGAGCGGGGCTGGCCTTGGGCGCGGTCTTCTTGGCGGTCATGCAGGTCCTTCGTATTTGCGCGGTCAATTCAGAAATGCGGCAGCCACCGCGGCCAACCCGGGCTCGGCGTCAAGCCGGCGGGGCAGGGGGCGGTGGCTTTCATCGTCAAGGTATCAATCAGCGAGTGATCGAGGGACCCTGGCGTGGCGCGAACAAGCTGGCGTGATCGTTTGGTATGCAGAGCTGGCGGATGTTTTGGCCATTAAAACCCTGATGGGTTACCCAGTGTCGCTGGGTGGCCGGGGCCGGCATCTCTCTGCCGTCACTCTTGTTGACGCGCGCGGAAAACACAAGATTATCAGCCATTTGCGGCCGAATTGCAAAACTGTGACAGGTAAACCCTAGCTTTGCACGCCATGGCGCTCGCGCAACCGGGCCAACGCCTCCAGCGCCAGGCGCCGTTCCTCGTCGGTGGCGCCGCTGCCGCCGGGCAACGCGGCAGGGGCTCGGGACCGCAGCGCGGTGATCGCGCTGGCGAGGTCGCCAGCCGGGTCGGACTCCTCGATGCCCAGTTCCTGCACGCTGCGCACCAGCCGATGCACGGCCTCCGCATGGCCCTCCGCCGCCAGGCCAGCCTGGACGACGGCCCAGGGGCTGGCGCCGTGGTGGGTCAGGTGGCGCTCCAGCCAATGGACGAGCTCGCCATGGCCGCCGGGCAGGTCGTGCAGCAGGACGCGGTCCTCGTCGGGCAGGCTGTCCCAGAGCTCGCTGTGCTGCAGCAAGAGTCGGGTGGCGTGGTCGGCGGCGGTCGCCGGCGTAACCCGCGGACCGGCGGGGCGAGGCTCGGCATCGCGGCGCGACTTCCAGTCGCCTTTGCCTTTCCATTCCCCCTTCGGCTTCCATTCACCTTTGGGCTGCCAACGCGGCTTTTCGGCGGGTGCCGCCGTCTCCTTGGTGGCACCCGCGGCAGGTGCGGGTGCGCCCAGCCACAGCGCTTGCAGCTCGGCCTCGGGCAGCTGCCCCTGGCGGGCGAGTTCGCCGAGCAGCTGGCGGCGCAACAGACCTTCCGGCAGCAGGGCCCAGAGGGGCTTGGCCTGGTTCAACATGCGGGCGCGGCCTTCGGGTGTGCCGAGGTCGCAGCCCTCGGCGGCGACCGTGATGAGCTGGCGCGACAGCGGCACGGCACTCTCGATGCAGCGTTCGAAAGCCTCCGCGCCCAGCTCGCGGACATAGGAGTCCGGGTCGTGCTCGGTGGGCAGGAACAGGAATTTGACGGCGTGGGTTTCGGTCGCGTGGGGCAGAGCGGCTTCAAGCGCCCGGCCGGCAGCGCGGCGGCCAGCGGCGTCGCCGTCAAAGCTGAAAACGACCATGTCCGTATGCCGGAAGAGCTTGTGCACATGCTCGGCCGTGCAAGCCGTGCCCAGCGTTGCAACGGCATTGCCGATGCCGTATTGAGCGAGGGCGACGACATCCATATAGCCCTCCACGACCAGGGCGTGGCCACGCTGGCGCATGGCCTGGCGGCCTTCGTAGAGGCCGTAGAGTTCGCGGCCTTTGATGAAGACGGGCGTCTCGGGCGAGTTCAGGTATTTGGGCTCGCCCTTGTCCAGCACGCGGCCGCCGAAGCCGATGACCTCGCCTTGCACGTTGCGGATGGGAAACATGATGCGGTCGCGGAAGCGGTCGTAGCGCTTGGCATCCTCGCCGGGCTCGACGTCGGGCGAAATCACCAGGCCGGATTCGACGAGTTGCGGATCGTCGTACGAGGGGAAGCCGCTGGCCAGCGAACGCCAGCCTTCGGGCGCATAGCCAAGGCCGAAGCGGGCTGCGATCTGGCCGGTCAGGCCGCGGCCCTTCAGGTACTGGACGGCCCGGGGCGCCTGGCGCAGCTGGGCCTTGTAGAACTCCGCCGCGCGGGCCAGCACATCGGTCAGGCTCTGCTGCCTGGCTTTGTCGGCTTTGGCGCGCTCGCGCTGTTCGGGGCTGCGTTCGTCCTGCGGCACCTGCATGCCGACCTGCTGGGCCAGGTCCTCCACCGCTTCGACAAAGGTCGCAGCGGTGTGTTCCATCAGGAAGCCGATGGCATTGCCGTGCACGCCGCAGCCGAAGCAGTGGTAGGTCTGGCGGCTCGGGCTGACGATGAAGCTCGGCGACTTTTCCCCATGGAAGGGGCACAGACCCTTGTGGTTGATGCCCGCCTTTTTGAGCTCGACATGGCGACCCACCACGTCGACGATGTCGACGCGGGAGAGCAGGTCCTGAATAAAGCCGGGCGGGATCACCCGTGGATTTTAGAGATTGGCCTGGGACGGGCTGCGCAACTGCGCAATCCAGTCGCTGTTGGCAAAGGCTTGCATCCAGCCCGGCAGGGCCGGCCCGGGCATGGCCGCCGCGATGCCGTTGCCCTGGCCGAGGCGGCAGCCCAGGCGCAACAGCTCGCGCGCATGGGCGCGGCTCTCGACACCCTTGGCCAGCACGGCACAACCGATATTGCGCGCCAGGCCGATGACGCTCTCGACGAGCGACAGGTCCTGGGCATCGCCCAGCATGCCCTGCACATAGCTGCGGTCGAGCTTGAGGGTGTCCACAGGCAGGCGCTTGAGTGAACTGAGCCGCGAGTAGCCGGCGCCGAAGTCGTCCAGCGCAATGCCAATGCCCAGACCCAGGCAGCGCTGGATGAGGGCTTGGGTGGCGACCGTCTCGACCAGTGCGTCGGACTCCAGCACGTCCAGGTGCAGCAGATGGGCGACCTCAGGCGACTGGCGCTGGATGAGTTCCTGCAGGCGCTGCGGGAAGTCGTGGCGGCGCAGCTGGCGGGCGCCGACGTTGACGCTGACCGGCAGACCCTTGCCATCGTTGACACCGGCGCGCAGCCAGGCCATCGCCTGCGCCAGGGCCTGCTCGATGACCCAGTCGCCGATCTGCACGGCCAGGCCGGTCGCCTCGACCAGCGGCAGGAAATGCGCCGGTGCGAGCAGGCCGCGCTCGGGGTGCTGCCAGCGCAGCAGGGCTTCCACACCCATGACCTGGCCGCTGCGCAGGTCGATCTGCGGCTGGTAGTGCAGCAGCAGTTCATTGCTGTCCAGGGCGCGTTGGAGTCGCGCGACGGCAATCATGCCGGCCTCATCGCGCTGGTCCAGCGTCGGGTCATGGAACTGGATGCCGCCGCGGCCTGCATGTTTGGCGCGGTAGAGGGCGTGGCCGGCGTGGCGCAGCAGCGTTTCCGGGTCGGCGTCGTCCTGGGGATAGAGGGTGGCGCCCATGCTGGCGCCGATTTCAATGGCCAGGCCGTTGCCGACACGGTTCTCGCGGATGGCGACCGGCGTGGACAGCACCGCCAGCAGGCGGTCGGCGGCGCGCTGGGCCTCTTCGGGCGTCTGCACGCGCATCAGCACGGCGAACTCGTCGCCATGCAGCCGGGCCAGCTGGTCGGCGGTATCTGGCGCGGCGCCACGCGAGCCGCGCAATGTGGCTTGCAATCGGCCACTGAGTTGAAGCAGCACGGAATCCGCGACAAGCTGGCCGTGCTCCGCGTTGACGCGGGCGAAGTCGTCGAGGTCGATGAGGCCGACAACGAGCCTGAAGCCGTCGCGGTTGGCCGCGACCAGGGCCAGCTGCAGCCGCCGCATGAACTCGTCGCGGTTGGGCAGGCCGGTGGCGACGTCAAAGCGCAGGCTGCGGCGCAGCAGGTCCTGCTGGCGCAGGCTCTCGCCGAGGTCGGTCAGGCTGAGCAGCCGCCACCTCGGGCTGACGCCGTCGGGCTCCGGCACGGGGCTGAGTTTGGCCGAGAAGACGTGTCGGCCGCCGTCCTCAAGCTCGGCCTGCAACTGGCCGCTCCATGACAGGCCATCATTCAGCGCTGTCTGCAGCTCGACGGTCTCGTGGCCACTGCGCTGCAGATTGGGGATGCTCAGCGGTGTGGCCGGCCGGCCGACGAGAGCCTCGCGCGGTGCATGCAGGATGTCGCAATAGGCTGAGTTGACCTCGACGACGCGCCACTGCGTGTCGATGACAGCCAGACCCTCGCTGGCCTGCTGGAAGAGGGTGGCCGACATGCGCTCGCGTTCCTCGGCCGTGTGGCGCCAGCTGACATCCGCCAGCGTTGCGATGAGGCCACGCGCGCGGCCCTGGCGGTCGCGCAGCGGGACATGGGCCTGCAGCTCATGCCAGCGCCAGTCGCCGCCGTCGGCCGCCAGCCGCAGCGACACACCCAGTTGGTTGAGCTGCGGGTCGGCCAGCAGCTCGCGCAGCGCACGGCGCACCGGTTCGCGGTCGCGCGGGTGAGCCAGGCGTACCCAGTCCAGCGGCGCACTGCCGGCTGCGGTGCCGTCGACGGGCGTCGTCAGGGCCTGCCAGCGCGCCGACGCGTGGCGGCGGCCCTCGGGCAGGCGCCACTCGGCCAGGGCCAGGCCCTGGGCATCCAGGGCGCTGCGCCAGCCGTCCCGGTCGCGCAACTGGTGGTGGCTCAGCGCGATAAGGACCAGTGGCAGCAAGGCGAAGCCAGCGCCCAAGGCATAGGAGAGCAGGGCCGGCGGCGCGCTGAGTGCCCACAGACCCAGCAGGCCGGCACCCAGCATGGCATTGGCGCGAGGCGAGGCTTGCAGGGCATGCAGACAGAGGAGCAGATGTGGCAACAGCAGCGCGGCGCCGGCCTCCGGCAGCCAGATCAGGGCCGCCTGGGCAAGAACGGCCGCTGTGGCCAGCATGCGGGCGGCCCAGCGGCCGCCGCGGCGCGGGCGTTGGGTGCTGGCCTGCAGGCAGGTACCGGCGCAGAGCAGCCCAAAGCCCCAGGCGGCCGCGAGTTCCAGCGCGCCACCAAGCGCGCCGCTTCGGGTCAGTCCCGCGGCCATCGAGGCTGCCAGTGCGAACAGGCCAGCCAGTACCGGTGCGGCCAGTCCACCCAGCAGGCCGAAAAGAAGGACTTCGCGGCGACCAGTGAGCCGGCCCGTCAGGCGCAGCCGGCGCATCAGCGTGCGATTCAAAGCGATCGCGAGCAGGGGCAGGGCCAGCGCCGTGAGCACGGGTGCCGAGATCAGCAGGTCCAGTGCTGCTGCCGGATCCGCGGGCGAGCGCGCCAGCAAGGGCAGCCCGGCGCCCAGCAGCAAGCCCGCCATGACCAGCGGCAGCACCCAGGCGCTCAGCCGCCATAGCGTCAGCAGGCCCAGAGCCGCCAGCAGCATGGGCACCAGCAGGTCCTGCGCTGGCATGGCCGCAGCGGGTTGGGGAATGCGCAGCAGAGGCGGCAGCGCATCGGCGGCGAGCCCCCAGGCGGTAACCAGGCCGCCCCCCAGGCCGGCCAGCGCGGCCAGGCCGACGCGGCGCAGACGGCGCCAGCCGCGGCGGCGGTCATGGATGCGGCGCGGGCCAGGTGGCAGGGTCGTGGAGGGCGGCGCCTGGACGCTCAGGTCCGGGGCGTGTTCGTCGGATTCCGGGTGGCCGGAATGCAGATCCATGGCCGGGGCCTCAGGCCGATACCTGGGTCAGCGCGCGCACGCAGGGCGCTGGCCAGGTGAATGGGTGGCAAAAATCCGGCATCGCCGCAATCTCGTCGCCGCCATAGCGCGACGATCCCTGGGAAAACCCCAGGCACAGGGTCGCTGGCAGCGTGACGAAAGGCATGGCGCAGTTTAGGCGGGACCTGCACCAAAAAGGAAAAGGGCCATCCCGTAGATGGATGGCCCTGGTCGGCCGCGCCAGCGGGCGCCGGCAGCGGGAATCTGTTCAAACCCCGCAGTCAAATCGCCGGCGTATGCCGGGCAATTGGCCTGCAGGAATTGCCGGTCAGACGGAGAAATCGGTCAGCTTGGCACCGCCTGCAACGGCAGCCTTGAGCCATTTGGGCTGCAGGCCCCGGCCACTCCAGGTTTCACCGGTGGCCTGGTTGCGATACTTGGCGGCCACCTTGGACACCTTGGCCGGCTTGGGCGTGCGCGTGCTGAGGTCGGCCACCGTCAGGCCATATTCGCTCATCAGGGATTTCACCTTGGCCACCGCTTCGCTGCGTTCGCGGTCCTTGGTTTGGCTGATCTGTTGATCAAGTGCCTCGCGCTGGGCCAGGAGTTCTTTCAGAGTGGACATGCTGCTATTCCTCTTGCGATTTGAGCGGGGAGACTCGCGACATTGACCGCCGCGGCCCCGGAGCCTTGGGGCCGATTGACCGCGAGTATCTCCGTAGGCGAATTAAATCCCGACGGGCAGCATAAATGCAAGAGTTTTCGTTGGTCGGTTGCGACGAGTTTCTTGCCGGTTCGGGCTATTTGCCGATTTGGCGGGGCCGGCCGGCGTTCTGCAGCGACGGCAGCCTTGCAAAACTGAAAGAGAAAAGGCCGGCGACTTGCGTCCCGGCCCTGCACATATGCGGTGATTTGCGCTTATTCGTTGGCCGGCGGCACGTAGCCGGCCACTTGTTCCGCACCGGTACCAAAGAAATTGTTGGTGGCTGCATCACCTGCGCTGCGCGCAGATGAGCATCCCCCACAGTTTTTCACCTGAGCTGCGCTCAGGCCGATGGCGGTACATAGCCCGCCACCGCTTCGGCACCTGTGCCGAAGAAAAACTGTTCAGCTTGGCGCATCAGGTATTGGCGGGCACGCTGGTCGGCGAGGTTGAGGCGGTTTTCATTGACCAGCATGGTCTGATGCTTCATCCAGGCCGCCCAAGCTTCCTTGCTGACGCTTTCCCACACCTTCTTGCCGAGTTCGGTATGAGCCGGGTAGGGCGGGAAGTCCAGCCCTTCGGCTTCCTTCTTCAGATAGGCACATTGAACGGTGCGGGGCATGGCGGACTCCTACAAACACGAGAAATGAGAAACGGCCGGCACTTTAGCGCGGCGGCCGTTTGGGCGAACCCGGCGGGGCTTAGTTGAATCGTTTGACCAGCACCAGCGAGCGCCGGTCCCAGTTGTATTTGCGCTTGCGCTCTTCGGGCAGCCATTCCGGGTCCACCTGCTGGAAACCGCGCTTGATGAACCAATGCATGGTGCGTGTGGTCAGCACGAAGATGCTGTCCAGGCCCTGGGCCTTGGCGCGCTGCTCGATTCTTTTCAACAGGCGGTCGCCGTCGCCCTGACCTTGTACTTCGGCGGAGACGGTCAGTGCGGCCATCTCGGCGGTGCGCGCCTCGACATAGGGGTAAAGGGCGGCACAACCGAAGATGACGCCGTCGTGCTCGATGACGGTGTAGAGCTCGGCGTCGCGCTCGATCTCGGTCCGGCTGCGCTTGACGAGGGTGCCGTCGCGCTCGAAGGGTTCGATGAGCTGGATGATGCCGGCCACGTCGTCGGCGCTGGCCTCGCGCAAGCTCTCCAGCTTCTCATCGACGACCATGGTGCCGATGCCGTCGTGGGTGTAGACCTCCTGCAGCAGCGCGCCGTCCACCGCGAACGGGATGATGTGTGAGCGCTCGACGCCGGCACGGCAGGCCTCGGCGCAATGGCGCAGGTAGAACGCGACGTCGGTCGGCTGGGGCGCCGGGCCGGCCTTGGCCAGCATGCGGTCCGCATCGGCCACGGCCAGCTCGGTATCGATGGGGCTGTCCGGGTCGCCCGGGTTCTCGGGCACGCCGTCGACCTCGCAGACGAACAGCAGCTTGTCGGCCTGCAGCGCGATGGCTGTGGACGTGGCCACGTCCTCCATCGACAGATTGAAAGCCTCACCCGTGGGTGAGAAGCCGAAGGGGGACAGCAGCACGATGGCGCCAATGTCCATGGCGCGCTGGATGGCTGCGGCGTCGACCTTGCGCACCAGGCCTGAATGCTGGAAGTCCACGCCGTCGACGATGCCGACCGGCCGGGCGGTCAGGAAATTGCCGGAGACGACGCGCACCGTCGCATTGGCCATCGGCGTGTTGGGCAAGCCCTGGCTGAAGGCCGCCTCGATCTCGAAACGCAACTGGCCGGCGGCCTCCTGGGCGCAATCCAGGGCTACGGCGTCGGTGATGCGGCGGCCATGGCTGAAGCGGGGCGTCTGGCCCTTGGCAGCGAGTTGCTCGTTGACCTGGGGCCGAAAGCCGTGCACCAGGACGATCTTGATGCCCATGGCATGCAGGATGGCCAGGTCCTGCACGAAGGCATTGAGCTTGCCTGCCGCGATCAGCTCGCCCGGCATGCCGACGACGAAGGTCTCGCCGCGGTAGGCATGGATATACGGCGCCACGGCGCGGAACCAGGGCACGAAGGTGTGGGGAAAGACAAGACCGGTCATGGGCCGAATTGTCGCCCGTGACGCGGGTCACTTGACGCTGTCATGTTCGGCTCCGACGATGGCCGCCCCACCACCCGGAGACCGCGATGAAGGACTATCAAGACGTCTACATGACCCCCGGCGCCTTCAGCTGGAACGAGTTGTCCAGCCCCGACCCCAAGAAGGCCTGCGAGTTCTACGGCACCCTGTTCGGCTGGAGCTTCGACACCATGAACATGGGTCAAGGCGACTATCACGTCGTCAAGGTGGGCGAGGTGGCTGTCGGCGGCGTCATGACCCAGCAGCAGCCCGGCCCGGCGATGTGGGGCGCCTATGTGACCGTCGAGAACTGTGATGCGACGGTCGAGAAGGCCAAAAGCCTCGGCGGTACCGTCTGCGCCGGCCCCTTCGACATTCCGACGATCGGCCGCATGGCCGTGTTGCAAGACCCGCAGGGCGCCGTGATCCAGGTCATCAGCTACTTCCCGCGCAGCGAATAAAGCGCTTGCGGGACAATCCCGCCGCAATGACAGCTCCGAATCCCGAGAGCCGGCCCGTGAAGCCGGCTCTCTCCATTTCATTCCCTGAATCCCTGCCGGTCTCTGCGCGGCGCGATGAAATCGCGGCTGCGATGGCCGAGCACCAGGTCGTCATCGTCTGCGGCGAGACCGGCTCCGGCAAGACCACCCAGCTGCCCAAGATCGCGCTGGCGATGGGCCGTGGGCGCATCAACGGCGGCGGCCTGATCGGCCACACCCAGCCGCGGCGCATCGCCGCCAGCAGCGTGGCCAAGCGCATCGCCGAGGAGCTGAAGACGCCGCTGGGCGACGTGGTGGGCTACAAGGTCCGCTTCCAGGATCGCCTCACCAAGACCGCATCGGTCAAGCTGATGACGGACGGCATCCTGCTGGCCGAGACGCAGAGCGACCCGCTGCTGCGCGCCTACGACACCCTCATCATCGACGAGGCCCACGAGCGCAGCCTCAACATCGACTTCCTGCTCGGCTATCTGCGTGAGCTATTGCCGCGCCGGCCCGACCTGAAGATCGTCGTCACGTCGGCCACCATTGACGCGGACCGGTTTGCGCGGCATTTCGAGTCGAGCAAAGGTCCCGCGCCGGTGCTGACGGTGTCGGGGCGACTATTCCCGGTCGAGCAGCGCTACCGGCCCTTCGAGGAAAGCCGCGAGTACGACCTGAACAACGCGATCACCGACGCGGTGGACGAACTGTGGCGCGAGGGCGGCGGCGACGTGCTGGTCTTCCTGCCCGGCGAGCGCGAGATCCGCGAGGCGGCCGAGGCGCTGCGCAAGCACCACCCGCCGGGGGTGGAGGTGCTGCCGCTGTTCGCGCGGCTGTCGCAGGCCGAGCAGGACAAGGTCTTCGAGCCGCATGGCCAGCGCCGCATCGTGCTGGCCACCAATGTGGCCGAAACCTCGCTGACGGTGCCTGGCATCCGCTATGTCATCGACCCTGGCCTGGCGCGGGTGAAGCGCTACAGCTACCGCAACAAGGTCGAGCAGTTGCTGATCGAGCCGGTCAGTCAGGCGGCTTCGAATCAGCGCGCGGGCCGCTGCGGCCGCGTGTCCAACGGCATCTGCATTCGCCTGTACAGCGAGAAGGAATTCAACGAGCGGCCCAAGTTCACCGACCCCGAGATCCTGCGCAGCAGCCTGGCCGGCGTCATTCTGCGCATGAAGGCGCTGCACCTGGGCGAGGTCGAGCGCTTCCCCTTCCTGGAGCCGCCGCGCCCTAAGGCGATTGCCGACGGCTATCAGCTGCTGGCGGAGCTGGGCGCCACCGACGACAACAACGAGCTGACACCGCTGGGCAAGGAACTGTCGCGCCTGCCGCTGGACCCGCGCGTGGGCCGCATGATCCTGGAGGCCAAGAACCGCGAGGCGCTGTCCGAGGTGCTGGTCATCGCGTCGGCGCTCAGCGGCCAGGACGTGCGCGACCGGCCGATGGAAGCCGCCCAGGCCGCGGACGAAAAGCACAAGAAGTTCGACGACGAAAAGAGCGAGTTCAGTGGCTATCTGAAGTTGTGGAAGTGGCTGGAGGAATCGAAGGGTGGCGGCACCGAGCACAAGCTCAGCAACCGCCGCCATGAGCAGCTGCTGCGCGAGAACTTCATCTCGCCGCGCCGCGTGCGCGAGTGGCGCGACGTCTACTCGCAGCTCCACACCGTCATTGCCGAGCACGGCTGGCGGCTGAACCAGAGCCCCGCCACCTACGAGCAGCTGCACCTGTCCATGCTGGCCGGGCTGCTCGGCAACATCGGCCAGAAAAGCGACGACGAGGACTGGTATCTCGGCGCGCGCGGCATCAAGTTCTACCGCCACCCCGGCGCCCACCTGAGCAAGAAGCCGGGCCGCTGGATCGTGGCCGCCGAGCTGGTCGACACCTCGCGGCTGTACGGCCGCGGCATCGCCAACATCGAGCCGCAATGGCTGCCGCCCATCGCCGGCCATCTGATCAAGACCCAGCTGCTGGAGCCGCACTGGGAGAAGAAGGCTGCCGAGGTCGTGGCGCTCGAGCGCGCGACGCTCTACGGCATCGTGCTGTACAGCAACAAGCGCGTGAACTTCGGCCGCGTGGACCCCAAGGCCGCGCGGGAAATCTTCATCCGCGAGGGCCTTGTCAACGACGACCTGCCGGATGAGCTGGTGCGGCAACTGCCCTTCCTGGCCCACAACCGCCGCCAGATCGCCAAGGTCGAAGCGCTGGAGCACAAGTCACGCCGCCAGGACGTGCTGGTGGACGACGAGCTGATCTACGCCTTCTACGACGACAAGCTGCCGGCGAACGTGTTCTCCGGCGCGACGCTGCTGAAGTGGTGGCGCGAGGCCAGCAAGAGCGACGACAAGCTGCTGCAGCTCAGCCAGGACGAGCTGATGCGCCACGAGGCGGCGGGCGTCACGAGCGAGGCCTTCCCCAAGGTCATCCGCCTGGGCGGCGTGGACTGCGCGGCGACCTATCTGCACCAGCCCGGCGACGCCCGCGACGGCCTGACGGTGACCGTGCCCATCTTTGCGCTCAACCAGGTCAGCGAGGAACGCGCCGAATGGCTGGTGCCGGGCATGCTGGCGCAAAAGGTGACGGCGCTGCTGAAGAGCCTGCACCAGAAACCGCGCGCGCGGCTGACGCCGCTGCCGGATTTCGTCGCCGAGTTCATCGAGCTGCAGCCGTTCTGCCAGGGTGGACTGGTGGACACGCTGCTCAGGGCCGTGAAGGACCGCAGCCAGATCGCCGTGCAGCGCAACGACTTCAAGCTGGAGCAATTGGCACCCCACCTGTTCATGAACTTCCGCGTCGTCGACGAGCATGGCCGGCAGCTCGGTCAGGGCCGCCAACTGGCGGCGCTAAAGGCGGAGCTGGGCGGGCAGGCGAGGTCGGCCTTCCAGGCGCTGGCGGCATTGAAGCTACCCGCCGCGGAACCTGCTCCGAAGCCGCAACCCGAACGCGGCATCCGCGCCGAGATCGTCAAGCCCGCGGCACCCGTGCGCGATGCCGCTCAGGCCTATACGGACTGGACTTTCGGCGAGCTGCCCGAGCTGCTTGAAGTCCGCAAGGGTGGCCAGACGCTGATCGGCTTCCCGGCGCTGATCGACAAGGGCGCCCACGTCGAGATCGAGGTCTTCGACGAACCCGAGGTCGCTGCCGCGAAGCACCGCGCCGGCCTGCGCCGGCTGATCGCACTGCAGCTCAAGGAACCTTTGAAGTTCCTGGAAAAGAACATTCCCGACCTGCAACGCATGTCCGTGCTCTACATGGGCCTGGGTACGGCCGAGGACCTGCGTGACCAGATCATCGGCGTGGCCCTGGACCGCGCCTTCCTGGCCGACCCTCTGCCGACCGATCCGATCAGCTTCAAGAAGCGCATTGAAGAAGGCCGCAGCCGCCTGAATCTCATTGCGCAGGAAGTGGCCCGCGCTGCGCATGCCGTGCTGCAGGAGCTCGCCAATGCGTCGCGCAAGCTGAAGGACTCGCGCCCAGCCAAGGATGTCGGCGATGACATCACTGCGCAGTTGCAGCGCCTGGTGCCCAAGCGCTTTGCGCTGGACACGCCCTGGGCCCAGCTGCAGCACCTGCCGCGCTACCTGAAGGCCATCACCGCGCGCTTGGACAAGCTGCGCGCCGACCCGGACCGCGACGCCAAACTGATGAGCGAGGTCAAGCCGCTGGAGCAGCGCTACACGCGCCGCATGGCAGAGCTGAAGGGTGTTCGCGACGCGAGGCTCGACGACTTCCGCTGGCAACTGGAGGAACTGCGGGTGAGCCTGTTCGCGCAGGAACTGCGCACGCCGCAGCCCGTCAGCGTGAAGAGGCTGGACAAGGTTTGGTCTCAGCTGACAGACTGAGATCGAACCTTGCGGCGCAGACTCACTTGCCGCAGGCAAGTTATGTCGCAGCCACAAAGTCTGGAGTCAGCTCACAGCCTGAAGCCGGATTGCGGCGACGGCCTACGCATCAGGCGCAATGCCGGTGTAAAACGGACACGATCCGGGCCAAGATGTGAGCTGATACACGCAAGACCTGGACTGCCAGGGAATTCCGTCGCATTTCGACGCTTGCCTGCAAGCTGGACCCTCCTGGCCTGGAGTCCAATGCAGGGAAACCATCTGTTACAGCCCACCCACGTCTGCCGTGCCTGATTCCAGTTCCAGCCCCGCCGCCCCACCGCCGAAGAGCTTTGGCCGCTTTGAGCTGCGCGCGTTGCTGTCCAAGAGCGCCCGCAGCCTGATCTGGGGCGTCTTCGACCCCCGCCATGGCCAGGAGCTGATGCTCTGCATGCCGCGTGACAAGCCCAACAGCGCGGCCGCGCTGGAGCATTGGCTGCGCATGGCCCAAGGTGCCGAGCGGGTGCAGCACCCCAACCTGGCACGTCCGTTCGAGATCGGCCAGATCGAGAACTGGCCTTATGTGGCCTACGACCGCGCCCTGGGCGAGACGCTGGACGAGCGCCTGGCGCGCCAGAACGCGCCCCTGCCCATCGACGCGGCCGGCTGGATTGCCCAGTTGCTCGAAGGCCTGGCCTTCGCCCATGAGGCCGGCCACGCCCACCGCGACATCCAGACCGCCAGCCTCGTCATCGACGCCGGCGACAAGGTGCGCCTCATTGGCCTGGAAGTCGCGCAGGAGGTCTTCCCGGCCACGGTGGATTTCAACGCCGTGACGCGCCGTGCGGTGCGCGAGTCGGCCGAGGAGGACGTGCTCTGTGTCGGTCTGCTGCTCAACCGCATCCTCAGCGGCAAGCCCGTGCTGGAGGAGAACGACCTGCAGCACGTCGTGCAGCAGATGCAGCCCCTCGGGCGTGAAATGGTGCGCCTGGGCTGGGAGACGCCTCACCCCATCGCCGACCCGCTGCGCGCCATCTGCAACCGGGCGACCGAGCGCCAGTTGCGCCAGCGCTACCACCTGGCGCGCAGCTTCTGGCGTGCACTGGACGGCTGGCGCACCTCGGCCGCGCACGACAGCGGCGGCCCCGTCGCATTGCTGATGGACAAGCTGCAGCGCATCGGCCACCTGCCGACGACGATGACCGGCTTGCACCGCTTCACGGGCGGTTCAGGCCTGGAGTCTCAGCATGCCAGTGCGCTGTCCGAATTCGTGCTGAAGGACATGGCCCTGAGCCTGGAGCTGGTGCGCCGCGTGAACAACGCGCTCAGGCAGAGCGGCCACCACGGCGAAACGGTGCTGAACATGCAGCGCGCCATCCAGATGCTGGGCCTGGACGGCGTGCAGCTCGCGGCCAACGCGCTCAAGCCCTGGCCGGGGCCGCTGGCGCCGATGGCTGCCGAGATGCTGCGCCAGCTGATGGCTCGCGTCACCAAGGCTGCCCTGGTCGCGCAGGCGCTGCGCCCGGCGGGCTATGACGGTGAGGTCGTGCACCTGATCACGGTCATGCAGAACCTGGGCCGCCTGCTGCTGCAATACCACTTCCCGGATGACGCCCAGCAGATCCGCCAGCTGATGGTGCCGCCCGAGCCCACCGAAGAGCAGCCCAACCCGCCCGCGATGAGCGAGCAGGCGGCGGCCTACGCCGTGCTGGGCTGCGACCTGGACGCCATGGGCGCCGCGGTGGCGCGGCACTGGGGCCTGGGTGACGAGTTGCTGCAGATGATCCGCCGCCAGCCGCTGGACGGCGCTGTGCATCCGGCGCGCAGCGATGCCGATGCCATCCGCCTGACCTGCAGCTTTGCCAACGAACTGATCGACGCCCTCGGCCTGCCCGAGGCGCGCCGCCGCCCGGCGCTGGAAGCCGCGACGCGGCGCTATGCCAAGGCGCTGGGTGTCGGCCTGCGCGAGGTCATGGAAGCCTTGAACCCGGGCGCGCACAAGCCGCCTGCGACCGCGCCGGCCGACGATGGCGCGCCGTCGTCCTCGCTGCGCGAACGTCTGTCCGCCCGCGGCGGCTCCTGAGCTGGATTCATGGCCGACGACGACCTGCCCCCCCAACTCGGTCGCTTCCGTCTGCTGCAGCGCCTGGGCGAGGGCGCGCAGGCCACGGTCTGGCTGGCCCACGACCCGTTGCTGGACCGCGAGGTCGCCGTCAAGCTGCTGAAGGCCCAATTTGCCGATTCCAGCGAGCCCGGCACCCTCGACGAGTGGCTGCACGAGGCCCGCGCCGTCAGCCGGCTGACCCACCCGAACATCGTGCCGGTCTTCGAGGCCGACGCCCAGGGTGGGCGCTCCTACCTCGTCTTCGAATACGTGTCCGGCGGCACGCTCAGCCAGCGCCTGCGCGCCGGCCCCCGCCCGACGGCGGCCGAGGCCGTCACCCTCATGCTGGGCATCCTGGACGGCCTCACCGCAGCGCACGCCGCCGGCCTCGTGCACCGCGACCTCAAGCCCAGCAACATCCTGCTCGACGCTCGCGGGCGGCCGCGCGTGATGGACTTCGGCATCGCGGCGCGGGTTTCGACCGACACCAACGCACCGTCACGCATCGTCGGTACGCCGGGCTATATCTCACCCGAGGCCGCGCGCGGTGCGCCACCGCATCCGCAGATGGACGTGTTCGCGGCGGCCATCATGCTGGCCGAGATGCTGAGCGGCCAGCGTCTCAATCACGATCCCGATCCCTGGCGCACCATCCAGCGCGTGCAGACCACCGACCTCATGCTGCCCTCGGGCCTGGACAGCAGCGTGGATGACGCCTTGCGCGCCATCGTGCAGCGCGGCCTGGCGCGCGAGCCATCGGCGCGTTGGCCGAGTGCGGCCCTGCTGCGCGACGCACTGGCCGCCTGGCTGCGCCCTGTCGCCGAGCCCGACGCCGAGGCCCAGGACGCGCCGGTGCTGGACTTTCTGCTACGCCGCATGCGCCACAAGAGCGACTTCCCGGCGCTGTCCGACGCCATTCAACGCATCCAGCGCCTGACGCAGTCCGAGAACGAAAGCCTGGCCAGCCTGTCCAACGAGATCCTGAAGGACGTGGCGCTGACGCAGAAGCTGCTGCGCCTGGTCAACACGGCCCAATACCGGCACGCCGGTGGTGGTGGCATCAGCACGGTGTCGCGCGCGGTGGCCCTGATCGGCTTTGCCGGCATCCGCAACCTGGCGCTGAGCCTGGTGCTGCTGGAGCGCATGGAGAACAAGGGCCACGCCAAGCGGCTGCGCGAGGACTATCTGCGCTCGCTGATGGCGGCGTCGCTGGCGCGCGAACTCTGCCCCAACCCGCGTGAGGCCGAGGAGGCCTTTCTCGGCGCGATGTTCCATCACCTCGGCCGCTCGCTGACCGAGTTCTATTTTCCCGAAGAGGCCGACGCCGTGCGCCGCCTCGTCAGCCCGACTGAGGACGGCCAGCCCGCCATCAGCGAGGCCGCCGCGTCGGCTCAGGTGCTGGGCATGAGCTACGAGGCCCTGGGCCTGGGTGTGGCCCGGCAATGGGGCCTGCCCGACAGCCTGCAGCGCGCTATGCGCCGCCCGGTGGGCGAGGCGCCGCAGCGCCTGCTGGAAGACGGTACCGAGCGCCAGCGCTGGCTGGCCCGCGCCAGCAACGACATGGCCGACCTGATCCTGAACACGCCGCCCGAGCAGGCGCACGCCAAGCTGCGTGCCATGGCCCAGCGCCATTCGCGCGCCCTGGGGCTCAGCGCAGAAACCTTCGAGAAGGCCGCGGACACGGCGCGCCAGCACCTCGCGCAGATGACCGAGGCGCTGGAGCTGCACCTGCCCAAGGACTCGCGTGCGCAGCGCTTGCTCGCGCCGTTGACGCCCTCGGCGCACGACTCGCTGACAGCGCACGAACTCGCGCCCACCCAGGTGCTGGAGCGCACCCAGGACCAGCGCGCGGTTTCGCCCGCCGATCAGGCCACGCAGTTGTTGGCCGCCGGCGTGCAGGACATCACCGACGCGATGGTCGAGCAGTTCCAGCTCAATGCCGTGCTGCGCATGATCCTGGAGACCATCTATCGCGCGCTGGGCTTTCGACGTGTCCTGTTCTGCCTGCGCGATGCGCGCGGCCAGGCCCTCACCGGGCGGCTCGGCGTGGGCGCCGATGTGGAGCGCCTTGCGCCGCTGCTGCGCATCGACCTGACGGCCCAGCCGCTGGACCTGTTCGCCGCCGTCTGCCTGAAGGGCGCCGACACGCTGATCCAGGATGCGCGTGCCGCCAACATCGCCCCGCGGCTGCCGAGCTGGTTCCGTGGCGAATTGCAGGCGCAGAGCTTCCTGCTGCTGCCGCTCATGCTGAAGGGTTCGCCCCTGGGGCTGATCTACGCCGACCACGCTCTGGCCGGCGCCGTGCAACTGGGCGAGAAGGAACTCTCCTTGCTGCGCACCCTGCGCAACCAGGCCGTGATGGCCTTCCGCCAAGCCACTGGCTGAGGCGCGTGCGGCCCTAACGCCGCTGTAGGGCAAATCCCACACCGCTTGAGGCCCCACGCTGACCGGTGCCGCACCGGCCCTCCGACTGGGGCCGGGCCCTCCGTCGCGAATACTCGTTAGGCATCCTGAGAGAACCCGAACCGGCGGGTGGCGATGCTCGAACGCCGGGTATGTCAAACAACAGGAGTTCGTATGAATCACCATTCGATGAATGGCCGAGGGGTCGCGTTGGCGGTGCTTGCCGCTGCTGCCCTGGCCGCATGTGCCACGACGGGCGACGCCCCGAAGGAGCAGATGGCGGTGGCCAATTCCGCTGTCGACCAGGCCAGCGGCAATGCCGCCGAAGCACCCGCGGAGCTGTCCACGGCCCGCGACAAGTTGGCCCGTGCCAACGTCGCCATGGCCCGCAAGGACTATGTGGCGGCCCGCCATCTGGCCGATGAAGCCGCGGCCGATGCGGCCCTGGCCCAGGCGACCGCCCGCACCGCCCGCTCCAGCCGCGCGCTGGCAGAGGTGCGCGAAAGCATCCAGCAGTTGCGGGCGCAGCTGAACCGTTCCTGATTCATTGAAAGGATTGCCATGACTTCCCCTACTCGATTTGTTTCGACACTGACCGCCCTGGCCGCTGCAACCGCCCTGTTCGCGGGCTGTGCCAGCGCCCCCACCGTCACGCCCGCCCTGCAACAGGCACGCTCCAATGTGCGCAGCGCCGAGGCTGACCCGGCCGTGCTGAAGTACGCCTCGCTGGACGCCAAGAAGGCCGCTGATTCGCTGCGCCGAGCCGAAGAGCTGAGTGCCAAGCGCGAGTCGCCCGCTGACATCGACTCCGCGGCCTATGTCGCATCGACCCAGGCACGCACGGCGATGGCTATCGGCCGCGCTGCCACGGAAGAAGAGGCCATCAAGTCCGCCGAGGCCGACCGCGAACGCGCCCGCGCCGACGCCAATGCCAACCGCGCCAACGTTGCTCAGAACCAGGCCGCCAACGCTCAGATCGCAGCCGCCAATGCCAATGCCGACGCCAACGCCGCTCGCCAGCAGGCGGCCGCCGCTAACGTGGACGCCGCCCAGGCCCAGGCCCAGGCTGCCGCACTCGCGCAGGAGCTGGCCGATCTGCAGGCCCGCCAGACCGACCGCGGCATGCTGGTCACGCTGGGCGACGTGCTGTTCGAATTCGGTCGCGCCGAGATCAAGCCTGCCGCGCAGACGTCCATCGCCAAGCTGGCCCACTACCTGACCCAGCATCCCGACCGCCGCGTGCTGATCGAGGGCTTCACCGACAGCGTCGGCAGCGACTCGGCCAACCTGACGCTGTCGCAGCGCCGCTCGCAGGCCGTGGCCGAAGCGCTGCGCGCCCAGGGTGTCGACCCAACCCGTGTCGCGACCCGCGGCTATGGCGAGGCCTACCCGGTGGCCAGCAACTCAAGCACGTCCGACCGCGCAATGAACCGCCGCGTCGAGGTTTACATCTCTAACGATAACCAGCCGGTCCGCGCGCGTGGCTGATCGCCACATTGCGCCACATCGCTGTCATCACGCATCACAGGAGATTGAGATGACCCAGTACCACAGCTCACGATGTCGCCTGGCCACCGCCTGGCTGGCCGCCGGCCTCATGGCCATTGGCGGCATCGCCCAGGCAGCGCCCCGGGCCAAGAACGTCGACCCTCAGCGCCTGCAGTACGAGCGCGAACGGGCCAACTGCATGACCGGCCAGACCAACCAGCCGCGTGACGTCTGCCTGCGCGAGGCCGGCGCGGCCTATGCCCAGGCGCGCCAGGGCAAGCTGATCTCGCCAGGCGACCGTCCTGAGCAGTGGGCGGCGAATGCGCTCAAACGCTGCCAGGCTCAGCCCACCATGGAAGATCGCGAGATGTGCGAACGCCGCGTGCGCGAAGGCCAGGTTGTGGGCAGCGTGGAGGCCGGCGGCCAGATGACGACGCTGACCGTGCGGACCGTCGAAACCCCAAAAAATCCGGGTTGATCGCCGGGTTGATCGGAACGCAATGAAGACTGGGGGAGGGTGACGAGCCTTACCCCCGGCACTGGTTGCAACGCTTAGGGCTGCTTGGTTCCCCACCTGACCCGGTTGGGCGCGCTTCCATGCGGGGAGGCCCGTCGAGCGAGATTCTAACCGGGGAGAAATTGCCGGTTGATCGAAAGGTCCATCGCGAGGGTCAGCAGGGCCAGTGCGGTGAGATAGCCCAACAGATGCAGGCGCGCCTGGCTCATGGCCCAGTGGCCGCAGATCATGTAGCCCACGAGCGCGATGAGCTTCGCGCCCAGCCACCAGTCGCGGATGGGGTGGTAGCCGATGGAACCCCACAGGCTCAGGCCCGTGACGACGAGGCAGGCATTCACGCCGAAGACGAGCACCAGCAGGCGGGCGTCCTTGGCGAAACCCTGCAGCTGTGGGTTGCCGAACTGGACCAGCAGGCCGCGCACGAAGAACAGGCCCACGCTGCACCAGGCCAGCAGCACATGCCACTGAATCATCTGCGTGTAATACCAACTCATGGAGCCCCTCGCCCGGTCTCGCCGCGCTGAACGCGGGCGACCCCGGTCGGTCCCCCGAGGGGACGGCGATGCTTGCGGCATCGAGCCGCAAGCACATCGCCATGGCGGGCCGGCTCGGGAGCGGCCCAGCGCTCGGCCCGTGGAGCGTCACACCACATATCAGCGCAGGTGTAAGTCGTCTTCGCTGAAGCGGATGTCCAGCGGCTCGATCAGCAGTTGCTTCTCGCCCGCTTCCACCGTGCCGGCCACCCAGGCCTCAATGCCGCAGTCGCGCGCCACCTGCGCAGTGCGCTCGGCGTCCTCGGCCTTGACGAAGATGGCGAAGCCCGCGCCCATGTTCAGCGTCGAATAGGCCTCGCGGTCGTCCTGCCCGGCCTGCTTCTGGATGAAGTCCAGCACCGTCGTCTTGGGCGGCACGGTGTGGATGCGGTAGGTCAGCTGGCTCGGGTGGCGCAGCAGCTTGCGCCAGCCGTGGCCGGTGATGTTGGCGCAGTAGTGCGGCGCGATGCCGGCCTTCCACAGCGCTTCGGTGACGGGCGAATACAGGGCCGTCGGCGCCAGCAGGGCCTCGCCGTAGCTGACGCCCGGCTCGATCTCGGTCAGATAGCCCTGGGGCAGGCGCTCGGCCAGCTTGCGCGCCAGGCTCAGGCCATTGGCATGGATGCCGCTGGAGGCCAGCAGCACGATGGCATCGCCGGCGCCCAGCTTGTCGCCGACCGACAGGCGCTCCTTGGGGTTGATGAGGCCGGTGCAGGAGGCGGCCAGGTCGATGCGGCCGTCCTCGACGATGCCGGCCAGGGCCGGCGTCTCGCCGCCACCCCAGGCGACCTGGCAGGTGTCGCAGGCGGCCTTCCAGCCGGCCACCAGGGCCTGGGCGCGCTGGGCGTCGCCGAACCAGTCGCTGCCGCCGGCGGCCCAGTAGGCCTGCACGACCAGCGGCGTGGCGCCGACGGTGATCAGGTCGTTGACGGCCATGGCGATGGTGTCCTGGGCGATGCCGGCGAAGAAACTCTTGCCCGTCAGCTTGGCCATCTCGTCGGCCACCAGGGTCTTGGTGCCCAGGCATTCGACGATGGAGGCCAAATAGAAGGGCCCCACGTCGACGACATAGGCCGACTCGCCACGCGAGGCCTTGACCTCGGTGAAGCCATGGCCGGCCAGGTGGGAGGCCGTGGCGGCGGCGGCGCGCTGGGCTGTGATCTTCAGCGGGTCGATCAGGTCGTAGTTGACGCCGGCCTGATCGTAGGTGAGGGGTGCTGCGGGGGAGGTCATCCCGCAATTATCGACGGAGGGCCACTCATAGAATGACCGTCATGAGTTATCAGGTCCTGGCCCGCAAATACCGTCCGCAGAGTTTCGAGCAGCTCGTCGGGCAGGAGCACGTCGTGCAGGCCCTCGCCAATGCCTTGACGCAGGGGCGCCTGCACCACGCCTATCTGTTCACCGGCACCCGCGGCGTCGGCAAGACGACGGTGTCGCGCATCCTCGCCAAGAGCCTCAATTGCACCGGGCCGGACGGCACAGGCGGCATCACGGCCCAGCCCTGCGGCGTCTGCCATGCCTGCCGGGATATCGATTCGGGTCGCTTCGTCGACTACGTCGAGCTGGACGCGGCCTCCAACCGCGGTGTCGAAGAGATCTCGCAACTGCTCGACCAGGCCGTCTACAAGCCGGTCGTCGGGCGCTTCAAGGTCTACATGATCGACGAAGTGCACATGCTCTCGAACACTGCCTTCAACGCGATGCTGAAGACGCTGGAGGAGCCGCCCGACTACTTGAAGTTCGTGCTGGCGACGACCGATCCGCAGAAGGTGCCGGTCACCGTGCTGTCGCGCTGCCTGCAGTTCAACTTGCGGCCCATGGCGGCGGCGGACGTGCAGATGCACCTGGGCAATGTGCTGGGCGCGGAGAGCGTACCGGCCGAACCGGGCGCGCTGCGCCTGCTGTCGCGTGCGGCTCGCGGCTCGATGCGCGACGGGCTGTCGTTGACCGACCAGGCCATCGCCTTCGGCGCGGGGGCGCTGACTGAAGCCGGCGTGCGCCAGATGCTGGGCAGCGTGGATCGCGGCCATGTCGTCGCCATCGTGGATGCGCTGGCTGCGGCGAGCGGTGAGGCCGTCGTGGCCCAGGCCGATGCGCTGCGTGGCGCGGGCCTGTCGGCCGCCGGCACGCTGGAGGACCTGGCCACGCTGTTCCAGCAGATGGCTCTGGCCCAGGCCGCGCCCACCGCGCTGGACGACGCCGACAACGAGACCGCCGAGATCCGCCGCCTGGCTGCTGCCTTGCCGGTCGACGAGATCCAGCTGATGTACAGCATGGCCCTGCATGGCCGCGCCGAGCTGCATCTGGCGCCAGACGAATATGCGGGTCTGTTGATGGTGCTGCTGCGCATGCTGGCCTTCCGGCCGGCCGGCACGAGCCCCAAGCCCATCAAGGCCGCGGCCCTGGTGAGGCCGGCGGCAGTGGCCAAGGCGGTTGTCGCCGTGCCGCTGCCCAAGGTGGCGCCACCGGCGCCGGTGGCGGTGCCCAAGGTTGTCGCGCCGGTCCCGGTGGTCGCGGCGCCCGTGGTGGCCGAGCCGGCAGCCCCCAGGCTCAGCGACCGACTGCGCCCGCGCCCGGTCGAAGTCGAGGCGCAGGCCGATGACGACATGGATGGCCCGCCGCCCGACGATGCGCCGCCGCCGTGGATGGAAGCCGATGACGCGCCCGTGTCGACCGCCGCTGCCCGCGAGCCCGAGGCGCCGCGCCGCTCCGAACTGCGCGAGACACCCGAAGGCGCGCAATGGGCCGAGCGCATCGCGGCCCTCAACCTCGTCGGCATGACGGGCGAGCTGGCTCGCCAGGCTCAGGCGCTGGGCTGCGCGAGTGTCGATGGCCGCGAGGTCTGGACGCTGCGCGTCGAGCGTGAATCCCTGCGCGCGCCGGCCCTGATTGCCAAGCTCGAGTCGGCCCTCGAGGCCAGGCTCGACATCGAGGCCGGCGTGGCCGAAGACTCCATTGCCCTGCGCACGGTCGCCCGCGCCGAGGCCCAGCAGCGCGCGGCCGAGGATCTGGCTGCCCAGCATCCGATGACGCGCACACTGCTTTCCCAATTCCCGTCGGCGCGCATCCTGCCGGGCTCCGTGCAGCCGCTGACTCTCACTCCATAGACAAGGACACGATCATGATGAAAGGCCAACTCGCCGGCTTGATGAAGCAAGCCCAGGCGATGCAAGACAACCTGAAGAAGGCGCAGGACGAACTCGCCAACATCGAGGTCGAGGGCCAGAGTGGCGCCGGGCTCGTGAAGGTGCTGATGACCTGCAAGCACGAGGTTCGCCGCGTGACCATCGACCCCAGCCTGCTGGCCGATGACAAGGACATGCTGGAAGACCTCGTCGCCGCCGCCTTCAACGACGCAGCCCGCCGCGCCGAGGCGACCAGCTCCGAGAAGATGGGCAAGCTGACGCAAGGCATGCCGATGCCCCCCGGCATGAAGTTCCCGTTTTGATCTCGACTTGACCGCGCTCGAGACCCTCATCGAGGCGCTCAAGCGCCTGCCCGGCGTGGGCCAGAAGTCGGCCCAGCGCATGGCCTACCACCTGCTGCAGCATGACCGGCTGGCCATGCCGCGCCTGGCCGACGCGCTGACGGCGGCAGGCGAGCACATCAAGCATTGCGAGCGTTGCCATACCTTCAGCGAAACGCCGATCTGCAGCGTCTGCGCGGATGCCGAGCGCGACGCACGGCTGCTGTGCGTCGTCGAGACGCCGGCCGACCAGGCCGCGCTGGAGCGCACCGCGTCCTATCGCGGCTACTACTTCGTGCTGCTGGGGCGGCTGTCGCCGCTCGATGGTGTGGGCACGCGCCAGATCGGCGCGGCCGAATTGCTGGCGCGGGCGAGCGAGGAAGGTGTCGAGGAAGTCATCCTCGCCACCAGCTTCACCGCCGAGGGCGAGGCCACGGCCCATGTACTGGCCGAGGCGCTGCGCGCCCGGAGCATCAAGTCGACGCGGCTTGCGCGCGGCGTGCCGGTTGGCAGTGAGCTCGAATACGTGGACCTGGGCACCATAGCTCATGCCTTGACTGATCGACGCTGAGGAAGCCCGGATGACGATTGCCCAACTCTGCCTGCTCGTCGCCTGCCTGCTGCCCCTGGGCTGCACATTCCTGGCCAAGTCCAAGGACTTCGGCAAGCGCAGGCGTGATGGCGGTTTCGACAACAACCAGCCGCGCGAATGGCTGGCCAAGCTCGACGGCTGGCAGGCGCGGGCCAACGCGGCCCAGGCCAACAGCTGGGAGGCCCTGCCCATCTTCGTCGCCGGCCTCTTTGTCGCCCATCAGCACCAGGCCGCGCAGGGCAGCGTGGATGCGCTGGCCGTGGGATTCGTCGCTGCGCGCCTGGCCTTCATTGGCCTCTATGTGGCGGACCGCGCCTCGCTGCGCTCACTGGTGTGGGCTGCAGGCCTGGCGGCCTGCGTCGCACTGTTCCTCGTTCGCTGAAACAAGGCTCAAGGCGTGGCCGCGGCCACGACGGTGCGGCCCTTGCCGCCCTTGCCCTTGGGCTGCGCCTTGGCGGCCACCTTCACGACCTTGGCGGGCGTCGCCTTGGCCACCGGTGCCTTGGCCGGCGAATAGGCGGTGTAGACGACGACGGCCTGGCCCGGCTTGAGGCGGCCGTTGGCGGCCAGCTTGTTCCACTGCGCCACCTGCTCGCTGCGCACCTTGTAGCGGGCGGCGATGGTGGCCACGGTGTCAGCCTTGCCGGCCTTGTGTGTCACGCGGCGCAGCGGCGGCGCGTCGGGCGCGAGGTTGAGCGCGGCGGTGTCAGCCAGGCGCTCGGACACGTCGGCGACGATGTGTTCGCCGCGCGGCACCAGCAGCGTCGAACCGGCCTTCACGAGCATCTTGGGCGGAATCTTGTTGATGTCGCGCAGCAGCGCTTCGCTGGTGCCGGCACGCTTGGCGGCCTCGCCCGGGCTCATGGTCTTGGGCACGACCCAGGCCGTCCAGCTCGCGAGCGGGCCGCTGTGGCGGGCCAGGTTCTCGGCGAAGGCACTGGCCTGGTCATAAGGCAGCAGCACCTGGGGCGTGGCGGCGGCCAGGATGACCGGCTTGTTCATCTGCGGGTTGAACTGCTGGAAGGTTTCCAGCGTGATGCCGGCAAGCTGGGCGGCCAGGGCCACGTCGATGTCGCGCTCGATCTTCACGCTCAGGAAATACGGGTGGTTGGCCACCACCGGCAGCGTCAGCGCATAGCGATCGGGTGCGAAGACGATGTTCTTCACCGCCTGCAGCTTGGGCACGTAGTAGCGCGTTTCATCGGGCATCTTCAGGCTGGCGTAGTCGGTCGGCAGGCCGAGCTTTTGATTGCGCGCCACCGCCTTCTGCACATTGCCCTGGCCCCAGTTGTAGGCCGCCAGCGCCAGATGCCAGTCACCGAACTGCTTGTGCAGGCGGCCGAGGTAGTCCAGCGCGGCGCGGGTGGAGGCCAGCACGTCGCGTCGGTCGTCGCGGAAGATGTTCTGCTTGAGATCGAAGTCGCGCCCGGTGGCGGGCATGAACTGCCACATGCCGGTGGCCTTGGCGGTGGACACGGCATGCGTGACGAAGGCGCTCTCCACGAAGGGCAGCAGTGCCAGCTCGGCCGGCATGCCGCGCTTCTCGACTTCGTCCAGGATGTGGAAGAGGTAGCGGCTGCCGCGCGTCGTCATGCGCTCGACGTAGTCGGGGCGCGCGGTGTACCAGGCCTCGGCCTTGCGCACCCAGTCGTCGTCCAGGTCCTGCAGCTGGAAGCCCTTGCGCACGCGGGCCCAGAGGTCGGCGTTCACATCCGGCGCGTCGAGGTCGACCTTCTCGCCGGGGCGCAGGTTGTCCTCGAGCAGCTCGGCCGCGATGGCGCGCACCGGCGCGGGTGCCGCGAGCGTCAGCGGCGCGGGGGCAGGTTCAGCGGCAACGGGGAGTGGGGTAGGCGGGGTGTCGAGGCTGGCGGGATCGACCGGAGCGGTGGTGGCGCAGGCGGCAAGCAGGGCAGCCAACACCAGGGGAGAGAGTCGGTGAATCAGGGTCATCGGAATCCGTTCTTCCATTCGCGCAGGGTGGCGAACACATCGACCGGGCTGGGCGCGGCCGGGAGTTTGAGGGGGGCGTGGCGGCGAGCGGCCTCACGCAGAGCGGCTTCGGTACAACGCAGGAAAGGGTTGATGCGCACCTCGTTGCCGATGCGGCCGGGCAGCGTGGGCCGGCCGGCGGCGCGTTCGGCCTCGCACCAGGCGGCATAGGTCGCCAGCGCCGCGTTGGCCGGGTCCACCTCGCGCGCAAAGCGCAGGTTGGACAGGGTGTATTCATGGGCGCAACAGACCTGGGTCTCGGACGGCAGCGCGGCCAGGGATTGCAGCGAGGCATGCATCTGCGCCGGCGTGCCTTCGAAGAGGCGGCCACAGCCGGCGCTGAAGAGGGTGTCGCCGCAGAAGAGCAGGGGTTCGCTGCCAGGGACGTCAGCAGCAAAGTAGGCGATGTGACCCGCGGTGTGGCCGGGCACGTCCATGACGGCGAACTTGAGGCCGAGCAACTCGACCGCATCGCCGCCATGCAGGCGCTGTACTGGCTCAGGCAGCTCCTCGTGGACGGGGCCGTAGATGGGGCCTTGCAGGCGCGGCCGCAGTGCGTCGACGCCACCGACGTGATCGCCGTGGTGGTGGGTCAATAGAATGCCCGCCAGCGTCAGGCCCCGGGCATCCAGCGCCGCAGCCACCGGCGCGGCGTCGCCGGGGTCGACGACGAGGGCCTCGCGGCCGTTGTCCAGCAGCCAGAGGTAGTTGTCGTCGAATGCAGGAAGCGGCGTGAGCGTCAAACTGAGCGTCAATGGCGCCAACCCATGACAGATAAAGCGCCGAGTATAGATTTGACAGCCTGGCTGCAAACCCCGCCCGGGCACCATCTGCTTGCCTGGGAGCAGGCCCAGGTCGACGCAGCCGTGACCGATTTGTTCGGGTTTCACGCCTTACAACTCGGCCTGCCCGAACTGAACGGTCTGCAGACCAACCGCATGCCCCACCGCTGGCTGGCCGGTCGTGACCTGCTTTGCGATTTTGACGCGCTACCTTTCGAAAGCGCCAGCCTCGACCTCGTGCTGCTGCCGCACGCGCTGGAGCTGGCGCCAGACGCCCACGCCTTGTTGCGCGAAGTCGAGCGCGTGCTGCGGCCCGAGGGGCGGCTCATCGTATTCGGCTTGAACCCGGCCAGCCTGTGGGGGCTGCGCCAGAATCTCGGCCGCCTCAAGCGCCGCGGCGAGCCCTATCTGCCCCGTGATGGCGACTTCATCGGCTACTGGCGGCTGCGCGACTGGCTCAAGCTGCTGAGTTTTGACGTCGAGGCGGCGCGCTTCGGCATCTATCGGCCGCCGCTGCGCTCCGAGGCTTGGCTGCAGCGCTGGCGCTGGGTCGACGGCATCGGCTCGCGCTGGTGGCCGGTGCTGGGCGCCGTCTATTTCATCCAGGCGGTCAAGCGCGTGCACGGCATGCGCATGATCGGCCTGGCCAAGAACTCGCGTGCAGCGGCAAAAAAGGCGCCCGCCGTCGCGCTGAACAACCATCACAAAAAAGAATGACCGAACCGACCCCCAAGCCCACCACCCTCATCAAGCGCCCGCAGGTCACCATCTATACCGACGGCGCTTGCAAGGGCAACCCCGGCCCTGGCGGCTGGGGTGCCTGGCTGAGCAGCGGCGGCCACGACAAGGAGCTCTTCGGCGGCGAGCGCGAGACGACCAACAACCGCATGGAGCTGACCGCGCCCATCGAGGCCCTGGCCTCGCTCAAGCGCAGCTGCGACGTCGTCGTCTACCTGGACAGCGAATACGTGCGCAAGGGCATCACCGAATGGATCATCAACTGGCAGCGCCGTGGCTGGAAGACGGCCGACGGCAAGCCGGTCAAGAACGCCGACCTCTGGCAGCGGCTGGACGCGCTGCGCAAGTTGCACACGGTCGACTGGCGCTGGGTCAAGGGCCATGCGGGCGACCCCGGCAACGAGCGCGCGGACATGCTCGCAAACAAGGGTGTCGCCTCCCTCAGTAAAGTCCGCGCCACCTAAGACAGAAACCGCCTCATGAAGCTGCTGCCCTTGCTGTTCGCGCTGTGTGTTGCCGGCGCTGTCCAGGCCCAGACCTACACCGTGGTGTGTGCCAAGACCGCCTGCGGTCACCTCAAGGTCACCGAAACGGCCACCCGCCTCGAGACCGACTACAGCTACCGCAACAACGGCCGCGGGCCCGACCAGAAGGAGGTGCTGGAACTGGCCGCAGACGGCACTTGGGCGGCCTACCGCACCGAGGGCGTCTCAACCTACGGCGCGCGCATCGACGAAAGCTTCGAGCTCAAGGACGGCCGTGCCAGCTGGCGCTCGCCCGTGGACCGCGGCGACAAGCCCGGCGTGGGCCGCGATCTCGTCTATCTGCCCGTGCAGGCCAGCCCGGCCTGGGCCGGCCGCCTGGCGCGCACCCTGCTGCAGCGCTCCGACCACCGCGCGGCCGCGTTGCCGGTGGGCCAGATCAGCATCGAGCGCGTGCAGACGCTCAAGCCGGCCGGTGCCAGCTTCGAGGTTGGCCTGTACGCCATCGACGGCCTGGATCTCGATCCCAGCTACCTCTGGCTGCGCGAGGACAACCAGGCGCTGTTCGCCCAGGTCTCGCCGGGCTGGGGCGGCACGCTGCTGCAGGGCTTCGAGGCCGAGATGGACCGGCTGTCCGACGTGCAGAAGGCTGCGCAACTGGCGCGGCTGGAGCGCCTGGCCAAGACCCTGCCCAAGCCGCTGCCCGGCTTGACCGTCATCGAAGGCGTGCGTTGGTTCGACTCGCAGGCCGCTGTGCTGCGCGGGCCGTCCGATGTCTACCTGCTCGAGGGGCGCATCGCGGCAATAGCCAAGCCCGGCAGCCTGAAGAACGCCGAGCCTGCCCAGCGCATCAGCGGCAAGGGCCGCACGCTGCTGCCGGGCTTCATCGACATGCATGCCCACCTGGACGCCAGCGCGCTGCTGCTGAACCTGGCCGCGGGCGTGACGGCCGTGCGCGATGTCGGCAACAGCAATGCCGACCTGGCCGAACTGAAAGGCCGCATCGAGCGCGGCGAGGTGCTCGGCCCACGCATCGCGGCCAATGGTTTCATCGAGGGCAAGAGCCCGTTCTCTTCGCAGTCCGACTTCGTGGCCGACAACCTGGACGAGGCCCTGGCCGCCATTGATTGGTACGCCGCCCACGGCTACCGCCAGCTCAAGCTCTACAACTCCATCCGCCCCGAGTGGGTCAAGCCCATGGTGGCGCATGCGCGCGAGCTGGGCCTGCGCACCGGGGGCCATGTGCCGGCCTTCATGACGGCGCGCCAGGCGGTCGAGGCGGGCTATGACGAGCTGCACCACATCAACCAGGTCACGCTGAACTTCCTGGTCAGCAAGGGCGACGACACGCGCACCCTGCTGCGTTTCAACCTGCCCGGCGACAAAGCGGCCGACCTCAAGCTCAATGACCGCCGCACGCAGGACTTCCTGGCCCTGCTGAAGAAGAAGGGCACGGTCGTCGATGCGACGATGACGGCCTTCGAGGCCCAGTACACGCAGCGCCAGGGTCAGCCCAATCCCAGTTATGCAATGGTGTCCGCGAACTGGCCGGCTGTGCTGCAGCGCAGCTATCTGTCGGCCGAAGTCGACATGGACGACACCAAGGCCCGGCGCTGGGGCGCGAGCTGGAAGGTCATGATGGACTTGCTGCGCCGCATGCATGCAGCCGGCATCCCGCTGGTGGCGGGTACGGACGCAACGCCCGGCTTTGCGCTGCAGCGCGAGCTGGAGCTCTACGTGCAGGCCGGCATCCCCGCCGCGCAGGCGCTGAAGATCGCGACCTGGAACGGCGCCAGATACAGCGACCGCCTGAGCGAGATTGGCAGCATCGAGCGCGGCAAGCGCGCCGACCTCGTGCTGATCGACGGCGACCCGGTGGCCGACATCCGCGCCATCCGGCGCATTGCGCTGGTCATCAAGGGCGAGCAAGCGCTGCCGCCCTCGGCCCTCTACCAATCCATGGGCATCCTGCCCTTCGTGCCCTCGGCGGAGATCATCAAGTGAAGCCGGAATTGAAGCGATTGGCCGCACTGCTGCTGGCCCTGCCGCTGATCGCCCAGGCCGACACGACGCTGCGCTTCTGCGCCGCCGGCAGCCCCAAGACCTTCGACCCGGCGATGACCGACAGCGGCATCGACCATGTCGCCCACATGCCCATCTTCAGCAACCTCATCGAGGTCAAGCGCGGCACGGATCAATTGATTCCTGGCCTGGCAACGAGCTGGAGCATCAGCCCCGATGGCCTGGCCTACACCTTCGAGCTGCGCCGAGGCGTGACCTGGCATACCGTCGAAGGCTTCAAGCCGACGCGCGAGTTCAATGCCGACGACGTCATCTTCACCTTCGGCCGCCTGTTGAGCCGTGACAGCGCGTTTGCGAAGGCCCTGCCCAGCGTGTCGCCCTATGTGATGTCCTTCGGCTGGGAGAAGCTCGTCACCAAGGTTGAGAAGCTGGGCGACCACCAGGTGCGCATCACGCTGGCCGAGCGTGACGCCTCCTTCCTATCGGCGCTGAGCTTCGCCTTCACGATGATCCAGTCGGCCGAGCTGGGTGCCCAGCTGCTCAAGGCCGGCACGCCGCAGCGCATCACGCAGATGCCCGTCGGCACCGGCCCCTTCCAGTTCAAGAGCTTTCGCGCCGACAGTGTCATCCGCTACGTGAAGCACCAGACGTGGTGGCGCAAGGACGAGAGGCCGCGCGCCGACCAGCTCGTCTTCGCGATCACGACCGATGCCAGCGTGCGCGCCCAGCGCCTCAAGCGCGACGAATGCGACATCGCCTACCCGGTCGGCCCGGCCGAGCTGGACGAGTTGAAGAAGGACCCCAACATCAAACTGGCGACAGCGGCCGGCATGAATATCGGCATCCTGGCCTACAACACCAAGCGCCCGGCCCTGTCCAAGGTCGAGGTGCGCCAGGCCCTGGACATGGCCATCGACAAGGCGGCCATCGTCCGCACCGTCTACGGCGACGCCGGCGTGCTGGCCAGCAGCGTCATCCCGGCCGCCAACTGGGCCCATGACGCCACGCTCAAGCCCGTGCCCCACGACCCGGCCAAGGCCCGTGCCATGTTGCAGAAGGCCGGCGTGCTGCCACTGGACATCACGCTGTGGGCCATGCCGGTGGTGCGCCCCTACAACCCCAACGGCCAGCGCATGGCGCAGATGATCCAGTCGGACTGGGCCAAGGTCGGCGTCAACGCGCGCATCGTCACCTATGAGTGGGGCGAATACCTGCGCCGCATCGATGCCGGCGAGCATGACGCCGCGCTCAGCGGCTGGAACGGCGACCCCGAACCCGCCAACACGGCCGGCCAGCTCGCCTGCGGCTCCGCCAGCGGCAGCTTCTGGTGCAACCCGGCCTACGACAAGCTGCTGGCCGAAGCCAGGCAAGCGTTGAAGCAGGAAGACCGCAAGGCCATCTACGCCAAGGCCCAGCGCATCGCGATGACGGAGCTGCCCTGGACACCCATCGCCCACGGGCGCCTGGCCGTGCCCGAGCGCGCAGCGGTCAAAGGCTTCATCCTGGATCTGGATGGCGGCATGTATTTCGACGGCGTGACGCCGCGCTAAACAAGGAAAACGAGATGAGTATCAAGAGCGACAAATGGATCCGCCGCATGTGCCAGGAGCACGGCATGATCGAGCCCTTCGAGCCCGGTCAGGTGCGCGAGCAGGACGGCCGCAAGATCATCAGCTACGGCACATCGAGCTACGGTTACGACATCCGCTGCGCGCCCGAATTCAAGGTCTTCACCAACATCCACAGCACGGTGGTGGACCCGAAGAACTTCGACGAGAACAGCTTCGTCGACATCAACAAGGACGTCTGCATCATCCCGCCCAACAGCTTCGCGCTGGCGCGCACGATGGAGTACTTCCGCATCCCGCGCAATGTGCTGACCGTCTGCCTGGGCAAGAGCACCTATGCCCGCTGCGGCATCATCGTCAACGTGACGCCCTTCGAGCCCGAGTGGGAAGGCTATGTGACGCTGGAGTTCAGCAACACCACACCGCTGCCGGCCAAGATCTACGCGGGCGAAGGCTGCGCCCAGGTACTGTTCTTCGAGAGCGACGAGGTCTGCGAGGTCAGCTACAAGGATCGCGGCGGCAAGTACCAGGGGCAGGTGGGAGTGACGCTGCCCAAGGCATGAACTTGACAGCCCCTCGTCCGGTCTCGCGCCGCTGAACGCGGGCGAACCCAGCCGGTCCCCCAAGGGGACGGCGATGCTTGCGGCATTGAGCCACAAGCACATCGCCAAGGCGGGCCGGCTTGGGAGCGGCCCGGCACTCGGCCCGCAAAGGCTCACCCACCTATCACCGCCAGATATTGGACCAACCCGATCCGACCCGCCCGCATCACCCGCTTGTGATTCCAGCGAAACAAGGGCGCCAGCACCGGCGCCAGCCAGCGCAGGATGCCTGGCGGCAGCGTGACGCGCCAGACGAAGGTGACGTCGGTATGCCCGCCCGCCTCCGGCAGGGCTTGCTTCATCAGCCAGATGCCTTCCCCTGCCAGCGTGCCGCCCGCCCGGGCGCGCAGGCGCTCTTCGCGCAGCACTTCCGTCACCTCCAGCACCAGGTGCAGCCGGTAGCCCAGGCCGGTGCGGAAGGTGAGCTGCTGCTGGCGGCCCACGCCCTGGGCGTCGCCGTCGACGAGGCGTTTCACGGCGACGACCCCTGGCCACCACAGCGGCCAGTGTTCGGTCTGGGTGATGGCCTGCCAGACGCGGGGGACCGGCGCATCCAGGCGCCAGTGGCTGACAAGGTCAAAAAAGGCGACTTGAGGCATGCAAAGGGGATACGCCAGGCTACCCAGGGTAGATGCCTAGGTTTACGCTGCATCCGGAATTCTTACCGCTGCGTATCAGCCTTACATGACCTCGACCATCGCCACCCCCGCCCAGGCCCGCGCCATCCGCCGGCGCCTGCTGGAGCGCGTGGCCGACACCGACGACAGCCACCTGACCGTGCCCGCGGGTGCGGCCGGCTGGCAGCCTTTCGGCGACGGCGTGCAGATCAAGGTCTTGCATGAGAACGAGGGCATTCTGAGCTATCTGCTGCGCTTGGCGCCCGGCGCCCGGCTCGAGGCCCACCGCCACCCGGTGGATGAGGAATGCCTGGTGCTGGAAGGCACGCTCAAGGTCGGCAGCCAGATCGAGGTTGGCCCCGGGGGCTACCACCTGGCCCGCGCGGGCAGCCTGCACGCCAGCATCAGCACCGAGACGGGTGCCACCATCTTTCTGCGCGGCGCCGAGCCGCATGCGGACCAACTGTTGGTTTGAGGACATCACATGACCCTGCCACACCCCACCGAAGCTGTCGACGAGCCACCCAATGCGGCGCTGCTGTTCGACGACGTCGAGCTGCCGGACGCCGATATGGAAGAGGGCGGTGCCATCGAGGCGGCTGCCGCCAAGCCCGGCTGCCCGTCGCTGGACGATGCCCAGCTTGCCGCCTGGATCGAGGGCATCGTCGACCACGACGAGCGCGCGTTGCTGGCCCTGTATGAAGCGACGCTGTCGCGCGTCTACGGTCTGGTGCTGCGGCTGGTACGCCGCAGCCAGCTGGCTGAAGAAGTGGCCGAGGAGGTGTTTTTCCAGGTCTGGCGCCAGGCGCCGCGTTTTGACCCCGAGCGCGGTCGGCCGTTGACCTGGCTGCTGGGCATGGCCCGCTCGCGCGCCATCGACGCGATCCGCCGCGAGGCTCGCTTCCAGCATGAGGAGCTCGACGAAGAGAGCGTGCCGTTGTCGGCGCCCGCGGCCGAGTCCGGCGACGAGCTGCTGTCCGTGGCCCAGGGCCATGCCGAACTGCATCGCGCCCTGCTGCTGCTCAAGCCCCAGCCGCGCCAGCTCGTCGCGCTGGCCTTCTTCAATGGCCTGTCGCATGAAGAGATCGCCAGCCAGACCAGCCTGCCGCTGGGCACCGTCAAATCCCAGATCCGCCGCGCCTTGATCACACTGCGCGAGGCCTTGGGCGACACTGGCGCGCATGCGCTGCCGGCCTGAAGGGAGGACGCCATGACGACGCTGCCCCCTACCTCCAAATCCGCCCCCGAATCCAGCCCCGAATCCGATGCGGGTGACGACATGACGCCGTTGCTCAGTGAACCCTTTGCAAGCGCCTGGGCGGCCCCCGCGTCGCCCGGCCGCCTCGGTGAACGCCTGAGCGGCCGCCTGCAGCAATCGCTCGACGCCGAGCGCGGCATGGTCACCGTGCGCCGTCGCCGCACCGAGCCCGAGGCGCTGGCCGACGGCGTCCATCAACGCTGGCTCTACCGTGCCCCCGAGGGCCAGGCGTTGCGCCCGGGCGAACCGCGTGCGGCCCGCGTCATCGAGCTGCAGCCCGGCGCCCGCCTGGACCTGGCCGCTGCCGGCGCACGCGAATTCCTCGTCGTGCGCGGCAGCGTCGATGTGGATGGCGAGCTTCTGGGGCTGCGCGACTTCCTGCTGCTGCCCGCCGGCAATACGCCGCAGCTCGCCACCCGCGATGGCGCCCATGTCTTCGTGCGCGAGGCCGAGGGCCACGCCAGCGAGCGCACGCTGGTGCGCGACGCCGAGGCCGGCTGGCCCGAGTTCGCGCCCGGCATCCGCCGGCGCGTGCTGTGGGCGGGCGGCGGCCAGGCCGCGCTGCTCTACCGTGCCGACCCCGGCGCCAGCGTGCCCGTGCACAGCCACGGCCATGACGAGGAATGCCTGATGGTGCAGGGCGAGCTCTTCCTCGATGACGTCCTGCTGCAGCAAGGCGACTACCAACTGGCCCCCGCGGGCACCGGCCACCGCATCACCGAGACTGACACGGGCGTCATCATCTACGCGCACGGCGATCTCGACCTGCAGTTCACTTGAGCGGCATCAGCGCGGACAAGCCCGGTCTTTTCGGGCTTTATCCGGTCTTTGTTTTGCCGAGGCCCCGGCACGATGGCAGCCATCACAGCCAAGCTGTCCGAGGCCCGTCATGCTCATCCCGCTGCACCTGATCCCCATCCCCGCCGACGAACCCCGCGGCCTGGGCGACCCGGGTCATGCCTGGAGCGGCCTGAAGATCGCGCAGGGCGTCAATCTCGGCGACATCCGCGCTCTCGGCCTGACGGTGGCGGGCGCCACCAGCGGTCCGGTCAACAGCCGCGACCTGCTGCGCTTTGGCCAGCTGATGAACGATGCCGGCCTGGCCATCAACCCGACGCGCATGCTCTACGACCGCCAGTACGCCTACGAGCGCTTGGCCGACGGCCACGCCAGCGACCACCCCGGCCTGCGCGAGCTGGCGTTGGACCTGTTCGAGGCTTATCAATCCGCCGGCGAATGGATCGGTATGACGCATTGAGGGGCTGACCGTCCCCTGATCGCGGGGCTTCCCGCAAGCCGAAGCCTGCCTTTCCTCACCCCGGGGATTTGCCGCCCCCGAGTTACCCTCGCGGTTTCGTCTTTTTGCCGAACCGCTCCATGACACGTCACTCCCTTTCGCTGCTGGCCCTTGCGGCCCTGGCCGCAGCCACCGCCCATGCCGACGAAGGCATGTGGATGCCCAAGCAACTGCCGCAGATCGCCAAGAGCCTGAAGGCTGGCGGTTTGGCCATGGACCCGGCCAAGCTCAAGGATCTGACCGACTTCCCGATGGGCGCCGTGGTGTCGCTGGGTGGTTGCACGGCCAGCTTCGTGTCGCCCCAGGGCCTGGCGGTGACCAACCACCACTGCGCCTACGGCAGCATCCAGTACAACTCCAAGCCCGACCGCGACCTGCTGAAGAACGGCTTCTACGCCGCCACGCTGGCCGATGAACTGCCCGCCGCGCCCGGCAGCCGCATGTGGGTGACCGTGGACCTGAAGGATGTCAGCGCCGAGATCCTCAACGACAAGACCCGCGCCCTGACCGGCAAGGCCCGCACCGACGCCATCGAGGCGACCGAGAAGAGCCTCGTGGCCGCCTGTGAGGCCGACAAGGGCCACCGCTGCAACGTCTACGCCTTCTTCGGCGGCMTGCAGTACCAGCTGATCAAGCAGCTTGAGATCCGTGACGTGCGCCTCGTGCACGCGCCGGCCACCGGCGTGGGCCTGTTCGGCGGTGACGCCGACAACTGGGTCTGGCCGCGCCACACCGGCGACTACAGCTTCTACCGCGCCTATGTCGGCCCGGACGGCAAGCCGGCCGAGTTCAGCAAGGACAACAAGCCCTATCTGCCCAAGCATCACCTGAAGATGGCGAGCAGCCCCCTGAACGCCGGCGACTTCGTCATGGTGGCCGGCTACCCGGGCCGCACCGACCGCCACCGCCTGCCCACCGAGGTCGACTTCGCCTTCGGCTGGCAGCAGCCGACGCAGGCTCGCGTGATGGGCGAGGCCATCGACCTGATCAAGGCCGAGACCGCCGGACGCCGTGACGGCGAGATCAAGATGGCCGCGCGCATGCAAGGCCTGCAGAACTACTACAAGAACCTGCAGGGCCAGCAGCAGAGCTACGACGGCAGCGACATCCTGGCCCGCAAGAAGGCCGAGTTCGACAAGCTCAGGGCCTGGGTCAACGGTTCGCCGGAGCGCAAGGCCCGCTATGGCGCCGATGTCGCCGCGGCGCAAAGCCTGCTGGCCGAGCGCGAGGCCATCACGCGCGCCGAGCTGCTGGCCAATTTCATGACGCCCGCCCTGCTGACTTCGGCCCGCCAGCTCTACCTCGTGGCGCAGGAGCGCGCCAAGCCTGATGCCGAGCGCAAGTCCGGCTACCAGGAGCGCGACCTGCCGCGCCTGCGCGCCGCCCAGCAGACGCTGGACCGCCGCTACGACGAGCAGACCGACAAGCGCCTGGCCTCGCACTTCCTGGCCCAGTACCTGGCCCAGCCGGCCAACACGCTGAACCCGGCCTGGGTGGATGCATACGGCCTCAAGACTGGTCAGGACGAAGCCAGCATCCGTGCCCAGCTGGACAAGCTCTACGCGGGCAGCAAGCTCTCCGACACCGCCGTGCGCATGGCCTGGCTGGACAAGGACGTGGCGGCCTTCAAGGCCAGCGACGACGCCTTCATCAAGGCCGCCGTCGCGCTGTACGACGATGATCGCCGCCTCGAAAACCGCGACAAGGAACTCGGCGGCAAGCTGCAGAAGGCCTACGCCGGCGTGCAGCAGGCCATGATCGACTACCACGCCAGCCGCGGCGAAGCCGTCTACGCCGATGCCAACAGCACGCTGCGCATCAGCTACGGCAAGGTCGAGGGCCGTAACCCCGGCACAGACGGCAGCACCTGGACGCCGTTCACGACGCTGCGCGGCATCGTCGCCAAGCACAAGGGGCCCGACGAGGCCGGCGGCGAGTTCAATGCGCCCGCCGAGCAGCTTGCCGCCATCAAGGCGCGCAACTTCGGCAAGTACTACGTGAAGGGCCTGGACTCGGTGCCCGTGAACTTCCTGTCCACGCTGGACACGACCGGTGGCAACTCCGGTAGCCCGGTGCTGAACAAGAACGCCGAACTGGTGGGCCTGTTGTTCGACGGCACGCTGGACGCGGTGATCTCGGACTGGAGCTTCGACCCCAAGATGGTCCGCAGCATCTCGCTGGACGCGCGCTACATGCTGTGGCAGATGAGCACGGTCGACAAGACGACGAGACTGCTGGACGAGATGGGTGTGAAGTAAGCCAGCGCGTCCAATGCAAACCTGGCCTCCAGGGGCCGGTTTTTCTTTGGCTTATTCCTTGGCCACCGCCTCGACCTGGATGCGCAGGTTCACATCCATCTTGAAGCCCCAGTCCTTGCCCGCGGTGAGGCCGAAGTCTTCGCGGTTGAACGAGCCCGAGGCGTCGGCACCACACCAGTCCCGCTTGAACATCGGGTGGGGCATGCACTTGAGCTGGTGGATGGCCAGCGTCATCGGCTTGGTCTTGCCGTTCAACGTCAGCTCGCCAACGAGCCGGGTCGGCACGCCGCCTGTCGCGCCCTCGAAGCGGCCCTTGAAGCTGGCGCTGGCCGGGCTCTTCTCCAGGTTGAAGAAATCCTTGCCCTTGGCCCAGCCGTTCATGGCTTCCAGACCGAAGTCGATGCTGGCCAGGTCCATCTGCACGTCGACGCTGCCGCTGCCATTGGCCTTGTCGTAGACGATGCTGCCCGAGTTCTTCGTCAGCTTGCCGCGCCAGAAGGACATACCCATGTGGTCGGCCTCGAAGCTGGGGTAGGTGTGGGCCGGGTCGACGACATAGGTGGCGGGTGCGGCCTGGGCTAGCGTGGCGGCGAACAAGACGGGGAGCAGAGTCAGTCGGTTCATGGGAATCTCCTGTGAAGGGTGATGAAAGGCGCTTGCCTGACACTATGACGAAGCGGGCCGCGCGATTTCGACAGCAGCCCGCAAATTTCCCTGCCCCATGATCGCCCGTCTCCTCCTCACCCTGCTCGCGCTCGCCCTTGCTGCCTGTGCACCCCTGAAGCCCCAGCCAACCACCGAGAAGCGCTACAGCGCCGCCGAACTGCTGGCGCTGCGCCCGGCCGATTTCAGCTGGCCCGCCATGTCGACGGCGGGCGAACGTGCTCAGCGCGAGGCGGCCCTGGCCGACATCCGTGCCCGCATCGCCCTGCCGCCCGGCCCCGAGCGCGACGCGGCGCTGCCCAAGCTGTTTGACCTGGTGGCGCAGTACAACCTGGAGATCGACGCCGCCCGGCCGCTGCTGCTGCAGGCCCTGCCGACTCTGGCCAGCCGGGACGTGGACTACCAGCGTGCGCTGCTGACCGCGGCGCGTGCTCTGTACGCGGCCCCGAACGAAGCTGCAGTGCAGGCCGCGTTGCAGCCGCTGCTGACCCAGCTCACGGCGAGCAAGCCTTTTGCCATCGCGGCCTACACGCTGAAAGCGATGAACCCCGGCTACGCGGAATTCATCCGCGACCTCGTGCCGCGCCAGTTCCCGCAGTGGCGCGACGACCCGCGCCTGGTGGCGTTGATGGACGACGTGGCCCCGGTGCGCATGGCCCAGCCGCCGCTGGCCGACCTGCTCGCCGCGCCGCTGCGCCCGGGCCTGCCCGTCATCTACAGCCTGCAACGCCGTGGCCGTGCCGACATGGGCCTCGTGCTGGTGCGCGCTGCCGATGGCCGCTTCGTGCGTGATGCGAGCGGCCGGCTCTTCGCCCAGCCCCAGCTCGCGCTCTCGCGCAGCGGCCTGCCCGGCACCATCACGAATGGCAACACGCCGCAAGGTCTCTTCACCCTCGTTGGCGCCGGCACGGCCACCAATCCCAACATCGGCCCGACACCCTATCTGCACAGCAAGCTGCCCATCGAGGCGACGGTGGCCGAGTTCGAGCATGCTGACTCCTCCATCGAATGGAGCGAGGCCGCCTACGAGAGCTTCCTGCCGCCGAGTTGGCGGGCCTATTCCGGCATCAAGGAAGCCTGGCTGGCCGGCCGCGCCGGGCGCGACGAGCTGCTCATCCACGGCACGACCCTCAATCCGGCCTACTACGCCGGCACGAGCTACTTTCCCGGTACGCCGCAGCAGGGCTGCATGATCTCCAACGAAGACTGGGACCCCGCCACTGGCCGCCTTCTTGCCAGCCGGCAGCTGACGCTGGCGCAGACCTATGCGGCCGCCAGCCCGCGCAATGACCTGGCGGGCTATCTCGTTGTCGTCGAGCTGGCGGGCGAGGGGGCCGTGAGCCCGACCGAGGCCGCCGCGCTGGTGCAGGCGGCCGGACGATGATGGAGACCGTATGCGAACCTGCGTGATTGCCGCCTTGGCTCTTGCTCTGGCCATGCCTTGCGCCGTGATGGCGGAGGACGCCGCTCCCAAGCTCACGCCCAGTGCCGATGGCCAAGAGCTGATCGACGCTGCCACCGGGCTGGCCTGGTCACGCTGTGTGGAGGGCAGGCACTGGGATGGTCGGCGCTGCGACGGCGAGATCAAGCTCTTCACCCATGCCGAGGCGCTGGTGTCGGCCCGCACGCGCAGCGAGGCCGAAGGCCGGCTCTGGCGCGTGCCCCGCGCGCAGGAGTTCAAGCGCCTGCCCGAACACATCGGCGGCAAGCAGCAAGCCGCCGTGCTCATGCCCGATGCGCCCAGTGGCTGGTACTGGACCAGCACCGCGCGCATCGAGAGCGAAGCCGTGAACACCTACAGCTACGCCAACGTGCAGCGCGGTACGACCGAGCGGCAGGTCGACCGGCTGTCCCCTCAGACGGGTTGGGTGGTGGAGCAGCCTGGCGGCGCGGTGCGCAGCAGTCCCAAGCGCGAGAAGCAGCTGGTGCGTCTCGTGCGCACGCTGGCGCCCTGACGGGCTCCTTCAGCGGGGAACTCAGGTAGGACGTGCCCGATGTGACGTTCGCCTCGCCGGTAAAGTGGTCGCCACCACGTTTTCCCGGTTCTGCCATGTCACTGCGTAGCCTTGCGATTGCGACGATTCTTCTTGCCGCACTCGGCCTGGTCTGGCAGAAGCAGGAACAGCTGCAGGCATGGCTGGGGGCAGCGCGCGCGTCAAGCACATCGGCACCGAGCCTCGGCGAGCCGTTGGTCGCCGCCCGCCCGGCGGCCGATGCCGCTACCTCCACGTCGGCCAGGTCCCGGCCGGCAGGCTTGCGCAAATGTGTCAAAGGCCAGCAGGTTTCGTATACGAATGTCGAGTGCCCGCCCGGCCACCAGGAGCTGGCCGTGACAGCAGCGCCCGTCAACGTGCTGCCGGCCACGCCGGTCAGCAAGCCGGCCGAATCCAGCAGCGGACCGTCGTCGCTTCACAAGGCGTTGGACCTGACGCGTGACGACACGCTGAGGGAGCGGGCCATAGAACGGGCAGTCAACGGGAACCGCTGAAGTGGAGCAGCCGCCAGCTAAAGTCCCAACATGACTAGACAAGCTACCACCCCCCGTCTGGCCGGCCACAAGCTGGTCGAGGCGCTGATTGCCCAGGGCGTCGACACGGCCTTCGGCGTTCCTGGCGAGTCCTACCTCGCCGTGCTCGATGGCTTCCACGAGTACGCCGACAAGATCCGCTTCATCGCCTGCCGCCAGGAAGGCGGCGCGGCCTTCATGGCCGAGGCGCAGGGCAAACTGACCGGGCGGCCCGGCATCTGTTTCGTGACCCGGGGCCCGGGCGCCACGAACGCCAGCATCGGCCTGCACACGGCCTTCCAGGATTCGACGCCGATGATCCTCTTCATCGGCCAGGTCGCCAGCGATCAGCGCGACCGCGAGGCCTTCCAGGAGGTGGACTACCGCCAGATGTTCGGCCCCGGCACGCTGGGCATGGCGAAGTGGGTGGGCGAGGTGCACGACGCCGAGCGCCTGCCCGAGTACGTGGCACGTGCCTTTCACACCGCCATGCAGGGCCGGCCCGGCCCGGTTGTGCTGGTGTTGCCCGAGGACATGCTGACCAAACCCATCACGGCGCCCGTGCTGCCGCCCGTGCGTCCCGCCGAAGCGGCGCCGACGCCGGCCGCCCTGGCCGAGCTGTGCGAGCGCCTGGCAGCGGCCAGGAAGCCTTTCGTTATCGCCGGCGGCGGCGGCTGGACGCCTGAGTCCACCGCCGCGCTGCAGGCCTTTGCCGAGGCGTGGGGCTTGCCGGTGGGCTGCGCATTCCGCTTTCAGGACCTGTTCGACAACCGCCATCCGCTGTACGCCGGCGACGTGGGCATCGGCATCAATGCCCGGCTGGCCGCGCGCGTGAAGGAGGCCGACCTCATCCTCGCCATCGGCCCGCGCCTGGGCGAGATGACGACCGGCGGCTACACGCTGCTGCAGGCGCCAAGGCCCGCTCAAGCGCTCATCCACATCCACGCCGGTGCCGAGGAGTTGGGCCGCGTCTACACGGCCGAGCTGCTCATCAACGCGAGCATGAGCGCGGCCGCCCCGGCCCTGGCCGCGCTGACGCCGCCCGCCAACATTCCCTGGCGCGCATGGGCTGAGTCGGCCCATGCCGACTACGAGGCCAACCTCGTGCCCGTGCCGGTGGCGCCGCTGGACATGGCCGAGGTCATCCGCCTCATCGACGCCAAGCTGCCCGAGGGCACCATCTTCACCAACGGCGCCGGCAACTACAGCGGCTGGCTGCACCGCTTCCATCGCTACACGGCGCTGCACCGCGAGGGCCGCAGCCAGCTGGCACCGACCTCGGGCGCCATGGGCTATGGCGTGCCCGCCGCGGTCGCTGCCTCATTGCTGCAGCAGGACCGCTGGGTCGTCAACATCGCCGGCGACGGCGACTTCCTGATGACGGGCCAGGAACTGGCCACGGCCACCGGCTATGGCGCCAAGAAGCTGCTCGTCGTGGTCGTGGACAACGGCACCTACGGCACCATCCGCATGCACCAGGAGCGCGAGTACCCGGGCCGCGTGTCGGGCAGTGACCTCTTCAACCCCGACTTCGCCCAACTCGCCGAGGCCTTCGGCTTCGTGGCCTTCAAGGCCGAGAGCACGGAGCAGGTCGGCCCGGCATTGGATGCGGCAATAGCGGCGGGCCGGCCGGCGCTGATCCACCTGCGGCTGTCGTCCGACGTCAGCACCTCGCGCACGACGCTGACCGCGATCCGCGAAGCGGCGCTGAAGGTCGGTCACGCTTGAGCTGACATTGCACGCGGCGGTGCAAAACGGCGCGACCCAAGAAAAAACGGCGGCCCGAAGGCCGCCGTTTTGGCGTGAGCTGATGCTCTATCAGGCGCGGCGACGGCGCACCAGGCCCAGGCCCAGCAGCGAACCGGCGACGAGTGCCAGGCTGGCCGGCTCGGGCAGCTGACGCACTTGTTCCTTGGTGCCGATCGTGAAGCTGTCGAAGGCGAAGATGTCGCCGGAGCCGACGGTCGACAGGAAGCGAATCCGGTCGAATTCTTCAGAGGCGTTGGAGGCGATCAGGCCGAAGTACAGGACGCTGCCGTCAGCGACGTTCTGCGCTGCGGTGGTGACGACTTGCGAGCCGACCACGACGCCGCCCTTGGAGAGTTCCAGCGTCAGGGTGCCGCCGAAGTCGCCCAGGTCAATGCCGTAGAAGCCGAAGGCTGCCAGGGAATTGGTGAAGTCGACTTGGAAGGGGCTGCCGCCACCGGCAGACACTTCCCAGTAGCGGGTGCCACCGGGGACAGAGTAGCGGCCAGCGCCGTTGGTGTTGCCGGCGGTGTTGGTGGCGACAGAGCCAGCGCCGTTCAGCGTGGCGGTGCCGGCAGCGCCGAAGTCCAGGGCCAGCGGCGCGCCGCCAGCACGGGTTTCGAAGTTTTCCGTGCCAACGCCGACGAGGTTGCTCTTGAAGCTGGTTTCAGCAGCGCTCGAATTCGTGGGAGCGACTTGTGCGCTGGCATTGCCGTTGTTGTCGACGCCGGTGAAGACGAGGTAGGCGTTGGCGCTGCCAGCGGCCATCAGGCCTGCGGCAAGTGCCACGGAGGTAAGGAACTTGGTCATCGAGAACTCCCTTGAGGGTTGCTGAAGATGCGGAAAAAACCGCCAGACAACCTCCGCTAGCACCACCCGTGCCAAGTTACCTAAGTCATTGTTGGTACACACTAATTCCTATTCACGGGTGTGTCCGAATGAAATGACTGTCAATGTTTTCGACATAGATATTCTAGGGGGGTGGGAATAAATGATGACCTTGCGCGGGCCAGCATACGGCCACGTCGAGCAGCGCGCGCGGGAGCGCGGCGACGACAATCCCGGCATGCCTGCCATCGACCTCCCACTGCGCGGCGAGTTCATCGAACTCGACAAATTGCTCAAAGCCACCGGCCTGGCCGACAGCGGCGGCCGGGCGCGCGCGCTGATCACGGCCGGTGAGGTCAGGGTGGACGGCCAAGTCGAGTTGCGCAAGACGGCCAAGATGCGCGCCGGCCAGCTCGTTGAGTTTGGCGGCCAGCAGGTCAGGGTGATCCAGGGGCCGAGCGGCGATTGACTCGGCCGTCATGACGGTGAGGCGTTCATCGTGCGAGCGGCCGACAACGCTGCCTGCGGGTTCGCCTCGCCCCCTGAACAAATGCCCTCAGGGATTGCCCGGCGTTGACCGTCAATCCCAAAAACGAAACACTGTTCCAACTGTTCGCTGAGCCGAAACCGCAGACCGGTCACCGCCGGGTGGCCGGGGTTTCGTCAGCCGACGCAGTGCGAGGCGCCTGCTGTGCCCGCTCCCCTGTTTGACGCCCAAGCGAGCCGGTGCCGCGAGGGCCGAAGCGCCATCTCGGCCTGCCGCCGATCCCCCGTCCCCTGCCATTGCTGAAGCGCTGCGCGCCTGACCCCTGACGGGTCGGTGCCAGGCGGGCCTGCGCCTGCTTCCTTGCGAACGCTCGAGCCCAGGGGGCGGCATGCCCAACAAAGACAAAGCGCGCGCTGTACGAGCGCGCCAGGAGACATGCCATGACCCCAGTCCACCGAATCAGGGGGCTAGTGCCCCCCGTGAGCGGCAAAACGGCCGCAATCGAGGCGAAACGCGGAGCCAGGTTGGACACCTGGCGAGCAGTTTCAACGACGAGTGCGGCCGTTTTGCCGCTCACCCTTCGGGCCGAGCCGGGAAAGGGGGCAGGGCGGTGTTGCGGCTCTAGCCCAGGCTCCCAGCCTGTGCTGCAAGCCGCGCCTACCCCAGCCCCCTTTCTCGACTCGGCGGGGGGCGCTAGTCCCCTGATTCGGTGGACTCGGCCCAAGCTGGGCCTGCTGGCCTCGTCCATCTCGCTTGGCCTGTTGGCCTGCGGGGGAGGCCAGGAGAACCCCGCGAGCATCGCCTCGCCGCAGGCGAGCGAGCAGGCCTCGGCTAGCCGCCTTGATGCACCGGCAGCCAGCACTGAGACGGCAACCGCCAAGGCCCTGGCGGTGCGTGACCCGCGCCCGGTACCGCCGCCGCCCGCGCCGGTCATCGACGCCGTCAACCTGACCGACACGACCGCGCCGCTGCTCTTCGACGTCGGCACGCGCAGCTACGCGGCGCCGGTCACCATCAGCGGCCTGCACAACCCGAGCAACTATCGCGCGGCGCCCAAGCTGCCGGCCTGGCAGTTCGCCACCGTCGACCCGACCGGCGGCCAGCTGACCTTCGAGCGCGAGACGGCACCCGACACCGGCTGGCACAACCGGTCGCGCAAGGGCAGGGTGCTGGTCACCGGCGGCTCTTCGGCCGCGGCGAACCGCGTCTATACGGTGTTCAACAAGGAGCAGCTGCTGGCGGCTCTGCGCGAGGCGAAGAACGAGCCCAAGATCATCCGCATCGTCGGCCACATCGATTTCCGCTGGCGCGATGGCAACACGGTGTTCGAGGAATACACGGGCTTCCTGGACCAGAAGAACGGCGGCTCCTTCTCCATCCCGTCCAACACGACGTTGGTCGGTATCAACGACAGCAACGGCCGCCCGGCGCGCATCACCGGCACGCAACTGCTGATCGGCATCGAGGCCGCACTGGCGCCCGGCGGCGACCCCGAGGCCGATTTCAAGACCTGGGTCGCGGCGGGCAAGGACCCGGAGGCCTACCCGACCTGGACGCGCAACATCATCCTGCGCAACCTGGCCATCGACACGCCCTGGGACGTCAACCCCGAGGACAGCGACAACGCCTACATGGACGGCCTGACCGTCACGCGCGGCCAGCAGATCTGGCTCGACCACGTGACCATCAGCGACGGCGACACGCCCGACTCGCTGGCGAGCGACACGCGCCACGACGGCGCGCTGGACGTGGTGCGTGGCAGCGACTACGTGACCATTTCCAACAGCGTCTTCAGCAAGCACCACAAGAACAGCCTGATCGGCAACGGCGACTCCGGCCGCGCCTGGAGCGATGCCGGCCRCCTGCACGTGACGCTGACCGGCAACTGGTGGAACTACGCCTACAGCCGCCTGCCGCTGGTGCGTTTTGGCCAGCTGCACATGTACAACAACCTCGTCACCGGCAGCACGACGACGAGCGACAACGACATGAAGTTCGGCTCGGGCCTGGACGCGCGCTACCAGTCCGACGTCATCAACGAGAACAACTTCTACGAGTTCACCGGCCTCAAGCCCAAGGAGGTCTGCGGCAAGCTGGCCGGCGGCAAGGACGCGATCTCGATGCGCAGCAGCGGTCATCGCTTCATCAGCGACAAGGACGACCTGGGCAAGCCGATGACCGCCGTTGTCGACATCGAGCTACAGGGCTGCGAGGGCGTGCCGGTGGCGCAAAACTGGGTGCCGCCGTATGCCTACACGCTGCGCACGGCCGACGCCGCGCGCGGTGCCGTGCAGGCRGCGGCCGGTGCCGGCCGCGTGGGCCTGTTCGCCGCACAGGGCCCCGTGCCCGCGCCGCTGCCCGGTTCGCCGGCGCCCAGCCCATCCCCGACGCCCAGCCCGACGCCAAGCCCCGCACCCAGCCCATCGCCCACGCCGGCGCCAGCCCCGACACCCGCGCCCAGTCCGTCGCCCAATCCGCCGCCCTTGATTCCAGGCACGGCCTGCACCGTGACGCTGCCTTGCAGCACGGGCAGCGGCGAGCAGGCCATGAGCCCGCTGGTCACCGCCATCGTGCCCGCTGCCGCCTATGTGCAGGCCACCGGCACCTACACGCTGTCCGGCGCCGGTGCCATCAACACCGGCAGCCCCTACACCTTCAACTTCAAGTACACGGCGCTGACAGGGGACTTCACCTTCACGGCCCGCGTCGTGACGCAGGGCGGCAACGCCGACTCGGCGCGTGCCGGCGTCGTCGCGGCGGACGGCATCACGGGCAGCCCCGTCTATGCCTGGACGGCGCGCTACTCGACGACCGGCGAGATCCGTGCCGCCATCAACGGCAACAACAAGTCCAACCTGGCCGGCTTTGCAGCGTCCACGCCGCCCGTCTGGGTGCGCGTGCAGCGGCGCGGCAATGCGCTGTATTCCGCCGCGTCCACCGACGGCGTGACCTGGGCCGAGAAGACCAACGTCAACGTGACGGCCGCCAGCCTCTACGTCGGCCTGGCCCTCTCATCGGGCAGCAACAGCGCGGTCGTCACGGCCGATTTCGACAACGTCAGCATCGTCGGCGGCGGCCGCTGAAAAAAGGAGACCACAACATGCGATTCCGACTTCAACCCCTGGCCGCGCTGCTGCTCGGCCTCGCCGTGGGCGCGGCCCAGGCCGGTGCGACGAACGAGGTGGCCTATGCCTTGCTCGGCGGTGCCGCCGTCACCTTCTCCGAGCTGACCGATGGCGCTGCCATCGATGGCCTGCTGAGCAGTGGCGGCATGCAGTTCGGCGAGCGTTTCGCCGGCCAGGAGCTGGCCGTGACCAAGGCGCCGCGGCCGGGCGCAGTGGCGCAGGACTGGTTCGACGACCTCAGCATCGGCGCGCCCAGCGTGGGCCTGACGCTGCTGGCCGGCGCAGCCGGCGCCAACCTCGGCGCCTACAACTATGGTGACGCCGACGGCCTGGCCCTGTTCGGCGTCGGCCCGCAGGCCGGCGCGGCCGACGGCTTCGGCGCGATCTCGGCCCGCTTCGCCTCGCCCGTGTCGGCCCTGGGCTTGCAGCTGCGCGATGCCGACGGCGGCGCGATCACGCTGAGCCTGTATCGCAGCGACGGCAGCCTCATCCAGGCCGTTGACCTGAGCGGCCGCAGCGATGGCCGCTATGCCTTCGCACGCACGGGCGGGGCGGCCGACATCGCCGGCTTCTCGCTGACCAACCGCGACAGCTACTACGGCGTGTCGCTCGACAACCTCGTGCTCGCCGCCGCCCCCGTGCCCGAGCCGGGCTCGGCCCTGCTGGCCCTGGGCGGTTTGCTGACCCTGGCCGTCGGACGCCGGCGCGCCCGCTGATTCCAACCACGACAACACAACGGAGACCATCCATGAACAAGTCCCTGACCCTGATCGCCCTGGCCGCCGCTTCCATCGGCACCGTCCAGGCTGCGAGCACTTCGCTGACCAACACCCAATTCGCCTTCACCGGCGTGAACGGCAACACGACGGTCGGCGGCTGGTCCTTCGTCAGCTTCGTCGACATCGCCGCGGGCACGACGATCTACTTCACCGACACCAACGTGCTGCAGACGACGCCGGCCGCCGGTGTGTTCTCGACGACGGCAGAGACCTTCTGGTCCTGGACGGCCAGCGCCAAGGTGAATGCAGGTACGTCGGTGGCGCTGCTGGGCACGGGCGTCAACGGCCAGTACGCGGCCAAGTCCGGCGCGGCCGGCGGCACTGCCAACGGCTTGGTCGTCAACCTGAACGGCGGCGCGTCAAACATCTCCAGCGGCGGCGACATCCTCTACGCCTTCCAGGCCGCGTCCTATGCGACGAACTACCAGGCCTCGGCCATCACCTTCCTGGGCGCACTTTCCAACCGCGGCACCTACACCTCGTCCGACAATCCCACTGCCGCGACCGGCCTTTCCGGCATCCAACTGCGCGAGTACAAGGTCGACGCCGCGACGGCGACGCGCTACACGCAGTTCACGGCGCAGGTCACGACCAACGACGCGCCTTTCAGCTCGATGGCGCAATTGAAGTCAGCCCTGGCCGTGAACGCCAACTGGACGACCGTCGCCGGGTCCAACTCGACGCCCATCGTCGCCGACGTGCTGGCCGTCACGGCCGTGCCCGAACCCGAGAGCTACGCGTTGATGCTGGCCGGCCTGGCCGTCATGGGTGACGTGGCGCGCCGGCGCCTGCGGGGCTGATCAGCGGTAGCGTGCGAGCACCCGCTCCACGCTGCCGTCGCTGACGAGGCGGTCCAGCACTGAGGCCAGCTCGGCGAAGGGCACACCCGAGCGCGGCGAGAAGGCGCAGCGCGCGTCGAACTGATTGATGACCCAGGCGATGCGCACCGGCGCGTTCGGCTGCTCGTGCAGGAAGAACTGCAGCGAGGTTTTCTCCACGAGCGCATACCGCACCTTGCCCGCGGCCAGCCGCCGCAGGTTGGCCGCCATGCTGGGCACGTCGCTGCGCCTGAACCATTTGCCCAGCGCCTGCTCTGCCCGCGGATAGCTGTAGCCCTGCACCGTGCCCAGGGGCTGGCCGGCGACCTGCTCCAGCGTCTTGAGCGCCGGGGCGTCGGCATGGGCTGCGACGAGGCTGGCATCGGGAATGAGGCCGCGCGTCCAGCGGAAGTCGCCCTGCAGCCATTCCGGCAGCACGAAGCAGACGGCGTCGGCCTCGCCGGCCAGCAGCGCGGCGCTGACGCGCTTGCCCGCCATCGGCACAAAACTGACCGGGCGGTCCAGGCCGGCTGCAATCAGCTCGCCCAGATCCTTGACCATGCCGCCGACCAGGCGCCCGTTAGCGTCGAACTCGGCGATGGGCAGGGCGTTGTTGGTGGCCGCAACGAATCGCAGCGGGGGTGGTGAAGGCAGCGGCTGCCCCGTCGCCGTGCCCGCGAGCACGGTGGCCAGCAGCAGCGCCGCCAGCCGCCTCACGGTCTGAGCAGCTCCAGCAGCCGCTCCAGGCCGCCTGTGTTGATGGCAATGCGTGCCTGCTCGCGCACCTTGGGCTTGGCGTGATAGGCCACCGACAGGCCTGCCGCGCCCATCATGGGCAGGTCGTTGGCGCCGTCGCCAACGGCTATTGATTGGTCGGGCCGGCAGCCAACTGACTCGCAGCTCTGCAGCAGCATCAGGCGCTTTTGCTCGCCGTCGCAGATGTCGCCCCAGTCCTGCATGACGACGCGGCCGGTGAGGGCACCATCGACGATTTCCAGCTCGTTGCTGCGCACGAAGTCCATGCCCAGCTCGGCTGCGACGAAGCGGGTGAAGAAGGTGAAGCCGCCGGAGACGAGCACGAGCTTGAGCCCGGCCGCCTTCAACGCCGCGCACAGCTCGCGCGCACCGGGGTTGAACGTCAGCCGCTCGGCCAGCACGCGGTCCAGCACGGTCGCCGGCACGCCCGCGAGCAGGGCCAGGCGGCGGCGCAGGCTGTCCTTGAAGTCGGTGATCTCGCCCCGCATCGCCGCTTCGGTGATGGCGGCGACTTCGGAGCCCTTGCCGGCCAGTGCGGCGATCTCGTCGATGCACTCGATGCTGATCAGCGTCGAATCCATGTCGAAGGCGGCAAGCTTGAAATGGGACAGCGGCGGCAGCGCGGGGCCGTCGCGCAGGACGAGGCCGTCAGAAGCGGGGGAGGTCACGGAGTCAGGATAGGGCAGGCCATCAATGGGCCGCATTATCCCGATGCGCTCATGCGCGGCGCCGGGCAAGCAAAAGCGCGAGACCGCCCAACAGCAGCGCGGCGCTGGCCGGCTCGGGCACGGGCGCCGTCTGCAGGTCGAGCTGGAAGAAGGCCTGGCTCGCCAGTGGCAGGCCGCGCATGTCGATCTGCACGCTGTGAGCGGTGAAGCTCAGCCGTGACGCGTCCAGGCCGGCGATGCCATTGCTCGTCAGCTGTACGCCGGTGATGGCGGTGCCACTGCCGAACAGGGTTTCGAAGCGGAAGTGGTTGACGGCAATGTTGTCGAAGCCGCTGCCCGGGCCGGTGTAGTCATAGCGGACGCTGCTGTCGCCGAAATCCAGGGTCTGGGTCGGCGACGTCAGCACCTGGCAGACCTGGGCGGCGCCCGGGCAGCTCAGCTCGGTGCCGGCGCCGACAAGGACGCTGTCCTGGGTGTGAAAGACGGTTGTGCCGTTGTCGAAGTCATAGCGCAGGTCCACCGTCGTGCCCTCCAGGCCGGCGGCGCTGGCCAGGGTGGGCAGCAGGACTGCAGCAACAAAAGCCAGCTTCTTCATCGCGATGCTCCGGTCGGCAGGGTGGCGCAGTCTAGGCAGGGACGCGGGCGCAGGCAGCCCCTAGCTTGAGACGGTGCAGAGACGCTGGCCGCGCAGAGTCCGCCACGTCCTCAAGCCGTGGAGTTCGCTCATGTCTCGCCTCGCCTCTGTTTCTGTCGCCGGCCTCGCGCTGGCGCTCGCCACGCATGCCGCCGCCTCGGGCCTGAGCCTGCAGGTCGGTGACTTCCATGCCGCCGACTGGAGCCTGATCCAGATCACCGACGATGGTCCGGCAGACGCCAACATGGTCATCGACGCCAACCTGGGCAACCCGGGCTCGCATTGGGTGATCAGCTATGTCACGCCGAGCAGCCCCGGCCTGTCCAGCTCGATGAACCGGCTGGGCGCCTTCTATACGGCGCTGGCCTACGACCCGGCGCAGTTGGGCGCGCTGCAGAAGCTGGAATTCAGCGCCGACATCCGCGGGCTGTCCAGCAGCTTTGCCTTCGACACGCTTGGCAGCATCCGGCCGGCCCTGATGCAAAACGGCGTGACCTACACCGTCATCGGCAGCGACCTCGTGACTGGCAAGGCAATGATCAAGCCCGACTACCTGTCGCAGCAGTGGTCCTTCGTGGCCGCGGCGGCCGACTGGGTGCCACCGGTGGCCGGGTCCGCGCAGCGCCCCGACTTCAGCGCGGGCGCCCTGCCGATCTACGTGGGCTTCCGCTACACGCTTGGCACCAGTTGCAACAGCGTCAACGGCTGCACCGGCGGCAGCGCCTTCCTCAGCCTGGACAACTTCTCCGCCACGCTGACGCCGGTGCCCGAACCCTCGGCATGGCTGATGTTGGCGGCCGGCATCGGCTTGCTGGTATTGCGCCGCCGCCGCGCTTGACCGCGGGAAGCGCCACGGCACACTGCGCGCCATGCTCAAGCTGCTGGGAGCGCCGGCCTGGCAGGCCGATGCCGCTGAAAGTCTGCCTCTGCCCGCCACACTGCCGGGCTGCCTGCTGATCCATCTGGCCTGCCTGGGCCACTGGGTGGAGCGTGGCCAGCTTGCGGCGCTGTTCTGGCCGGATGCCGAGCGCGAACAGGCCCGGCACCATCTGCGCATCAACTTGCACCGGCTGCGCCAGCTGCTGGCCGGGTTCGGCCAGGCCGATGCCTTGGTGGCCGAGCGGCAGCGCGTCTGTCTCCAGCTGCCGCACGACCTGGCCTTGCTGGAGATGGCCTGCGCCGAGGCCGACGGCGCCGAGCTGCTGGCCCGTCCGGCCATGGCCTGGCTGCAGGGTTTCAGGTTTGCCGGCTTCGACGAGTTCTGGCGCTGGGCCGACGACCATGGCGCGCTGCTGCAACGCCGCTGGGACGAAGCCGCTCGGCGCGCTTTGCAACGCGCCGGCACCGCAGCCTGGCAGGCGCCGCTGCGTGTGCTGCTGGAGCGGGGCGGGGCGCCGCCGACCGAAACCGATCAGGCGCTGTGCGGCCGCGCTGAATGGCTGGGCCAGATCCGCCGCGAGGCCGCGCCGGCGCTGGTGCTGCTGGGCGAGGCCGGCGTGGGCAAGACCAGCGTGCTGAAGGCGGCCTTCCCCGGCGCCCCCGTGCTGCAAGGCCGCGAGGGGCTGGCGGAGATGCCTTACCGGCCCGTCGTCGAACTGCTGCTGCCGCGCCTGGACACGTTGCGGGCGCTGCTGCGCCAGCCCGAGCGCGGCCTGGCCGCCTACCGGTTGGACCTGGCGCGGCTGCTGCCCGAGCTGGCCATCGACGAGCCCTTGCCGCCGCTGGACGCCTTGAGTGCCCGTGCCCGGCTGCTGGAGGGCCTGGCGCGCGTGCTGGAGGCGCTGGGGCCGCTGTTGCTGGTCGATGACCTGCAATGGGTGGACGCGGCCAGCCTGGAGCTGCTGGCCCTGCTGAGCCACCGCGGCCGGCTGCGCTGGCGCGGCGCCGCGCGGAGCGAGGAACTGCCGGCCGAGCACCGCGACTGGCTGGCCCGGCAGCAGGACGTTCGTTGCCTGGCGCTGCCGGGGCTGGCGCTGGAGGCTGTGCAGCAGCTGCTGAACCGCGCTGGCCAGAGCGCCGCCGACGCTCCCGCGCTGCTCGCGGCCAGCCACGGCAATGCCTTTGTGCTGGGTGAGCTGCTGCGGGCCCGGGCCGACGGCGCGCCCGTGTCCCCGCGCGTGCACGAGTTGCTGCTGCGGCGCTGGCAGGCCCTGAGCCCGGCAGCGCATGGCCTTGTCGGCGCAGCCGCCGTGCTGGCCCGGCCGCTGCCGTTGGCGGTGCTGGGCAGCGTGGCCGCGGTGCCCGATGCCGAATTGCTGCCCGCGGCCCGGTCGGCACTGCAGGCCGCGCTGCTGCGCGAAGAGCCCGACGGCGCCCTGCAATGCCGGCATGACCTGGTGCGCGAAGCGGTTCTCGTGGTGCTGCCGGCCTTCGAGGCGCAGGCGCTGCGACAACGGGCCGCATTGGCGCTGGGCGCGCGCGCGGAAGGCGCCGCCGAGCCCTTGGCCGTGGCCGCGCTGTGGCAGGGCGCCGGTGAGGCGCAGACGGCGCTGGCCTGGCTGCACCGCGGCGCGGCCCAGCAGAAGCTGCGCGGCCGCTACGACGAGGCCCAGGCGCTGTGGCAGCGCGTTGCCGCCGAGTCGCGCGAGCCGGCGCTGGCGCTGCAAGCCCGGCTCAGTCTGGCCGAATGTGCGCTGCTGCATGACCTGCCTGCCGGTCGCCAAGCGCTGCAGCAGGTGCTGGAGCTGGCCGGCGCCGTGGCCGACCCGGCGCAGCGCGAGCAGATCCAGGGGCAGGCGTTGGCCGGCCTGGTGGACAACGCCGTGTTCTCGGGCGACCTGGCGCATGCCGCCACGCTGGCCGAGCGCCTGCGGCCGCTGTTGCCGCGGCTGCCGCTGGCCGAGCGCTGCAATGCCTGTGAGGTGTTGATCGAGCTGGCCATGCGCGAGCCCGACATCCCGGCCGCCTGGGCGCTGCTGGGCCAGCTGCGCCAACTCGCACCGGCGCGGCCCTCGCTGCTGAGCTACGAAGGCCAGATCCACTGGTTCGGTGGCCAGGTGCGGGCCGCGCGCGATGCCTTCGAGCTGCTGCTGGAGCGCCATCCCGACTACTGTCGGGGCCTGACCATCGAGAGCGACCTGGGCGTGATGCTGCAGGCGCTGGGCGAGCTGGATCGCGCCGAACAGATGGCGCGGCGCAGCCTGCTGAGCTGGCAGGGCGTGGCGCATACCGAGACCTTGTCGCTGCTGATGCTGGGCCTCACGCTGACCAGCGCCGGCCGCTACGGCGAGGCGCGCGGCGTGCTGGACCGCGCGCTGGAGCTGGGCCGCTCGCAAGGTTCGGCCCTGTTCGAGGCCGAGGCGCTGACGCGGCGCGCGCGGTTGTACTGGCAGAGCGGCTGCCTCGATCTTGCTGAAGCCGACTTGGGCTTGGCCGAGCCCTTGCTGGCGAGCAGCCGCGACCCGCTGCGCGTGTCACACCTCGCCTGGCTGCGCGGCCTGCTGCGCGAGGCCCGCGGCCTGCCGCACGACCCCACTCTGGCCGAACGCTTGCGTGCGCTGCTGCCACGCAGCCAGCATCCGCTTGTGCATATCCGCCTGGCACGGCTGGAACTGCTGGCCGGCGATGCGGCTGCTGCCGCCCGCCAGGTGGCCGTCGCACGCGACGCCGGCCTGCTGGAGCCGCTGGCCGAGGGGCTGCTGCTGCAGGCCGAGGGGTTGCCGGCGCGCGACGCGCGGCCCTTGCTGCTGGAGGCGGTGGAGCTGGCGCAGCGCCAGGGCTTCGCCGAGCTGCTGAGCCGCGCCGATGCGGCGCTGCGCGGGCTGGCGCCGGTTCAAGGACGCTAGGGCTATTCGGTCTTGATTGGCTGGCCCAGCAGTCGCAGCACCTCGCGCACGGCCTGGGCGCGGTCCTGCGGGCTGGAGAGCTGCTTCTCGACACGCAGCTTCTCGTTACCCACCAGCTTGATGTTGCGGTTCTTCTGCACCAGCTCGATGACGCGCATCGGGTCGATGGGTGGGTTGGGGCGGAAGTTGATGTTGATCAGCGCCGGCGCCGCGTCGATCTTGCTGACGCCATAGGGCTTGGCCAGCACGCGCAATCGGTGGGTGTCGAAGAGGGTCTGGCCCTGCGTGGGCAGCTTGCCGAAGCGGTCGGTGATTTCCTCCAGCATGGCGTCGATCTGCTCGTTCTTCTCGGCCGTGGCCAGGCGCTTGTAGAGCGACAGCCGCACCTGCACGTCGCCGCAGTAGGCATCGGGCAGCAGGGCCGGGGCGTGCAGGTTGATCTCGGTGGTGGCGGCAAACGGCGACAGCAGGTCGGGCTCGCGGCCGGCCTTGAGGGACCGCACGGCTTCGCTGAGCATGTCGTTGTAGAGCTGGAAGCCCACCTCCATCATGTTGCCGCTCTGATGCTCGCCCAGCATCTCGCCGGCGCCGCGGATTTCAAGGTCGTGCATGGCGAGGTAGAAGCCCGAGCCCAGTTCCTCCATGGCCTGGATGGCGTCCAGCCGCTGCAGGGCTTGCTTGGTCAGGCCCTGCATGTCCGGCACCATCAGGTAGGCATAGGCCTGGTGGTGGGACCGCCCGACGCGGCCGCGCAGCTGGTGCAGCTGGGCCAGGCCGAACTTGTCGGCACGGGCAATGATGATGGTGTTGGCGCTCGGCACGTCGATGCCGGTCTCGATGATGGTCGAGCAGAGCAACAGGTTGTGCTTGCCGGCCACGAACTCGCGCATGACGCGCTCCAGCTCGCGCTCGGGCATCTGGCCGTGGGCGATGACGATGCGCGCCTCGGGCACCAGCTCTTCGAGCTTCTGGCGCCGGTTCTCGATGGTCTCGACCTCGTTGTGCAGGAAATAGACCTGGCCGCCGCGCTTCAACTCGCGCAGCACCGCCTCGCGGATGGTGCCGCTGCTTTCGGCGCGCACAAAGGTCTTGATGGCCAGGCGGCGCTGCGGCGCGGTGGCAATGACGCTGAGGTCGCGCAGGCCTTCCAAGGCCATGCCGAGCGTGCGAGGAATCGGCGTGGCCGTCAGCGTCAGCACGTCGACCTCGGCGCGCATGGCCTTCATCGCCTCCTTGTGGCGCACGCCGAAGCGGTGTTCCTCGTCGATGACGAGCAGGCCGAGGCGGTTGAACTTGACCTCGGCGGACAGCAGCTTGTGCGTGCCGACGACGATGTCCAGCGTCCCGTCGGCGATGCCCTCCATGGCGGCCTTGATCTCCTTGGCCGAGCGGAAGCGGCTCATCTCCGCCACCTTGACCGGCCAGGCGCCAAAGCGGTCGACGATGTTCTGGTAATGCTGCTCGGCCAGCAGCGTGGTGGGCGCCAGGATGGCGACCTGCTTGCCGCCCATCACCGCGACGAAGGCCGCGCGCAGCGCCACCTCGGTCTTGCCAAAGCCCACGTCGCCGCAGACCAGGCGGTCCATGGGCTTGGGGCTGATCATGTCCTGGATGACGGCGTGGATGGCGGCGCGCTGGTCGGGCGTTTCCTCGAAGCCGAAGGACGCGGCGAAGGCTTCGTAGTCGTGGCCCGAGTAGCGGAAGGCGTGGCCCTCGCGAGCAGCGCGGCGGGCGTAGAGGTTGAGCAGCTCGGCGGCGGTGTCGCGCACCTGCTCGGCGGCCTTGCGCTTGGCCTTCTCCCATTGGCCCGAGCCCAGCTTGTGCAGCGGTGCTTCCTCGGCGCTCACGCCGGTGTAGCGGCCGATCAGGTGCAGCTGGGCCACCGGCACATACAGCGTCGCCTTGTCGGCGTACTCCAGGTGCAGGAACTCCGAACTGCCGTCGCCCACGTCGATGTTGACCAGGCCCTGGTAGCGGCCGATGCCGTGGTTGATGTGCACGACCGGGTCGCCCACCTTCAGCTCGGACAGGTCCTTGATCAGCGCATTGACGTCGCTGACCTGCTCCTGCTTGCGCCGCCGCCGGGTCGTCGGCATCGTCGCGAACAGTTCCGTCTCAGTGAAAAGCTGAACGGGTTGCTGCGCGTCGTTCCAAAAGAATCCCGTCGCCAGCGGCGCGGCGGTTATTGCGTATTTCTCGTCGCCGGCCAGGAACTCGGCCAGGTCCTTGACCGACGGCGGTTCGATCTTGCTGTCGCGCAGCTGCTCCAGCAGGCTCTCGCGGCGGCCTTCGCTCTCGGCCAGCAGCAGCACGCGGTGCGGCGTCGCCTTCAGGTGGGCGGCCAGGCGGGCCAGCGGTTCCTGCACGCCGCGCTCGACGCTGATGTCGGGCAGAGGCCGGGCGAAGTCCACTGGCTCGCCGCCGCGCACCGACAGCACCGCGTGCGGCTTGGTCAGGCCGAAGAAGTCCTCGGCCGTCAGGAAGATCTCTTGCGGCGGCAGCAGCGGCCGCTCGGGGTCGTGCTGCAGGAAACGGTGGCGCTCCTTGGTGTCGGTCCAGAAGCGCTGGATGGCTTCATCCACCTCGCCGTGCAGGGCCAGGCCGGCCTCGCCGCCCAGGTAGTCGAAGACCGTGGCCGTCTGGTCGAAGAACAGTGGCAGGTAGTACTCGATGCCACCTGAGGCGATCCCCTCGCCGATGTCGCGGTAGATGCGCGCTTTGCTCGGGTCGCCGTCCATCTTCTCGCGCCAGCGTTCGCGGAACTTCTTGCGCGCCACCTCGTCCATCGGGAACTCGCGCCCGGGCAGCAGGCGCACCTCGGGCACGGGGTAGAGGCTGCGCTGGCTGTCGGGGTCGAAGGTGCGGATGGAATCGACCTCGTCGCCGAACAGATCGACGCGATAGGGCACGGCAGAGCCCATGGGGAACAAGTCGATGAGGCCGCCGCGCACGGCGTACTCGCCCGGCTGCACGACCTGGCTGACGTGGGTGTAGCCGGCCAGCGTGAGCTGGGAGCGCAGCGAGGCCTCGTCCAGGCGCTGCTTCTGCTTGAAGTTGAAGGTGGTGCCGGCCAGGAAGCTGGGCGGCGCGAGGCGCGTCAGCGCGGTCGACGCGGGCATCAGCACCACGTCGATGCTTTTCGTTTTTTTGCTTTGCAGCAGCTCCCACAGCGTGGCCAGGCGCTCGGAGATCAGGTCCTGGTGGGGGCTGAAGCTGTCGTAGGGCAGGGTTTCCCAGTCGGGGAAGACAGCGACCTTGAGCTCGGGCGCGAAGAACTTCAGCTCGTCTTCCAGGCGCTGCGTGTCGCCCGGCTCGGCCGTGAAGATGGCGGCCATGCGCCCGGCGTCGCGCTGCTGCTGCACGAAGCGCGCGAGCAGCAGGGCGTCGGCTGAGCCGACGGGGCGAGGGTGGGTGAACTTCTTGCCCGGCGCAATGGCCGGCAGCGATGGCAGCGTCATGGAGCTCTACAAACGACAACAGCCCCGAAGCGGGGCAGGGGCCTGTTGACACCACGGCGATGGGCCGCGTTGTGACCAGAAAGGCCGCGAGCAAGGCGCAAACCGCAGCCGGGTCGGTCATCCGGCGAGGATTTGCAACGCCGCGCGCGGCCTTTCTGGCCACAACCCTCCGGGAAGGCCAGCTGCCAGGACCACTCTGCGTTGCAGCGCTTGCCCGCACATGAGTGCGGCCGGCGCGCTGCGCCTTGATTGGCCCTGGCGGCTGGCCTTCGCGGCCCATTGCCGTGGTGTTAACAGGCCCGCGATTCTAGGGAAGCCATGCCCTTTGGCTGTCAGCAGGTCTATAGCTAGCATCGCGCCACCTCGAAACTGGAGACCTCATGCGTCGTCGCCTTGCCCTGAGCCTGCTTGTCGCAAGCCTGCCCACCTGGGCCGCTCCCACCGAGAGCGAACGCTTCCACCAATGGCTGGATGCCCAGTGGGAACTGACGCTGCAGCGCCAGCCCATCCTCGCCACGTCCCTCGGCGACCCGCGCTACAACGACCGCCTCATCGACACCACGACCGCGGCCTACCGCGTCCAGGCCAAGCGCGAGTTGCAGGAGCAATTGAAGGCCCTGACCGGTTTCAGCAAGGCCAAACTGGAACCCAGGGACCGCGTCTCCTACAGCATCCTCAAGCTCGACCTGGAGCAGAACCTGGCTGGCGAGCGCTTCCCGGACTGGATGCAGCCCATCAGCCAGATCGGTGGCCTGCCCAGCTTCCTGGCGCAGATGGGCACGGGCCAATCCATCCAGCCCTTCAGGACGACCAAGGACTACGACGACTGGCTCAAGCGCCTGGCTCTGGCGGTGCCCCTGTTCGACGGCAGCATTGCCAATATGCGCGACGGCCTCAAGGCCGGCGTGACCCAGCCGCGCGCGGTCATGGAAAAGGTGCTGCCGCAGCTGACGGCCCTGGCCGTGACCGACCCCGAGAAGAGCTTGTTCTGGGGGCCGATCAAGAACTTCCCCGAGGCTGTGCCCGCCGCCGACCGCGAGCGCATTGCGGCCGAGATGCGCAAGTTGCTGTCGACGGGCGTGTTGCCCGCCTATGCCCGCCTGCTGGCCTTTGTGCGCGACGAGTACATGCCCAAGGCGCGCAAGAGCACGGGCTGGTCGGCCCTGCCCGACGGCAAGGCCTGGTATGCCCACCGTGTGCAGCAGTCCACCACGCTGAAGCTGACACCCGACCAGATCCATGCCATTGGCTTGAAGGAGGTCGCGCGCATCCTCGGCGAGATGGAGGGCGTGCGGAAGGAGGTCGGCTTCCAGGGCGACCTGAAAGGTTTTTTCAAGTACCTGCAGGACGACCCCAGGTTCTACTTCAGCAAGGCGGAGGACCTGCTCAATGGCTACCGCGACCTGCAGAAGAAGATCAACGGCCTGACGCCCAAGCTCTTCGACATCCAACCCAAGGCCGACTACGAGGTCAAGGAAGTCGAGGCCTTCCGCGCCGAGAGCGCCGCCGGCGCTTCCTACCAGAACGGCACGACCGACGGCTCGCGGCCGGGCGTGTTCTACGTCAACACCTTCAACCTGAAGGCCCAGCCCATCTTCGGCATGGAGACCCTGTCCCTGCACGAAGCCTCGCCCGGCCACCATTTCCAGATCTCCATCGCGCAGGAAGACGCGACGCTGCCGGCCTTCCGCCGCTTCGGCAGCAACTACACGGCTTATGTGGAAGGCTGGGCGCTGTATTCGGAGAGCTTGGGCAAGGAGCTGGGCCTCTTCACCGACCCCTATCAGTGGTACGGCCGTCTGTCGGACGAGCAGCTGCGCGCCATGCGCCTGGTGGTGGACACGGGCCTGCATGCCAAGGGCTGGACGAGGGAGCGGGCCATTCGGTTCATGCTCGACAACTCCTCCATGGCCGAGAGCGACGTCGTCTCCGAAGTCGAGCGCTACATCGTCTGGCCCGGCCAGGCGCTGGGCTACAAGATCGGCCAGCTGGAGATCACCAAGCTGCGTGCCGAGGCGACACAGGCGCTCGGGCCGAAGTTCGACGTCAAGGGCTTCCATCGCGTCGTGCTGACCGCCGGCCAGGTGCCGCTGCCGGTGCTGCGCGAGTTGGTCATGGAGTGGGTCGCCAAGCAGCGCTGAACGCGGCGGCGGATCTCCGCCAGCGGCGGCTGCGCGGCGTCATGCTCGGCGGAAATCCGCCGAAGTGACGGGGGCGTGCATCGCGCGCCACCCTGGCGCACGGCCACGCACGGTCTTGGCACGCAAGCTGCTCATCCTGGGGCACACAACCCAGGAGACAAGCCCCATGTCAGCGATCTATCCCCCGGCTTCGGCCGCTGTGGCGGCGGTGCCCGACCGCATCGAGTTCAGCCGCCTGAAGGCCATCCTCGTCGGCTCCCTCGGCAACCTCGTCGAGTGGTACGACTTCTACTGCTACGCGGCCTTCTCGCTCTACTTCTCGTCGTCCTTCTTCCCATCATCCGATCCGGTGGCCCAGTCGATGTCGACGGCGGCCATCTTCGCGTTGGGCTTCTTCATCCGGCCCGTCGGCGGCCTGCTGTTCGGCTACATCGGCGACCGCCACGGCCGGCGCCTGGCGCTGATGGCCTCGGTGCTGCTGATGTGCGGCGGCTCGCTGCTGATCGCCTGCTCGCCCACCTACGCGGCCGTCGGCGTCTGGGCACCAGCCATGCTGCTGTTCGCGCGCCTGCTGCAGGGCCTGAGCCTGGGTGGCGAGTACGGCTCCAGCGCCACCTATCTGTCGGAGATGGCGACGTCCAAGCACCGCGGCTTCTATGCCAGCTTCCAGTACGTGACGCTGATCGGTGGCCAGCTGACGGCGCTCGTCGTGCTGCTGGTGCTGCAGAACTTCGTGCTCGACGCCGCCCAGCTCAAGGCCTGGGGCTGGCGCATCCCCTTCTTCATCGGCGCGCTGCTGGCCATCGTGGCGCTGGTCATGCGGTCCGACCTGCCCGAGACCCAGGCCTTCCAGGCTGAGAAGAAGCGCAACAAGGACCGCATGGGTGGCTTCAAGCTGCTGCTGCAGCACCCGCGCGAATGCCTCATCGTCATCGGCCTGACCATGGGCGGCACGCTGGCCTTCTACGTCTACACGACCTATATGCAGAAGTTCCTGAAGCTGTCGGTGGGCCTGACGGACGCGCAGACCACGGCCGTGTCCGCCGCCAGCCTGGTGTTCGCGGCCCTGCTGCAGCCAATCTACGGCGCGCTGTCGGACCGCATCGGCCGCAAGCCGCTGCTGCTGGGCTTTGCGGTGCTGGGCACGATCTTCACGGTGCCGCTGCTGACGGCGCTGCGCCATGCCCAGGGGCCGTGGGAAGCCTTTGGGCTGATTGCCTGCGCCTGGCTCATCGTCAGCGGCTACACCTCCATCAACGCGGTCGTGAAGGCCGAGCTCTTCCCCGCTTCCATCCGCGCCACCGGTGTCGGCGTGCCCTATGCCATCGCCGTGTCGGTCTTCGGCGGCACCGCCGAGTACATCGCGCTGTGGTTCAAGCAGCAGGGCATGGAGAGCGGCTTCTATTGGTACGCTACCGCGGTGATCGCCTGCTCGCTGCTCGTCTACCTGTTGATGCGTGACACGCGCCAACACTCAAGGATCGATGCCGAAGCTGCCCACCACTGATGCAAACAAGCCGCCCCGCTGGCGACGCAGCCTCGGGCTGTTGTTGCTGGTGGTGCTGGGCGGCGCAGCGGTCGCGTACGCGGCCTGGCGGCTGTCGCTGGACCTGGCGCTGGCGCAGACCCGTGACGACGCGCAGCGCCATCTGCGCTTTGTCGCGCACGAGCTGACCGGCGCGCTGGACAAGTACGAGGTCGTGCCGCAGGTGCTGGCGCGCCATCCGGCGCTGGCCGGGTTGCTGGCCGTGCCGTCATCCCAGGCACGCGCGGCGGAAGTCAACGTGTTGCTCGAAGGCGTTGCGCAAGACGCCTCCGCAGCGGCCATCTTCCTGATCGACGCGCAGGGCCTGACGCTGGCCGCCAGCAACTGGCGTGAGCCGCAGACCTTTGTCGGCCAGAACTACGCCTACCGGCCTTACTTCCGCGACGCGATGGCGCAGGGCGGCGGCCACTTCTATGCGCGCGGCTCGACGACCGGCACGCCGGGCTACTTCATCGCCCACCGGCTCTCCGGTGCGGTGGCGGGCGTCGTCGTGCTCAAGGTGTCCCTCGACGAGATGGAAGCCAACTGGGCCCGCAGCGCCGGCGAGCTGATGCTGGCCGACGCGCGCGGCGTGGTTTTCCTGGCCAGCCGGCCGGAATGGAAGTACCGCACGCTGCAGCCGCTGTCGGACGCGGCACGCGCCGAGTTGCACGACACGCAGCAATACGGCGACCTGCCGCTGCCTGCGCTGGGGCGCGAGCCCTCACGCGCGGCGACCGAACTGCGCATCGAGCGCATCGCCACGGCGGCTGCCAAGCTGCGCGCCCTCGTTACCGAGCAGCCGGTCCAGGGCCGCGGCTGGGCGCTGCTGTCTTTCACCGAGATCCGCGGTGCGGAGCAGATCGCCGCCGGCCGTGCCTGGGCTGCCGCCTTGGGCTGGGTATCGCTGTTGCTGACCTTGGCCTACCTGCAGCTGCGCCGCCGCCGCGCCCGTGAGCGCCTGGCCGCCCAGGGCGCACTGCGTGCCGCCTACGACAGCCTGGAGACGCGCATCGCCGAGCGCACACGCGAGCTGCAGGCGCGCGTGGACGAACTTCATCGCACCGAGCTGACGCTGCGCGCCACGCAGGACGACCTCGTGCAGGCCGGCAAGCTCGCCGTGCTGGGCCAGATGGCCGCCAGCATCACGCACGAGATCAATCAGCCGTTGGCGGCGCTGCGGGCGCTGAACGACAACGCCCGCGTGTTTCTCGAACGCGGCATGCAGGCCGATGCTGAGACCAATCTGCAGTCCATTGACAGCTTGACCCAGCGCATCGCCGCCATCGTCGGCCAGCTCAAGGGCTTTGCCCGCCGCGACGAGTTGCGCGTACAGCCGGTGGTGGTGGCGGAAGCCTTTCAGGCCGCGGTGGCCCTGGTCAGCGCTGAAGCGCGCCGCCAGCGCGTCAGGCTCGATTGCCTGCCCGTGCCCGAAGGCCTGGCCGTGCTGGGCCAGCAGGTGCGCATCGAACAGGTGCTCGTCAACCTGCTGCGCAACGGCATCGACGCCAGCGCTGAGAAGGGCGGCGGCACGGTGACGCTGCAGGCCGAGGTCGATGCCGGTCAGGCGCTGCTGCGCGTGAGCGACGACGGCCCCGGGCTGAGCGACGATGTGCAGGCGCGTCTCTTCGAGCCTTTCTTCACGACCAAGCGCCGCGGTGACGGCCTGGGGCTGGGGCTGTCCATCTCGGCTTCCATCGCCAACGCGCTGGGTGGCTCGCTGCAGGGCGGCAATCGACCCGAGGGTGGGGCGCAGTTCATCCTCAGGCTGCCCATCACACAATCGCCGCATGGCCGCGCCTGAACCTACCGATGTGCTGCTCGTCGAAGACGACGAGCAAGTGCGCCTGGCCACGGCCCAGAGCCTGCGCCTGGCCGACCTGCGGTGTCACGGCGTGGAGTCCGCCGAGGCGGCGCGCGCCTGGCTGCAGCCGGGCTTTGCTGGCATCGTCGTCTGCGATGTGCAACTGCCCGGCGACAGCGGCCTGGCGCTGCTGCATGCGCTGCGCGCCCGGGACCCCGAGCTGCCCGTCATCCTCGTGACCGGCCACGGCGACATCGGCATGGCCGTGGAAGCGATGCGCGATGGCGCCTGGGACTTCATCGAGAAGCCGTTCTCGGCCGAGCACCTCGTCGAGGTCGTGCGCCGCGCGCTGGCTCAGCGCCGCCTGGTGCTGGAAAACCGGCGGCTGAAGGCCCAGCTTGCGGGCGGACCCGCCGACGGCTTGCTGGGCGCGAGTGCCGCGATGGAGCAACTGCGCACGTTGATCGCCACCCTCGGTCCGGCACGCGTGGATGTGCTCATCCACGGCGAGACCGGTGCCGGCAAGGAGGTCGTCGCCCGCGCCCTGCACGCGGCCAGTGGCGCGACCGGTCCCTTCGTCGCCATCAACTGCGGCGCCCTGCCCGAGAGTGTGTTCGAGTCCGAGATCTTTGGCGCCGAGGCCGGGGCCTACACGGGTGCGGCCAAGCGCCGCATCGGCAAGCTGGAGTTTGCTGGCGACGGCACCGTCTTCCTCGACGAGATCGAGTCCATGCCCATGCCCCTGCAGGTCAAGATGCTGCGCGTGCTGCAGGAGCGCAGCGTGGAGCGGCTGGGCGCCAACACGGCCGTGCCGCTGGCCTGCCGTGTTGTCGCGGCGACCAAGGTGGACCTGCTGGAGCTGGCCAGGGAAGGGCGCTTCCGCGAGGACCTGTTCTACCGCCTGGACGTGGCCAGCATCGCGCTGCCGCCGCTGCGCCAGCGCCGCGAGGACATCCCGCTGCTGCTGAGCCATTTCTGCGCCCAGGCTGGCGAACGCCTGCAGCGCCCGGTGCCGGCCTGGAGCGCCGCCCAACTCGCCGCTTGGGCAGCGCGCGACTGGCCGGGCAATGTGCGCGAGCTGCGCAACTTTGCCGAGCGCTGGGTGCTGGGCCTGGTCAGCGAAGCCACGCCGCCCAGTTTGCCGACGCCCAGCGAGCCCGCCGTCCTGCCGCAGGCGCCGCTGGACGAGGCGCTGGCTGCCGTCGAGCGGCAGTGGATCGTGCAGGCCTTGCAGGAGAGCGGCGGCAATATTGCCAAGGCCGGCGATCGCCTGGGCCTGGCGCGCAAGACACTGCACGACCGCATCCGCCGCCTGGGCCTGGACGCCGACGCCTATCGCTCCGGCTGAGGCGCCGCCCGTCGCCGCCGGCTGCAGCCTGTCCCGGTCATCGGCCGGCGCGTCGCGCGGATCCGACGCCCGTCGTTCGCGGGCGATAGGCTGCCGCGCATTCCATTGAGGAGATCGTGATGGGCCAAGGGAATTCGCGTCGCACCGCTGCCGGCCTGTTGATGGCCTGCCTGATGACGTCATCCGCGTGGGCGGGTGACGACAAGAGTTTCAGCATCGGGCTGCAGGGCAGCGCACATGCCACGCTGGCCGACGTCGGCCTGCCTGGCTACCCGGGCGCCACGCTCTCCGGCGAAAGCCGTGGCGACACGCCTGCGGCGTCGCTGGGCGCCTGGGCCGGTTCCTTCGGCCTGCGCATCAACGTCATGAAGTTCCAGGTTGCCGACTCGCCGGCCCGCGTCGCCGCCTTCTACGCCAAGGCATTGGGCAGGCATGGTGCCGTGCTGGATTGCCGTGAGCCGGCCGCCCGCGTGAAGCCGCCCAAGGAGTCGGACACGCTCAGCTGCGAGGAGGGTGTGCCTCCGGCCGGCGAGTACGAGTTCCGCGCCGGCACCGCCAAGCAGTTCCGCGTCGTGCACATCAGCCCGCATGACGATGGCGGTGCCCGCTTCGAGATGGCGCGCATCGCTTTGGGCAACTAGAAGCGGCTGGCCCTGGTCAGTCCTTGCCGCCATCCAGCAGGGCATCGCGCAGCTGCGTGTCGGCCGGCGAATCGCCGAACCAGATGCGCAGCACCAGCGTGAAGAACTCGTCGTCACCGACCGGCTCGCCCTGGGCCTGGCCGGAGATGTAGAACTGCGTCCCCTTGCCCGGCACGAAGTCCATCGCGAAGGTGTCGCCGGGCAACAGCTTGGGCTTGCCCGAGAAGATCTCGATGAGCCGGTTCGTGGCCAGGGTGTGCCGGGTCAGCTGCGGGCTGGGCGTGTTGTCGCTGATGCCGCGCAGGAAGAGCCGGCCCAGGTCGGTGCCGGGCAGTTCACGCAGTGCGGTGAACTGCAGCCGCTTGGCGCCCGGCAGCGCAAACAGCTCTGCCGCCGTGCTGACATGCTTGCTCGTGTACAGGCCCATGTCGTAGGCCTTGAACACGAGGCGCACGCGCGTGCCCTTGCCATTGAGCTGCAGCGTGCTGCCGCCCAGCTGGGCCGTGGGTGCGAACTTGCTGACCGTGGGCGCGGCCGTGGCTTGCAGGCACAGGGCCGTGCCGGCGATCAACGCGGCCATGCGGGCGTGGCTGGCCAGCGTCTGAAGCTGAGTCATGTCTTCTCCAAAAGGCATTCTTCTCGCAGCGAGGCTGCTGCGGCGCCGCGATTCTGCTTGTGGAACCGACCGTACCCGGCCTGACGGATACCCTCAGGCGTGAATCCTCACGACCCGCACCGGCCGGCCGACGGCCTCGCGGGCGCGCAACTGGCCGCAGCCACCTTCCACGTCCTGGCCGGCAGAGTCGCGCAGCTTGGTCAGCACGCCGCGGCTAGACAGCTCGGCGGCAATGGCCCGCGCGCGTTCCCAGCTCGGTCGCGTGAAGGGCAGGCCTTCGGCGCTGTTGAAGGGGATCATGTTCAACAAACCATAGCGGCCCTTGAGCAAGCGCACGATGCCGTCCAGCTCCTCGGGGCCGTCGTTGACGCCATCCAGCAGCGTCCACTGGTACTGGATGGGATAGCCGCTGGATCGCGCATAGGCGTCGGCCGCCTCGACGAGTTCCTCGGGCGTCAGCCGCGGCGCGCGAGGCAGCAGCTCGGCGCGCTTGGCGGCGTCGGTCGTGTGCAGGGATAGCGCCAGGGCCGGCTTCACCTCGGCCTCGTTCAGCGCGGCGAAGGCGCGCTCATCGCCCACCGTCGAGAACACCAGCTGCTTGTGCGCGAAGCCACCCTCGCGGCCCAGCAGCGTGATGGCGTCCAGCACATTGGCCAGGTTGTGCGAGGGTTCGCCCATGCCCATGAAGACGACCTTGCGCAGCTTGAGGTTCTTGCGCCGGGCCAGCACCACCTGGGCCACGATCTCGGCACTGCCGACCTGGCGGATCAGCCCGTCCACGCCCGTCATGCAGAAGCGGCAGCCCACCGCGCAGCCCACCTGGCTGGACACGCAGACGCCGTCGCGTGGCAGCAGCACGGTCTCCACGGTCTGGCCATCGTTGAGGCCCAACAACAGCCGAGCCGACTCGCCATCGCCGCCGGCGTGCTCGCTGCGCAGCGTGACGAGGCTGTCTAGCTCCGCCATCAGTCCCGGCAGAGCCGCCATGACCGCCTTGGGCAGGAAGCCCTGCAACGGCCGTTTGCCCCCTTCCAGCGGCAGCAAGCGCACCCAGTGGCGCAGCACGCGGCTTTCGTGGTCGGGGTTGGCGCCGAGCGCACGCAGGCGCTGGCTGAGGTCGGCAATCAGCATGGGAACGGAGGTGACAACAGCCTGGCGATTGTCGGCGCTATGCTGGATCGACCCTTTTCACGAGGAGACACCATGGCCAAGCCCGACAACTGCGCCCCCGAAGAATGGGCCGTCCGCTGCGACCTCGCCGCCCTCTATCGGCTGGCGGCCCTGCACGGTTGGGACGACCTGATCTTCACCCACATCTCGGCCCGCGTGCCCGGCCCCGAGCATCACTTCCTCATCAACCCCTACGGGATGATGTTCGAGGAGATCACGGCCAGCAGCCTCGTCAAGGTGGACCAGACCGGTGAGAAGGTGGCGCCCAGCGACTACAACGTCAACCCGGCCGGCTTCATCATCCACAGTGCCGTGCACGAGGCGCGCGAGGACGCGCAGTTCGTCATGCATCTGCACACGGTGGCGGGCGTGGCGGTCAGCACGCAGCGCGAAGGCCTGCTGCCGATCTCGCAGCACAGCCTGTTTCCGCTGGCGTCGCTGAGCTATCACGACTACGAGGGCGTGGCGCTCAACCCCGATGAAAAGGCTCGCCTCGTGCGCGACCTCGGCAAGGCCTCGCTGATGATGCTGCGCAACCACGGCCTGCTGACCCTCGGCAACAGCGCGGCCGATACCTTTTTGAAGATGTTCATGCTGCAGCGCGCCTGCGAGATCCAGATCGCGGCTCAGGCTGGCGGCGGCGAGCTGATCCGCATCCCGCAGCAGATCCTGGCCGGCATCCGCGCTCAGAGCGACAAGGTCATGCGCGGCTCGGGCGCCGAACTGGCCTGGCCCGGATTGCTGCGGCGCCTCGCGCGACAGAACCCCGGGCACGACGCCTGAGAATGTCGGGGATGACCAGTCCCCGCTTCTTCGCCCTCGTCCCCGCCGCCGGCATCGGCGAGCGCTCCGGCGCCGGCATGCCCAAGCAATACGTCGACATCGCCGGTCTGCCCATGCTGGCCCATACGCTTGCGGCGCTCGCCGCCGTGCCGCGTGTGGCGCAGACGCTGGTGGTGTTGTCGCCCGCCGATGATCGCTTCGAGGCGGCGCTGCCCGATCACACCGGCTGGGTCGCCCGCGTGGGTGGCGCGAGCCGCGCCGAGAGCGTACTCGGCGGCCTGGCCGAACTGAGGCGACGTGGTGCGAGCGACGACGACTGGGTGCTGGTGCACGACGCCGCGCGCTGCCTGCTGCGCCCCGAGTGGGTCGATGCGCTGATCGGCGCCTGTGAGCACGATGCTGTCGGCGGCCTGCTGGCCCAGCCCGTGGCCGACACGCTGAAGGCCGGAGACGCTGACGGCCGCGTCACGGCCACCTTGGACCGCCGCGACAAATGGGCTGCGCAGACGCCGCAGATGTTCCGCCTTGGCCTTGTGGAAAAGGCGCTGACGGCGATGGGCGCCGCGGCGACCGACGAAGCCAGTGCTGTCGAGGCATTGGGTCTCGCGCCATTGCTCGTGCGAGCGTCGATGGCCAACTTCAAGGTGACCTGGCCCGAGGACTTCGAGCTGGCCGAGCGCTGGCTCAGCTCGCGAGCCTGAGTTCCAGATCCTCGCCGCTCAGGAAGTCCCCATTCGCCGGCACGTCCAGCCCGCGTTCCAGCTTGCCCTTGAGCTTGAGCTTGGCCGCCTGTTCGGGCGCAATGCGCAGCCGCAGTGCGCCGGGCGTGACCTGGTGGAAGAGGTAGTAGCCGTCGGCCGAACTGGTCGTCGTGGCGATGACCTCGCCCTGGCCGTTGACCAGTTCCACTTGGGCGTCGCCGATGCCGCGCTTCTTGCCGCCGGCCTCGACCAGATAGATGGTGCCTTCGACCTCGGAGCTCAGCACGACCGGGAACTCCAGTTGCTCCACACGCCCGGGCCGCGGCAGCACGCGCACGCCGGGTGTCAGCGGCTTCCACTGCGGGTCCTCGAGCGTGGCGGGGTCGAGCGCGATGTCGGCATAACGGCCTGGCGCCAGGCGGTTCAGCAGCGCGACGCCACCGGTGTCGGTCAGTCGCGGGTGGCGGCCGCCGCCGTTGAGCAGGAAGCCGGCATTGGCCACGAAGTCCTCGCCGGGGTCGCGGATGCCGTTCATGTTGCGGTCGACAAAAGCGCGTGCCGACACGGCGCCGCTGCCGGCAAGCGGCTGGCCATCGAGCTGCCAGCGACCGCTGCGCGGGTCGCGGTCCAGCGCCACAAAGAGCTGCAGGCCCATGGCCAGTTCATGCTGGCTGGAATAACTCGCGCTGACGGCCAAGCCGAAGCTGCCGAGGTTCTTGGCCAGGCCGCCCGACACCAGCGTCAGACCCGAGTCCATGCTGCGTAGCAGGCCGGCATTGATCTGGTAGCCGTCGGCGAGGTTGCGGTCGGCACTGATGGCCACGGCCTGCAGGCTGGCGCCGGGTTGCAGCCGGTACATGAATTGCGCGTTCAGGCCGATGTCGGCGACGCGCCGGCTCAACTGCAGTGCGCCGTCGGTGACTGTGAAGTCGCCACTGCGCTGCCAGCGCAGGCTGTTGGACAGGGCCGTACCCCACAGCATGGCCGATGTGCGCAGGCCGAGCTGGAGGTTGGCCGGCCCCTGGTCCAGCGCATTGCGCACGGCATTGAAATCGATGACCAGGCGCGGCAGGCCGCCCAGGCGCACGCCACCCTGCAGCCGCAGCTCCTGGCGCTGGCGCACGCCGCCGGCCACGTCGGCGAACTGGTCGTTGATGAAGCCGCCCTGGCGCTGGGTGTGCAGCAGGTCCAGCGCGAAGCCGCCCAGGCGCGTCTTCATGCCCAGCTCACCCAGGGCGCCGCCGCCGCGCATGCCGGTGAGCTGCGAGCTGAGGATCATCGAGTCGAGATAGGCCAGCAGGCCGAGCTGGCCATAGTCCAGCGCCTCGGCGACGACGCCGGCCACCAGGCGCGGGCGGCGCACCAGGCCGACCTTGCCGGTCAGCTTTTTGCCGATGCCGATGTCGGCCTGGGCGACGCTGCGCACCGAGCCGTCGTCGGCGACCTGCGAGGCCAGCGTGTAGAACACCTCGCCGGGCTTCACGCTGGCCTGGTCGAGCAGGAAGCTCTGCTTCTCCACGCGCAACTGCCCCAGCGGACCGTGGAAGACGAGGCGGAACTCGTTGGCGCCGAAGGACAGCGGCAGGTCATCGAAGGCGTAGAGGCCGTCGGCACGCGAGGACTGATAGCCCAGCAACTGGTCGTTGTAGTACAGCGTCACGTCCCAGCCCGGCGGCAGGTCGCCGCGCAGGCTGTGGCGGTCGAAGCTGTTCGGCTGGTCCAGCGGCCGGTTGCTGACCGACACACCATTGCCCTTGGCGCTGCCCTGCATGACGTTGCGCACGCTGGGCAAAGCCAGGTTGCCCAGGGCGACGGAGCGCGCCCGCAGCGGCCCGAGCAGGCCGGCATCGGGGTCGTTGCGGGCCAGCGTCAGGCGCAGGTCGGGCGTGGCCTTGTCGTGGGTCTTGAGTACATAGGCGGAGCCTTCCATGCCGAGCAGGTCGCTGGTGATGTAGGCCGTGTAGGCCGCCTTGTACTGGCGCGAGTTCTTGCCGCGGCGCGCGTCGGCGCCGAAGGATTGGTCGATGGAGGGCACGTCGACCAAGCCGGGTGTGGAGCGTGCATAGGGGTAGTTCGGCCGTTCGGCGGGTTGCAGGCCAGCCAGGGCCGCGGCCAGGCGCTCGCGCTCCAGCCTTTCCTGCAGCGGCAGCTTCTCGCGCGGGACGACCTTGAGCTTGAGGGTGGCGAGGTCGACCTGCAGGTCCATCGGCAGCCAGCGCGTCAGCAACTGGCGCGACACGTAGATGTCGTCGCCGACGACGCCGGCCAGGCGGGGCTCGAAGTTCTGTTCACGGCCGCCGAGGCTGACCAGGGACTCGGCCAGGTTCAGCGCAAAGCCGCGCTCGCCGGGCAGCCGGCCGTCGGCGCTGCCGCGGTCGGGCTTCACCTGGACGGCCAGCATCAGCAGGCGCGACAGCTCACCCAGCGGCAGCAGGGTCTGCGTGCCGTCCTGGTAGGCGGCCAGGCTGTCGGACACCACCTGGCCATCCAGCACCACCTCCAGCACCAGCAGGTTGGTCTCGTCGATGCGGCGCGGGCCTGTTGGCAGGGACGGCCGGGAGGGTGGCGTTGGCGGCACGGCGGCGACGCTGTCGCGCGCGCGCAGGCGCAGCTGCCAGTGCGGCAGGTCCACGGCCAGTTCCAGGCCCAGCCAGCGGGCCAGCAGCTGCGTCGACACATAGATGTCGCCACCGATCGCCTGGGCCAGCCGCGGCTCGAAGGACTGGCGCCGTTCGCCGATGCGAATGGTCGAGTCGATCAGGTCCAGGCAGAAGGGCTCGCCCGAGCCCGGCAGTGTGCCGGCGGCGCGGCCCGATGCGGTCTGCACGCGCAGGTCCAGCCCGAGCAGTTTGGAGACGGCCCCAAGCGGCAGCAGCACCTGGTAGTCGGTTTGATAGGCGTCGAGCGGCTCGGCCAGCGTGCGGCCATCGAGCTGCACCTCGAGCTGGCGCAGCGGCTTCGGCGCGTCGTCGGGCGCGGCATGGGCCAGCAGCAACGGCGCAACCAGCAGGGCTGCGGCGACGATGCGCTGGAGGATGCGGAGCGGAGCCATGGCGCCGAGCGGCGGGCGCCGGTCCGTCAGGGAAGGGCGAGGCTGGTCTCGGCCAGCAGCTTGCCGCCAGCCTCGGGCCGTTCGCGCAGGGCGAGCTTCAGCGTGCCGGCGGGCAGGGCGTTGCCGGAGGGCAGCTGCAGCGGCAACTGCACACGCCGGGCCGCGTTGGGCACGTAGACGGCCACGCCGCCGGCGCGCGCCACCTCGAAGGTGACGCCGGCCGTGGTTGTGAAGGTGGCGAGCAGGTCGCCATAGAGGGAGCGGTTGCCTTCGCGCTTCATCTGGAAGGACAGAGTGCCGGGGCTCGTTGCCGAGGCCGGCTGCAGGGCCAGCTCTGACAGCTCGGCCTTGGCGTGGGTCTCGCCCTGGCGAACGATCACGGGGATGGATGCGCCGACCAGGGCCTGGATGACGATGCCGACGTCCTTGCCCTCGCGCTTGGCCACGTCCTCGACGCTGCTGTTGCCGCTGGCCTCGGCCACGCGGTCGAACTGCAGATGCGAGCGGTATTCGCCAATGGCCAGGTCATCGGGCTTGCGCAGCAGGATGCGCACGATCTGTGAGCCGCCGGGCGGGATGGTGACCTGGCGTGGCGAGTAGCGCAGCATGGCATCGGCGAATTGCTCGCCGGGGCCGGGCGCGTCGATGGCGATGAACTCGCCATTCGGGCCCATGCGGCGGTTGACGAGGTTGATGCGATAGGTCTCGGGCGTCTTGCCCTGGTTCATCAGCTCGACCTGGGCGGCGCGCTGCTGCTTGTCGAAGACGATGCGCGTCGGGAACAGCATCAGGTCGGCCTGCGCCGCGCGCGCCAGCAGCAGCAGCCCGAGGGCCGCCAGCCGGATGAACTTGGTCTTTGCACGCATACCGGCATCGTCGCCAGGACTTGAGCGGTGCAAAGCTCGCAAAAGCACCGGAGTTGCCGGTCTTTACTGGTAGTTCACGGTGACGTTGAAGGAGCCGGAATAGCTGCCCGTGGCCTGCAGGTTGCTCACGGTCAGCGTGGCGCCGACGTTGATTTGCTGGGTGCCACCGCCGCCCAGCACGCCTGTGCCGGAGGGGCTGCTGACGAAGCTGTTCAGCGCCATGCTGCCGCTGGCGCCATCGGTGAGGAAGACGGTGCCGTCCACCGGCAAGGTGATGACGAACACCGCGCTCGGCGTGCCGGTGATCGTGAACTGGGCGGCACTGGCCGTGCCGGCCTGGTTGACGAGGATGACGTTGCCGGTCTTCGTGCGCGCGCCACCTGGGTTGACGGCGACCGTGCCGCCGCTGCCGGCCGTGAAGGCGCCGAAAGACAGGGCGCCGTTGTTGACCAGGGTCTGACCGGGCGCGGCCGCGCTGGCGACCAGCAGCAGCGCGGCCAGGGCGCGATGACGGGTCAGCCCGCGCATGGCCTCAGTTGAAGGCGACGGTGATGACGAGAGGGCCCTCGCCATCGCCGCCTTCCCCTGCAGGCAACGCGACGGCCACGGACACGGCTGCAGCCGGGCCACGCGCCAGCAGCGCCGCGCTGGCCGCGGGGACGATGTCAACGCCAAAGGCCTGCCGGGACTCCACCGCGCTGCCGATCCACAGGGGCAGGGCGCGCAGGATGGCCGGCGTGGTCGCACTGGCCACGCGAGTGACCAGGTCACCCGTGGCGGGGCCGGCTGGGGCGTCGCGCGCCAGCAGCAGGTCCTGCACACTGACGGGCACACCCAGCCAGGCGTTCACCGTCACGGGCACGATGACGGCCGCGCTGGCCTGGGCCGCGGCACTGGCGGCCACGGCTGGCGCCTGTGGCAACAGGGTGCACCACAGTGCGGTGGCGGCGCAAAGGCCGTGAATGCGGAAGGCGGTCGTCATGGCCGCAAGGAGGATAGGCCTCAGTTGTAGGCGACGGTCACCTTGACGATGCCCGTGTAGGTACCCGCGGCCTGGGCGGCGCCAACCGTCAGCTTGCCGCCGACAAAGATATAGGCGGCGCCGGCAGCCAGCGTGCCTGTGGTGGCGTCGGTGGTTTCGTCGGTCTTGCCGGTCGCCGTCGCGGTCGCGACCGCCTCGGTGATCCAGTCGATGGCCATCGTGTTCGCGCTCGCGTCGGTCAGCACCGTGTCGCTGCCGGTGTAGTCGATGGAGAAGGTGTTGGTGCCGGCGCCGGTCACGTCAAAGCGCGCGGCCACGGGCGCGACGCCTGTGGGCAGGACGGCCGTGCCGGACTTGGTGCGGGTGCCGTCGGTGGCCAGGGTCACGACGCCGTTGCCGGCGACCAGATTGCCGAACACGAGGTCGGCCGACTTGGTCACCGCGATGGGCTGCAGCACGACGGCGGTGGCGCTGGCGGTCGCGTTGTCGGCGGCCTGTACGCCGCGCATGCCAGCGGCTCCCAGCAGCACCAGGGCGCTCAAGGCCAGCAGGCTTTGCGGACGAACGGATCTTTTCAACGATGTGTTCATGGGGCGCTCCTCGGCTCCTGGATGTGCCGACCCGCGAATGCTGCGGGCCCGCTCAACAGGCTTATCGGCCGATCAGCGCCGAGCTTGACGGTCATTTCTTTACCAGCTCGGCCCCAGCAGCAAATAGGCCGCTGTCTCGCCGCCGCGCGTCGTGCCGAGCGCCAGGTAGAACGGCCCGAATCGCGTGTCCACACTGAGAAAGCCGCTGACGGCCTGCTTCCAGCCGCTGCTGGGTATGTTGGACAGCTTGAGGCCGGAGCCCGCGCCGATGGCACCCGTCTCCAGCGAGAAACCGACGCGCACCGCGCCGCCCAGGCCGACAGGCATCTCGCCGATGCGCCGCGCCATGACGACGCGCAGCAGGGCCATGTTTTCACCCACCAGCGACGCATCGGGCGTGCCAGACAGGCGCAGATAGCCCCCGAGAGAGCGCGCCTGACCGCGTTCGGCGTGGGCGAACTCGCCGTAGAGCTGGCCGGCCCACTCGCCCAGCCGCAAGGCCGACAAGCCGATCAGCGAGGCGTTGATGACGCTGGCCTCGCCGCGCGGATGCAGCCATTCGATGCGCGCCGTCGTCCACTGACCGCGGCTGGGGAAGGCGAGGGAGTCCAGCGTGTCGGTGTGCAGTTCCAGGTATTGCTGGCCATAGCTCTGCGAGCGGCGGCTGCCCTCTGGGACGACGGGCAGCACCACCTCGTCGCTGGCACGCAGGCGGCCGATGCCGAGCCGCAGGTCGCCCAGGCCGGCGATGCGGTGGCCGAGTTCCAGCTGCGCGCTGGTCAGGCTGCTGGACAGGCGCAGCGCGCGCTGGCCCTGGTCGAAGACGTCGTTGCTGCCGGCCGTGTAGGCAAGCTTGGCGCTGGCGAACCAGCGCGAGCCCGGGCCGAGCGGTTGGTAGAACTCGGTGTTGAGGCCGCGCGAGGAGCCGATGCGGGCGACCGAGCGCAGCTCCGCGCCCCAGGGGTTGAGCCAGTTGGCGACGTGCATGGCCACCAGCGAGTAGCTGTTGGCATCGGCGAAGTTGCTGTACAGCTCCAGGCCGAAGCGCACACGGCTGGCGGCCCAGTCAGCCTCGGTGAGCTTGAACTCGACGCTGCGCCGTCCGTCGCGGTCGTCGATCTCGGTCTCGATGCGCTCGAAATCGCCGGTGCCGTCCAGCCGCTCGACGGCCCGGGTCAGGTCGGCGCGGCCTACTGTGTCGCCCGGCTGCAGGGCCAGTTCGGCCCGCAGCGCCTCGGCGTTGACCCGCTGAGCGCCGGTAATCTTCAGCTCGGCCAGCGGCAGGGCACTCAACGCTGACTCGGGCGGGCCGAGGCGGCGGGCCTGCAGGGCCGCGTGGGCAGCAGGCGCGGCCAATTCCGCCAGGCGCTCGCCGGCGGCCAGGGCCGCGCGCCGGCCGGTGGCCATGGCCTCGTCGGCGCGGTAGAAGTCCATGAAGCCCATGCCGGGCAGGTCGGGGTCGATGACGATGTCCCGGGCGTTCAGCTCGCGCAGCGAGCGCTGCACGTTCTGCTCGGTCAGGATCTGCAGCATCTGGTTGGCCACCATGACGGCGCTGCTGATCTCGCGGTCTTCGAGCAGCGGCGTGCCGACGTTGACGGCGATGACGATGTCGGCGCCAAGCTGGCGGGCCAGGTCGACGGGGAGATTGCGCACCAGGCCACCGTCCACCAACGGGCGGCCGTTGACGCGCAGCGGCGCGAACACGCCCGGCACGGCCATGGAGGCGCGCAGGGCCTCAAACAGCGGCGTGTCGGCCTGGTCGAGCATGGCGCCGGAGAGCAGGTCGGTCGCGACGGCGCGAAACGGGATGGGCAGCTTGCGCAGCGGGTCGTCGGCGCGCGTAGCGGGGATGAGGGAGGACAGCGTGGCCTCCAACTGGCCATTGGCGGCGGCGCCGCCGGGCAGCATGGCACCGCGTTGCGGCGTGAAGCCGAACTCGATGCGCGAAGGAAGCCGCTCGTCATCCTCGCGGCGGCGAATGGACAGGCGCTCGCGCGCCGGCCGGTCGGCCAGGATGGCGTTCCAGTTCGCGCCCTTCACCAGGATCTCGAGCTCATCCAGGCTGCGGCCCGAGGCATAGGCGCCGCCGACCACCGCACCCATGCTGGTGCCGACGATGAGGTCTACCGGCACCTGCATCTCCTCCAGCACGCGCAGCACGCCGATATGGGCCAGGCCGCGGGCGCCGCCGCCGGACAGTACGAGGCCGATCCTGGGGCGCTGAGCGGGAGAGGGTTCGGCGGCCAGCACGGAGCCGGCGATCAGGCAGCAAAGAAGGAGCAGGCGTTTCATGGCGGCCCGCACCATAGCAGCGTCAGCGCAGGCCGAACTCCGCGAGCTCGCCCTGGCGGCGCAGTTTCTGGATGGCCTGGTGCAGCTTGTCGACCGGCTCCTGCGGCGTGCCAAGGTGGCAGGCCACATAGGCGTCCACGCGGCGCAGCGTCAGGACGCTCTTGACCGGCGCGCCGCCCTCGGCGCGGATCACGGGTTCGGCAGCGAGTTCGTTGGCGAACCAGAAGTCCACGCGCCGCGCCTGCAGCATGCGCAAGGCCGACACCGAGTTGTTGGCCTCCTGGGCGGCGATGCCCTGCTCGCGCAGCGATGCGGCGGGCGCAGACTCGCGCTGCACAACAACGCCGTGGCCGCGCAGGTCCTGCAGACCGTGCAACGTCGGTGCTTCGTCGGCGCGTGCGTAGATGACCAGCGCACCGCTGGCCAGGGGGCCGGCCCAATGGAAGGCGGCCTCGCGCTCGGGTGTGCGGGACAGGCCCACCGCGCAACTGCCGGGCGTGCTGCTGGCGGTCGCCAGTGCGCGCGGGATGGGCATGGCCAGGATGCCCAGCTGCAGGCCGCTGGCCCGGCCTATCTTGGCGAGCAACTCCGCGCCAGGTCCGCTGACCGTGCCGTCAGCAGCTACGTCGAACAGGCCGGGATTGGGAAAGACCAGCAGCTGGAGCTGCTGTGCCTGGGCCGTGCCACAGAGCAGCGCAAGCAACACAAGCAGATGCCGCATGCCGAATCTCATTGCCCTCCTTGAAGTGGCGCGCAGGGTAGCGCGTGGCTGCGCCCCTGTCTCCCCGACAATGCCCTCATGACCATCCCGAACGCTTTGAGCTCCCTGCGCATTGGCGAAGGCTGGGACACGCACCAACTCGTCACCGGCCGCCCGCTGATCCTGGGCGGCATCACCATCCCGCACACGCATGGCCTGCTCGGGCATTCGGATGCCGACGCGCTGGCGCATGCCATCACCGACGCGCTGCTCGGCGCCGCGGCGCTTGGGGACATCGGCGGGCTCTTCCCCGATACGGCCGCCGAGTTCAAGGGCGCCGACTCGATGGTGCTGCTGGCCGAGGCTTACCGACGCGTGCGCGAGGCGGGCTGGGCCCTGGTCAACCTGGACACGACCATCGTCGCCCAGGCGCCCAAGATGGCGCCCCACATTCCGGCCATGCGCGCGCGGCTGGCCGAGGTGCTGGGTGTGGACATCGGCCAGATCAATGTGAAGGCCAAGACGGCCGAGAAGATGGGGCCGGTGGGCGAGGGGCGGGCGATCGAGGCGCGGGCGATCTGCCTTCTTGCCGCTTCGGGGGTTCGCTAACATCGCGCCCCAACTTCCCAAGCCCGCGCACATGCACGTCGAACCTCCCGGCCACGCCCCGACCAATTTCAAGGAACTCGGCGTCCACTACGTGATGATCGTGCTGGGCATCCTGACCGCCCTGGGGCTGGAGGCGGGCTTCGAGGCGCTGCACCACCGCAAGCTGGCGCGCCAGACCATCGAACAGGTTGATTCAGAGCTGCAGGCCAATCTGACCGAGGTGCGCTCCACGATCATGCAGAACCGCACCGTGATGGAAGGCGTGAACGCCCTCTACGGCGAGGTGAAGAAGCTGGCCGAGCAGGGGCAGGCCAAGCCCGCGACGCTCAAGACCCTGCTTAGCGAGCGCCTGCACATCAGCGTGTTCACACCGGGCCTGCGCCGCGACGCCTGGGACACGGCGTTGGCCGACCAGGCCCTGGTGCACCTGCCGCACGCCGACCTGCGACGTTTGTCCGAGGCCTACACCGCGCAGCGCGATTCGCAGCAGGTCATCCAGTCCAGCTTCAGCGCGATCGGCTCGTTCACGCGGCTGACGGATGCGCTGGTCGATGCCGAATTCGGCCGCGGCGACCCGGTGGATCTCATCAAGGCGCTGCATGCCTACCGGCTGACGCTGAACGTGGTCATCGGGGTCGAGAAAGGGCTGGAGAAGCAGCTGGCGCAGTCGCTTGGCGAGGCGGCAGTGCCGGCGCCCGCCGCGAGCGCTGCTTCGGCCCACTGAGCGGCTCGGCTCAGGCCCCTTGCAGCTTGAGCACCGTGATGAGGCCGCCGCCCTGCGCATTGCTGATGGACAGCGTGCCGCCCAGGCGCTGCACTGACTTCTCGACGATGGCCAAACCGAGACCGGCACCGCTGGCGGCGGTGCGAGCGGCGTCGCCGCGGTAGAAGGGCACGGTGAGGCGCTGCAGGCGGTCGGGCGGCACGCCGGGGCCATGGTCGCGCACGCGCAGCTCCACCCAGGAGCCCTGGCGAGTGGCGCTCACGTCCACGCGCGCCGGCTCGCCTTCCGCATGGCCGTAGCGGCGCGCGTTCTCGAACAGGTTGAGCAGCACGCGGCCCAGCTCGGTGTCGTCGACGAAGACCTTGAGGGCCTCGCTGACCTGCACTCGAAAGCGGATCTGGTCGGGGTCGCGGAAGCCCTGCACCTCGCGCTCGACGACGTCGGTCAGCCGCGTCTCGCGCAGCTGCGTCTCGTTGGGCCGCGCATAGTCCATGAACTTGCTGATGATGGCGTCGAGCTGGTCGATGTCCTGGGCCATGAAGTGACGCGCCTGTTCGTCGCTGACGCTCATTTCGGTTTCGAGTCGCAGTCGGGCGAGTGGCGTGCGCAGGTCATGCGAGATGCCGGCCAGCATGACGGCACGGTCTTCCTCCAGCTTGGCCAGTTCGCGCGCCATGCGGTTGAAGCCCATGTTGACCTCGCGGATCTCGCTGGTCATGGTGTTCTCGTCCAGGCGCGAGTCGTACTCACCATCACGGATGCGGCCGGCGGCTTCCGCCAGCTCGCGCAATGGCTGGTTGATGAGGCGGGCGATCAGCGCCGAGCCGACGACGGTGGCCAGCAGCGCAATGACCACCCACCACCAGTTGCTGGCCAGCGAGATGGACAGCGGCGTCGCGCTGGTGCGCAACCAGAAGGCGTCCTCGCCGACGACATAGCGCACCCACAGGCCCGATACGTCGTTGACGTTGCGCGCGACGACGGTATCGGGCCCGAGCGTGTTGCGCAGCTCCGAAGCGAGCTGCTTGGCGAAGGGGCTGGTGTCGTAGGGCAACCAGCGGTCGCTGGTCTCGGCCACGCGCACCTGCACCGTGTCCCCGCGCGACATCGAGCTGATGACGGCGACGCGGTTGATGGGGTCGGTGTGCTCCAGCGCGATGCGGCTGAGCTTGACGAGGCCTGCCAACTGCTCGGCCGACTCCAGCGCGCGCGGCTGGGCCTCGAGCAGCTTGAAGGTGTATTGCCATGCCAGCACGGCGCCGGCCAGCAGCAGGGCCAGCCAGGCGAAGGTGCGCCAGAAGAGGTTCAGTGCGAGATGCGGACGGGCCATCACGTAGTCGAGTTGTGTTTGGGCCGAGCGCCGGGCCGCCCCAAGCCGGCCCGTCTGGCGATGTGCGAGCGGCTCAATGCCGCAAGCATCGCCGTCCCCTCGGGGGACCGACCAAGCTTGACTGCGTTCAGCGAGTCAAGGATGGGCGAGGGGCTCACGTTCTACGCGTTTTCGTCGGGCACGAACACATAGCCCACGCCCCAGACGGTCTGGATATAGCGCGGCTGGGCCGGGTCTGCCTCCAGCATCTTGCGCAGGCGCGAGATCTGCACATCCAGGCTGCGGTCAAAGGGCTCGAACTCGCGGCCGCGGGCGAGCTGGGCCAGCTTGTCGCGCGACAGCGGCTGGCGCGGGTGGCGCACCAGGGTCTTGAGCATCGAGAACTCGCCGGTTGTCAGCGGCAGTTGCTCGCCATTCTTGGTCAGGCGGCGCAGGGCCAGGTCGAACTCGAAAGGCCCGAAGGTCACCGTCATCGGCTCCTTGCTCGGCGCACCCGGGGCCTCCGGCGGGGGGCGGCGACGCAGCACCGCGTTGATGCGGGCCAGCAGTTCGCGCGGGTTGAAGGGCTTGGCCAGGTAGTCGTCGGCGCCCACTTCCAGGCCGACGATGCGGTCCACGTCCTCGACCTTGGCCGTCAGCATGATGATGGGCGTCTGGTCGTTGGCGGCACGCAGGCGGCGGCAGATGGTCAGGCCGTCTTCGCCGGGCAGCATCAGGTCCAGCACGATGAGGTCCACCGTCTCGCGGGTGAGCTGTTTGTTCAGCGCCCGGCTGTCTTCGGCGAGCAGTACTTCGAAGCCTTCTTGTGTCAGATAGCGCCGGAGCAGATCGCGGATGCGGGCGTCGTCATCGACGACAAGGATACGGTTGGGACGGGGTGTCGCGCTGCTGTTCATCGCGTTTCCTGAATTTGTAACAGCGGCATTGTGAGCAGGTTTTGAAACCCTGCTTTGTAGGACATCACGCACAGGTTACAGCTCGTTGCCAACTACCCCGGCTAAGCTGGGCTTTCCCTCCTTGCAAAGAGAGTTCTCCATGCGCGCAGTCCTCGTCCTCTCAAGCCTTGCACTGACCCTGTCTGCCCATGCAGCCACGGAAGGGCCGCCGCGCGAGCGGCTGAGCCTGTCGGCCAGCGCCAGCGCCGAGGTGACGCGTGATGTGCTGGGCATTGCCTTCTCGACGACGCGCGAAGGTGCCGACGCCGCGGGCGTGCAAGCGGCGTTGAAGCAGGCCCTGGACGCCGCCCTGGCCGAAGCGCGCAAGGTGGCCAAGCCAGGTCAGGTCGATGTGCAGACGGGCAGTTTTTCGCTCTATCCGCGCCACGACCCCAAGACCGGCAAGCTCAGCGGCTGGCAGGGCAGCGCCGAGCTGCTGGTCGAGGGGCGGGATGCGGCAGCCATCGCTCAGCTGACGGGGCGCATCAACACGCTGAGCATCGCCCGCGTCGGCTACAGCCTGTCGCGCGAGGCTCGCGAGAAGGCGGAGGCCGACATCACGGCCCAGGCGATTGCGCGCTACCGGGCCAGGGCGGCGGACTACGCCAGGCAGTTCGGCTACGGCAGCTACGTCGTCGGTGAGGTCAGCATCAACAGTGACGAAGCCGGACCGCGCCCGATGATGGGCGTGATGCGCATGAAGGCCGAAGCCGCCGACATGGCGCTGCCGACCGAAGCCGGCAAGGCGACCGTGACGGTGAATGTCAGCGGTTCAGTGCAACTGACGAAATGATCAAACTGCGGTCCAGCCGCCGTCCATGGCCCAGGCCTGGCCGCGCACATTGATGGCGGCGTCCGAGCACAGGAAGACGGTCAGGGCGCCGAGTTCGTCTGGCGTCGTGAACTGCAGCGACGGCTGCTTCTCGGCCAGCAGGCGGCGCTTGGCCTCGTCGTTGCTCACGCCGTCCTTTGCGGCCAGCGCGTCGACCTGCTTCTGCACCAGCGGCGTCAGCACCCAGCCGGGGCAGATGGCGTTGACGGTCACCGGCGATGTCGCCGTCTCCAGCGCGATGCTCTTGGTGAAGCCGACCAGGCCATGCTTGGCGGCCACATAGGCCGATTTCTGCGCCGACGCCACCAGGCCGTGGGCCGAGGCCATATTGATGATGCGGCCCCAGTTCTTCTTCAGCATGCCGGGCAGCGCCAGGCGCGTCGTGTGGAAGGCGGAGGTGAGGTTGATCGCGATGATGGCGTCCCACTTCTCTACGGGGAAGTCCTGCACCGGCGCGACATGCTGGATGCCGGCGTTGTTGACGAGGATGTCGATGCCGCCGAACTCGGCGTCGGCATAGGCCACCATGGCCGCGATGTCGGCCGGCTTGCTCATGTCGGCGCCGTGATAGCCCACCTTGACGCCCAGCGCCGCGACCTCGGCCTTGGGGCCTTCTACGTCGCCGAAGCCGTTCAGGATCAGGTTGGCGCCCTGGCGCGCGAGCGCGAGGGCCACGCCCAGGCCGATGCCGCTGGTGGAGCCCGTGACGAGGGCGGTCTTGCCTTTCAACATGGAGGGTCCTTCTTGGTTGCTAGGATGACTCAAAGGATTGCATCATGACCCAGCCCCAACTGCGCTTCGTCAATTGCCTGGACAGCACCGGCCTGCACCGGATGGCTTATTGGGAGTGGGCCGGCCCGAGCGCCGACGCACCGGTACTGGTCTGCGTGCATGGCCTGTCACGGCAGGGGCGGGACTTCGACGCCCTGGCTCGCGCCGTGAGCGACCGCTATCGCGTCATCTGCCCCGATGTCGTCGGCCGCGGCCGCTCCGACTGGTTGCGCCAGCCCGCTGGCTATCAGATTCCGGGTTATGTTTCCGACATGGTGGCGCTGCTGGCGCGGCTGGATGTCGAGCAGGTCGACTGGGTCGGTACCTCCATGGGTGGCTTGATCGGCCTGGGCCTGGCTTCGCTGCCGCGGCCCGACGGGTTGGCGAGCCCGATCCGCCGCCTGGTGCTCAATGACGTCGGCCCGGCCATCCGCATCGAGGCCCTGCAGCGCATCGGCAGCTATCTCGGCAAGGCGATGCGTTTCAAATCGCTGGAAGAGGGCGCGGCCTATCTGCGCAGCATCTCCGAGGGCTTCGGCCCGCACACCGACGAGGAATGGCTGGCCCTGTCCGAGCCACTGTTCCGCCAGGAGGGTGGCGAGTGGAAATCGCATTACGACCCGGCCATCGCGCTGTCCTTCACGGCCGTGACGCCCGAGCTGGTGGCCGCGGGCGAGGCTGCACTCTGGGCGGCCTATGACCAGCTGAGCTGCCCGACGCTCTTGATCCGCGGCGCGGAGTCCGACCTGCTCAGTGCCGAGACGGCGCGCGCCATGACGCAACGCGGCCCGAGCGCTCGCCTGGTCGAGTTGCCCGGCATCGGCCATGCGCCCACGTTGATTCATGCCAACCAGATTGCCGTCGTGAGGGATTTCCTCAGTTCATGAAGACCGGCTTGATGCCCGAGGGCGCCGCGACGGCGCCCATCGTCGCGCTGCTGGACGCAGGCGCCGAACATTCCAATGCCGAGGTCGTTCGTGCCCGCGCCGTTGCCGAGCCGCTGCTGGCCGGCGAGTTGCTGGACACCGGCGAGAACGCGCTGTCTCACGCCGACGGCGTGGCGGCCATCCTGCGCGCCGTGGGCAGCGCACAGGAGCTGCAGGCTGCGGCCTATCTGGTCTATGCGGCTGACTTCCTCAGCAAGCCGGAGGAGGTCGTCGCCAAGGCCTTCGGCGACAGCTATGCCAGCCTCGTCACGCACACGCGCCGCCTCGTGCAGCTGCAGCGCACCACGCGCGACGCCAGGTTGCCGGCCGACAGGAAGCACGACCTGCGCGCCGAACAGACCGAGCGCGTGCGCAAGATGCTGCTGGCCTTCTCGCGCGACCTGCGCGTCGTGCTGTTGCGCCTGGCCTCACGGCTGCAGACGCTGCGTTGGTACGCCGCCAGCAAGCAGCCTTGCCCGCAGGACCTGGCGGCCGAGTCCCAGGCGGTGTTCGCGCCGCTGGCCAATCGCCTGGGCATCTGGCAGATCAAGTGGGAGCTGGAGGACCTGGCATTCCGCTTCCTGCAGCCGCAGGCCTACAAAGCCCTGGCCGGCGCCCTGCATGAGACCCGCGTCGAACGCGAGCAGCGTGTTGAGGCCGCGCGCGCGGCTCTGCAGGCCGACCTCTATGGTCAGGGCATTGCCGCCGAGGTGCAGGGCCGCCCCAAGCACCTCTACAGCATCCACAAGAAGATGCAGGGCAAGGATCTGTCGCTGGACCGCGTCTTCGACCTGCGTGCGCTGCGCGTCGTCGTCGCCAGCGTGGCCGATTGCTATGCCGCGCTGGCCCGGCTGCATGAGGTCTATACGCCGGTGCCCGGCGAGTTCGATGACTACATCGCCAAACCCAAGCCCAACGGCTACCAGTCCCTGCACACCGTCGTGCTCGGGCCCGACGGCCGGGCGATGGAGGTGCAGATCCGCACGCGCGATATGCATGAGCACGCCGAACACGGCGTTGCCGCCCACTGGGCCTACAAGGAGGCCGGTGCGCGCGGCTATGCCGGTGTCAGTGCGGCTGGCGAGTTTGAGGAGCAGGTGGCTCGAGCCCGCAAGGCCGTGCTCAACCAGCTGCTGGCCTGGGAGCGCGACACCGTGCAGGGCGCCGAGGGCGGCCCGGTGTTCGACGACCGCATCTATGTCTTCACGCCGCAGGCCACCATCGTCGAGCTGGCGGCGGGTGCGACGCCGGTGGACTTTGCCTATGCGGTGCACACCGACCTCGGCCACCGCTGCCGCGGCGCACGCATCGACGGCCAGATGCTGCCGTTGAACACGCCGCTGCAAAGCGGGCAGACTGTCGAGATCATCGCGACCAAGGAAGGCGGCCCGTCGCTGGACTGGCTCAACCCCGAGCTCGGCTATCTACAGAGCCCACGCTCGCGCGCCAAGGTGCGTGCCTGGTTCAATGCGCTGCAACAGGCGCAGACGATTGCCAAAGGTCGCGACCTGGTCGAGAAGCTGCTGCAGCGCGAAGGCAAGACGGCGCTCAAGCTCGACGAGCTGGCTGCGCGCCTGGGCTTCAAGGGTGCGGATGCGCTGTTCGAGGTCGTTGGCAAGGACGAATACTCGCTGCGCAACATCGAGTTGCTGCTGCGCCCGCCCGAGCCGGCGGTGGATGAGAACGAACTGCTCGCGCAGCGGCACACGCGCAGCGCCAGCAGCAACCGTGGCGGCGTGCTCGTGGTGGGCATCGACTCGCTGCTGACGACGCTGTCGCGCTGCTGCCGGCCCGCGCCGCCCGACGCCATTTCCGGCTTCGTCACGCGCGGCAAGGGCGTGGCCATCCACCGCAGCGATTGCAGCAACCTCGCCGAGATGAAGCGTCGCTCGCCCGAGCGCGTCATCGCGGTGGAGTGGGGCGGTGGTGAAACGGTGGGCAAGGGTGCGCCCGTCTATCCCGTGGACGTGCTCGTCGAGGCCGGTGACCGCCAGGGCCTGCTGCGCGACGTGCTGGAGATCTTCGCCAAGGAGAAGATGAATGTCGTCGCGGTGAACACGCAGTCGATGAAGCCCGGCGCCGTCAAACCCCGCGCGGGCGGCGGCGACACGGCCTGGATGAGCTTCACGCTGGAACTGTCTGATGCATCCAGGTTGGCCAAGGTGCTGCGCGACCTCTGCGCCATCTCTGGCGTGCGCTCGGCACGCCGCAAGTGAGCCTGGACGAGGACCTGAAAAACCTGCTATAGTGCGCAGCTCTTCAGGCGCGTAGCTCAGTTGGTTAGAGCACCACCTTGACATGGTGGGGGTCGTTGGTTCGAATCCAATCGCGCCTACCAAATATGAAGACTGACCCAGTGGGGTCAGTCCGACGGTAGGTTAAGAATGCCTCAGATCTTCACGGATCTGAGGCATTTTTGCTTTTGAAGTCAACGATTTACCAGTGTCGTGGTGCTTGAGCCAAGCTGTGACGCAGCAGTGCTGAGCCGCGACCACGTCAAATTCCTTCCGAGCCACGCCCTTCAGCATGGCGTCGAGCTGAGGCCGATCCTTGCGACCCTTGGCGCCGCTGTACCTGTCGATACAGGCACGCCGCGGTCGACGTCTGCAGTTTTCCGGCAGTTCGTGATGGATTCTTGTGCGCGCCAGCCCGTGGCGGGAGGATGGCTGACACGCGTTGGCATGCCGGTCCGAAAATTGGTCATGCAGTGGTTGCCGCTGTAGTGGGGTCGGTGTGGCAGTTCTTTGGAATGGGTACTCCGGAACAGGCGGGCCTCGGCGGCGCACGGGTCCGGCGCGGCTGCGAGTGCGAGCGCTGTGGATGGCGGTGTTTGCTTGGCAAGGACTGGCTTTCGCGCTCACCCCGAGCGTGAGTGCCTTTGACCAGCAAGTACAGGACGTCCAGACATTCGCGCCCCGCACCGAGTTCCTTGCCTTCCTGGAGCGCAGCCGTTCGCAGGCCAACGCCAGCGGCGATCCTCTGCTGGAGGTGGCGGCCCTGCTGGAGCAGGGTAGGCAGTTGCGGCATTCGGACGGGGGGCGCGCCAGCGAACTGCTCGATCGGGCGGCCGGCCTTCTGCGGCAACACCGCGACCCGGTGCTCGAGTTCCGCCATCGCCTGCTGCGCATCGGCCAGCTCAAAGCCCGGCAGGAGCTGGACAAGGCCGTACTGGAAGGCATGCGCCTGCTCGCCGAGGCGCGGGCCCGCGGCGACTGGCATGACGAGCTCCGGGTGCTGCTGGTGCTGCAGGAGGACTGGAAGCAGTTCCACGCTCTCGGCCGCTACACGCAGGAGGCCAGGCAACTGGCCATCCGGCATCCCGCCGACAAGGTCACTTGGTGGGCCCGTGACGAATGGGCGGACCGGCTCCGCTCGGCCGGCAAGCTGGACGAAGCGGAGCGGGAGCTGCTGGCCGTGCTGCAGGAGCAGGAGGCGGTGGACGACGGCGTGGAGCAGCTCAGGACGCTGGTGCTGCTGAACGATATGTACCGGGCAACCGGCGAGTGGCACAAACTACGCCCGCTGGGACCACGGGCGCAGGAGATCGCCCGCAAGTTGGGGCGCACGCCCTACATGCTGGTGAACTTCCTGTGCAACCAGTCGGACGCCTTGCTGAAGGCCGGGCTGCCGGCGGCGGCGCTGGAGATGGCCGACGCCGCGATCGTCGCGGCCCGGGGCGACGCTGACACGACGCGCGTCGCCAGATTCAACCGGGGCAAGGCACTCAACCGTCTGAGCAGGCACGCTGAGGGCCTGGCCATCTTGGAGGCCGAAGCCCAGGGCAGCGATCGTTGGGAAATGCTGGACGAGGTGGCCGAGGAGTACGCCTTCGCGCGCCGCCACGACGAGGCCTATGGCGCGCTTGTGGAGCACCTGCAGGGCCTGCGCAAGAGGCTGGACGAATCGCACAGGGCCGGGCTGACGCTGGACCAGGCCCTGGTGGATGCCGAGCGTGAGCGCACCCAGCGCCAGGCCAGCGAGCGTCAGACGCAGCGGACCGTCGTTGCGGCCGTGATCCTGGCCGCGCTCGCCTGCAGCGCTGCGGCGCTGCTGGTGGTGAGGGCGACACGCCGGCATGCGAGAACCCTGGCAGCCGTGAACCGCCAGCTCCAGGACATGGCGGTCACCGATCCGCTGACGGGCCTGCGCAACCGCCGGCACTTCATGGCTCAGGTGGATTCGCACGTGGCTGCCGCGGACCGCTCCCATGCGGGCCGCGGGACGGTCGCGGCCGAGCCGGTGGACCTGCTCTTCTACCTGATTGACCTCGACCATTTCAAGCGTGTCAACGACAGCTTCGGCCACCCTGCCGGGGACGCCGTGCTGCGGCAGGCGGCGGAGCGCCTAAAGGGTGTGTTGCGAGGGGAGGACGAGCTCATCCGCTGGGGCGGCGAAGAGTTCCTGCTCATGACGCGGGGAACGCCCCGCGGGCATGCGGCGCAGCTGGCCGAAAGGCTGCGCAAAGCCATTGACGGGAGCCCGGTCGAGCTGCCGGACGGGCAACCTCTGAAGATCTCATGCAGTATCGGCTTCGCCCCATATCCTCTCGTCCCCGGCGCGCAGCACGGCGGCTCCTGGGAACGATCGGTAGAGCTCGCCGACGAGGCGCTCTACCAAGCCAAGGCTCGTGGACGCAACGGCTGGTTCGGCGTCGGGGCGCCGTCCGCGGCTGGCGCAGGCGCCCAGCCCACTGAAGGCAGCCTGCAGGAAGCGATTGCCTGCGGCTCACTGGCGCCGCTGCACAGTTGACGCTCGCGGGGCGCCAGCGCTGGATAGGTGATCCGCATGGCCATCCTGCTTCCCCAGCTCAGAAACGTGCGAAAAATGGGGTGTGGTTTAGGAAGCGGGCCGGGACGTAAAAGGGAAATTTCTCCCGTGAAATCAATGTCCTAGCATGTCCCGTAAAGCCCCATTTCCTCACCTTGCCATGGTGGGTTGGTTCGAATCCAATCGCGCCTATCAAATTTTTGAAGATTGGAAGCCCCCGAATCGAAAGGTTCGGGGGCTTTTCTTTGCCCACGCGCTGCCACGCCTGCGCCCAATTGCGGCGTTTGGTGAGTTTCCGTGGCGGACAGCTCGGTTCACCAGCCCCAGGTAAACCCGTTCGGAACGGCGGTCAGGCTCTGCCTAGAATTTGCTGCACTGCACAGGAGACCCACGCATGGCGACTGCCCGCAAGAAAGCGGCATCCGAGCAAGCCCAGTCCGGCGACACCAAGCCCGGGCTGCGCATCCTCAAGAAATACCCCAACCGGCGGCTCTATGACACACAGACCAGCAGCTACATCACGCTGGCCGACGTCAAGCGCATGGTGCTGGAAGGTGTCGAGTTCGAGGTGCATGACGCCAAGAGCCAGGAAGACCTGACGCGTTCCATCCTGCTGCAGATCATCCTGGAGGAGGAGACTGGCGGCGTGCCGATGTTCTCGACCAGCTCGCTGGCCCAGATCATTCGCTTCTACGGCCATGCCATGCAGGGCGTCATGGGCGGCCTGCTGGAGCGGCAGATGCAGGCCTTCACCGACCTGCAGTCGCGCTTCACGGAGCAGACGCCCGGCGGCATGCCCTTCACCCCCGAGGCCTGGACGGGCCTGATGGGCGGCTATGCCGAGCAGTCCAAGACGCTGATGAACCAGTGGCAGGAGCAGCTCAAGCAGGCGGGAGTGATGTTCCCGTTCACGCCCAAGAAATAGGCTGTCGGCCGCAGTGGCGGCTCGCTCGGCCACGTAACGCGCGTGAGGGCAGGTAAGCGTGCCTTGACCAGGCGGGTGCCGCCCGCAACTGTGCTGTTCCTATGTCGAGGAGCGAGCATGATTGAGAAAGAGCACCAGCGGCGCATCTACGTTCCGCAGGGTCACCAGCTGAGGGCGACGGGTGCCGAATCGGTCCAGCGTGATGGCGTGGAGACCCGCATCTCCTATTTCGAGGTGGTCGATCCTGAGGGGGTACGGGTCGGCAGCTATGTCGTTCGCGAGGCGCAGTCCATCAATCCCCCATTTGCAGCATCCGTCACGGTGGAAACTGTCGAATAGCGGCCTGCCTTTCCAGTGAAGTTCGGTCGTTTCGGACAGCTGCATGGCCGCTGGAAAGCCGCCGGTTCGTCACATCGCCGAAAATAGGGCGATGAATGAACAGATCACCCCCGCCGCCATTCCGAAGATTGGCTTCGTCAGCCTCGGCTGCCCGAAGGCTTTGACCGATTCCGAGCTCATCCTCACCCAGCTGCGCGCCGAGGGCTACGAAACCTCCAAGACCTTTGCCGGCGCCGACCTTGTGATCGTCAACACCTGCGGCTTCATCGACGACGCCGTCAAGGAAAGCCTGGACACCATCGGCGAGGCCCTGGCCAAGAACGGCAAGGTCATCGTGACCGGTTGCCTGGGCGCCAAGGCCGGCGCCGGCAGCAGCGATGCCGGCAGCCTGGTGCGCGAGATCCACCCCAGCGTGCTGGCCGTCACCGGCCCGCATGCGACCCAGGAGGTCATGGACGCGGTGCACACCCATGTGCCCAAGCCCCACGACCCCTTCGTCGACCTGGTGCCCAGCTACGGCGTCAAGCTGACGCCCAAGCATTACGCGTATCTCAAGATCAGCGAAGGCTGCAACCACCGCTGTTCCTTCTGCATCATCCCCAGCATGCGCGGCGACCTGGTGTCGCGCCCCATCGGCGACGTGCTGAACGAGGCCCGCGCGCTGTTCGAGAGCGGCGTCAAGGAGCTGCTCGTCATCAGCCAGGACACGTCGGCCTATGGCGTGGACGTGAAGTACCGCATGGGCTTCTGGGACGGCAAGCCGGTCAAGACTCGCATGCTGGATCTCGTCGCCCAGCTCGGCGAGATCGCCAAGCCCTATGGCGCCTGGGTGCGCCTGCATTACGTCTACCCGTATCCGCACGTGGATGAGGTGCTGCCGATGATGGCCGAAGGCCTGGTGCTGCCATATCTGGATGTGCCCTTCCAGCATTCCCACCCCGACGTGCTCAAGCGCATGAAGCGCCCGGCCAACGGCGAGAAGAACATGGAGCGCATCCTGCGCTGGCGCGAGAGCTGCCCCGAGCTGGTCATCCGCTCGACCTTCATCGCCGGCTTCCCCGGCGAGACCGAGGCCGAGTTCCAGCATCTGCTGGACTTCATGCAGGAAGCCAGGATCGACCGCGCGGGCTGCTTTGCCTATTCGCCGGTCGAGGGCGCCAGCGCCAACGAGATCCCCGGTGCGCTGCCCAAAGAGGTGCGTGAGGAGCGTCGTGCGCGCTTCATGGCCGTGGCCGAACAGGTCTCGGCCGCCAAGCTGCAAAGCCGTGTCGGCCAGACGCTGCAGGTGCTCGTCGACTCCGCGCCGGCTCTGGGCCGCAAGGGCGGGGTGGGACGCTCCTACGCCGACGCGCCCGAGATCGACGGCACCGTGAAGATCCTGCCGCCCGAGAAGGCCAGCAAGACGATGAAGGTGGGCGACTTCGTGCGCGCCCGCGTCGTGGCAGCGGATGGGCACGACCTGGTGGCGAGCCTGGTCTGATGAGCAAGAAGGCCCCCAGCACTCAGCTTATTCACCACCCTTACCGCGCCCCCGAAGGCTGGGATGCGGTGCCCGTGCCGGTGGCCAAGGCGTCGACGGTGCTGTTCAAGAATACGGCCGATCTGCACAAGCCTAAGCCGCGTGACGGGCTGACCTACCGCTACGGCCTACATGGCACGCCCACCAGCTACACGCTGGCCGCACGCATCGCGACGCTGGAGCATGCCGAGCATTGCCTGCTGGTGCCCAGCGGCCTGGCAGCGGTGACGCTGCCGTCGCTGGCCGTGCTGCGGCCCGGTGACGAGGTGCTCGTGCCGGACAACGTCTATGGCCAGAACCGCTACCTGACCGAGTCGTGGCTGCCGCAATGGGGCGTCACGCACCGCTTCTACGACCCGCTGACGGTGCCCAAGCTGCGTGACAACACCAAGCTGGTCTGGCTGGAGGCGGCGGGGTCGATCACACTGGAGTTCCCTGATCTGCTCGGGACGCTTGCCGCCTGCCGTGCGCGCGGCATCACCACGGCGCTGGACAACACCTGGGGCGCCGGCCTGGCCTTCAACGGTTTCGAGCCTGCACCCCAGACCCACCCGGGCCTTGGTGCCGACATCGTCATGCAGGCGCTGACCAAATATGCCAGTGGCGGTGCCGACGTGCTGATGGGGTCGGTCTGCACGCGCGACCGCAAGCTGCACGACCGGCTCAACCACGCCCACGAGCATCTGGGCTATGGCCTGGGGCAGAACGACGTGGAGCTGGTGCTGCGTGGCCTGCCGACGATGCCGCTGCGCTATGCGGCCCAGGACCGAATGACACGCGAGCTCGCGAGCTGGATGGCCGGTCGGCCCGAAGTGGCGCAGGTTTTCCATCCCGCGCTGCGGGGCTCGCCTGGGCATGAGAACTGGCTGGCGGTTGGTGGAGCGGGCGCAGCCTGCTTGTTCTCTGCCGTCTTCAGGCCGGAATACAGCGCTGCACAAGTCGATGCCTTCGTCGACGCGCTGCAGCTCTTCGGCATTGGCTATTCCTGGGCCGGCCCGATGAGCCTGGCCGTGCCCTACGACATGAGCCGCAGCCGCGACCTGCCGCTGCCTTTTAACGGCGGCACGTTGGTTCGCTTCGCGATTGGCTTGGAAGAGGGCGCCGACCTGAAGGCCGACATCGAACAGGCGCTGTCAGCTCTTGTTTGAGACCTTGTGCCTCATCAATTGCCCCTTTTGGCGAAAGGTCCAATGAGCCGCTGGGGCGCCTCGTCAGGCCTTGCGGCCTGTTGATGCGTGCCGCATCAACTGTCCCTTTTGGCGAAAGGTCCAATGAGCCGCTGCGCGTCTCAGGCCTTGCGGCCTGTTGATGCGTGCCGCATCAACTGTCCCTTTTGGCGAAAGGTCCAATGAGCCGCTACGCGACTCATCAGTCCTTACGGCCTGTTGATGCGTGTCGCATCAATTGGCCCTTTTCTCTCTCCCAGTCCCGCTTCTTCTCCGTCTCGCGCTTGTCATGCTGGGCCTTGCCCTTGGCCAGCGCAATGTCGGCCTTCACGCGGCCGCCCTTGTAATGCAGGTTCAGCGGCACGAGGGTGAAGCCGCGCTGCTCGATCTTGCCGACCAGCCGCTTGATCTCGGCCTTGTGCATCAACAGCTTCTTGGTGCGGTCGGCTTCGGGCGTGACGTGGGTTGACGCGCTGCGCAGCGCATTGATGCGGCAGCCGATCAGGAACAGCTCGCCGTTCTTGATCATCACGTAGCCATCGGTCAGCTGGACCTGGCCGGCGCGGATGGCCTTGATCTCCCAGCCGGAGAGAACGACGCCCGCCTCGAACTGTTCTTCGATGTGGTAGTCGTAACGGGCGCGGCGGTTCTCGGCGATGGACATGGGGTCGCAAATGGGGGCGAAGCCCCTCAATACAATTTGTGGATTCTATGAAGCAGGTCAAAAAGTCCGTTCTGCTCTGGTACACACCCCGCGAGATGTACGAGCTGGTCACCGCGGTGGAGCGCTATCCCGAGTTCCTGCCCTGGTGCAACAAGGTCGAGGTGCTGGGCTGTGAGGCCGACACCGTCACGGCCCGCCTGCACCTGGCGTACGCTGGCGTGCGCCACGCCTTCACCACGCGCAACCACAACGAGGACGGCCGCAGGGTGCGCATGGAGCTGGTCGACGGCCCCTTCTCGCATCTGGACGGGCTGTGGCAGTTCCAGCCCTTGAACAAGCCCGGCACGGATGCCGAAGCCACGGCCTGCAAGATCGCCTTCGAGCTCAGCTATGCCTTCAGCAGCGGCGCGCTGGAGGCTGTCGTCAGCCCGGTGTTCGACCGCATCGCCAACACCTTCGTCGACAGCTTCGTGCAGCGTGCCGAGAGTCAATATGGTCCGCGTTGAGCTGGTGTGGAGCCCGCGGGCGGGTGATGTTCAGCACCGCTGGCTGGAGGTGGAGGAGGGCGCCACCGTCGACACCGCCTTGCGCGCTTGCGTCGATTTCATGGCCGCCCAGAGCCAGCCTCTGGATCAATTGCACGTCGGCATCTGGGGCCGTGCGCGGCCGCTGACGACGCCGCTGCGCGAGCGTGATCGCATCGAGGTCTACCGCGCGCTGACCGTCGACCCCAAGGAAGCGCGGCGTCTGCGCTACGCCAAGCGTGGCGAGCGCATCGTGTCGCGACATCGGCCCAAACACGCGGGCTGAGCCGACGGCTGGACGCGTTGGCTCAGCGGGTCACTTGCACTCGCTGGTGATGGTGTCGCGCGCGCGGCTGACCTCGGCGGAGATCTGGGCCTCGTCCATGAAGACGCGCTCGCCCTTCTCGTTGGTGCGGGTCAGGCGCGTGCCGCTCTGCAAATCGCGCAGATTGGCCTGGGCACGGGTGCAGTTCTCGCGGCGCTGCGCGGCGACGCGGCGTTCCTCTTCCTTCTGCTTGGCGGTCTCGCCATCCTGGTCCTTCTTCTGGCGTGCAGCGGCCTCCTGCTCGGCCTTGGTCGGCGCGCTGGCGGCCGGCTTGGGCGCGGAAGCAGCACTGGCCTGGGCGCTGGGCGGCGCGACGATGATGGTCGGCCGGGCCGTTGCGGGGCGCAGCAGGATGTCCTTTTCGGGCGTGCCGGGCGGTGGCGGCATGTCGCTGTACTGCACATTGCCCTTGGCATCGCGCCACTTCCATTGCGCCTGAGCGGCGCCGGCTGCGGCGAGGCAGAGCAGGACGAGAAGAGCTTGGCGAAAGGCTTTGCGAGGCATGCGGCCAGTTTAGGGCCTGTTGGCGCAGAGGCAACGGCCCCTGCGTGACCCTCCGTATAATGCCGCTTTGCGTCTGGAGCTTTCCTCATGCGCCTTCTCGGCAAAGCGCTCACCTTCGACGATGTTCTGTTGGTGCCAGCGTTCTCCCAGGTGTTGCCCCGTGACACCAGCCTTGCGACCCGCCTGTCGCGCAACATTCCCCTGAACCTGCCGCTGGTGTCCGCCGCCATGGACACCGTGACCGAAGCTCGCCTGGCGATCGCGATCGCGCAGGAGGGGGGCATCGGCATCGTGCACAAGAACCTCAGCGCCGAAGCCCAGGCGCGCGAAGTCGCCCGGGTCAAGCGCTATGAGAGTGGCGTCGTTCGCGAGCCTCTCACCATCGGCCCGAACGCCACGGTCCGCGAGGCGATGGAGCTGACCCGCCAGCACGGCTTCTCGGGTTTCCCGGTCGTCGAGGGCAAGCGCGTCATCGGCATCGTCACCGGCCGCGACCTGCGCTTCGAGACCCGCATGGACGCCCGCGTCAGCGAGATCATGACGCCGGCCGAGAAGCTCATCACCGTCAAGGACGGCGCGTCCACCGACGAGGCCAAGGCGCTGATGCACAAGCACAAGCTGGAGCGCGTCGTTGTCGTCAACGACGCCTTCGAGCTGCGCGGCCTGATGACCACCAAGGACATCACCAAGCAGACCAGCTTTCCCAACGCCGCGCGCGATGCCCAGGGCAAGCTGCGCGTCGGCGCGGCAGTCGGCTTCGGCGACGACACCGAGCAACGCGTCGAACTGCTGGTGCGTGCCGGCGTCGATGCCCTCATCGTCGACACGGCCCACGGCCACAGTGCCGGCGTGCTGGAGCGGGTGCGCTGGGTCAAGAGCAACTATCCGAACGTCGACGTCATCGGCGGCAACATCGCAACCGGCGCCGCAGCGCTGGCGCTGGTGGAAGCCGGCGCCGACGGCGTCAAGGTCGGTATCGGCCCCGGCTCCATCTGCACGACCCGCATCGTTGCGGGTGTCGGCGTGCCGCAGATCACCGCCATCGACAACGTCGTCACGGCGCTCAAGGGCACCGGCGTGCCCGTCATCGCCGACGGCGGCGTGCGCTACTCCGGCGACCTGGCCAAGGCCATCGCTGCGGGCGCCGACTGCGTGATGATGGGCGGTGCCTTCGCCGGCACCGAGGAGGCGCCCGGCGAGGTCATCCTCTACCAGGGCCGCACCTTCAAGAGCTACCGCGGCATGGGCTCGATGGGCGCGATGGCCAAGGGCAGTGCGGATCGCTACTTCCAGGACACCTCGGCCAACAACCCGAACACGTCCAAGCTCGTGCCGGAAGGCATCGAAGGCCAGGTACCCTACAAGGGCTCGGTCGTGCAGGTCATCTTCCAGATGGCCGGTGGCCTGAAGGCGTCGATGCACTACTGCGGCTGCGGCTCCATCGCTGACATGCAGGACAAGGCCGAGTTCGTCGAGATCACGACGGCGGGCATGCGCGAGAGCCATGTCCACGACGTGCAGATCACGAAGGAAGCACCGAACTACCGCAGCGAGTGACTGTGGCCCCCGGTTTGACCGTTGACGGTCAAACCGCCCCCCGCGGGGGCGCAAATCGTTCTAGGGGCGGCCCGTCGAACGCTTTGCTGCTGCCGACCGAGACAACGGGGCGAACGAGAGTCGCCCCGTTGCGCTTTTCAGGAAGACGATGAGTTCCTCCACGCAACGCACCCCGGCCATGGGTTTCATCATGGCCGCGGTGCTGATCGACATGATCTCCATCGGGCTGATGGTGCCGGTGCTGCCGCATATCGTCGGCACCTTCACCCACAGCAACGACGAGCAGACCTCGGCCTTCCTGATGGTGACCATGGCCTTCGGCGTGGCCAACTTCATCGGCTCACCCGTGCTTGGCTCGCTGTCGGACCGCTTCGGCCGCCGGCCGGTGCTGCTGATCGGCTTTGCGGGCCTGGCGCTGAGCTTTTTCGTGACCGCCGTGGCCACGGCGCTGTGGATGCTCGTTGCCGTGCGCCTGTTCTCGGGCGCCATGCAGGCCAATATCGCCATCGCCAATGCCTATGTGGCCGACATCACGCCGGCCGAAGACCGAGCGCGCCGCTTCGGCCAGCTGGGCGCGATGTTCGGCGTCGGCTTCATCCTCGGCCCGGTCATCGGTGGCTGGCTGGGCCATTACGACGTGCACTGGCCCTTCCTCGCCGCCGGCTGCATGGCCGTGGTGAACTGGTGCTACGGCTTCTTCGTGCTGCCCGAGTCCCTGCCCGTTGACAGGCGCACGGGCTTCAACTGGAAGAAGGCCAACCCGGTGTCATCCCTGCGTGGCCTGGCGGCGCTCAAGGGCGTCGGGTCGCTGGTCGTCGTCATCGCGCTGGCGTCGCTGGCGCAGTTCATGTTGCACATGACTTGGGTGCTCTACACCAAGTTCAAGTTCGGCTGGGGGCCGCTCGAGGTGAGCTGGTCCCTGTTCGCGGTAGGCATCGTGTCGGTGCTGAGCCAGGGCGTGCTGCTCAAGCCGCTGCTGGCGCGCTTCAGCCCGCGGCGGTTGGCACTCATCGGCATGGGCTCTGCATCGCTGGCCTATCTCGGCTTCGGCCTCGCGACCGAGGGCTGGATGATGTACGCCGTCATCGCCTTCAACCTGCTCGGCGGCGTCGCGACCGCGGCGGTGCAGAGCATCATTTCCAATGCGGCTGGGCCGACCCGGCAAGGCCAGGCCATGGGTGCCGTGTCGTCGCTGAACAGCCTGATGGCCGTCATCGCGCCCGTCGTCGGCCTGACCTTGCTGGGCTGGGTGTCACACCGCCCGGCCACCGACCCGCTGATGGGCCTGCCCTTCTACACCTGCGCCGCCCTGCAACTGATCGGCCTGATCGTCGCCTACCGCTTCTTCCACGGCCAGCGCACCGCTTTGCAAACCGCCTGAGTTCACCATGCAACACGACAAAGTCCTCATCCTCGACTTCGGCTCCCAGGTCACCCAGCTCATCGCTCGCCGCGTGCGCGAAGCGGCGGTGTATTGCGAGATCCACCCGAACGACGTGTCCGACGACTTCATCAAGTCGTTCGCGCCCAAGGCCATCATCCTCAGCGGCAGCCACGCCTCCACCTACGAAGACCACGAGCTGCGCGCGCCGCAGGCCGTGTGGGACGCCGGCGTGCCGGTGCTCGGCATCTGCTACGGCATGTTCACGATGACGGTCCAGCTCGGCGGTGAGGTCGAGGCCGCCGATCACCGCGAGTTCGGCTATGCCGAGGTGCGGGCGCACGGCCACACCAAGCTGCTCGATGGCATCCAGGACTTCGAGACGCCCGAGAAGCACGGCATGCTCAAGGTCTGGATGAGCCACGGCGACAAGGTCACCGTGATGCCGCCGGGCTTCAAGCTGATGGCCTCCACGCCCAGCTGCCCCATCGCCGGCATGGCCAATGAGGAGAAGCGCTACTACGCCGTCCAGTTCCACCCCGAGGTCACGCACACCGTGCAGGGCGACGCGCTGCTGCGCCGCTTCGTGCGCGACATCGCCGGCTGCAAGGGCGACTGGCAGATGGGCAGCTACATCGACGAGGCCGTGGCCAAGATCCGCGAGCAGGTCGGCGATGAGGAGGTCATCCTCGGCCTGTCCGGTGGTGTCGACTCGTCGGTGGCCGCCGCGCTGATCCACCGCGCCATCGGCGACCAGCTCACCTGCGTCTTCGTCGATCACGGCCTGCTGCGCCTGAACGAAGGCCAGATGGTCATGGACATGTTCGTCGGCCGCCTGCATGCCAAGGTGATCCGCGTCGACGCGAGCGAAGTCTTCCTCGGCAAGCTGGCCGGCGTGGCCGACCCCGAGAAGAAGCGCAAGATCATCGGCGCCGAGTTCGTCGAGGTCTTCCAGGCCGAGGCCAAGAAGCTGAAGAACGCCAAGTGGCTGGCCCAGGGCACCATCTACCCCGACGTCGTCGAGAGCGGTGGCACCAAGACCAAGAAGGCCACGACGATCAAGAGCCACCACAACGTCGGCGGCCTGCCCGAGACGCTGGGGCTGAAGCTGCTGGAGCCGCTGCGCGAGCTGTTCAAGGATGAGGTGCGCGCCCTGGGCGTGGCCCTGGGCCTGCCGGCCGACATGGTCTACCGCCACCCCTTCCCGGGCCCGGGCCTGGGCGTGCGCATCCTCGGCGAGGTCAAGAAGGATTTCGCCGACCTGCTGCGCCGCGCCGATGCGATCTTCATCGAGGAGCTGCGCAACACCATCGACCCCGCCACGGGCAAGAGCTGGTACGCGCTGACCAGCCAGGCCTTTGCCGTGTTCCTGCCGGTCAAGAGCGTGGGCGTGATGGGCGATGGCCGCACCTATGACTACGTCGTCGCGCTACGCGCTGTGCAGACCAGCGACTTCATGACGGCGGACTGGGCCGAGCTGCCCTACGCGCTGTTGAAAAAGACGAGCGGCCGCATCATCAACGAGGTGCGCGGCATCAACCGCGTGACCTACGACGTCAGCTCCAAGCCGCCCGCGACGATCGAGTGGGAATGATTCAAAGGCCAACGTCACCTGGCGCCACTGCACGGGCGGCGCGGCGGTGGCGTGGAGCGCGACTTGGTAGTCATTCGGCCAGGCGAGCTGCTCAAAGGCCAACCTAATTCAAAGGCTCATCAGCTCGCTGGAGGTGCAGTCCCGACCGCGTTCCTTCGAAAGATAGAGCGCATCATCAGCGCGCTCGAGCACGCAGTCCAACGTCTCATCCGGGCGAGCTTGCGCGACACCCGCGGAGAAGGTGAAGGAGATGCCCGCGGTCGGCCCCATGGTGCTGCGCACGCGTTCAAGTGCCGTGCAGGCGTCAGCCAACTCGGTGCCCGGCAGCAGAAGCAAGAACTCTTCACCACCGACACGCCCGAGAGATTGGCCGGAGCGCAAGTGGGTGCGAACGTGCTCGCAGAAATGACGCAGCACTGCGTCTCCGCCGGCATGGCCGTGTGTGTCGTTGACTTTCTTGAAGTGATCCAGATCCAGCAACGCCATGCACACGGGATGCGAATGCCGGCGTGGGTCCGCGAGAGCGCTAGCGGCGAGCTTCAAAATATGGCGCCGGTTCGGGACGCCTGTCAGTTCATCAGTAAATGCTGCCTGGACTGCAAGTTCGTGTGCATGCGCCAGTTCGGCCGCCATGCGCTGGTTGGCCCGTAGCAACCGCTCGAGGTCATCCTTCTCGTCGCGCAGCGACTTGCGCTGCAGGTACAGCGCTACGAAGGCTGCCACCTTGCTCTGCATCACAAGCGGCGGAACGGGCTTCATCAGAAAGTCAACCGCACCAGTTTCATAGCCCTGAAACGTTCGCTCGGTGTCGATGCTGGCCCCGGTCAAAAAAATGATGGGCACCTCATTTGTGCGTTCATCGCCGCGCATTGCCGCGGCGAGCTCGAAACCGTCTACGCCAGGCATGTTGACGTCGATCAACGCCAAGGCGAACTCATATTGACGCAGTAACTCCAACGCCACCGCTGCCGACAGCGCAGATACAACCTCAACGCCTGGCCGATCCAAGATTAGCTTGGTTGTTACCAAGCTGTCAGGATGGTCATCGACATGAAGAACGAAGGCGATGTCGCGGGTAGGCAGCGCTAACTCCCGAAAACTGTGCCTTTGCACGTTAGCAAGAGCCAGAGCCAACGATGTTGCTCAGGATAAGAATTTTTCAATGCGTTACTGATAGGCGCGAATTGCTATCTGCTGGCCAGCAGATGCGATGCTTGGTGGGCAATGACGTTCAAGACACCCGAGCTGAAACGTTCCGTAAAAGAACCCCGTAGCGGGGTTCCTGCCACGATTTCTCGGGGCGCAGCCCCTACAAACGCGCGCTGACCGTGGTGCATGGGCCCGCGGCAATCAACGCAGTTTGAAGGACCTGATGACCGCTACGCACGACCCGCATCCCGCCCTCGCCCGGCGCTCCCTGCTTGCAGGCCTGGGCCTGCTGCCCGCTCTGCCGCTGCTGTGCAGCGCGCCGGCGCTCGCCGAGACCCGCCCGGTGCCCGCCTCGGCCAGCGGCGTCTTCCGCCACGCCGGCCTGTTGGTCACGGAGGACGACTTCAAGCGCATCCGTAGTCATATCGCGGCCGGCGAGCAGCCCTGGACGGGCTGGTGGAACAAGCTGTGTGCCGACCGCCTCACTTCACTGGACGCCTGGCCGAGCGCGCTGCCGGCGGTCTACCGCCAGGACAGAAGCAAGGCCTCGCTGTACCGCGACATCCAGCGTGCCTGGTGCCTGGCACTGCGCTGGAAGCTGTCGGACGACCCCCGCTATGCCGACAAGGCGGTGGAGACCCTGGATGCCTGGGCGCAAACGCTGAAATTGGTCGCGACCAAGGCCGAAGGATCGACCGCCCCTGACGATCACACCTACATCCTGATGGCCGGCATGCAAGGCCACCAGTTTGCCCAGATCGGCGAGGTGATGCGCAGCTACCCCGGTTGGGCGCCGGCGAGCCTGGCGCGCTTCCAGCAGATGCTGCTGGATGTGTTCGGCAGCATCTGCTCGGGGTTTCTCAAGAAGGTCTCCCTCGGCTCGCATGCCAACTGGGACATGGCCTCGCTGTGTGGCGCCATGGCCATCGGCGTGTTTTGCGACCGGCCCGAGTTGTACAGGCAGGCCTGCGACTACTACGCGGGCAACAACAAGGGCGAGCTGGCCATGTTCGGCAATGGCTCCATCGTGCACAGCGTGTACTTCATGCACCCGGGTCATTTCGGGCAGTGGGAGGAGAGCGGGCGCGACCAGGGGCATTCGACGCTGGGGATGTCGCTTGGCGGCGACCTGCTGGAGATGGCCTGGAACCAGGGTGACGACCTCTACGGCATGTACAACAACCGCTTCCTCGCGGCGGCCGAGTACGTGGCGCGCTCCAACCTCAAGGACGAGAACGGCAACGTCTACGCCATGCCGTACGCGCCGGAACACAACCCCTCGCAGCCCCACACGGCGCGGTGGACGGAGGTCAACCAGTCCTTCCAGAACTACCGCAACGCCTGGGAACCCATCTACAACCACTACGTGAACCGCATGGGGCTGGCGGCGCCCAACGTCGCGCGCATGCTGCCCCTGTGCGAGCCGAATTACGGGTCGGGCAATGGCGACGACATGGTGTACCCGACGCTGACGCAGCGCCGGCCCGCCTATGCCGGGCCGATGAAGGCGCCCTCCGGCCTCACGTCCCCGGTGCACGACGGTCGCGTCGTGCTGTCGTGGTGGGGCAGCGTCGGTGCGACGTCCTACGCGGTCAAGCGGGCCGCCCGTGTCAACGGGCCCTTCACCCATCTGACGACCGTCGCCGCCGACCAACTCCTCACCCACACGGACACGCCGCCCAAGGGCGTCTGGTTCTACCAGGTCACCGCCCTGGGCAGCGCCAGCGCCAGCGCCGCCTCCACCGCGGTGCGGGCCGCCGTGCCCGGCGAGCGGCGCTTCTCGATGCCGCTGAATGGCAGCAACGGCACGGGCACCATCGGCGCGTTGCAGACTCCCGCCGGCCAGTGGAAGGCCGTCGCGGGCGAGCTGCTGGACGGCGCGACCTGGGGCGACGGGCGGCTGAACGACAAGGCCATCGTCTTCGACGGCAAGTCGGCCGGCCTGCAGCTGCCCGAGGGGCTGTTCAGCGGCCTGGGCGACTTCACCTTGTCCCTGTGGGCCAATGCCAATTCACTGCGCACGGACAGCTGCCTGTTCTTCGCCGGGCACGACGGGTTTTCCTACATGCGCCTCGTGCCCAAGGGCCGCGTGGGGCTGCAGTTCGCCATCACCGGCGCGGGGTTCAACGACGAGCAGAACCTGGTCGCGCCGTGGTTCATGCCCATTCGCCGCTGGGTCCATCTGGCCGTCACGCTCAAGGGCACCACTGGCCGGCTCTATGTCGACGGCACAGAGGTGGCGAGGTCCGACGCCATGATGCTGTCGCCGCGCCAGGTCGGCGACCAGGTGGCCTTCCTCGGGCGCGACTGGGGCCATGCGTCATTCAACGGCCGCATCCAGGGCTTCCGCATCGAAGCGGGGGCCTTGAGCGCCGCCGAAGTCGCGGCTCTGGCGAAGTAGCGGTCGGCCGGGCGCACCGGCGCGCCGTGCGCGTGCCGTGCGCCTCATTCCCGCAGCGCTCACCGGCGCCGGTACCCGGCCCGGCAGGGCAACTGCTGGGCGGCTGGCTCGCGACAGGTCACTGCCGACAGCCGGCTCCGGACGCTGGCATTTGATCTATGTCAAACCGCGTTACGGCGGCGTTTCTAGAATTTGATGCATCAAAAATGCATCTTTAGAGGCGCCCATGTCAGTCCCTTCCCTTCAGTTCGACTCTCGCGGATTCGCAATGAGTGACCGCGCCCCAGCGATCGTCGCCAAGCTTGACGTCCTGGCCGCCAACGAAACGCTGGAGCTGTTGATGGACGGGGAGCCCGGCTCGCTGGAGGCCCTGCTCAACGTTCACAGGCCCGGGATGTTCAGCTGGCAGAGCGTCGACCGCGGCCCGGACTTCTGGCGGGCGCGAGTCACAAGGCTTGGCTCTGCGCGCGGCACGTGCTGCGGCGCTTGCGGCGGCGCCTGACGTTCAACTGTTCCTGGCGTTCCAAGGAAATCACCATGAAATCCCGTAGCAATCTCTGGCGCTGGCTGGGGCTCATCTTCGTGCTGTCGTTCGGCGCCCTGGGCTACCTGGGCTGGCAGATCTATCTTTCCGCCCCACCCATCCCGAACCGGGTGGTCAGCGCCGACGGCGAGCTGTTGTTCACCGGCGAGCAGATCCAGCTCGGCCAGCAGGCCTGGCTGTCGGCCGGCGGCCAGCAGCTCGGCACGGTCTGGGGGCATGGCGCCTATGTCGCGCCGGACTGGTCGGCCGACTGGCTGCATCGCGAGGCGGTGGCCCTGAAGGCCCGGCGCCTGGCCGAACAGCAGCAAAGCGGCCTGACGGTCAGCGACGCGCAGCGCGCCGCCGTCGACCAGCTGGTGCGCGAGGAAATGCGCCGCAACACCTACGAAGAGAGCAGCGGCGATGTGCGCGTCACCGCCGCCCGCGCCCAGGCCATCCGTGAAGTCGCTTCGCACTACGACGGCCTGTTCGGCACCGAACCGGCGCTGGACAAGCTGCGCGACCAATACGCGATGACGGCCGGCGCCTTGCCCGAAGCCGAGCACCGCAAGGCGCTGGCGGCCTTCTTCTTCTGGTCGGCCTGGGCGGCTGTGACGGATCGCCCTGGCGAGGCCGGTCTGTCCTACACCAGCAACTGGCCGCACGAACCGCTGGTCGGCAACACGATGAGCACGTCGGCCGCGATGTGGTCGATGGTCAGCATCGTGCTGCTGCTGGCCGGCATCGCCGCGATGCTGTGGCTGCACAAGGGCGACGAAGAGCTCGCCGTCGTGCCCAAGGCCGACCCGCTGCTCGGCGCCAAGGCCACACCGTCGATGAAGGCCACGCGCAAATACTTCTTCGTCGTCATCGGCCTGATGCTGCTGCAGATCGGCATGGGCGCCATCACCGCCCACTATGCGGTGGAAGGCCAGGCCTTCTTCGGCATCCCGCTGGCGCAGATCCTGCCGTACACCGTCACCCGCACCATCCACACGCAGATCGGCATTTTCTGGATCGCGACTGCCTGGCTGGCCACGGGCCTGTACGTCGCGCCGCTGCTATCGGGCGCCGAACCCAGGCTGCAGAAGCTCGGTGTCGACGCGCTGTTCTGGGCCCTCATCGTCGTCGTGCTCGGCTCGACGATCACCGGCTGGCTCGGCACGCTGCAGCACCGCGGGTTCGATTTCAGCTTCTGGTTCGGCAACCAGGGCCTGGAGTTCACGAGCATGGGCCGCTTCTGGCAGATCCTGCTCTTCGTTGGCCTGCTGTTCTGGGTCTTCCTGCTCGGCCGTGCGCTGTGGCCGGCGCTCAAGCGGCCTTCGGAAACCCGTGGCCTCATCGCCATGGTCTTCCTGTCGGCGACCTGCATCGGCGGCTTCTACGCGAGCTCGCTGACCTGGGGCCAGCACACCCACTACTCGATGGTCGAGTACTGGCGCTGGTGGCTGGTGCACCTGTGGGTGGAGGGCTTCTTCGAGGTCTTCGCCACGGCCGTCGTCGCGCTGATCTTCACCAACCTGGGCCTGGTGCGCGCCGCTTCTGCCAACCGCGCCATCGTCGCGGAGACCATCGTCTTCCTGTTCGGCGGCATCCTGGGCACGTTGCACCACCTGTACTGGACGGGCACGCCCACATCGGTCATTGCGGTCGGCTCAGTGTTCTCCGCGCTGGAGGTGGTGCCGCTGACGCTGATCGGCCTGGAAGCGCTGCAGACCTATCGCTGCGCCAAGGGCGTGGCCTGGCTGGGCGCCTACAAGTGGGTCATCCTGTCCTTCGTCGCCGTGGGCTTCTGGAACACGGTGGGCGCCGGCCTGTTGGGCTTCGCCATCAACCCGCCGGCCTCGCTGTACTACGTGCAGGGCCTGAACATGACGGCGGCCCACGGCCACGCGGCGCTGTTCGGCGTCTACGGCATGCTGGGCATCGGCCTGATGCTGTTCTGCCTGCGCGGGCTGTACGACCGGGCGCTGCATGCCGACCGATTCCTCAAGCCCGCCTTCTGGAGCCTGAACATCGGCCTGGCGATGATGGTCTTCCTGTCGCTGCTGCCGGCTGGCATCTACCAGGCCTACCAGAGCATCACGAAGGGCCTGTGGTACGCCCGCTCGCCAGAGGTCATCCACTCCAAGGTGATGGAGACGCTGGTGTGGCTGCGCGTGCCGGGTGACATCGTGTTCGCCGCCGGCAGCGTCTTCCTGGCCGTGTATGCGCTGTACTTGCTGCGCCGCCCCGCGGTGGACCGCCTGCCTGCAGGCGCCGCCCCGGCCCGTGGGCGCTGAAAGGATTGAAAGATGAGGCTCACCGCCTTCACCGACTACAGCCTGCGCGTGCTGATGTTCCTGGCCGCCGAGCCCGACCGGCGGGCCACGGTGGGCGAGATCTGCGCGGCCTTCGACGTGAAGGCCAACCACCTCACCAAGGTCGTGCACCACCTGGCCAAGCGCGGCTGGGTGAGCACCGTGCGCGGCAAGGGCGGCGGCCTCACGCTGGCCCGGCCGGCGGCGCAGATCCGCATCGGCGAGGTGGTGCGCGACACCGAGGGCCAGGCCCTGCCGGCCGAGTGCTTCTCGGCCGAGGCCAGCCATTGCGCCATCGTCAACCACTGCCGGCTCAAGGGCGTGCTGGGCGAGGCGGTGCAGGCCTTTCACGCCGTGCTGGACCGCTACACGCTGGCCGACATCACGGCCAACCGTCAGCAGTTGGTACAGCTGCTGCACTTCATGGCGCCGGCGAGGTCGGCGCCATGACGGGCATGGCCTATCCCTACGAAGGGCCGGAGGAACTTCGGCAACCCATCCTGGCGGCGCTGCGCCGCGTGGTGGACCCCGAAGTGGCGATGTCCATCGTCGATGTCGGCCTGGTCTACGGCGTGACCGTCGAGGCCGAGCGCGTCAAGGTGCTGCTGACCATGACCTCGGCCGCCTGCCCGGTGGTGGACGTCATCGTCGACGACGCCTGCACCGAGCTCGACAAGGTCGTGCCGGTCGACCAGCGCATCCATGTCGAGGTGGTGTGGGAGCCGCCCTGGACGACCGATCGCATGAGCGACCGGGCCAAAGCCTTCATGGGCTGGTAGGGCAGGGGATGCGACGCGCTCCGGGTCTGCTGCCGCGACTGGCCTTCGCGGGCCTCGCGGTGGTGGCTCTGGTGGCCGGCATTGCCGGCGGCCTGGTGCGAGCCGGGGTCGCCGTGCCCGTGGCGAGCGCGGCCGTCGCTACCCATGCCTTCCTGATGATCTGCGCCTTCATGGGCACCGTCATCGGCATCGAGCGCGCCGTGGCCCTGAAGCATCCGGCGGGTTTTGCTGGCCCGCTCGCCTCGGGCGCTGCGGGCCTGGTGATGCTCTCCGGCGCGCCAGGCCTGGCCGCATGGCTGGCCGCGGGCGCGTCGCTGGCCTTTGTCGGCGTGAACCTGGCCGTGGTCAGGCGGCAGCGGGCCGCGCACACGCTGCTGTTGCTCGCCGGCGCAGTAGCCTGGGCGGCCGGCAGCCTGCTGCACGCGCTCGGCCTGATGGCCGGCGCCGTGGTGCCGCTGTGGTTCTGCTTCCTCGTGTTCACCATCGCCGCCGAGCGGCTGGAGATGACGCGGCTGATGCGCCGCCATGCCGGCGCCGGCCCGGCCTTGCTTGCCATCCTGGCCGTGGCTGCCTGTGGCGCGGTGTTGTCCGGCCTTGTCGCGGACGTGGGCGGCCTGCTGTATGGCTTGTCTCTGGCCGCGCTCGCCAGTTGGCTCGCGGTGTTCGACATCGCACGCCGCACGGTCCGCGCCGCGGGGCTGAGCCGCTACATGGCCCTGTGCCTGCTCACCGGCTACTTCTGGCTGGCCGTTGCCGGCCTGGCCTGGGCGGGCACGGCGCTGGGCCTGCCGTGGCGCGACGCCGCTCTGCATGGCCTCGCGCTGGGCTTCGTCTTCAGCATGGTGTTCGGCCATGCCCCGGTCATCCTCCCCGCCGTCGCCCGCGTGAAGTTGGCGTTCGGCTGGCCCTTCTATGTGCCGCTGGCGCTGCTGCATGCGTCGCTGGCCGTGCGTCTCGGCGGCGGCCTGTTCGACGCCCGACTGACGGCCGCAGGTGCCACCGGCAACGCGCTGGCCATCGCTGCATTCGTGCTGACGCTGGCTGGAGCAGCCATCGCCTGGCGAGCTCAACGGAAACCAACACATGATGCCCTTGCTGAGAATCGATGAGCCCCCGCCGGCCGCGCCCGCGGGCTTTGCACTGTTCGCGCTGGGCTTTCGGCCCTTCTACCTGCTGGCCAGCGTGTTTGCCGCGCTGTCCGTGCCGCTGTGGGCGCTGCAGTTCTCGGGTCTGCTGGGCCATGCCTATCTGGCCGGACCGATCTGGCATGCCCACGAGATGCTGTTCGGCTTCACGCTGGCCGTCATCGTCGGCTTCCTGTTCACGGCCGGCCGCAACTGGACCAACCTGCCCACGCCTACCGGCTGGAAGCTCGCCGCGCTGGCCGCGCTCTGGATCGCCGCCCGCGTGCTGGTGTTGACGCCTTTTGCGCTGGCCGCTGCCGTTGCCAACGTCGCCTTCCCGCTGGCCGCGGCCATCAGCCTGGCCTTGCCTTTCGTGAAGGCTGGCAGCCGGCGCAACTACTTCTTCATCGGCCTGCTCGCGCTGCTGGCGCTCGCCGCTGGCTGCGTGCATCTGGCGCAGTTCGGCGTCGTCGCGGTGCCCGGCTGGCTCGGCATCCAGGTGGCGCTGGACGTGGTGCTCTTCATCCTGGCCGTGATGGGCGGCCGCGTCATCCCGATGTTCACGAACAACGGCGTGCCAGGTGCTGGCGCGAGCCGCAACGCCTGGGCCGAAAAGGCGGCGCTCGGCGGCGTGCTGGCTCTGCTGGCTGCCGATGCAGTGGGCTTGCACGGGTGGCCGCTGGCCGTTCTCGCGGCCGCCGCCGGTGCCGCCCACGCCTGGCGCTGGGCGTTGTGGCGGCCCTGGCGCACGCTGCGTGCGCCGCTGGTGTGGGTGCTGCACCTGGCCTACCTGTGGGTGCCGGTGCATCTGCTGCTGCGCGCGCTGGCCGAAGCCGGCTGGCTGATGCCGTCGCTGGCCACGCATGCGCTCACCGTGGGCGCCGTCGGCGGCCTCGTCATCGGCATGATGACCCGCACCGCGCGTGGCCACACCGGTCGGCCCTTGAAGGCTGACCGCTTCGAAATCGCCTGCTATCTGCTGGTTGCCGCCGCGGCCGCCGTGCGCGTGCTTCTGCCTTTGATCGCGCCTGCCCAGATCGTCCACGCCGCCCTGGCCTCGGCGCTGCTGTGGTCGGCGGGCTTTGGCCTGTACGCGGTGCGCTACTGGCCGGTGCTGTCCCGCCCGCGCCTCGACGGCCGACCCGGCTGAAATCAACGAGACCCAACATGAAACTACCCAGCTACTTTGACGAAGTCCCCCGCCTCACGATGCAGGACCCGCTGGCCCGCGTGCTGGGCTGCGCCGAGGACGGCATCCTCGACTACGGCTTCGCCGACGCCGTGCGGCTGACGGGCCATTCCTGCGTGGCCGTCGCGTCGGCCTACTGGCTGACCTGGCTGGCGCTGGAGCAGCTCTACCCGGACGGCCTGCCGCAGCGCGGCGGCATCAAGGTGGAGTTCCGCGACGATGCGCGCTCCGGTGGGACCGGTGTCGTCGCGACGGTGGTGCAGATGCTCACGGGTGCGGCGGGTGGGTCCGGCTTCAAGGGCCTGGGTGGGCGCTTCAGCCGGGCCGGCCTGATCCGCAGCAAGCCCGACCTGGTGCTGGCGCTGCGCTTCACCCGGCTCGACACGCAGGCCGCCGTGGACGTGGGCGTGGACACGACCTCCCTGCCGGGACAGGCGGAACTGGATGTGCTGGTGGCGCTTCTCGCCTCCGGCAAGGCGGCGCCTCAGGACGAGAAAGACCTCGGCGAGCTGTGGCAGGCGCGCGTGCGGTCGCTGCTGCTGGAACGCGGGCGTGATCGCACGGTGTTCATGGTCCGGCCGGTGCATCGGCTGCGCGGCGCGGCCGGCTTTCCCCACATGCCGGAGGCCGCAGAGGCGTTCGCGTGAGCAAGAGGTTTCCGATCCGGCCGGCCAACCCCGGGCGCATCTGCTGGGGCTGCGACCGCTACTGCTCGGCCGATGCGCTGCAATGCGGCAACGGCTCGGTGGCCACGCCGCATCCGAGCGAACTGTTCGGCGACGACTGGATGAACTGGGGCCTGGACGCCCCTGCGGCCGCGGCCGAACCCGCCGGGCCAGCGGGAGCGGTGGCGGAGTGATTCGTCGCCGCGCTTGCGCGAGATCAAGCTCACGCGGGAACGGCCTGCCCAGAATCCGCCGCATGTCCAAAGGCTGGAATCGCGCCCGTCTCGCCACCAAGGTCGGCATCCTCGGAGCCGCCTTGCTGTGCATCGCGCTGGGCTCGATCGGCCTGACGCTGTGGATAGGCTGGCAGCTCGAAGGCGGCGCGGCGGCGGTCAACGAAGCGGGGCGGCTGCGCATGCAGACCTGGCGCCTCGCCCACCAAAGTGTGGGTGCCGGCAGCGATGCCCTGCGCTCGCTCACCCAGGCCTATGACGCCTCCCTGCAGCTGCTGGTGGACGGCGACCCCGCGCGCCCCCTCTTCCTGCCGCGCGACGGACACACCCTGCAGGCCTGGCGTGGCGTGCACGAGGGCTGGCAGCAGCTGAAGTCGACCGCGGCCGATGGCCTGCCGGCGCCCACCGGCGCGCAGGCCGAGGTCCAGGTTCGGCGCATCGACGTCCTCGTCGACGCCGTCGAGGCGCGCATGGCAGGCTGGAGCTCGCTGCTGTCCAGCGTGCAGCTGGCGCTCGTCGGCCTGGCCATCGCCGCGGCCCTGATCTTCCTGTACGCCTCGCACCTCGTCGTGTTCGCGCCGGTGGACCGGCTGCGCCGCGGCCTGCAGGCGCTGGAGCAGGGCGCGCTTGGCGCCCGCGTCGCCGAGGACTCGCAGGACGAATTCGGCGACCTGGCGCGCGGCTTCAACCGCATGGCGCAGCGCCTTGAGGCCGTCTACCAGGGCATGGCCGATGAAGTGCGTGCCAAGACGGCCGACCTGCGCCTGGAGCAGCAGCGGCTGGCCACGCTGTACGAGGCCACGTCCTTCGCCGCCGGGGCGTCGTCCGTGCGCGACCTGGGTGCCGGTTTCGCCGAACGCATGCGCCGCGCGGCCGGCGCCGATGCCGTGGCGATGCGCTGGCTGGACCCGAGCCAGCAGCGCATGGTGCTGCTGGCTTCGCAGGGCATGCCGCCCGCGATGGCCGAGGCCGAACGCTGCGTGGCGCCCGGCGCCTGCCATTGCGGCAGCCCCGAGCCGCATGCCAAGGTCATTCCGATCACCCGCGAGAGCGATCACAGGTCGCACTGCGCCAAGGCCGGCTTCGTCGCCGTGACGGCGGTGGCGTTGACGGTGCAGGGCCGTGTGATGGGCGAGGTCGACCTGCTGTTCCGCGACCCGCCCCAGCCCAGCCAGGCCGACCGCGAGTTGCTGGACAGCCTGGCGAGCCATCTGGCCAGCGCCATGGACAGCCTGCGCAACGAGGCGTTGCAGCGCGAGGCGGCCGTGGCCGAGGAGCGCGGCATGCTGGCCCGCGAGATGCACGATTCCATCGCGCAAAGCCTGGCCTTCATGAAGATCCAGCTGCAACTGCTGAAGGACGCGCAGCGGGGCGGCAAGGCCGATGCAGCCGTGCGCCTCATCGACGAGCTGGAGCTGGGCCTGAAGGAATGCACTGCCGACGTGCGGGCGCTGCTGATGCATTTCCGCACCCGCACCGATGGCGACGACCTGCTGCCCGCGCTGCAGCAGACGCTGCAGAAGTTCCGCCTGCAAAGCGGCCTGCAGGCCGAGCTGGAAGTGGACGGCCACGGCGCACCGCTGCCGGCCGACGTGCAGGTGCAGCTGCTGCACGTGGTGCAGGAGGCGCTGGCCAATGTGCGCAAGCACGCGCAGGCCAGCCAGGTCCACGTGCGGCTGGCGCACCAGCCGCACTGGCAGATCGACGTGCGCGACGATGGCCGTGGTTTCGACCTGGCCACGGACTCGCCCGACGACAGCCACGTCGGGCTGCGCATCATGCGCGAGCGCGCCGCCAAGGTGGGTGCCGCCGTGGCGCTGGAATCCCAACCCGGGCGCGGCACGCTGGTGCGCGTCTCCCTGCCCGAATACGAGACGGCCAATACATCATGAATGCCGAACCCATCCGCGTCCTTGTCGTTGACGACCACACGCTGTTCCGCCGCGGCCTGATCGCGCTGCTGGCCACGCAGTCGCAGTTGCAGGTCGTTGGCGAGGCCGGCGACGCCGGTGCGGCCGAGCGCCTGGCGGCCGAATTGCAACCCCAGGTCATCCTGCTGGACAACCACCTGCCCGGCGTCACCGGCGTGCAGGCCCTGCCGGCGCTGAAGGCGGCCGCGCCGGGTGCCCAGGTGCTGATGCTGACGATGAGCGAGTCGGAGGCCGACCTGGGCGCGGCCCTGCGCGCCGGCGCCTGCGGCTATCTGCTGAAGACGGCGGACAACCACGAGCTGACCCAGGCCATCGAGCGCGCGGTGCGCGGCGTGTCCAGCTTCAGCGCCGAGATGGCCGGCAAGCTGGCCACGGCCTTCCGCCACGATGCCGAAGCAGCGTCCACGGCGGCCGCCGCACCACCCGACCCGCTGGGAACGCTGTCGCCGCGCGAGCGCGAGATCGTCGACCTGATCGCCCGCGGCGACTCCAACAAGCACATCGCACGCGAGCTCGGCATCGCCGAGACGACGGTGAAGATCCACGTGCAGCACTTGCTACGCAAGCTGGATCTGGACTCGCGCGTGCAGGCCGCCGTGCTGGTGACGCAGCAACGCGCGTAGTTCTTTAGGACGAGGCCGCCCGGGCCGTCGTCCTCCCTGCGGGCGGTGCCCCGCTGCCCCTCTGGTGAATGTGCGGCGCGCAAGCTGGGCGGGACAGTCTCCTCATGTTCACTGAGGAGGAAACCGCATGACTGCGCCCCCTGTCGACCGCAAGGCCTGGTCGGTGCTGATCGTCAGCACGCTGGCCTTCACCGTCTGCTTCATGGTCTGGATGATGTTCGGCGTCATCGGCATCCCCATCAAGAAGCAGCTCGGCCTCAACGCCACCGAATTCGGCCTGCTGACGGCCATGCCGGTGCTGACCGGCTCTCTCGTGCGCGTGCCGCTGGGCATCTGGACGGACCGCTACGGCGGCCGCATCGTCATGACCCTGCTGATGCTCGCCACCGTGCCGGCCATCTGGCTGATGGCCTACGCGACGCAGTACTGGCATTTCCTCGTCATCGGCCTGTTCGTCGGCCTGGCGGGCGGCTCCTTCTCGGTGGGCACGCCCTACGTCGCGCGCTGGTTCCCCAAGAGCCGCCAGGGCATGGCCATGGGCGTCTACGGTGCCGGCAACTCCGGCTCGGCGGTCAACAAGTTCATCGCCCCGGTGCTGCTGGTCGGCTTCGGCTGGGCCATGGTGCCCCAGGTCTATGCGGCCATCATGGCCGGCACCGTCGTGCTGTTCTGGCTGTTCAGCAGCAGCAACCCGGCCCACCTCGTCACCAGCAACGTCAGCTTTCGCGAGCAGCTGAAGGCGCTGAAGGACCCGCGTGTGCTGAAGTACTGCCAGTACTACAGCATCGTGTTCGGCGGCTATGTGGCGCTGGCGCTGTGGATGGTGCAGTACTACGTCGGCGAGTTCAGCCTGGATATCCGCGTGGCCGCGCTGCTGGCGGCCTGCTTCAGCCTGCCCGGCGGCGTGCTGCGCGCCGTCGGCGGCCTGCTGTCGGACAAGTACGGCGCCCACAAGGTCACCTGGTGGGTGCTGTGGGTGAGCTGGATCTGCCTGTTCCTGCTGAGCTACCCGCAGACCGACTTCACCATCGTGACGCTGGCCGGCGCCAAGACCTTCCACATCGGCCTCAATGTCTACACCTTCACCGCGCTGCTGGCCGTGCTGGGCGTGGCCTGGGCCTTTGGCAAGGCCTCGGTCTTCAAGTACATCAGCGACGACTACCCCGGCAACATCGGCGCGATCAGCGGCATCGTCGGCCTGGCCGGCGGCTTGGGCGGCTTCGTGCTGCCCATCCTGTTCGGCGCGCTGCTGGACCTGACCGGCATCCGCTCCAGCGCCTTCATGTTGATGTACGGCGTCGTCTGGATCTCGCTGATCTGGATGTACTGGACCGAGGTGCGCCGCACCGAAGTCATGGGCCGCAACGCGCCCGAATTCCACCTCGCCGGCTGAGCGCCGAAAGGACCCGCATCATGAGCAAGAACGACATCGCGGACTGGCGCCCCGAGGACGACGCCTTCTGGGAAAGCACCGGCAAGCGCATCGCCTACCGCAACCTGTGGATCTCCATCCCGGCCCTGCTGTGCGGCTTCGCCGTCTGGGGCATGTGGGGCATCATCGCCGTGCAGATGCTCAACCTGGGCTTCCCCTTCACCCAGGCCGAGCTCTTCACGCTGACGGCGATCGCCGGCATCTCGGGCGCGACGATGCGCATCCCGGCCTCTTTCCTGATCCGCATGGCCGGCGGGCGCAACACCATCTTCCTCACCACGGCCATGCTGCTGGCGCCGGCCATCGGCACCGGCATGGCCTTGCAGCACAAGGACTGGCCGCTGTGGGCCTTCCAGCTGATGGCGCTGTGGTCGGGCGTGGGCGGCGGCAATTTCGCCAGCTCGATGTCCAACATCAACACCTTCTTCCCCAAGCGCCTGCAGGGCACGGCGCTGGGCCTGAACGCGGGCCTCGGGAACTTCGGCGTGACGACGATGCAGGTCGTCATCCCGCTGGTCATGACGGTCAGCTTTTTCGGTCTGAGCGGCGACCCGATGACGCTGGTGAAGGCCAGCGGCTGGATCTTCGGCAAGATCCCGGCCGGCACGCAGACCTGGATCCAGAACGCCGGCTTCGCCTGGCTGCTGTCGCTGGTGCCGCTGTCCGTTCTGTGCTGGTTCGGCATGAACAACCTGAAGACGGTGACGCCCAACGCCGGTCATCCGGTGGTTGCCTTCCTGAAGATCACCTACCTGTACTCGCTCGCATTCCTGCCGACCATCGGCATGCTCTATCTATACCTGCCGGCGCCGACGGGCCTGGGCCTGCTCAGCATGTGGGTGGCCATCCCGCTGGACATCATTGCGGCGCTGCTCGTCATGCGCCTGGCTGCCTTCGGCGCGATGAAGGAGAACGTGGCCAAGCAGTTCGCCATCTTCCGCAACAAGCACACCTGGAGCCTGACGGCGCTGTACGTCGTCACCTTCGGCAGCTTCATCGGCTTCTCCATGGCTCTGCCACTGGCGATCACAGTGATCTTCGGCTTCCAGCACATCCCTGATGCGGCCGGCGTGCTCGCCCACACGCTGAAGAACCCGAACGCCCCGTCTGCGCTGACCTACGCCTGGATCGGACCCTTCGTCGGCGCCGCGGTGCGGCCCGTCGGCGGCTGGATCTCTGACAAGATCGGCGGCTCCATCGTCACGCAGGTCATCTCTGCGGTCATGGTGTTCGCGTCCGCCGCGGTCGGCTATGTCATGCAGCAGGCCTACGGCTCAGCCACGCCGGAGCAGTTCTTCCCGGCCTTCATGGGCCTGATGGTGCTGCTGTTCGCGGCCAGCGGCGTCGGCAACGGCTCGACCTTCCGCTCGGTGGGCGTCATCTTCGATCGCACCCAGGCCGGCCCTGTGCTCGGCTGGACATCGGCCGTCGCGGCCTATGGCGCCTTCGTCGCGCCGGTGCTGATCGGCGAGCAGATCAAGGCCGGCACGCCGCAGTTCGCCTTCTACGGCTTCGCCGCTTTCTACGCCGTCTGCCTGGTGCTGAACTGGTGGTTCTATCTGCGCGGTGGGGCGGAGATCAAGAACCCCTGACGCGAGCCCAAGACGGCTCACGAAGGCCCGGAGGCATCGCCTTCGGGCCTTCTTGCTTCTCAGGCCTGGCGCGCGCGCCTCGTCCGAAAGAACGATGCCTTCACTTGCCCGCCTCCTCCTTCCGCGCCGGTCCTACCCGACCTGCGGTGGATGGGCAGATGGGCCCCCGCCGCGGAGCATGACCATCGTGCCAAAGACCCTCTCACTTCCACTGCGCTGGAATCCGGAAGACCCGGATTTCTGGACCGGCCATGGCCGGGCGGTGGCGCTGCGCAACCTCTGGGTCGCCATTCCCGCGTTGGCGCTGTCGTTCGCGGTGTGGATGCTGTGGTCGGTGCTCGTCGTGCACCTGCCGGCGGCTGGTTTCCGTTACAGCACCAACCAGCTGTTCTGGCTGAGCGCGTTGCCGGCGCTGTGCGGCGCCACGCTGCGCATCTTCTACGGCTTTGCCGTGTCCTGGGTCGGCGGGCGGCGCTGGACGGCCCTGTCCACGGCCAGCTTGCTGCTGCCGGCCGCTGGCATCGCGCTGGCGGTGCAGGACCCCGCCACGCCCTATGAATGGATGGTGGTGTTGGCCCTGCTGTGCGGCCTGGGCGGCGCCAACTTCGCCAGCGGCATGGCCCACATCAGCGCCTGCTTCCCGGCGCGCGAGCAGGGCAGGGCGCTGGGCCTGGGCGCCGGTTGTGCCCACCTCGGCGTGGGCCTCGTGCAATGGGCCGTGCCGGTGGTCATTGCGCTGGACCTGTTCGGCCTGTCAGCTCAATCGGGCGGCCTGTGGCTGGCCAATGCCGGCCTGGTGTGGTTGCCGCTGATCGCGCTCGCCAGCATGGCGGCCTGGTTCGGCATGGACGACCTGCCCTCGGCCGGTGTTGGCATGGCCGAGCAGGCCCAGCTCTTCACGCACCGCCACAGCTGGCTGATGAGCTGGCTCTACCTGGGCAGCTTCGGCAGCTTCATCGGCTTCGCGGCGGCCGGCCCGCTGCTGTTGCGCAGCCAGTTCCCCGGCTTCGAGGGCGCGCAGCACCTGGTGTGGCTGGGTCCGTTGCTGGGCGCGCTGGCGCGGCCGCTGGGCGGCTGGGTGGCCGACGACTTCGGCGGCGCGCGCGTCAGCCTGGCCTGCTTCGGCGGCCTGGCGCTGGGCGTCGTCGGCGTGCTGGCCAGCCTGGGCGGCGGCGGGAGCGCGTGGCTGTTCGCCGCCAGCTTCGTGCTGCTCTTCGTCGCCGCCGGTATCGCCAACGGCAGCACCTTCCGCATGGTGCCGCTGGGCTTCGTGCGCGAGGCGCAGCAAAGTCGACGTACCTTGCCCGAAGCGCAGGCCCAGGGCGCCGCGGCACTCGGCCTGTGCTCAGCCGTCGGTGCCTACGGCGGCTTCTTCATTCCCAAGAGTTTTGGCAGCGCGATCACGCTGGCCGGCGGCCCCGAGGCCGCGCTCTATTGCTTCCTGGCGTTCTACCTGAGCTGCATGGCCATCTGCTGGTGGTTCTACGGCCGTCGCCACGCCCCCCTGTCCTGCTAACGGAGAAATCAATGTCCCATTTCCTGGATCGACTGACCGCCTTCCAGCTGCCCAAGGAGGTCTTCGCCGGTGGCCACGGCGTGAGCACCGGCGAGGACCGCACCTGGGAGGACGCCTACCGCAACCGCTGGGCGCACGACAAGATCGTGCGCAGCACGCACGGCGTGAACTGCACCGGCTCCTGCTCATGGAAGATCTACGTCAAGGGCGGCATCGTCACCTGGGAGACCCAGCAGACCGACTACCCGCGCACCCGCCCCGAGCTGCCCAACCACGAGCCGCGCGGCTGCGCGCGGGGCGCGAGCTACAGCTGGTATCTCTACAGCGCCAACCGCGTGAAGTACCCGATGGTGCGCGGCCGCCTGCTCAAGCGCTGGCGCGAGGCGCTGGCGGTCTCGAAGAGCCCGGTCGATGCCTGGGCGCTGATCCAGAGCGACGAGAGCGCCCGGCGTGACTACCAGCAGCTGCGCGGCATGGGCGGCTTCGTGCGCTCCACCTGGGACGAGGTCAACGAGCTGATCGCTGCGGCCAACGTCTACACGATCAAGGAGCACGGCCCGGACCGCGTCATCGGCTTCTCGCCCATCCCGGCGATGAGCATGGTGAGCTATGCGGCCGGCAGCCGCTACCTGAGCCTGATCGGCGGCGTCTGCATGAGCTTCTACGACTGGTACTGCGACCTGCCGCCGGCCAGCCCGCAGGTCTGGGGCGAGCAGACCGACGTGCCCGAATCGGCCGATTGGTACAACAGCAACTACATCATTGCCTGGGGCAGCAACGTGCCGCAGACGCGCACGCCGGACGCCCACTTCTTCACCGAGGTGCGCTACAAGGGCGCCAAGACGGTGGCGGTGACGCCCGACTACTCCGAGGTCGCCAAGCTGGCCGACCTGTGGCTGCACCCCAAGCAGGGAACCGACGCGGCACTGGCCATGGCCATGGGCCACGTCGCGCTCAACGAGTTCTATTTCAAGGAGCGCAGCCCCTACTTCGACGACTACGCGCGCCGCTACACCGACCTGCCGCTGCTCGTGCTGCTGGAGGAGCAGACCCTGCCCGACGGCCGCAAGACCCGCGTGCCCGGGCGCTACCTGCGCGCCAGCGACCTGGCCGGCCAGATGGGCCAGAGCAACAACCCCGAGTGGAAGACGCTGGCCTATGACGCCACCGGCCGCCTGGTGCTGCCCCATGGCTCCATCGGTTTCCGTTGGGGTGCCGAGGGCCGCGACGACACCGGCAAGTGGAACCTGGAGGCCAGGGAGGCCGAGGGCGGCGGTGACGTCAAGCTCAAGCTCTCCCTCGTGGAAGACGGCGCGCAGGCGCACGAGCTCGTCGATGTCGCCTTCCCCTATTTCGCCGGCAGCGCCAGCGAGCACTTCACGCCCAACCCGCAGCAGGACGGCGTCAGCCACTGCGCCCGCGTGCCGGCCACCACGCTGAAGACGCAGGACGGCGAGGTGCTTGTCGCCACCGTCTTCGACCTGCAGGCCGCGCAGTACGGCATCGACCGCGGCTTCGGCTCGGGTGCCAGGAGCTACGACGACAACGCCCCCTACACGCCCGCCTGGCAGGAAGCCATCACCGGGGTGCCGCGCGCGCAGGTCATCCGCGTGGGGCGCGAGTTCGCCGAGAACGCGCACAAGACCAAGGGCAAGTCGATGATCATCATCGGCGCCGCGATGAACCACTGGTACCACTGCGACATGAACTACCGCGGTGTCATCAACCTCTTGATGATGTGCGGCTGCATCGGCCAGAGCGGTGGCGGCTGGGCGCACTACGTCGGCCAGGAGAAGCTGCGTCCGCAGACCGGCTGGACGGCGCTGGCCTTCGCGCTGGACTGGATCCGGCCGCCGCGCCAGATGAACAGCACCAGCTTCTTCTACGCCCACACCGACCAGTGGCGCTACGAGAAGCTGAACGTGGACGAGGTGCTGTCACCACTGGCGACCGAGGCCGAGCGTGCCGAGTTCGCCGGCAGCCTGATCGACTGCAATGTGCGCGCCGAGCGCATGGGCTGGCTGCCCAGCGCGCCGCAGCTCAAGACCAACCCGATGCAGGTGGTGAAGGATGCCGCTGCCGCCGGCATGGAGCCCAAGGACTACGTCGTGCGCGGCCTGCGCGACGGCTCGCTGCAGATGAGCTGCGAAGACCCCGACGCGCCGCAGAACTGGCCGCGCAACATGTTCGTCTGGCGCTCCAACCTGCTGGGCTCCAGCGGCAAGGGCCACGAGTATTTCTGCAAGCACCTGCTCGGCACCGAGAACGGCGTGCAGGGCAAGGACCTCGGCGTGGACGACGCCAAGCCCAACGAAGTGCGCTGGCATGCCCAAGCGCCGCAGGGCAAGCTGGACCTGCTCGTGACGCTGGACTTCCGCATGAGCACGACCTGCCTGTACAGCGACATCGTGCTGCCCACCGCCAGCTGGTACGAGAAGAACGACCTCAACACCAGCGACATGCACCCCTTCATCCACCCGCTGTCCGCGGCCGTGGACCCGGTCTGGCAGTCGCGCAGTGACTGGGAGATCTACAAGGGTTTCGCCAAAGCCTTCAGCAAGGTCTGCATCAGCCACCTGGGCGTGGAGAAGGAAGTCGTCCTGTCGCCGCTGATGCACGACACGCCGGCCGAACTCGCCCAGCCCTTCGGCGTGAAGGACTGGAAGAAGGGCGAGTGCGACCTCATCCCCGGCAAGACGGCGCCCACCATCGCCGTCGTCGAGCGCGACTACCCGGCCACGTTTGAGCGCTTCACGGCGCTGGGCCCGCTGATGGAGAAGCTGGGCAACGGCGGCAAGGGCATCGGCTGGGACACCAAGACGGAGGTGGCCCAGCTCGCCGAGCTCAACGGCGTGAACGCCGAAGGCCGCGCCCGCATCGTCAGCGACATCGACGCCTGCGAGGTCATCCTGCAACTCGCGCCCGAGACCAACGGCCATGTCGCCGTGAAGGCCTGGGAAGCCCAGGGCCGGGCCACCGGCCGCGAGCACGTGCACCTGGCCCTGCACCGCGAGGACGAGAAGATCCGCTACCGCGACATCCAGGCGCAGCCGCGCAAGATCATCAGCTCACCGACCTGGAGCGGGCTGGAGAGCGAGAAGGTCTCCTACAACGCCGGCTACACCAACGTGCATGAACTGATTCCATGGCGCACGCTGACCGGCCGCCAGCAGTTCTACCAGGACCACGCCTGGATGCGCGCCTTCGGCGAGGGCTTCAGCAGCTACCGCCCGCCGGTGGACCTGAAGACGACGGCCGGCATCCAGAACATCAAGCCCAACGGCAACCGCGAGATCGTGCTGAACTTCATCACGCCGCACCAGAAGTGGGGCATCCACAGCACCTACAGCGACAACCTGCTGATGCTGACGCTCAACCGCGGCGGTCCCGTCATCTGGCTCAGCGAGGACGACGCCAAGAGCGCCGGCATCGAAGACAACGACTGGGTGGAGCTGTTCAACATCAACGGCGCCATCGCGGCCCGTGCGGTGGTGAGCCAGCGCGTGAACCCCGGCATGACGCTGATGTACCACGCGCAGGAAAAGATCATCAACACGCCCGGCAGCGAGATCACCGGCGTGCGTGGGGGCATCCACAACTCGGTGACGCGCATCGTCACCAAGCCCACCCACATGATCGGTGGCTACGCCCAGTACAGCTACGGCTTCAACTACTACGGAACCATCGGCACCAACCGCGACGAGTTCGTCGTGGTGCGCAAGATGAACAAGGTGGACTGGCTCGACACCCCGCGTGACGACCACCTCGCCGAGGCCTACCAGGCCCAAGGCGAAAACCCCTGAAACGCGAGGAGCACGCAATGAAGATTCGCGCACAGATCGGCATGGTCCTGAACCTGGACAAGTGCATCGGCTGCCACACCTGCTCGGTGACCTGCAAGAACGTCTGGACCAGCCGCCCCGGCGTCGAGTACGCCTGGTTCAACAACGTGGAGACCAAGCCCGGCATCGGCTATCCCAAGGAATGGGAGAACCAGGACAAGTGGAACGGCGGCTGGATCCGCAAGGCCGACGGCAAGCTGGAGCCACGTCAGGGGGGCAAGTGGAAGCTGCTGATGAAGATCTTCGCCAACCCCAACCTGCCGGAGATCGACGACTACTACGAACCCTTCACCTTCGACTACGACCACCTGCAGTCGGCCCCCGAGATGAAGCATGCGCCCACGGCCCGCCCGCGCAGCCTCATCACCGGCCAACGCATGGAGAAGATCGAGTGGGGCCCGAACTGGGAGGAGATCCTCGGCGGCGAATTCAGCAAACGCAGCAAGGACAAGAACTTCGACGACATCCAGAAGGACATCTACGGCCAGTTCGAGAACACCTTCATGATGTACCTGCCGCGGCTGTGCGAGCACTGCCTGAACCCGGCGTGCGTGGCGAGCTGCCCGTCGGGCTCGATCTACAAGCGCGAGGAAGACGGCATCGTGCTGATCGACCAGGACAAGTGCCGCGGCTGGCGCATGTGCGTGTCGGGCTGCCCCTACAAGAAGATCTACTACAACTGGAAGAGCGGCAAGGCCGAGAAGTGCATCTTCTGCTACCCGCGCATCGAAGCGGGCCAGCCCACGGTCTGCTCCGAGACCTGCGTTGGCCGCATCCGGTATCTCGGCGTGCTGCTGTACGACGCCGACCGCATTCTTGAGGCCGCCGCCACGCCCAACGACAAGGACCTCTACCAGGCCCAGCTCGACCTCTTCCTGGACCCCTTCGACCCCGCCGTCATCAAGCAGGCGCGGGCTGACGGCATCCCGGAGAACTGGCTGGAAGCGGCGCGCAACAGCCCGGTCTACAAGATGGCCGTGGACTGGAAGGTGGCGCTGCCGCTGCACCCCGAGTACCGCACGCTGCCCATGGTCTGGTACGTGCCGCCGCTGTCGCCCATCAGCGCGGCGGCCAACGCCGGCCAGCTGGGCGAGGTGGGCGAGCTGCCCGACGTGAAGCAGTTGCGCATCCCCGTGCAGTACCTCGCCAACCTGCTGACCGCGGGCGACACCGTGCCCGTCGTCGGCGCGCTGGAGCGCATGCTGGCCATGCGCGCCTACCAGCGCGGCGTGCACGTGGACGGCGTGAAGAACCTGGCCGTGCTCGATCAGGCCGGCCTCTCCGAAGCCCAGGTGCAGGACATGTACCGCGTGATGGCCATCGCCAACTACGAGGACCGCTTCGTCATCCCGACGACGCACCGCGAGTACGCCGAGAACGCCTTCAACGTGCGCGGCGGCTGCGGCTTCAGCTTCGGCAACGGCTGCTCCGAGGGCGTGACGGAAACGAGCCTCTTCGGCTCGGAGAAGAAGCGAACCATCCCCATCAAGGCAACGATCTGAGGGCCGCCATGTTCACCAAACCCACCCACGCCCCCTACAGCCTGCGCGTGCTCGCCGCGCTGCTGCGCTACCCGGATGCGGCTTTGCGCGCCGCCGTGCCCGAGCTGCAGCAGGCCCTGCGCGCCGAGGCCGCGCTGCCGGCGGCTCGCATCGACGAGCTGTGCGCGCTGCTGCAGCATCTTCATCGCGACGACCCCTTCGCCGTGGAAGCCGACTTCGTCGACCTCTTCGACCGCGGCCGCGGCACGGCCCTGCACCTGTTCGAGCACATCCACGGCGACTCGCGCGAGCGCGGCCCGGCCATGGTCGACCTGCAGCAGACCTACGAGCGCGCGGGCCTGTACCTCGCGCCCGGCGAGCTGCCCGACCACCTGGCCGTGGTGCTGGAGTACGCCAGCACGCAGCCGGCGCGCGAGGCCCGCGACTTCCTCACCGAGATCGCCCACATCACGCGGGCGATCTTCAGTGCGCTGAAACGCCGCCAGAGCCCCTATGCCAGCGTGCTGGCCGCCACGCTGGAGCTGGCTGGCGAGCGCGCCGAGCGCGTCGAGATTCCGCCCGAGCCCGAGCTCGACGAAGACTGGGCCGAGCCCGAAGCCTTCGGTGGCTGCTCTTCGGCCGGCCAGTCGCGGCCCGAGCAGCCGCAGCCCATCCACATCGTGCGCAAGCCCAGTGCGCATCAACCGGGAGCCCAGGCATGAACGCCGTCCACAACTTCCTGTTCGTCGTCTACCCCTACATCTGCCTGGCCGTCTTCTTGATGGGCAGCCTGGCGCGCTTCGACCGCGACCAATACACCTGGAAGAGCGACAGCTCGCAGCTGCTGCGCAGCCGCGGCATGAAATGGGGCAGCAACCTCTTCCACGCTGGCATCCTGTTTCTGTTCGTTGGCCACACGGTAGGCATGCTGACGCCTCATGCCGTCTACGAGCACTTCATCAGCCCTGCAACTAAGCAGATGCTGGCCATCGTGGCCGGCGGCGTGGCGGGCACGTTCTGCTTCATCGGCCTGTCGATGCTGATCTGGCGCCGCATGACCGACCCGCGCATCCGCCTCACCAGCCATCGCACGGACCTCGCCATCCTGTGGATCCTGTGGGTGCAGCTGAGCCTGGGCCTCATCACGCTGCCGTTCTCGCTGGCGCACGCCGACGGCACGGTCATGCTGGTGCTGAGCGACTGGGCGCAGCGCATCGTCACCTTCAACCCCGACGCGAGCGGCCTCGTGGCCCTGGCCTGGCCCTACAAGGTCCACATGGTGCTGGGCATGACGATCTTCCTGCTGTTCCCGTTCAGCCGCCTCGTGCATGTGTGGAGCGGGCTGGCGTCGGTGTTCTACGTCTTCCGCCCCTACCAGGTCGTGCGTTCGCGCCGCCTGAACCTGCCGAAGTGAGGTCCACCATGGCTCATGTGAACCACATCGAGATCGCCGCCGTCGAAGAGGCGCTGGACGAGGCCGCGCTGCGCCAGCGCGCCTGCACCGAGCTGCTGCGCCAGCGCGCCATCGCGCTGGGCCTGCTCGCCACCGACGACCCCGCGCCGCGCGAGGGTGCGGTCAGCGAGGCAGCCAGCCAGGCCATCGAGGCGCTGATCGCGCAGGAACTGGCCGGCCCCGAGCCGGACGAGACGGCCTGCCGGCGCCACTACGAGGCCAACGCGCGCCACTACGCCCAGGGCGAGCGCGTGCAGGTGCGGCACATCCTGTTCGCCGTCACGCCAGGCGTGGACGTGGGCCTGCTGCGCCAGCGCGCGGAAGGGCATCTGATCCAGCTGCGCGCCAGCGACGTGGCCGCTTTTGACGAAGCGGCGAAGATGCTGTCCAACTGCCCGAGTGGCGCCGAGGGCGGGCGGCTGGGCTGGCTGACGGCGAACGACTGCGCGCCCGAGTTCGCCAAGGAGCTGTTCGGCCGCAGCGAGATCGGCGTGTTGCCGCAGCTGCTGCACAGCCGCTTCGGACTGCACATCGCCGCCATCGACGCACGCGAGCCGGGGCGGCTGCCGGCCTTCGAGCAGGTGCGCGAGGCCGTGGCCCAGCGCATGCGCCAGCTGCATCAGATCAGCGCGCTGCGCCAGTACCTGCAGACACTGGCCGCGGACGCGCGACTGGAAGGTGTCGAGCTTCAGCAAGCGAGTTCACCATTGGTGCAGTGATGCCCGACGAGCTGCTCGAACGCCTGCGCCGCTTCCAGACCGATGCCTTCCCGCAGCAGCGCTCGCTGTTCCGGCATCTCGTCGACGACGGCCAGCATCCGCTGACACTCTTCATCGGCTGCTCGGATTCGCGCCTCGTGCCCTATCTGCTGACCGGCGCCGGCCCGGGCGAGCTTTTTCTGGTGCGCAACGTCGGCGCCTTCGTACCGCCGTACGACCAGAGTCAGGGCTTCCACGGCACGGCGGCGGCCATCGAGTACGCGGTGCTGAACCTGCAGGTGCACCGCATCATCGTCTGCGGACACAGCCATTGCGGCGCCATCCGGGCGCTGTACGGCGAGGTGGCGCCGGCCGCGCAGAACCTCGCCCGCTGGCTGGACCTGGGCCGCGAGGCCGCGCTGCCGGTGGCCGAGCCCGGCCCCGAGGTGATGCGCCGCACCGAGCAGCGCGCCATCGTGCTGCAGCTGGAGCGGCTGATGGACTACCCGATGGTGCGCGAGCGCGTCGAGGCGCGGTCGCTGACGCTGCACGGCTGGCACTACGTCATCGAGGACGGTGAGGTGCACGTCTTCGACGTGGCCGTCGGCGCCTTCGTGCCGGCCTCGCGCGCCGACAACGCCGGCACAGGGCCCTATTTGCTGAGCAGCGAGGAAGACGGGCTGGACGCCAGCGGCGTGCCGCTGGCTTAGATCAGTCGATCAGGACCACATCGCCAGCAGGATTGAACGGCAGCAGCCCGCCGAACTCACCGGTCTCCACGCGCTTGGTCAACAGCTCCAGCATGCGCTGGATCTCGCTGGTGGTCGTGCGGCCGGCCAGGGCAGCGGTGAACATCAGTTGCCAGGCCGGCCCGGCGTGGCGCGCCTCGGCGGCCAGGGTCGCAAAGTCCTGCAGCTCGGCCGGGTCCTTGTCCACGCACATCAGCGGGCGCAGCACGCCGCCCTCGCCGGCGGCATGGGCGGCCCGCTGCTCGGGCGTCGCGTCGGGTTCGCACTCGGCCGTGGTGAAAACCATCAGCAGCCGTTGCGGCTCGGGCTGGGCACGAGCCATGGCCAGCAGGTCGTTGAAATGCTCGATGTTCATGGTCGACACCGTAACGCGCTGCCGCCGCGGCGTGCGCGGCGGGCGGACGAGGCGGCCATCGCCCGAAAGGAGTAGGTCGCCGGTGCCCTCGTCCTGCCACGGCCGGATGGGCCGGGCCGGGGCCGCTGCCCAGAATGCCGGCATGGACGCAAGGACAGCCCCTTTGCTTTGGATGCCCCGTGTGATCGCCTCGCTGGCACCGCTGGACGGCACGCTGCGCGACCGCCGCCAGCGTCCCTGGCGCGACCTGCGCATCTCGCTGACCGACCGCTGCAATTTCCGCTGCAGCTACTGCATGCCGCGCAGCCGCTTCGGCCCCGGCCACCGCTTCCTGCCGCAGTCGCAGCTGCTGAACTTCGAGGAGATCGCCCAAGTCGCCTGCCAGGCCCTGGCCCTGGGCGTGCGCACGCTGCGCCTGACCGGCGGCGAGCCGCTGCTGCGCCGCGACCTGACCGGTCTTGTCCGCCAGTTGGCCGAGCTGCGCACGCTGGATGGCACGCCGCCCGACCTGGCACTGACGACCAACGGCAGCCTGCTGGCCGGCCAGGCCGCTGCGCTGCGCGACGCCGGCCTGAACCGCCTCACAGTGAGCCTCGATGCGCTGGATGACACCGTCTTCCAGCGCATGAACGACGTCGGCTTCCCCGTGACCGAGGTGCTGCGCGGGCTGGAGGCGGCGCAGCGCGCGGGCTTCGAGCGCATCAAGGTCAACATGGTGATGCGCCGTAGCGTCAACGACGGCGAAGCGCTGCCGCTGGCCGAGCACTTCCGCGAGAACTTTGGCGCAGGGATGGTGCTGCGCTTCATCGAGTTCATGGACGCCGGTTGCCACAACGGCTGGAAGATGGACGAGGTGCTGCCCAGCGACGAACTGCGTGCGCGCATCGCCGCGCGCTGGCCGCTGCTGCCGCTGCCCGCCACCCGTGGCGGCGAGACGGCGCAGCGCTGGCGCTACGCCGACGGCGCGGGCGAGATCGGCTTCATCAGCAGCGTCAGCCATGCCTTCTGCGGCGACTGCACGCGCGCCCGGCTGACGGCGGACGGCCGCCTCTTCACCTGCCTGTTCGCACCCCAGGGCCACGATCTGCGCCCGCTGCTGCGCGCTTCCCAGGGCGGCGAGACGGAGCTGCGGGAGCACCTGGCCGGCATCTGGGCGCAGCGCGGCGACGCCTACTCCGAGCAGCGCGACAAGCTGCGCCTGCTACAGCCCGAGCGTGCGGACATGCATGTGCTGGGCGGTTGACGAATCCACCTGACCTTGCACCAGATCAAAGTGGTGCGGGGCGCTTGCGCCCAGCATCGCCCCTTCCGCCTTTCATCCGCCCACGCCATGACCACTCCTTCGCTTCTCGACCGCATGGCCATGGCCAGCCTGAAACCCCTGCTGATCCGCGGCCGACAGTTGCTGCCCATCGTGCAGGGCGGCATGGGTGTGGGCATCTCGGCCCACCGGCTGGCCGGCAGCGTCGCCGCCCAGGGCGCCTGGGGCACCATCGCCTCGGTGGACCTGCGCCGCCACCACCCCGACCTGATGGCCCGCAGCGAAGGCATGCGCGATAGCGACGAGAACAAGAAGACCGTCATCCAGCAGGCCAACCAGGAGGCGCTGGCGCGCGAGATCCGCCAGGCCCGCGAGATTGCCGGCGGCCGCGGCGTGCTGGCCGTCAACGTGATGCGCGCGGTGAGCGACTACGCGGCCTCGGTGCGCACCGCGCTGCAGGAGGGCGTGGACGCGCTGGTGGTGGGTGCCGGCCTGCCGCTGGACCTGCCCGAGCTGGCCCAGGACCACCCCAACACGGCCCTCGTGCCCATCCTCAGCGACGCGCGCGGCGTGGCGCTGCTGTGGCGCAAATGGGAGCGGCGCCAGCGCATCCCCAGCGCCATCATCATCGAGCACCCGGGCCATGCCGCCGGCCACCTGGGCGCGGCGCGCGTGGCCGACCTGGGCGACGCGCGCTTCGACTTCGAGACCGTGCTGCCTGCGGTGCGCCAGCTGATCCGCGACGCTGGCGTGGAGGGCCAGGTGCCGCTGATCGCCGCCGGCGGCGTGCGCTGCTGCGAGGACATCCAGCGCCTGCAGTCCCTGGGCGCCGACGCGGCCCAGCTCGGCACGGCCTTCGTCGCCACCGAGGAGTGCGACGCCCACCCCAACTTCAAGCAGGTGCTGGTGGAAGCGCGTGACGAGGACCTGGTCGAGTTCACCAGCGTGGCCGGCCTGCCCGCCCGCGCGGTGATGACGCCGTGGCTTCGCAAATACCTGAAGGCCGAGGAAAGGCTGCAGGCCGTGGCCCAGCTCAAGCAGCGCTGCACGATGGCCTTCGACTGCTTGAGCCAGTGCGGCCTGCGCGACGGCCTCAAGGGCTGGGGCCAGTTCTGCATTGACCAGCGCCTGGGGTCGGCATTGCGGGGCGAGGTCAACAAGGGTCTGTTCTTCCGCGGCCGTGGCGGGCTGCCCTTCGGCAGCCAGATCACCAGCGTGCGGCAGTTGCTGGAGCGCCTGCTGACGCCCGGCATCGCCGTTGGAACTCCTGCGTGATGCCGGCGTCCTGGCTTGACCGTTGTTACGGGGAGCTCCTATCCTCGCGCCCCATCCCGCCGGAGGCCCTGCGGCCTTGACGCCCCGAAGGAGCGCTCCCCATGTCCACGCCGCCCGACCAGTTGCCCAAGCGAGGAGGCGCCCGGACCGCCGTGCGCGAGGTGCTGGAGTCGGTCGATGCGAAGCCCACGAAGGGCGACCCGGTGGTCACGGCCAAGGGCAAGTACGACGCCGCCAAGCTCAAGCTCGAGCAGGGCGATCTGGCCAAGGTGCCCGGTGCGGCACCGCCCGGCGTGGAATCAGCGCATGCCGCCGTGCAGAGCGCCCGCAATGGACTGGTGGCTGACCCCAAGAACCTGCAGGACTATGTCCGGGCTGCCAAGGCCCTGGACGTGCTGGGCAGTAAGGTGGCTGACTACCTCAAGGCCGAGACCAAGGCCATGCAGCAGCTGAAAAAGAAATACGACGACACCAAGGCGGAGATCGACAAGGCGCTCAAGGCCCTGCCGGCCACGGCACCGAGCGGATTGACGGCCGCATTCGATGCGGTCACCCAGGCCAAGGCCAAGCTGCCCGCCGACCCCAAGACCATCACGGCCTATGTCGACGCCATCAAGGCCTTGCCGGAATTCAAGACTGCCGTGGCCGACTGCGCCAGGGCGGTAGCGCGCAAGGCCAATGTCGACAGCGGCACCGCAAAGTTCGGCTCGACGGGCACCGAGCTGAAGCAGCTCAAGGGCTCGGCCAAGCTCAACGACGAGCAAAAGCGCATCCTCGACCAGGCGCTGAAGAACCAGCTCGGCAAGACCGACAAGCCGATGTCGGACAGCGAGCTGAAGAAGTTGGCCCAGACCGTGGTCGACAAGACCAACCAGCTCGCCGAAACGCCGCTGGAGAAAGTTCCCAAGGGCAGCAAGACCATCAAGAAGGGGCTCAAGGGGATCAACGAGAAGCTGGCCCAGTCGCCCACGCTCAAGACCAATATCGTCAAGCTGCAGCAGGACAAATGGGTCATCAAGCTCAACGAGCCGGGCGGGGGTAGCTACTGCGACAAGGTCAACAAGACCATCGCCATCGACCCCAGCGACCCGCTCGACGAGGCCCTGGGTGGGCTGGCGCACGAGACCGGCCACGCGCTGTTCACGCCGCCGCCCAAGCCCACGCTGAACAGCGTGGCGGACGGGCTGGAATATGTGCGCAAGGCCACCGAGGTGGACTTCATCGACGAAGGCGAAGCCCAGCTCGTGGCCTGCCGGGCCGCCAAGGAGCATGCGGCCGAGGGCGTGGTGAGCGAGGTGCCGGCCGACGCCTCCGGCAAGTTCATGGCCATCTACGACAAGCTGGAAAAAGGCGACATCGACGAGGCCACGGCGCGCCAGGAGATGGCCAAGGAGTTTGGCGACCTCATCACCAGCACGACCCATGAAGACTACAAGACCTACTATGGCCGCGGCCATATCGACACCTGGAACAGTGCCCATGCGTCCGAGCCGGCCAAGCAGCTCGACTACGCTGACTTGAGCGGCGTGACCCTCTTCCCCTGATCTTTGAAGCCCGCACCCCTTTCGGAGCGCCAGCCCATGAGCGACCTGACCCTCTTCGCAATGATTGACCAGTTGGTGGCCGAGCCAGCGCTGGATCCCGCCAAGGTCTCAAGCCTCCTCGGCGTCACCCTGGTGCGGGACCCGGATGCCGACACAGCCGCCATTGAGGCCTGGGCGCCGGCTGCAGGCAAGGGCGGGGCGTATGAAGCGATCGACCTGCGCATGCCCGACGCCGACATTGGCGACGGCGCCGTCTTCCTCAGTGCAACGCTGCGCGAGGATGGCGGCATCGACGGGACCGCCATCGGCACGCACTACGGGCTCGACTTCAAGACCGAGATCCCGTCGCCGCGCTTTCGCCCCGGCAGCGTGCCGGTCTATCTGGTGTACGAGCGGGAGTGGGGCACGCTGTCCTTTGGCGTCACTGCGGACGCGCAGCGCCGGCTGGTTCGTTTCGTGCTGTCGATGCGCCGCCGCTGAGTTCAGGGCTGGCGCGCCACCACCTGCTTGCGGATCGCGTTGACCATGTTTGCATCCGCGCCGGCCAGCATGGAGGTGCGCGCCGTGATGCGGCCTTCGCCGTCGAGCAGGATGAGCTCGGCGCTGTGATTGAACTCTCCGTCGGGCAGGGCGCGGTACTGGAACTTCAGCAGCGCGGCGATCTTGCGCACCGTGGCCGGGTCGGTGCGGGCCAGCGTCCATTGCGAGGCGTCCAGCCCACGCTCCTTGGCCATGGCTTCCAGCTTGGCCGGCGTGTCGCGCGCCGGGTCGAAGCTGATCAGTAGCACCTTCACGCGCTTGCGCTCGGCGTCGGTCAGCGCCGCCTCGGTGTCGCGCGCCGCGTCGATCAGCATCGGGCAGACGAACTGGCAGGATGTGTAGAACATGCTGACCAGCACCGGCTGGCCGCGTCCGCCATCCAGGCGGATCACCTGGCCCTGTTGGTTGGTCAGCCTGGCATCCAGCTGGTAGACCGAATCGCCGGGCAGGGCGGCCATGGCCGCGCCGGCCAGCAACAGCCAGGCCCAGATCAGAAATCGTTTCATGGCTTTACCTCGCGAGCACATCGAAAGCCCAGGCTGCCGGTGCTGTCGGCCGCGCTGAGAGAAGAGAGCAGCGCCACGCGCATCAGCACGGCGTAGTTCTGGCGGTCCTGCAGGTCGATGGCGCCGGCGCCACAGAACTTCAGCCGGTCCGGATCACTGGCGCTGCGGCTGTCGGCGTTGACGAGCAGGGCGTTGAAGTCGTCCACCCATTCCCAGGCCACGCCGTGCAGGTCGCGCACGCCGTAGACGTTCGCCGAGCCCCCTACTGCTGGCAGCGGGCGGTTGGCCGGGCGGGCATACCAGCCCAGGATGCGCGCCAGCCAGGCCGGGTCGCCGCGCGCGTCGGTGCGCGTGGCGTCGGCTGCGGCGGCGTATTCCCATTCGTACCAGGTCGGCAGCCGGCCGCCTTCGGACTCGCAATAGGCCTGGGCGGCGAACCAGCTGACCTCGGTGACGGGGGTGTCATCACCGCCGGCCTCGGCCCAATGGCGCAGATAGCCGGCACCGGCGAAGGCCTCAGGCGCGCGGCTGGCCTGCCATTCGGTGTGGGTGGACAGGAAGTGGCCGAACTCGCTACGCGTGACGGGCGTCTCGCGCATCTGGAAGGCCGCGACGCGCGTCGGCTCGCGGTCGGTGTCGCGCGCCAGCACGCTGTTGAGCGTGCCGGCCGGCAGGGCCACATAGGCCGCGCCGGCCAGGCCCAGCAACGCGCTGGCCAGGGCCATCAGTGCGCTGCCTGGTTGGTGGTGGCGGGCTTGGCGGCACGCTGCTTCTTGACCTCGTCGGCCGAGACGCTGCCGCCCACATTGCCCCAGCTGTTCAGCACATAGGTCAGGATGTTGGCGACCTCGTCGTCGTTGAGCTGGTTCATCGGCGGCATGACCGAGTCGTAGTCCTTGCCGTTGACCTTGACCTTGCCCGACAGGCCGTGCAGCACGACGCCGACGGCGCGCTTGGCGTCCTGCCCCAGCCAGTCGGACTTGGCCAGCGGCGGGAACACGCCCGGCAGCCCGGCGCCGTTGGCCTGGTGGCAGACCGAGCAGGTGCCGGCGAACAGCGCCTGGCCGGCGGCGATCTGGTCCTTGGCCGTCAAGGTGCCGCCCGCGGCGGCCGCGGTGGCGGTGGTCACGGCGCCGAGGTTGGGAGCGGCGCGGTCACCCAGGTAGACCGAGTCGACCTCCTTGCCGGAATAGATGCTCTTGTCCTCGGGACCGTCGATCTTCAGGATGGCCAGCGCGCCCTTGTTGAAGGCGCGGAAGATGGAGTGGTCGACCATCACATAGCTGCCTGGCACCTTGGCCTTGAAGTCGACGATGGCCGCGCCGCCGGCGGGGATCAGCGTCGTCTGCACGTTTTTCTGCGCCAGCGTGCCGCCCTCGAAGCGCACGTTGTCGAAGATGGCGCCGATGACGTGGAAGCTCGACACCAGGTTGGGGCCGCCGTTGCCGACGAACAGGCGCACGCTCTCGCCCACCTTGGCCTTGATCGCCTTGTCACCGGTCAGCGCGCCCTCGGCGCCGTTGAACAGCACATAGGTCGGCTGCTCGGCGATGGCCTTTTCCATGTCGAAGGGCTGCTGGCCCTTCTCGCGGTATTTGCCGGTCGTGTAGAAGTCGCCCTGCATGACGTAGAACTCATGGTCCACCTTGGGCAGGCCTTGGGGCGGCTCGACGAGGATGAGGCCGTACATGCCGTTGGCCACGTGCATGCCCACCGGCGCGGTGGCGCAGTGGTAGACGTAGATGCCTTCGTTGAGGGCCTTGAAGGTGAACTGCGATTCGTGGCCCGGCGCCGTGAAGCTGGATGCCGCGCCGCCGCCGGGGCCGGTGACGCCGTGCAGGTCGATGTTGTGGGGCATCTTGCTGCTCGGGTGGTTCTTCAGGTGGAACTCCACCGTGTCGCCCTGGCGCACGCGGATGAAGCTGCCCGGCACGGTGCCGCCAAAGGTCCAGAAGGTGTAGCTGACGCCCTCCGAGATGGGCATGTCTTTCTCGACGACCTCCAGCTCGACGATCACCTTGGCCGGCGACTTGCGCCCGGTCGGTGGCGGCACGAAGGGCGGGCTGGTCAGCTGAGCCTGTACGACTGGCAGAGCGGGTGCGCCCTGAGCCAGCGTGGACGTGGTGATCGCGGCGAGCAAAAGCAGGCGCAGCAGCATGGCGGGTCTCCGTTGTGGTTCGGGCCATGCTAGGCAGCACAGGTAGGTGCGGCCTTGCGCTGGATCAAGCGAGGCAGCAGGGGGCTGTGCATCTCATCAACTCAACCACATCCCGCCGTGCGAGCGGCCCTCCGCCTTCTCGCCCTCGTCATCCTCGCGGCCATCGTGCTGTCGCGGTTCGGTCGGGCGAGCGTACCGCCGCGCGATCAGCGCTCGTTGACCTTCGCCTGTTGCATCAGCAGGTCGAGCTTGGCCTTCATCCGGTCCTGCGGCGTGCCGGTCTCGGCCCGGTACTGGAAGGTGTAGAGGACGTCCGGGGCCGGCTGGGTATCCGCAACGCCATAGATCGTGCTGATCATTTGCCGGTCGTTCGCGGTCAGCGCAACGCCGTCGTAGGGGTGGGCGTGATGCAGCCGTTTGCGCCATTCCGTCTTCGCGGCCTCGCTCCCGACCTCTGCGGGTGTCCCATGGCGGAAGACGTCGATCTCGGTCTTCTCGTCGGCGTTGTAGGCCACGATGCCTGCGATGCCCAACTGGGCATCCGCGGCGTCACGGGTGAATGCGAAGTCCAGCCGCAGGCGGCCGTCCTGATCGATCTTCTGCAACTCGGGCCCGTAGCTGAAAGCCAAGCGGCGATCGTCGAAGGCGAAGCTGCGGCCAAAGTCGATATGCAGCACCGATGCCGCCAGCGGCTTGGGCAGCAGGGGCCGCTGTGACAGGAAGCGGTCCCATTGCGAGAGCTTTCCTTCGTAGGACGCCGCGAAGAAGCCGGTCAGCAGCTTCATCCGCTCGATCTGGAAATCGCGCCCCAGCGTGGAGACCCTGCTCTCGAAACCGACCGTACCGTCGGGCACGGGCAGGTCGAATTCGACCAGCCAGTCGCTGCCGAACCAGGTGGTGATGTGCCAGGCGCGCACTTGCCAGACCCGGCCCCAGGAGTCGGTGAAGAGGGTGTCCTCGGTCGGAGCGCCCATTGAAACGATCTTGGCATTCTCGGCATTGATGTGGATCGTGGCCGGGGACGCCTTGAGCACCACCTCCCTGGCCATCTGGGCGTCCGAATACCACTTCGCCTGATTGACGTTGTTCGGCTTGTGCCGGTGGAACACGAGGTATCCCTTGAAGTTGGCCGAGTCCTGCCAGCCCTCGCGGCCAAGATCGAGCCGCGTGTAGCTCGGCTGAGTGAAGATCCAGTTGCCGTTGCCGTTCTGCACGACGATGGCGGGCGCGCTGCGCTCGTAGAGGCCGTGAAGCAGCCGTTCGCTGCCGCTGCCGCGGGGGAAAGTCTCGTTCGCGTTGTCGGCGAGCAGCCCGCGCAGCTGCGCCGTATTGAACTCGTCCGCCGCCTTCATATAGGCCACCGACAGCTCGGCGAAGCTCTTTGGCGCAGTGATGTCCGTCTTGAATCGTCCCGACCGCGTCTTGTCGAAGACGGCGAAGCCGGCGACGGCGCGCGAATCCACGCTCACCAGGTGATCTGGCGCGGTCTTCACGAGCGTGGCGGGAACGGCAATGTTCAGCGTGTTTTCGGTGGTGCGCATGGCGCGCACGAGGCCGATCACGCTGCCCTTGGCGTCGATCAGTGGTCCGCCGCTGTTGCCGCCCGATATCGGCGCGGAGAATCGCATCCACTTCCAGCGCCCGCTCTCGTCTTCCGGCGTGTCCGACGTGTAGTTCCCTTCCCGCATGACGACGCCCTCGCCGAGTGCGTTGCCGACGGCGTAGACCGTCTCGTTGAGCTCCGGCTTGTCATTCAGTTCCAGGAAGGCGGAACGATCCGGCTGCTTGGCCAGCGTGAACACCGCGAAGTCCTGGTCGATAGAGCCCTTGGTGATCTGCGCGATCGGATAGAGCTTGCCGTCCGCGTCGCGCAACATCGGCTCGCCGCGCGAGTCGCCGAACGCTGCGATCAGCACGTGCATCGCCGTGGCGTACTGGTTCGGGCCGATGGCGAAGGCAGTCCCTATCGACACGTACTTGTCGGAGCGCAGCTGGTAGGGAATCAGCTCCTGCCAGGGCTTGTCGTAGGTGACGGACTCCTGGGCCGGCTTGGGCAGGACGACTTCAAAGGTCGCCTCGCGCACCTTGCGCTGGATGTCGGCCTCCAGCGGCGCCGCGCACGCGCCGACGCAGAGCTGCAAAGCGAGAACCACAACCCCGCCGATGCGAGCCGCCGCTGCCAATGACTTTTGCATACGCCTCCCTTCTGGTGACGGCCCGAAGAAGGCTGGGCCGCCGAGGGATGCTGCGGCGGGCAGGCTGCCGGCTGGTATCGAGCGGGTGAAGAAGGATGAAGTGCCTGACGGGTGCCTGACTTGTGCCTGTCGGCCCGGCACCCCGCGCCACGCCCTTCAAACGCGACGGTTCAGCTTGCGAGCCCGCCACGCCAGCACAGGCAGCCCGATCAGCAGCAGCCATGCCGCAACCGGTTCGGGCACCGCCGAAGGCACGGCGTAGGTGAAGCCGCTGTCGCTTTGCAGCGTGATGCCCAGCGCGGGGTCCAGGCCGCCCATGTAGAGGTAGGCGGAGTTGCCGTAGTCGGCACTGTTGTTGCGCCCATTGAGCACATCGCCTGGCCCCCAGCCGTTGGAAAACATTCGCGTAAAGGCCACGAGCCCATAGGTGACGCTGACCTTCTCACCCACTTTGGCGGAGAAGGTCGTTTCGTAGTCCTGCAACGCGTCGCCGCCGAAATCGCCCGACACGTCCACCTTTTGATTGAACTGGTTGATGCCGAAGGAGAGCCACCCGCCGCCTTGCCCGCTCACGTCCATCAATACCTTGACCGACACGGGGGTTCCGGCGGGCAGCACGGTCGAGCGGATAGTCACACTATCCGTCAACTGCGCCGTGGCGCGTCCACCGATGGAGACGTCGTTGCCGCCCGCACCTTGAATCTGGACGAAGGTGGATGCGTGCAGTTGGCCGAAGGATGCGAATGCGCGTGCCCTGGCGTTCATCACGAAGTTTGGCACCTGCGAGACGTTGCCGGCGTCGAATACCGAACGCAGATGGGTCACAGTGCCGGTGTCTGTCGTTGGCGAGCCGAGCCCGATGAACCGACCGAACCCCACGCACTCGAAAGAAGCGGTGCTGCCGGGTGTGCAGGAGCCGGTCGTGATGACGTTGTCGGCACTTTGCGTGAGCAGGAGCGCCTCCACAAAGACACCGGCCGCCGTCGCTGAAAGCGACAGGGTCAGCAATGAGGCCGCCGCGGCAAGTCGTGCGCATCTGATCAATAACGGCGCTCTGCGTGTTGTCAGCCGGCGCCGGGCCAGCCTGCCCACCAGCCACGGTTCAGGCACGACCGCAGCCACGGTCCAGTCGATGCCGTTGTCGGTCTGGGCGCTGCCGGCCGGCAGGCCGGCCATCGGGAATGCGATCAGTTTCATGGCGTGCTCCGAGATGCGGTGCCGCCACGGTAGAACGCGGCCGTTGCCGCGCCGTTGCGGCGCGCCTGTTCAGAGCCAGGTGGTGCGCAAGCTGGCCTGGATCTCGGGCCAGTCGGCCAGGCTGGCGCCCAGGCGTTCCAACCGGGCTGCGAGCACCTTGCCGCCCAGCGCCTGCGCCAGCTCCAGCGCGGCGGTGGCGTTGGTGCGGGGGTCATCGAGCACCGCCCGGGCCAGAGCCAGCTGTGACGCGTCGGCACCGGCGCGGCAGCGCACCGCCAGCATGCGCAGCCTCAGTTCGTCGTTCATGCCCGGCGCGTCGTCGTCGGGCAACCGCGCCAGCGCGCCGGCGAGGTCGCCTTCGCAGCAACAGCGTTGGGCGTCCACTAGCGCGAGCCGCTGCCGGACACGTGGGTTCTCGAGCTCGTCGGGCGGCCCCAGGCGCCGCAACCAGCTTCGCGCTTCATTCACCTCACCGCGCAGCAGCGCGCCCACCGCGCAAGCCAGCCAGACTGGCTGCCCAGCCTGCGGCGACTGGGCCAGCGCATCGTGGTCCAGCGCCGCGAGCAGGGCCGCGGCGCGTGGCCACTGGCCCAGCACCGCCATCGGCTCCAGCACCGCCATGGCGATGCCGGCGATAGACATCGGCTGACCGATGGCGATGATCTCGTCGATGGCCGGCTCGATGTGGGCCCAGGTGCGGCCCCAGTCGCCGAGCATGAAATAGGCGTCGATGAACAGCGCGCGAAACATCGTCCTGGCCTCGCTGCCCTTCTGGTCGGCGCACAAGGCCCAGCCTTCCAGGGCCACCGGCAGCGCGTCGCCGGGGCGCGTTTGCTGCAGGAAAGTGACCGCCAGGTTGTACAGGGAGAACAGCTGCGTGGGCCGGTTGCCGAAGCGCCCGGCCAGCGCGGCGGCCTCACGCAGGTCGGCCTCGGCGGCGTCCACGTTGCCGCGCTCGGCCTGGAAGGCGCCGCGCAATTGCAGGCTGCGGGCGATCAGCATGCCGTCGCCGCGCTGCCGGCTGGCGGTGACGAATTGGTCGGCACGCGTGACAGCCGCATCGAAATGCGCGGCGGAGAACTCCAGCATGGCCAGCGATGCCAGCAGCTCCGCGCGTTCGGGGTGGGCGGGGTGGACGAGGGCCAGCGCCTCATCGCCCAGCATGCGAGCCTCGTCGATTCGGCCGTGCCGTTGCAGCGCGTCCATGCGCAGCGACAGGCCGCGCAGCCGCTGGCTGTCGTCGGTCGGCAGGGGCAGCGCGTCGAGCAGGGCGAGTGCGGCCTGGGCGCCCTCGCCGCGCACGAGATAGCGGGCGAGAGCGTGGCCCGCGTCCACCTCGACATCGGGCGGCAGTGCGGTGCCTGCGCGCAGGTCTTCCAGGCGTTGCCGGCAGGCCTCGGCCTCGGTGCGGCGGCCCAGGCCGTTTTCAGCCTCCAGCAAACGGGCCAGCAGCATGGCGGCCTGGGGCGGCGTCGGCTCGTCGGCCAAGCCGTGTTGCCAATGCCGCGCCGCTTCGCCCAGTGCCGCCAGCGCGCGGGCGGCATCGCCAGCGGCCAGCCGGTGGGCGACGGCACGTCGGGGCTCGCCGCAGGCTTCGAAATGGCGCGCGGCCTCGGCGGTTGCGCCCAGCGCTTCGGCCCCCAGCGCCAGGCGGTGGTGCACCAGGCGCCGCCGCACCGGCTCCAGGGCCGAGTCCAGCGCCTGGCGTGCCAGGTCGTGCGCCCAGGCATAGCCGCCGGCCGCATGGGCCCGCACGAGCTGGGCGCGTGCTGCCTGCTCCAGCGCCTGCACCGTCTCGAGTTCCGACAGCGCGCAGGCCGAGGCCAGCCAGGCGGCACCGAAAGGCTCACCGGCCAGCGCGGCCGCTTCGAGCAGGCGTGCCGTCTGCGCGTCCAGTCGGCGCACCCGCGCGAGCACGGCCTCGCGCACGCTGGCGGGCATGGGCAGCTCGCGGTAGTCCTGCGTCACGGCGTCGAACGGGGTGCGCCAGCGGCCTTGCTCGTCGACGTCCAGCACCGCAGTCTCGGCCAGGTCGCGCAGCGTCTCCGAGATGAAGTAGGGGTGGCCGCCGGTGGCGCTGCACAGGCGCTCGGCAAAGCGCACCGGGTCGGCGGCGCCGGACAATTGGCGCACCAGCTCGTACACCGCTTCCGCCGACAAGGGACCGAGCGCGACCGTCTCGGCCGCGAGTGCCGCGCTGAAGCCCAGCAGTTCGGGGTCGTCGCTGGCGCCGCGCCAGCAAACCAGCTCGATGGTGCCTTCCGAGCCGGCCTCGCGGCGGCGTGCGGCGGCGCGGGCCAGCAGCGTGCGGCTGGCGGGGTCGGCCAGCTGCCAGTCATCCAGCACGAGGGCGTCGAAGGCGCCGCGCGACAGCGCCAGCCAGGCCTGGATGCAGGCCTCGTCGAAGCGCAGCCGCTCGGCCTGCGTGCGCAGCGGCGCCGGTGCCGGGCCCAGTTCGGGCAGCAGCCGGGTCACTTCGGCCACGATCCAGTCGTCCAGCCCGCGCAGGTCGGGCGGCTCGCCAGCCAGCACGCGCAGCACGCGGGCACAGGCACCGAAGGCGATGTCATGGTCGCCGCTGCGGCAGCGCACCAGCGCATAGGCGCCCTGCGAGGCCGCGAAATCGGTGGCCAGGCGGGTCTTGCCGACGCCAGCCTCGCCGACGATGACGACTGCGGTGCGGCGCGCCCAGGCGCCTTGCAGCCGCGCCACCTCGGTGGCCCGGCCGACGAAGGGCAGGCGCTCCGGCCAGGCCTGCGGGGGGCGGATGGGCAAGGGCGGGGCAGCCGGCGCGCTGCCGCGCAGCGACTGCGCCAGCGCCACGGTCTCGGGCATGGGCGCCAGCCCCAGCTCGGCCGCCAGCATGGCCTGGCAGCGCTCAAACTGGCGCAATGCCGCCTCGCGCTGGCCAGTGGCAGCCAGCAGGCGCATGGCCTGGCGGTGATGCCGCTCCTGCAGGCCGTCCTCGCTCAGCAGGGTCTGCACATAGCCCAGCGTGGCGGGCAGGTCGGCGCGCACCTCGGCGGCTGCGGCCGCGGCCTCCAGCGCGCGCAGCCGCAGTCGCAGTGCCCGCTCGCGCGCGGCGCTCAGCCACGGCGCGAACTGCGGCGCGTCGTCCAGCTGCAGGCCGTCCGCCAGCTCGCCCGGCCAGCCCGCAAGCGCCAGCTCGGGCATGGCTTCGGCCAGCAGCAGGTCGCAACGCAGCGTGTCGCCAGGGTGCAGATGGTCGTCATCGGCCCGAAAGGATTCAGGCACGCCCGCCTCGCGCAGCCGCGCCAGCTCGCGGCGCAGGTTGCGGCGCGCGCTGGGTTCGTCCAGATCCGGCCACAGCAGCGCGCACAAACGCGGGCGGCTGGCGCCGCCGTCCAGCGCGAGCACCAGCAGCAGCGCCTGCGTCTTGCGATTCGTCAACGCCACGGGATGGCCACCGCGCCAAAGGCGCACCGGCCCCAACACGCGCAACTCCAGCTCGGCAGCCGACGGTTCTTGCATGCGCGGATTGTGCGAGGTCAGCGCAGGCCGCTCGACGTGGCCGGCGCATTCGACATAGGGGTGCTCAGGAAGCGCGCCAGCTCGAAGGGGCTGTCGAAGTCGCGCTGGCTGCCATCGTCCAGCACCACGCGGGCGCTGAACGCACCCGGCCCCGGTGCCCACCAGCTGAGCAGACCGCAGCGCGGCGCCGCGAGTGCTCGCAGCCGGGTGGTGTTCTCGTCCATCGACATGCGGCGACTGTGGTGGCCAGGCGTTGCGGCAGCGTTGCGTGGCGCGTGGGCTTCAGGGTTCGCGGCCGGAGCGTTAAGCTGCCGCGCCTTCACGGAGCAATTCATGCGCGCAGCCTTCAGCCTTCTCGCCCTCGTCATCGTCGCGGCCATCGTGCTGTCGCTGGTCAAGAAGCAGGCCTCGGCCTTGAAGCCGCCGCCTGGTTCACCGGCGGCCAGTGCCGCCCTGCCCATGCCAAAGGCCGTTGGCGAGCAGGTGCAGAGCAGCGTCGACGAAGCCGCCAAGCGTGCGGCCGAGGCCGCCTCCGCTGCCACCAATTGAGGCCGTGGCCGGCCATAAGCTCTTCTTCGCGCTGCGGCCGGATGAACAGGCGGCCGAGCGCATTGCGCGCGCCGCAGCCGCCGAACATGTGGCGCGCGGCCTCGTGCCGCGGTTCAGGCCGAGCCGCATCTTCCACATCACGCTGCACTACTTCGGCCGCTTCGAGGGTGAGCCTGACCCGCAGCTCGTGGCGCAGGCGATGCGCGCGGCGGCCGAGCTTGTCTGGCCGGCCTTCGACGTCGGCTTCGAGCGCTTTGCGAGCTGGGGTCGCGAAGGCGCACGCCAGCACCCCTTCGTCCTGACCGGCGGCCAGAGCCTGGAGGCGGTGCGCGAGCTGCGCGACGCGCTGGCTGATCGACTGGTCGACCATGGCCTGCCGGCAGTGAAGGACTATGAGCCCCATCTGACGCTGCGCTACGACAAGCGCCCGGCGCATGCCTGGGAGGTCGACCTGGCGGGCTGGACGGCGAGCGAGCTCGTCCTCGTTTCCAGCCCCCAGGGCCTGACGCAGCATGACGTCATCGCACGTTGGCCGCTGCAGGGCTGAGGTCTGCTCCTACAGCCCTTGAAGCTGGCGGCCGACGGGCGCGTGGTTGCGGATCGACCACGATCAAGCAACCCCTGCCAGCGGAGGCCACCATGATCCTCAAGCCCGTTCTTGCCGTCCTCGCCACCTCGGCCCTGACCATGAAGCTGGTCCAGCACCTGGGCCAGAAGCATCACCAACGCCGCGTGCGCCACGACGGTAAGCAGCATCGCGAAGATGTCAGCCGCTGGGAAGCAGAGGGCGGCAATCTGCCGGAGCCCCAGCTGCCGGCCAAGCGCTGAGTCAGCCGTCGACGATGGCTTGAGCGAGCACCCGAACGCTCAGCGGCGCCGAGCCTTCGGCCTTGTTGGAAATGGTGATGAAAGCATCCTGCCCGGCGCCCGCGGTGCCGCGGATGATGCGGGTCAACTCGGCGCGCGTCTCGGGGTCGGGGTCCAGCATCTCATTGAACTCGCCATAGCGCTTCTCGGCCTCTTCGTAGCCATAGGGGCCGTGCAGGCGGTTCAGGTTCCATCGCACCACCAGCGGCCCCGGCCACAGCGCGCGCAGCAGCGGCAGTTGCTCGGCCAGCGGCGGCAGCTTGGGATGCAGGCCGACGCAGTAGCGCGCGCCCGTGTCGCGCAGCAGGGCCGCGAGATCCGGAGTCAGCCAGGCAGCGTCGCGTACCTCGACAGCGATGACGCCCACAGGTGGTTTTGGCAGCGCCAGCAGCAGCGCATGCAGCCGGTCGAATTGCTCGCTCATGCGCGCAAGCAGTGGCCCGGGCAAGGGGCTGAGCTGGAAGACGAGGGCGCCTATCGTGGCGCTCAGGCCTTCGAAAGCGGGCTCGATGAAATCCTGCATTGCCGCCGTCGGATCCAGGAACAGCGGGTTGAGTTCCTGGCCGCGTCCGTCCTCGCTGCGCAGCAGCGCATCCGTGACGAGGCTGGGTGCCTTGACCGTGAATCGAAAGCCCTTGGGCACCTGTTGCGCTTGCCGCTCGAAGTCGCTTGCGGCGATCGGCCGGTAGAAGCCGCGGTCGATGCCCACGGCGCGCAGCAACGGGTGGGCGGCGTAGGCGGTCAGGCCGGTCTTGGACAGCGTGGCCTCGCTGTGCTTGCCGGCCCAGACCAGCCCCTCCCAGCCGGGGTAGCTCCAGGTCGAGGTGCCGAGGTGCACGTGGGGCGACAACGCCGCAGCAAGCGCTTCGTCCGCGGCCATGGGCGGCGCGGGCTGCACGCCGCGCGGGCGCTTGAGCGGCAAGTCGCCGCCGAACAACTCGTCCTGCATCAGAACATCAGGAATTTCAGCAGGACGATGTTCACACCCAGCAGCAGCAGCGCCGTGGGCCATTGCGCGCGGATGACGGCGTTTTTGTCCTTCAGCTCGAGCAGGGCGGCGGGGATGATGTTGAAGTTGGCGGCCATGGGCGTCATCAGTGTGCCGCAGTAGCCGCAGAACATGCCGATGGCGGCCATCACGGCCGGGTTGCCGTGGTGCATGCCAAGCAGGATGGGGATGCCGATGCCGGCCGTCATGACCGGGAAGGCCGCGAAGGCATTGCCCATGACCATAGTGAACAGGGCCATGCCCAGGGCATAGGCCGCCACCGCGAACAAGGCGTTGTCGACGGGGATATAGCTGGTGGTGAGATGGGCCACGGCCTTGCCGACGCCAGCGTCGGTGAACAACAGGCCCAGCGTGGCCAGCAGCTGCGGCAGCAGGACCGCCGGCCCCATGGTCTCCAGCAGGCGGCGCGCCTCGCGCAGGGCCTGCATGGGGCGTTCGCGCGTCATCCACAAGGCGCCAACCAGGCCGACCAGCGCGCCGAGGCCGACGCTGATCAGCGTGACATTCTTAGGCTCGACGAGCAGCAGGCCGCCGACGCGGACCTCCTTCAAGGTCAGCGTGCCGACCAAGGCCAGTGTCGTGATGGCCAGGATGGGCAGGAAGAGCTTGTTGCCCAGGCGCGCGGCGCTGGCCTGGCGTTCGGCCGGCTCCCGCTGGCCATGCTTGCCGATGGACACGCCGCCCAGGCCGCCGAGTGCGGCAAGCATGAGGACGATCAACCCGCAGACGACGGGCGGCAGGTTGTCGCCGACAAGGTAGATGACGGCCCACAAGGCCCAGAACAGGCCGCTGCTCCAGCGCCGCGGATTGCTGTGGTCGTGGCAGGTCAGCCAGGCGACGATGAGCAGCGCGGCACCGGTCAGCAGGAAGAGCTGATCGAGCTTGAGGAGGGCGGTCATGGCTTGGCTTCCTCTTCAGCACGGGCGCGGGCGATGTCCTGCGGCAGGCGATGGTCCATGCGGATCAGCCGCGCGGCGTGGATGACGAAGGCGGCGATGGCCGTCGGGATGCCCCAGAGGGCGATGTGCAGCGGGTCGGTGACGATGCCGTTCTCGGCCAGGAAGGTCTGCATCAGCACGATGGAGCCGAAGGCGACGAAGATGTCCTCGCCGAAGAAGAGGCCGACGTTGTCGGTCGCCGCGGCCATGGCCTTCCACTTGTCGCGCACGGCCTGTGGCACGGGGCCGTGGGTCTTCTCGGCGGCGGCCTCGGTCATGGGCGCGACCAGGGGCCGAACCATCGGGGCATGACCGCCGAGGGACGTCAGGCCCAGCGCCGCGGCGGTCTCGCGGATGAAGAGATAGACGACGAGCAGGCGGCCCGCTGTCGCCGAGCGAATGCCTGCTATCCACGCCTGGGCGCGCTCACGCAGGCCGTGGCGCTCCAGCAGGCCGATGATGGGCAGGGGCAGCAGCAGGGTCAGCGGCAGGTTGCGCGTCTTGACGAAGCCGGTGCCGAGCTTGGCGAGGATGAGGTCCGGCGGCAGCTTGGCCGCGAGGCCGGTCGCGATGCCGGCCACCGCGACGACGAGGACGGGGTTGAAGCGCAGCACGAAGCCGACGACGACGACGGCGACGCCGATCAGCGGCCACAGGGAAACATCAGCGGTCATGAGAAGACTCCGGTCAGGGGCGCAGTTGCACGCCGGCTTGGGTGAGGGCCGTGTGGATGGCTCGGGCGAAGGCGAGGGCGTGGGCGCCGTCGCCATGCAAGCAGATGGTCTGGGCCTGCAGGGGAACGGTCTCCCCGGTGACGGCCTGCACGACGCCTTCGCGCACCATGCGCAGCGTGCGGGCGACGGCTTCGTCGGTGTCTTCGACGAAGGCGCCGGGCAGGCTGCGTGGCACCAGACTGCCGTCGGCGCGGTAGCCGCGGTCGGCGAACACCTCGGCCACGGCGCGCAGGCCGGCGCGCTCGGCCGCCTTCAGCAGCTCACCGCCGGCCAGGCCGTAGAGAGCCAGTGCTGGGTTGACGTCGAGCACGGCGGCGGCGACAGCATCGGCCAATGCCGGATCACGCGCGGCCTGGTTGTAGAGGGCGCCGTGCGGCTTGACGTGATGCAGTCGGCCGCCGGCCGCGCGCACCAGGGCGTCGAGGGCACCGATCTGGTAGATCAGGTCGGCTTTCACATCGGCCGGCGCGAGCTGCATCTCGCTGCGGCCGAAGTTCTCGCGGTCGGGGTAGCTGGGGTGGGCGCCGATGGCCACGCCGCGTTCCAGTGCTGCGACCACGGTCGTCTGCATCAGCCGCGCATCGCCGGCATGCCAGCCGCAGGCGATGTTGGCGGAGCTGACGAGGGCCAGCAGCTCGGCGTCGTCGGGTGCGCCTTCGCCGAGGTCGGCGTTCAGGTCGACATGCATAGGGCAGTCCTCAGTTGGGCCAGCGTGGCCTGGCGCTCGCGCAGTGCGGCGAGGGCCTCGTCGGTGGTGCAGGGGGTGAAGCGCAATGTGGCGCCGAGGCGCAGCTGGCCGAGCTTCCACAGGTCGGCGCGGATGACGACGCCGATCTTGGGATAGCCGCCTGTCGTCTGCGCATCGGCCAGCAAGACGATGGGCTGGCCCGAGGGCGGCACCTGGATGACACCCGGCAGCACGCCGTGCGAGGCCAGTTCGGCGCCGCGCTCGCGCTTCAGCTCGGGTCCGACGAAGCGGTAACCCATGCGGTTGCTTTGCGGCGTGAGCTGCCAGTCGGCCGTCCAGAAAGCTTCGCGCGCAGTGGCAGAGAAGTCCTCGTGCTCGGGGCCGGGCAGCACGCGCACGCTCGCGCCCCAGTCAGGCGCGCGGATGCCGATGCTGCGAGCGGGCAAGCGCTCGGGCGCGGCCAGCGGCAGCACATCGCCATCGCGCAGCGCCCGACCACCGAGCCCGCCGAAGCCGGCCTTGAGGTCGGTGCTGCGCGAGCCCAGGGCGGCGGGCAGCGCGATGCCGCCGGAAACCAGCAGATAGCTGCGCATGCGCTCGCGCGGCGCGGCGAGCTTGAGCGTCTGGCCGGCCTGCACGCGCTGCCGCCACCAGGGCCGCAGCGGGCGGCCGTCGAGGCTGGCATCAGCATCGGTGCCGGTGACGGCAATGCAGCAGTCGACTGCAAAGCGCAGCGTGGCGGGGCCGAGGGTGAACTCCAGGCCGGCGTCGTCGACCGGGTTGCCGACGAGCAGATTGCCCCAGGCGAGCGCGATGTCGTCCAGCGCACCGCAGCGGCTGATGCCGCGGTCGCGCCAGGCCTCGCGGCCGAGGTCCTGCACGGTGGTCAGCGGGCCGGCGCGCAGCAACTCGATCATGCGAGGTCCGCCACGAAGCGCACGCGGTCACCCGGTGCGAGCAGCGTGGGCGGCTCGGCCTTGGGGTCAAACAGGGGCAGGGCGGTGTGGCCGATGAGCTGCCAACCTCCCGGCGTGGCCAGCGGATAGATGCCGGTCTGCGCGCCGCCGATGCCGACGCTGCCAGCCGGCACTGCCGTGCGGGGCTCGCTGCGGCGCGGCGTGTGCAACGAGGCGTCCAGCCCGCCGAGGTAGGCAAAGCCGGGCTGGAAGCCGATGAAGTAGACGATGTACTCGGCCTCGGTGTGGCGTTGCACGACCTCGTCGACCGAGAGGCCGCAGTGCGTGGCGACGTCGCCCAGGTCGGGGCCATGCGCGCCGCCGTAGTTGACGGGAATCTCGACGAGGCGGCCCGCCTGCTGGCGCCGCAGCGGCCTGGCCCAAAGCGCGCGGGCGGCCTGCTCGAGCGCCTGACCGTCGGTGTGCAGCGGGTCGAAGGTCAGGGTCAGGTTGTTCATGCCCGGGATCAGGCCGAGTACGCCTTCGGCCTGCGCCAGGCCTGCGCCGAGTTGCCAGATGCGCTGCTGGTGTTCGATCGCGATGGGTGCATCGACCGCGCAGCACAGCGCCGCTTCGCCCAGGGGGCGAATGAGGAGGTCGGGCAGCGCGGTACTCATTTGAATTTCAATAAAACGTATACGATTTGTATTCGAGACGTGTTTATCATGTCAATCATGGTTCGCAGCATCGTGTCTTCCTCGCATCTGGTGTCTGAAAAGAGCGCCGAGCTGTCGGAGTTCGAGTTCGGCCTCATCGTCGTCAGCAATGCCTTCAACCGCTGGATGGTGCGCTGCATGGCCGCCGCCGGCATGAAAGACCTGGCGGCGCTGGACATTTCGCTGCTGCACCACGTCAACCACCGCGACCGCAAGAAGAAGCTGGCCGACATCTGCTTCGTGCTGAACGTGGAGGACACCCATGTCGTCGCCTACTCGCTGCGCAAGCTGGTCGGCATGGGGCTGGTGAGCAGCGAGAAAATCGGCAAGGAGGCCTTCTTCTCAACCACCGAGCAGGGCCAGGCGCTGTGCGAGGCCTACCGCCAGGTGCGTGAGCGCTGCCTGATGGAGGCGCTGGCGGACAGCGGCCAGCAGAACCAGGACATCGGCGACAGCGCGCAGCTGATGCGGTTGCTGTCGGGGCTTTACGACCAGGCGTCTCGGTCAGCGGCATCGCTCTAAACTGCCTGCCTTCATGACAGTGCCTATCTTCACGCCAGCCGACGAGCAAGCCATGCGGCTCGCACTGGACCAGGCGCAGAACGCCTGGCTGGTGGGTGAGGTCCCGGTGGGCGCCGTCATCATGCGCGGTGATCAGGTCATCGCCACCGGCTACAACCGCCCGATCACGACGCATGATCCGACGGCCCATGCCGAGATCGTCGCGCTGCGCCACGCCGCCACTTTGCTGGAGAACTACCGCCTGCCCGAGTGCGAGCTCTTCGTGACGCTGGAGCCCTGCGCGATGTGTGCGATGGCGCTGATGCATGCGCGCTTCAAGCGCGTCGTGTTCGCGGCGCGCGACCCGAAGACGGGCGTGGCCGGCTCGGTCATCGACTTGTTCGGCCAGGCGCAGCTCAATCACCACACCGCCGTCGAAGGCGGGCTGTTGGCGGACGCGTCGGCGCAGCTGCTGCGCGACTTCTTCACCGAACGCCGCGAGGCCGCACGTGCGCGCCGTGCCGAACGTCAGGGCCTGATCCCGACCGGCGAAGCCACCGAACTGGACGAATCCTGATGACCTCACTCACGTTGTTCACGCCGTCGGGTGTCCTGGCCAAGGCCGAGCCGCTGAAGCGCGCCGCCAGGCGGCTGACGCAGCTGGGCTTCGAGGTCAGCACCGACGCCGATGCGCTGGCCAAGCATCAACGCTTCGCTGGCGACGACGCGGCGCGCCTCGCGGCCCTGCATCGCATTGCCGATGCGGCGCCTTCGGTGGCACTGGCCACGCGTGGTGGCTATGGCCTGACGCGCCTGCTCGACCAGCTCGACTGGGGCCGCATCGCGCGCAGCGTCGAGCAGGGCACGCGCTGGGTCGGCTACAGCGACCTCACGGCGCTGCAGAACGGCCTGATCGCTCGCCACAAGGGTTTGTCGATGTGGGCCGGCCCGCTGGCGTGCGACGACTTCGGCCGCAGTGAGGCCGATGGCGGTGTCGACGAGATCACGCGCGACTGCTTCCTGGAAGCCATGAGCGGCGCGCTGGAGGCCGTGGGCTTCCGCGAACCGACCGGTGGCTTCGATGGCCTGGAGGCGCGCGGGCGCCTGTGGGGCGGCAACCTGACCGTGCTGTGCTCGCTGCTGGGCACGCCGCACTGGCCCAAGGTCAAGGGCGGCATCCTGTTCCTGGAAGACGTCAACGAGCATCCCTACCGCGTCGAGCGCATGCTGCTGCAACTGCAGCAGGCCGGCGTCATCGACGCGCAGGCCGCAGTGCTGCTGGGCGACTTCAGCGGCGCAGCCAAGTCGCCGCTGGATCGTGGTTATGGCATCAAGGACGCCGTCGCCGCGCTGCGCGCCCGCACCAAGACGCCGGTGCTGACGGGACTGCCTTTCGGCCATGTGCGCACCAAGGTCTGCCTGCCGGTCGGTGGCACGGTGGAGCTCTATGTGCAGCGGCGCGAGGCCATCCTGGGCTGGCAGTCGGACCCGCGCCTAGCGCACGGCGCGCATCACCACGATGACGACTGCGGCGATGACTGCGGTCACGACCATCACCATCACTGAAGTCACCCCGGGTTTTCCTCGCCGCTTTCTCGGGGGCGGGCAGCGTTGTATAGACGAGTGCCCGACTATGATTCCCGCTATCGCCTCGGCCTGCTGCCGGGGCGCTTGTCGTTTGAGGGTGTCGGCGTGGCGGGAGTTTTCGGTTGGGCGGTGAGAGCCTTGAGCGCGTTGGCGTTCGGCCTGCTGTCCGGTTGCAACAACAGCCCCCATCCTCTCGGCGCCGAGCGCGAGAACACGCTCTACACGGCCTTTGCCGAGCGCTCGCCGCGCTACCTGGACCCGACCTCGTCGTACACGGCGCCCGAGAGCACCTACACCTACGAGATCAGCGAGCCGCCCTACGGCTACCACCCGCTCAAGCGGCCCTACACGCTGATCCCGCGTGCGGCCGCCGAACTGGCACAGCCTCACTACCTCGATGCCAAGGGCCAGCGCCTGCCCGACGACGCGCCGGACGAGCAGATCGCCGAGGCGGTCTACGACATTCCCATCCGCCCGGGCCTGAAGTGGTCGCCCCACCCGGCCTTTGCGAAAGACGCCAAGGGCGGCTACCTCTACCACCACCTCAAGCCCGGCGAGCTGGGCGACAAGCGCAGCCCCTTTGACTTCAAGCAGCTGGGCACGCGCGAGGTGGTCGCCGAGGATTTCGTCTATGCGCTCAAGCGCCACGCCAACCCGCGCATCGAGACCCCGGTCCAGGCCGTGTTCTCCGAGCACGTCCTGGGCCTGAAGGACTATGTTGCGCAGATAAAGCGCGAAAGCGCCAGCCAGCTGGCCGGCCAAGCCGAGAGCCTGGCGGACAAGCCCTTTCTCGACTTGCGCCGCTGGCCGCTCGCCGGGGCGCAGGCCGTGGGCGACCACCTGCTGCGCATCCGCCTCAAGGGCCGCTACCCGCAGTGGCGCTACTGGCTGGCCACCAACTTCACGGCCGCCATCCCCTGGGAGGTGGACGCCTTCTACGCCCAGCCCGGCATGGCCGCCAATTCGCTGACCTGGAATCAGTGGCCGGTGGGCAGCGGCCCCTTCATGATGACGGAGTACGTGCAGGACCGCCGCCATGTGATGAGCCGCAATCCCCACTACCGGCCCGACACCTACCCCTGCGACGGCAGCCCCGGCGACGCTGAGGCCGGGCGGCTGGCGGATTGCGGCAAGCGCGTGCCCTTCGTCGACAAGGTCGTGGCCATCAACGTGAAGGAGAAGGTGCCAATCAAGGAGCTGTTCAAGCAGGGCTATCTCGACCTGCCCGAGATGGACCGCGCCGACTGGGGCGTGAACCTCGCGGTCGACCGCGACGACTCCGACGAAGTGCGAGCCTTCTTCGAGCAGCGTGGCTTCCAGCTGCCGATGGATGTCGACATCAGCAGTTGGTACCTCGGCTTCAACTGGCTGGACCCGGTCGTTGGCAAGGGCGACACGCCCGAACAGCAGAAGCGCAACCGCGCGCTGCGCCAGGCCATCTCGATTGCCATCGACTGGGAGGAGGGCTATGGCCGCATCTTCCGCGACAAGGGCGGCGACGCGGCCCACGGCCCCATCCCGCCGGGTGTGTTCGGATCGAAGGAGGGCGAGCCCGGTGAGTTCAACCCGGTGACGCACACACTCGTCAACGGCAAGCCCGTGCGCCGGCCGCTGCAGGACGCCCTCAAGCTGATGGCCGAAGCCGGCTACCCCGACGGCCGTGACGTGAAGACCGGCAAGCCGCTGGTGCTGAACTACGACTTCCAGCGCGTCATCACGCCCGAACTCAAGGCCGAGAACGACTGGATGGTGCGCCAGTTCGCCAAGCTCGGCATCCAGCTCGACATCCGCGCGACCGACTTCAACCAGTTCCAGGAAAAGATCCTCAAGGGCAAGCACCAGATCTTCTGGTGGGGCTGGTTCGCCGACTACCCCGACGCCGAGAACTTCCTCTTCCTGCTCTACGGCCCCAACAGCAAGAGCCTGCACGAGGGCGAGAACACGGCCAACTACGCCAACCCTGAGTTCGACCGCCTGTTCCGCAAGCTGCAGTCGCTGGAGGACGGGCCTGAAAAGGCGCGCGTGATGGCGCAGATGAATGACATCGCCCGCCAGGACTCGCCATGGGCCTGGGGTTTCTGGAGCTACTCTGGCGTGGCTTTCCAGCGCTGGGTGCACAACGGCAAGCCGGGCGTCGTCGTGCGTGACCGCGCCCGCTACCTGCGCGTGGATGCGCAGGAGCGCACGCGCAGCATCGCCGAGTGGAATCGGCCGGTCTGGTGGCCGCTGCTGCTGCTGGCAGGCGGTGGGCTGGCTGTCTTCATCGCGACGCGTCGCGCCTGGCAGGCCCGCGAACAAGCCACCGAGAGGAAAGCCTGATGCTGGGCTTCATGCTGCGCCGCCTGGGCTATGGCCTGGCCATCCTCGTCGGTGTCAATCTCTTCACCTTCTTCCTGTTCTTCTCGGTCAACACGCCCGACGACATGGCACGGCTGAACATCGGCGGCAAGCGCGTCACGCAGGAGCAGATCGAGAAATGGAAGACCGAGCGCGGCTATGACAAGCCGCTGTACTTCGACGCCAGCAAGTCTGGGGCGGAGCGCGTCACGCACACCATCCTGTGGGACCGTTCCATCAGCCTGTTCGCACTGGACTTCGGCAAGAGCGATGCGCGCCAGGCCATCAACATCGGCCACGAGATCAAGGTGCGCATGGGCGTCAGCCTGCAGCTGGCACTGCCTCTGTTCATCCTGCAGGTCATCGTCAGCATCGCCTTCGCGCTGCTGCTGGTGTTCTTCCGGCACAGCAAGATCGACTTCTGGGGCGTGGTGCTGTGCGTGCTGATGCTGTCCATCAGCAGCCTGTTCTACATCATCGTCGGCCAGTTCCTGTTTGCGCGTGTGCTCAGGCTGGTGCCGATGAACGGCTTCGCGCCGGGGCTGGATGCGGTCAGGTTCCTGGCCCTGCCCATCCTGCTGTCGCTGCTGTCGCGGCTGGGTGGCGAGGCGCGGCTGTACCGCGCGATGTTCCTGGAGGAGATGGGCAAGGACTATGTGCGCACCGCACGCGCCAAGGGTCTGAGCGAGGGCCGGGTGCTGAGCCGCCATGTGCTGCGCAATGCCCTCATTCCCATCATCACCAGCGCCGGCAGCTATCTGCCCTACGTTTTCCTCGGCAGCCTGGTGTTCGAGAGCTTCTTCGGCATACCGGGCCTGGGTGCCTTCGTCATCGAGGCCATCACGGGTCAGGATTTCGCCATCGTGCGTTCCATGGTCTTCCTCGGCGCGCTGCTCTACATCGCCAGCAATGCGTTGATCGACATCGCCTACACCTGGGTGGATCCGCGGGTGAGGCTTTCATGACGATGGCCCCCACGTTCACTTCGTTCACTGCCCCCCGAGGGGGCGCTCATGCCCTTCGGACGGCCGCGCGGACATGAAACTGGTGCTGCTCTGGACCGACATCGCGCTGTGGCTGGTGGCAGCGGCCGTCGTCGCTTACGCGTTGCGAGTGAGGCGCCAAGCCAATCTGCGTGCGACGTGGCGGCGCGTGCTGCGTGATCCGGTCGCCGCGTGTGCCGGCGTTGTCATGGCGCTCTTCCTGCTCCTCACGCTGGCCGACAGCATTCACCTTCGACATGCGCTGCTGTCGGGCCAAGGTGAGGCCGCCGTCTACGACACGCGCACGCTGTCGCTGCTCGACCTGGTCCTGCAGCGCCAGATCGGCATGCGTGAGGTCAGCTACTCATTGCCGCTGGGCACGCGTGGCTTCAACAAGGAAAGCGTCACCGACGCCCAGGGCCAAGTGAGCCGCGACTACCCGCGCCTGCAGTTCGGTGGCGCGCACCTGACCGACCCGGCGACGCAATGGTCGGCCGACGTTGTTGCGCGCGCTGCCCTGGGCCTGGCGGGCGGCCTGCTGGCCGTCGGGGTGATGGTCGCGCTGACCGCCGCGGCCCTGGCCCGTCATCACGGTGGCTGGCGCCACGGGCTGGCCGATCTCGCTGCCGACCGCACCTACTACCCGCTGCGTGCCATGCTGATCATGCTGGCCGTCATCGCGCTGCTGGCCGGGCCCGTCATCGCGCTGATGCCGCACTACCACGTCTTCGGCACCGACCGCACCGGCAACGACGTGCTCGTGCAAGCCCTCAAGAGTGTGCGCACCGCCTTCGTCATTGGCGCGCTGGCTACGCTGGCCACACTGCCCATCGCGCTGCTGCTCGGCGTGCTGGCCGGCTACTACAAGGGCTGGGTCGACGAGGCCATCCAGTACCTCTACACGATGCTGAGCTCGGTGCCCAATGTGCTGCTGATCGCCGCCTGCGTGCTGATGGTCCAGGTCTTTCTGGACAAGAACCCCGAGCTCTTCGAGACGGCCGCCGAGCGCTCGGACCTGAAGATGCTGATGCTCTGCCTCATCCTCGGCCTGACCGGCTGGGCCGGCCTGTGCCGCCTTGTGCGCGCCGAGACCTTGAAGCTGCGCGAGCTTGACTACGTGCAGGCGGCGACGGCCTTCGGCGTTGGCGACTTGGCGATCATGGCCCGCCACATCGTGCCCAACGTCATGCACCTGGTGCTGATCACGGTCGTGCTGAGCTTCTCCGAACTCATCCTGTACGAAGCCGTGCTGACCTATGTCGGCGTCGGCGTCGACCCGGTCATGAACAGCTTCGGCAGCATGATCAACCTGGCCCGCGCCGAGATGTCGCGCGACCCGGTGGTCTGGTGGAGTTTCGCGGCGGCCTTCGGTTTCATGGTTGGCCTGGTGTTGGCGGCCAATCTGTTTGCCGATGGCGTGCGCGACGCTTTCGATCCCAAGGCCCGCTCCACCCGGCCGCGTGTCTTCCAGCGCAAGGGGGTCGCCGATGCTTGAGATCGACGACCTGCGGGTTCAACTGGATGCCGACGCGGGCCTCGTGCGTGCCATCGACGGCCTGCATCTCGCGCTGACCCGCGGCGAGACCTTTGCGCTGGTCGGCGAGAGCGGCTGCGGCAAGAGCATGACGGCGCTGGCGTTGATGCGCCTGCTGCCCGAGAACGGCCGCATCGCCGGTGGTGCCGTGCGCCTGGACGGGCAGGACCTGCTGGCGCTGCCCGAGAGCCGCATGCGCGAGGTGCGCGGCGGCCGGGTGTCGATGATCTTCCAGGAGCCCTCGACCAGCCTGAACCCGGTCATGCGCGTGGGTGACCAGATCGTCGAGGCTATCGAAGCCCATACGCCGCTGCGCGGCACCGCGGCGCGTGCCAAGGCCATCGACTGGCTGGCGCGCGTTGGCATCCCAGAGCCGCAACGCCGCATCGACGACTACCCGTTCCGCCTGTCGGGCGGCCAGAAGCAGCGCGTGATGATCGCCATTGCGCTGGCGGCCGAGCCGGAGTACCTGATCGCCGACGAGCCGACGACGGCGCTGGACGTGACCATCCAGGCGCAGATCCTCGACCTGATCCGCGACCTGCAGCGCGAGCGCCAGCTCGGCGTGCTGCTGATCACCCATGACCTGGCCGTCGTCAGCGGCATGGCCCACCGAGTGGCGCTGATGTATGCGGGCCAGATCATCGAGGTGGCGCCAGCCGCCGAGTTCTTCGCGGCGCCCAAGCACCCCTATGCCCGGTTGCTGCTGCAGGCTTTGCCCGGTGCTGCCCGGCGCGGCGAGCCGCTGGCGGCCATCGCCGGCACGGTGCCGCCGCTGTGGATGGCATTCGCCGGTTGCCGCTTTGCGCCGCGTTGCGACAAGGCCATGAGCCACTGCGCAACCACCGCACCGGCGCTGGCCGAAGAAGGCCCGCAGCACCAGGTGCGCTGCCTGCTCTACAGCCAGCCGGGCGAGGCCTTGCCGCGAGAGCCTGCGGTCGCCAGGGTGTTGATGGCAGCGGCGCCGGGGCAGGGCGAGCCGCTGCTGGACGTGCGCGACCTGTGCGTGCGCTTCGCGCTGAAGGCGCCGCTCTTTCACCGCGGCCCGCGCTATTTCAACGCGGTGGACGGCATCAGCTTCCAACTCCATGCCGGCCGCACGCTGGCCCTGGTCGGCGAATCCGGTTGCGGCAAGACGACCTCGGGCAAGGCCATCGTGCAACTGCTGCGCCGACAGGCCAGCATCAGCGGCCAGGCTCTCTTCGAAGGCCAGGACCTGTTCAGGCTGGCCGGCACTGCACTGCAGCAGGCTCGGCGCCACATCCAGATCATCTTCCAGGACCCGTTCGCGTCGCTGAACCCGCGCATGCGCGTCGCCGACGTGCTGGAGGAGGGCTTGATCGCGCTGCGCCCCGACCTCGACGCCACCGCCCGCCGCGAGCGCCTGCACACCCTGGTCGACCAGGTCGGCCTGCGCCGCGACGCCCTGCAGCGCTGGCCCCACGAGTTCTCCGGCGGCCAGCGCCAGCGCATCGCCATCGCCCGCGCGCTGGCGGTCGAGCCCAGGCTGATCGTCTGCGACGAGCCGACGTCGGCGCTGGACGTCTCCGTGCAGGCCCAGATCCTCAATCTGCTGCGCGAACTGCAGCGCGAGCAGGGCCTAGCCTATCTCTTCATCACGCACAACATTGGCGTGGTCGAGTACATCGCTGATGAGGTCGCCGTGATGCAAGCGGGCCGCGTCGTCGAGCGCGGAAGGTGTGATGAAGTACTCAGACAGCCAACTGCAAGCTTTACGCAAGTTTTACTGAAGGCGGTGCCCCGGTTGGTCTCGATCACGTCGCGCGTAGACAACGGCTAGGGTTTGACACTAGGCCTCGTAACTCCGAGAAACCGTTTCGTATCAATGGCTTACCGCCGATTGGCGCGGTCCTAGGTGCATGTACGGGGAGGGGGGCGATGCTGCGACCGCACAAACTTCCGGCACCCCAAATCTGAGCTGATCGCTCAGGCCAAGGATCGGCCCTACCCAGGGCCAGCACCGCCTCACCACAAAGGCGGGCATCCATCCATTCAGGAGTGTCAATGTTCAAAAAATCCATCATCACCAGCGCCGTCCTGGCCTTGGCCGCAACGAGCGCGCTGGCTCAGGACGCACAAAAGCTGGAACGCATCGAGATCACTGGCTCCAGCATCAAGCGCATCGACGCTGAAACGGCTGTGCCGCTGACCATCGTCACGCGCGAATCCATCGACAAGTCCGGCGCCTCGAATGTCCAGGAACTGGTCGACCGCCTCAGCTCGAACAACGGCGGTGGCCGCTCCCTCGGTGAGTCCATCGGCGACTCCGCCGCCACCGGCCAGACCGGCGCCTCGCTGCGCGGCCTGGGCCGCGAGCGCACCCTGGTGCTGCTGAATGGCCGCCGCCTGGCAATCTACCCTTTCGCCGGCGCCGGCGTTGACCTGAACGCCATCCCCCTGGCCGCCATCGAGCGCATCGAAATCCTGCGCGACGGCGCCTCGTCGACCTATGGCTCCGACGCCATCGGCGGCGTCATCAACTTCATCACCCGCAAGGATTTCCGCGGCGGTGAAGTGACGGCCGGCTACGAGCAACCCCAGGGCATCGGCGGCAAGATCGCCTCGGCACAGGGTGGCATCGGCTTTGGCGACCTGGCCAAGGACAAGTTCAACATCCTGGGCACCTTCAGCTTCCAGGAATACGACGTGATCCGCGCGGCGGACCGCGATTTCGCCGCGACCGGCAATCGTCCGGACATCGGCGTTGTCAAGTCTTCGGGCAACACCTTCCCGGCCAACGCCTACAACGCCACGACGGGTGCCTACATCCCCGGTGTCGCCAAGTTCCCGACCTGTGTGCTGCCGGACAGCTTCCCGGGCGGCGCCAACTGCCGCTACGACTACACCAGCAAGATCGACATCGTCCCCGCATCCACACGCATCGGCGGTCTGGTGCGCGGCACGGCCGAGCTGAGTTCCGATCACCAGCTGTTCGCCGAGCTGTCCTACTCCAAGAACGAGATCATTCTGGGCTCGTCGCAAACGCCTTCGAGCACCACGGGCCGCGACGACTACCTGTACCCGGCTGGCGGCAAGTACTACCCCACTGCTGCCGTGGACGCGTCCAGCAGCAAGGGCTATCGCGGTGACCTCGTCATCGCCTGGCGCATGGTGGACGGCGGCCAGCGCCTGACCAGCGTGACCAACAGCATGACCCGCGCCCTCGTGGGTGCTGAGGGCCAGCTCGCAGGCTGGGATTACAAGGTCGGCCTGATGAAGGCCACTTCCAAGGCCAGCGAAGACTTCCTGACTGGGAATTTCTCTGACACGCAACTGGTGCGCGTGCTCAAAACCGGCAACGTGAATCCCTTTGGCCCGAACGACGCGGTCGGTTTGGCCTTGCTGAAGGAAGCCGAACTGCACGGCAACAACCGCGCCTCCAAGACGACGTTGAATGCCTTCGACCTGTCCGCAACGCGCGAACTGTTCGCGATGGCCGGCGGTAACGCCGCCATCGCCGCGGGTCTGGACATCCGCAAGGAAGAGTATCTGGACGGCTACTCCGAAATCGCCGGCTCCGGCGACATCGTGGGTGGTTCGGGCAACGCCGGTAAGGTGCGTGGCGAACGCAAGACCACGGGCATCTACGCCGAGCTGAACCTGCCGGTCATCAAGAACTTGGAACTGAATGCTGCCGTTCGTGGCGACCGCTACAGCGGCGCCAAGGGTGAGTCGCGTGATGGTTCCTTCAGCTCGCCCAATCTGTCGTCCACCAGCCCCAAGTTCAGCCTGCGCTGGACGCCGATGAAGGAACTGCTGGTGCGTGCCTCGGTGGGCAAGGGCTTCCGCGCTCCCGCGCTGGACAACCTGTATGCACCTTCGGCCGGCACCAACACGGGCGGCAATTTCACCGATCCGTACTACAACACCCTCAAGGGCTGCGCGCAGTTCCCCGATCCCAACTACTGCGACACGCAGCTGACGGTGATCAACAACAGCAACCGCAACCTCAAGCCTGAGAAGTCCAAGACCGCCACGATCGGCATGGTCTTTGAGCCGATCAAGGATCTGTCGATGGAAGTGGGTTACTTCGACATCAAGATCACGGACGGCATCAAGGCACTCAGCGGCGACGACATCCTGAAGGACTGGTTCTCCCACCAGACCGGCGCTACGACCAGCACCTCGGTCTACTCCAGCCGTTTGGTCAAGAACGCCCAGGGCTATCTCGACCACGTCGAGGCTTCGCTGGAGAACGTCGGCCAGGCCAAGGTCTCGGGCTTCGACCTCTCGGCCAAGTACCGCATTCGCACCGCGATGGGCAGCCTCACACCGAGCTGGGAAGCGACTATCGTCACCAAGAGTAGCGAAACCAATGTCGTGACGGGTGATGTTGAAGACACCTTGGGCAAGTACCTGCGGGGTGGCCCGGTGGTGCGAGTCAAGCAAAACGTCAGCCTCGACTGGGACACCGACGCCTGGGCAGGCGGCGTTCGCTACTTCCGTCAAAGCGGCTATCGCGACTACGACGAGGTGCGTCACGTGCCCAAGTACGACCTGTGGAGCCTGCAGGGCCAATACAAGGGCGTGAAGAACCTGGTCCTTACAGCCGGCGTCTTGAACCTGCTCGACAAAAAGCCGCCGACGACGGTCCAGGAAGACTATTTCCAGGTCGGTTTCGACCCGACCTACGCCGACGTCAAGGGTCGCAGCTTCTACGTGCGCGCCAACTACAAGTTCTGATCCGCATCGATCGAACAGAATCCAGCAGGCCTTCGGGCCTGCTTTTTTATTGACGTTCAACCTTTCCATGGACTACATCAATCCGGCTCTCGACCTGAACCAGCTCACTGCGCAGTTCGGCCGTGACCGCCGCCTACTGATCCGCGATTTCTTCAAACCGGATGTCGCCGATGCCTTGGCTCGCGCCGTCGAAGCTATCGACTGGAGCTTGTGCTATCGCGACGCTGAGGGCGACCGTCGGCTGACGGGCGAGCAACTGCGCGGGCTCGGTGAAAACCAGCGAAGCCATCTGAGCAACGGCATCATGGAAGTCGCCCGCCGCCAATTTCAGTTCTCCTTTTTTACTGAATCCCTCGCGGATGCAATGAATCGCGGCGAAACCGGGCTACTGGCACGTTTCATACGCTGGATGGCCGATGAGAACTTTCTGAACGTGATGCGCGACATCACCGGCGTGCGGGAGGTCAACCGCGTGTACGCCCAGGCGACGATGTATGCCCCGGGGAGCTTCCTGCTCGCCCACGACGATCACGTTGACGTCGAAGACCGACGCCTGGCCTATGTCATCAACCTGACGCGGCAATGGCGACCGGACTGGGGTGGTCTGCTGAACTTCAGCGAGCGCGACGGCACCGTCAGCGACAGCTTCTTCCCGCATTTCAATTCACTCTCGCTGTTTGCAGTGCCGCAAACCCACTTCGTCTCCTATGTGCCGCCGTTTGCCCAGGGCCAACGCAACGCCATCACCGGGTGGTTGATTGCTGCTTGAAAGGGTGGCCTCGCCTGAACCCTCCGGCTTTGTCCGCCTTTTGTGTCCAGATGCATGTAATCGCGCTGTTTCGCTTGCCCGGGTTAGCCCCAGGAAGTCGTGACAAAAGCGACGGCTAAGATGCCGGCATGGCCAGATTTGGCCGGTGGTGTAGTCTCTCGCTGCGCCTGGTTCGTGGCGATGAAACGCGTGCCCGACGGCTCTACTGCCACCGGGCGTTTTTTTTGCCTTGAACAGGTGTAAAGAGGCTTTACACACCGGCGGCACTGCGTGTTTTCGACGAGGCGGAATCGTTGCTTCCGCGATTTAGAATCCACGCCCTTCGGGAACCAGTTCACGGCAGGAGCGCAACTTTCGCCGTGGCGGTGGCCGCTTGTCCGAGAAGAGTCATTGACTGTGATTTGTAGTTGCAAGAAGGAGCGCGCATGAATTTTGCGCAGGAGAAGCAGGGCGCATCCCGGTTCACGGGCTTCGGCATCGTCGTCCTGATCCACGTCGTGGCCATCTACGCGCTGGCCAGCGGTCTGGCTCGCGATATCGTCAAGAAGGTCACCGGTCCCATCGACGTCAAGGTGATCGAAGAGAAGGTCAAACCGCCGCCGCCGCCAGAGAAGGTGGTGCCTCCGCCGCCGGATCTCAAGGCGCCGCCTCCGCCTTTCGTGCCGCCGCCCGAGTTCCAGGTGACCGCACCCGCGCCGCCGGCCCCGGCCATCGTTTCCACGCAGGTTCAACCGCCAGCCGCCGACATTCGCCCGGCGCCGCCGCCGGTGGTCGCTGCACCGCCTCCGCCTGCTCGCACGGGCCCCGTCAAGGCAGCCATGGTCTGCACCAAGATGGGCAAGCCTGAAATGCCGTCGGTCAACTGGAGCGGCGAAGCTCTGTACAAGGCTATCGCCACCGTGAAGGCAGGCCGTGTCACAGCCGTTGAAATCACCTCGCAGCGTGGTGGCGTGGATCGCAAGGCGCAGCGCGCCCTGATCCAGGCCATCGAAGCTACTCTGCGTGACACCTACGAATGCCCGGGCGATCACGTGTTCGAGCAGGAGTTCCAGTTCAAGATCGACTAAGAGACCTGCTTAGAACCCGGCGCCAGACCGGCGCTTTCAGAACCGCATCAAAACAGAATTTTTCCTAGGAGTTGACTCCATGATTTCTCGCATCACCGGCTTCCTTGCCGCCATCGCCATGGTCGCGACCCTGGCCGTTTCGCCTGCCCACGCGCAAGATCAGAAGCCGGCCGACGCCGCCTCGGCCGCCGTGGTTGACGCCGCCGCCGCTCCGGCTGCTGCCGCCTCCAAGCCGCAAGACAACCCCTATGGTCTGGCCAACATCGTTGCCCATGGCAACGTTGTCGACCAGGTCGTGCTGTTCATCCTGGCCATGATGTCCATGGGTTCCTGGTACATCCTGGTCGTGCGCCTGTGGGACACGAGCAAGCTGTCCTCCGAAGCCAAGGAAGTCCGCGCCACCTTCTTCAAGAAGGCCAGCCTGGCCGATGGCATCCGCAGCCTGAAGGAAGAAAGCGCCTTCCGCTACATCGCCACCACCGCCATCGAGGCTTCGGAGCACCATGAGGGCGCCCTGACCGAGAACATCGACCACAGCAGCTGGGTGACGATGAACGTCGACCGCGCCGTTGCCGACGTCAACACCAAGATCTCCGCCGGCCTGGGCTTCCTGGCGACCGTCGGCTCGACCGCTCCCTTCATCGGCCTGTTCGGTACGGTGTGGGGCATCCTGAACGCGCTGACCGCCATCGGTCTGGCTGGCCAGGCTTCCATCGACAAGGTCGCCGGCCCCGTGGGCGCCGCGCTGATCATGACCGCTATCGGTCTGGTCGTCGCCGTTCCGGCCGTGCTGGGCTACAACTGGCTGGTGAACCGCAACAAGGGTGTCATGAGCCAGGTTCGTTCCTTCGCCGGCGATCTGCACGGCGTGCTGATGGGCAACCGCTCGGTCGCCAAGCGCTAATTCATCCCTGAGCAGCCGCTCGTAAAGGAGCCAATGCCATGGGCATGAACGTCGGATCCTCTTCCGGCGATGACGAGGTGGTCTCGACCATCAACACCACGCCCCTCGTGGACGTGATGTTGGTGCTGTTGATCATCTTCCTCATCACCGTGCCGGTGGTGACGCAGTCGATCGCGGTGAATCTCCCCAAGGAGACCAACCAGATTCGCGTCACCAAACCGGAAAACATCGAAATCTCGGTCAGCAAGGACGGCGACGTCTACTGGGGTACCAAGCTGATTCCCGACATGGAGGAGCTGGTCAAGCGCCTCGGCAAGGAGTCGGTCAAGAACCCGCAGCCCGAGGTCCATATTCGCGGCGACGACAAGGCGCGCTACGAGTCGGTCGGTCGCGTGATCTTCGCCAGCCAGCGTGCCGGCATCATGAAGGTCAACTTCGTCACCGAGCCGCCGGCTCGCAACTGATCCCAGGAGTCAAACATGGGAATGAATGTCGGAAGTTCGTCGGGAGATGGTGACCCCGAAGTCATGATGGACGTCAACACGACGCCGCTGATTGACGTGATGCTGGTGCTGCTGGTGATGCTCATCATCACCATCCCCATCCAGCTGCATACGGTCAACCTGGACATGCCACCGCCGAGCACGACGCCGCCTCAGCAAGACCCGGTCGTGCACACCGTCATGATCGACTTCGACGGCACTGTCTACTGGGATGAAGCTGCGCTGGCGAACAGCAAGGACGCAGTCGACGCCAAGATGCAGGAAATCGGCGCGATGCCGATCAGCGATCAGCCTGAAATCCATATCAAGCCGAACAAGCTGGTGGACTACGGCGTCGTTGCGGCGGTAATGGCCTCGGCCCAGCGTAACAGCGTCAAGAAGATGGGCATGGTTGGTAACGAGCAATTCGTCAAGTGACGTCTGCGGGACCGCTGACCACGATACTGTGATGCGCGCTGCCCGAAAGGGCGGCGCGTTTTTGCTTTGCAGGAGAGCAAGTTGAAGACTCTGAAAACCATGGTGGCCGTCGCCGTTGGCGCCCTGGCCCTGACCCTGAACGGCGCGCCCGGCGCGGAGTTCGGCTTCAGCCAGGCGGCCGCCCAGGACAGCGTGCGCAAGGAAGTCGGCACGCCGCTGACCGAGGCCAGCAAGTTGGTCAAGGCCGGCAAGTACAAGGAAGCGCTGGGCAAGCTGCGCGATGCCGAAGCCGTGGGTGGACGCACCGCCGGCGAAACCAACGCCATCGAAGGTGTGCGTTTCTCCGCCGCGATGGGCGCCAACGATCCCGACACGATGGCGCGCTCCTTTGACGTGCTCAAAGGCGCGGGCAAGCTGGGCCAGGCCCAGCAGCTGCAGTACATGGAGGCCATCGCTGGCACCTATCTGCGCAACCGCGACAACGGCAAGGCCCTGACCTGGGCGCAGCGCTACTTCAAGGAAGGCGGCAACAGCCCGACCATGAAGCAGGTGCAGCAGAACGCGCAGTTCCTGTCCGGCGACATGACATCGACCATCAAGGACACGCTGGACGAAATCGCTGCCGACGAGCGTGCGGGCCGTGCGCCACCCAAGGACAAGCTCAACCTGCTGCTGTTCGCGGCCCAGAAGAAGGGCGACGGCAACGCGGAATCCGTGGCGACCGAGAAGCTGCTGAACTTCTATCCGGATCCCAAACTGTGGGCCCAGATCCTGGGCGGCCTGCCGCAGAAGAAGAGCTTCGACAGCAGCCGCTACGCGCTGGATCTTTATCGCCTGCGCCTGGTCACGGGCAACATGTCGCGCGGTGCCGAGGACTACATGGAGATGGCCCAGCTGGCCGCTCAAGCAGGCTATCCGGAAGAGGGCAAGCAGGTCGTCGACAAGGGCATGGCTGCGGGCGTTCTGGGGCAGGGAGCCGAAGGCGCCCGCCACAAGCGCCTGGCCGACCTGATGGTCAAGAAAATCGGCGAAGCCAAGGCCGCTGCAGCGGCCAACGAGAAGGCTGCCGCGGATGCCAAGGATGGCAACGAGTTCGTCAAGCTGGGGCTGGCCAATGCCTTTGGCGGCAACGCCAAGAAGGGCGTCGAGCAGATCGAACAAGGTATCGCCAAGGGCGATCTGAAGCGCCCCGAAGACGCCAAGCTCTACCTCGGCCTGGCCCACCAGCTGGCCGGCGAAAGCGCCAAGGCACAGGCGGCCTGGAAATCGGTCAAGGGCAATGAAGGCGCCGCTGACCTGGCGCGCCTGTGGGTCATCCAGTCGCGTTCAGCCAAGCGCTGATCGTTGGGGATCTCTAAATGAAAAGGGCCTGGTGCGAACCAGGCCCTTTTTCATTCCGCTGCCCGTTCGATACTGGTATTGCGGGCCGAGCGCTGGGCCTGCCATGGGCCAGAGGCCCATGGCCTTCCGTAGGCACAAGCAGTCCGCAGGGACTGCTTGTGTC